>CAKUMH010000005.1 GCA_934667625.1 uncultured Elusimicrobiales bacterium
AAGAAGATTTGGGGCGAACAATGGAATTGTTCGGATGAAAAGAAACCCCGGGCGTGAGCCCGGGGAGTTTCATTTTTATTAATTGTTAGTTGGCCTAAGGGCCGGAATATGCTAGAATAGGTAAGTAAATAGACTCTTGGCGGAGGAACTATGAAAGGTATCGTTTTGGCCGGCGGAACGGGTAGCCGCCTGTATCCGGCCACTTTTGCTGTATCCAAGCAGCTCATCCCGGTTTACGACAAACCGATGATCTTCTATCCCTTATCTATCTTGATGTTGGCGGGCATACGGGAAATTTTGATTATTTCCACCCCAGCCGACTTGCCGCTCTACAAAAAACTTCTAGGGGACGGCTCCGATTACGGCTTACAACTGTCTTATTGCGAACAACCCAAACCCGAAGGGCTGGCCCAGGCTTTTATTTTAGGGGCGGACTTTATCGGGCAAGAGCATGTGTGCCTGATTTTGGGCGATAACATTTTTTACGGGCGGGATTTAAAACGCTTGGTGTGCGAGGCCGCCGCCCGCAAGACGGGTGCCACCGTGTTTGGGTATCACGTCAAAAATCCGCGCGCGTACGGCGTGGTGGAAATAGATCAAAACAGAAAGGCCCTTTCCATAGAGGAAAAACCGCAAAATCCCAAGTCCAACTGGGCGGTTACCGGGTTGTATTTTTACGACAACCGGGTGGTGAATATAGCTAAACAGCTAAAGCCTTCCGCCAGAGGTGAACTGGAAATTACCTCCGTTAACGAGTGGTATTTGAAACAAGGAGAGCTGTCCGTGCAGCTGATGGGGCGCGGTATGGCGTGGCTGGATACGGGCACGCACGAGGATCTAATCAAGGCCTCTATGTTTATAGAGGCGTTGGAAAGCCGCCAAGGCCTTAAAATTGCCTGTTTGGAGGCTATTGCCTACAAGAACGGGTGGATTGATGAGGCTCATTTAAAAGCCCGGGCTATGCTGATGAAGAACACGGGTTACGGCCAGTACTTGCTGGATATTGTGGAGAATAAAAACAATGATTTTTTCTAAGACGCCGATTGAAGGACTGTTGGTGCTGACGCCGAAAGTATTTGCGGATAACCGCGGCTATTTTTACGAGTCGTACAACAAGCAAACCCTGCTAGAGGCGGGTATTACCGCGGACTTTGTGCAGGATAATGAGTCCTTTTCCACGCAAAACACGCTGCGTGGATTGCACTTTCAAAAACCACCCTTTGCGCAGGCCAAACTGGTGCGTGTGCTGGAGGGGACGGTGTGGGATGTGGCCGTGGATTTGCGCCGCGATAGCCCGACATTTGGCCAGTGGTTTGGGGTGGAACTTTCGGCCGAGAACAAAAAACAGTTTTACATTCCGCGCGGTTTTGCGCATGGTTTTTCCGTCTTAACGCCTACGGCTAAATTTGCCTATAAATGCGACAATTTTTATAACAAAGCCTCCGAGGGGGCCGTCCACTTTGCTGATAAAGACCTGGCGGTGGACTGGAAGATAGACGTGACCCAGGCGGTTTTGTCTGAAAAAGATTTGAAAAATCCGTCATTTGGCGCCTATAAAGAAGCGCCTGTATTTTAAGGAGTGTTTTATGACACAGGAAACTTTGCTTGTTACCGGTGGGGCGGGGTTTATCGGGTCCAACTTTATCCCGTACTTTTTAGAGGCGTTCCCGCAGTATCGTGTGCTCAATTTGGATAAGCTGACCTATGCGGGCAACTTGGAAAATTTAAAGGAGTGTGAAAATAATCCGCGCTATACCTTTGTGAAGGGCGACATTTGCGACGCTGCTCTGGTGCAGAACCTGTTTGAAAAATACGATATCCGCGGGGTGTTCCACTTTGCGGCGGAGTCCCACGTGGATAACTCTATCACGGGGCCACTGCCATTTATCAAAACGAATATAGAAGGCACATTTACATTGTTGGAAGCAGCCCGCAAGCACTGGATGTCCGCCCCCGGCCAAGTGAAACCCGGGTATGAAAAGAGCCGCTTTCACCATATTTCTACAGACGAGGTGTATGGCTCATTAGGCGAAACAGGACTTTTTACCGAAACTACGCCCTATGCGCCCAACTCTCCTTATTCTGCTAGCAAGGCGTCTAGTGATTTGTTGGTGCGGGCTTATCACCATACCTATGGGCTCAACGTGACTACCAGTAATTGCTCCAACAATTACGGTCCGAAACAACACAGCGAAAAGTTGATCCCCACCATTATCCGAAAAGCATTAGCAGGGGAACCTATCCCGATATACGGCGACGGAAAAAATGTGCGTGATTGGCTGTATGTGCTGGACCATTGCAAGGGAATTGCCTTGGTGTGGCAACAGGGCAAAGCGGGCGAGACGTACAACATTGGTGGCCGCAACGAGCGTAACAACCTGCAAATTGTACATACGATTTGCACCCTGTTGGATGAGTTGTGCCCCGCGAAGGATGGAAAGCCCTATGCACATTTAATCAGTTTTGTAAAAGACCGTGCCGGGCACGACCGTCGCTACGCCATTGACGCCACCAAACTGGAAACGCAGCTGGGGTGGAAGGCGCAAGAGACCTTTGAGACCGGCATCAAAAAGACCGTTCAGTGGTATTTGAAGCAACAATAGAAATGGCGAAGGGGGTAAATGATTATGCATGATTTAAAAAACAATTCTTTTGATGTTTCCACTTTAAAACTTATTATTTGGGACTTGGATGAAACTTTTTGGGAAGGGACTCTTTCGGAAGGAGCTGTGCATATTCCTCCTTCTCATGCCCAACTCGTGCGTGCCCTGTGCTATAAGGGCATTATGAATTCTATCTGCTCCAAAAATGATTATGCTGCAGTGGAAAAGGCTTTTTCTGTGGAAAAAGGCTTATGGGATTTTTTTGTTTTTCCATCCATTGATTGGACGCCAAAAGGGCAACGAATAAAACAATTAATTCAAAATATGCAGTTACGTGCGGAAAATGTACTGCTTATTGATGATAACCTAGGCAATTTGCAGGAAGCAACTTTTTATTGTCCGACCCTAAAAGTGGCGTTACCGAGTGTCATTGAAGAATTGGAACAGGAGTTGCCGAAAGTACAAAAAGATGACAGCTCTTTATCTCGTTTGCAGCAGTATAAAATTTTAGAAATCAAGCACAAAGCGCAAGAGAAAGTATCTTCTAATACCGAGTTTTTGGAGCAAAGTGATATACAGGTTGTACTGCACCATGACTGTTTGTCTCAACGGGAACGTATTTTGGAAATGATTCACAGAACCAATCAATTAAACTACACCAAGAAACGCTCCACAGCAGAAGAATTGTTTAACGTGTTGTCCAGTCCTGCTTATGAATGCGCGTATGTTTCCGTGAAGGACAAGTATGGCGATTATGGCATAGTGGGGTTTTACGCAAAAAATATTCAAACTAACTCTTTAGAACACTTTTTGTTTTCGTGTCGCATTTTAGGCATGGGTGTTGACCAGTTTATTTACCAAGAATTAAACTTTCCGCAGATAACTATTTCCGGAAGTGTCACAGGCAAATTATGCGACAAAAAAACCGTTTCCTGGATTAATCTTTCTAAAGCGGACAGTCACCAACAAACTCAACATCAGAAGGAGTTTTCCATTCTCATGAAGGGCCCCTGTGATTTAGAAAGCTGTGTGCCCTATATGGACATGGCAGGGTGCCACATTGATAAAGAATTTATTCACCTCAATTCTAACGCGCCGGACAGTATAGGGCAACAATGCACGGAAAATATCGTCAATGCTCATAAGTACTCCGAGAAGATAAAAGAACAAGCAGTAAAGGAGACTCCCTTCGCTGCCCCAGATGATTTTTTTACCCGACTTTTTAGTAACACGTATGATGCCGTCGTATTAAGCACTTTATTGGATTCTGTTATTGGAGTATACGAAAACAAACAGTATGGTTACCATGTTTGTGGCGGTTGGGCCGAATTTCCGTTTACTGACAAAAATCATTGGGATACACTTTTGGAATCCAAGAACATACACTCTCACATCCCAAGCCTTAATATCCCAATCACCCTTCCAGTGCTAAAAGACATAACCGAACGTTATCGTTTTTTGGGGCCTGTATCCCCTGAAAATTGTGTTTCTAACTTAAATTATATTTATACTCTTTTACCACGAAAGACATTGCTTATTCTTATCCTAGGTGCGGAAAAGCCCTGTGAACATGAAGAATATCCAGCCTATAAACACGCCCATTTACGTCACCGGGAAAGGAACCGGCTAATTGAGGCATTTGCTGCAGGAAAAGAGAATATTCGTTTGATTAAATTGGATGACTTTATTACTTCCCAAAGTGATTTTGTGGACTGTGTTGACCATTATACCCGCAAGGTTTATTGGCAACTGGCAGTTCGCATTATGGAAGAGATAAATCAATATAAGAAGATCTCCTTGCAGGCCAATACAAACTACATTATAAAGAAATACGCCAAGAGTTGTATACGGTATTGGCGTAAAAAATGCTTTTATTCTTTTTTGGGTTTGTTTGTAAATCAAGAAAGGAAAAAACAATATGCGGCAGCACTGCTTCCAGTCAAAACAGAATATGATTCCTTCCGCGATTTGTTCCGTGGGATAGTCTCTAAGAATAAAAAATGATATCAGGGATTCTCAAAATTAATACATGTGAATTTTTGAGATAGCTGAATAATTTTTGGATCAAAAGAATATGAACATTACCGTTACCGGAGCCAACGGGTATATTGGCAGTCACGTAGTAAAAGCCCTTTTAGAGAGAGGCGTTACTTGTACGGCGGTGGATTTTTCTAACGAAAATATTGACGGACGCGCCCGCTTTTTGAACCTTAACATTTTGGCGAAAAATCCCGCTGTGTACGAAGAGCTCGGCCGCCCGGATGTGTTTTTGCACCTGGCGTGGAAGGACGGCTTTGTGCACAATTCGCCCGCACACCTAGAAATGCTCTCTGCGCATGCGGCCTTGCTACGCTATTTGCTGGAGGGGGGGCTAAAACAAGTGGCCGTTATGGGAACTATGCACGAGGTGGGTTACCACGAAGGCGCCATTGACGAAAATACACCCTGCGCCCCGACGTCCCAATACGGCATTGCTAAGAATGCCTTGCGGGAGTCCTCTAGGCTGCTGGCTAAGGAACACGGGGCGGTGTGGCAATGGCTGCGTGCTTATTATATTTACGGCGAGGACAAAAACGCACGTTCCATTTTTGGCAAGCTATTGCAGGCCGCGCACGACGGAAAAAAGACCTTCCCTTTTACATCAGGCAAGAATAAGTACGATTTTATCACCGTCCAAGAACTGGCCCGCCAAATTGCCGCCTGTGTGTGCCAAACGGCTGTGACTGGCGTGATAAACTGCTGCTCGGGCAAGCCAGTTAGCCTGGCGGAGCGGGTGGAAGGTTTTATTCAAGAAAATCATCTAGATATAAAACTGGCGTATGGCGCGTACCCGGACCGCCCGTACGACAGCCCCGCCGTGTGGGGGGACAATACCAAAATCAAACAGATTTTAGCCGCGGAGGAAAAGAAATGAAACTATTTAAAAAAATAGGCCGTTGGTTTCACCAGTCTAAATTTGTTGGAGACAAGATAAGGGTGCAAACATTGTTTTCTAGAAAAGAAGTAGATATTTCATCTGTTCCAAGGAAAAAACGCCCGTTTATATATCCGCTGCGTCCAAGTTTGGCTCATTATGGACGGCATTGTTATATGGCAGGGGGATTAATCGTTACTTGTGAAGAAACTACTATGGGGTCTTTTTGTTCCTTGGGGAGGAATGTTGCGTTAGGACATGGAGAACATCCGCTGAATTTTCTTACCACTTCTCCTTATTTGTATTTTGACGCATTGGGTTTCAAATTGGATAAAGCTCCGTCCTACAACTATTTTTGGGATACTAAACCTATTCACATTGGTAACGATGTGTGGATAGGCGATGAGGTTTTTGTTAAAAATGGTGTAACCATTGGGGACGGGGCCGTGCTGGGCGCGCGTAGTGTGGTGACCAAAGATGTGCCGCCCTATGCCATTGTGGCGGGGGTACCGGCCAAAATTATTCGCTACCGGTTTGATGAACCTACCCGGCAGGAACTCCTGCGCCTGAAATGGTGGGAGTTAGATGACGACATTATCCGCCAAATCCCGTACGACAACATTTCCGCCGCTTTGCAATTTTTACGCGAGGTGCGTGGTAAATGAAGCGCCTAGGCATTTATTTCTTCTACGATAAAGACGGTGTGGTAGACGAGTACATTCCGTTCTTTTTGCGCCAACTAAAGCCCTTTGTCAGTGAATTATGCATTGTGGTAAATGGCCTCTTGTCTGACGAGGGCCGTGCTAAACTGGCCCCCCTGTGCGAGCAGTTGCTTGTCCGCCAGAACAAAGGTTTTGACGCGTGGGCCTATAAGGACGCTATCGCACTTTATGGTTACGACAAATTGGCAGAGTACGACGAACTTTTGCTGTGCAACTACACGTTTTTCGGGCCTTTCTATCCGCTGCAAAAATTGTTTGACGATATGGATAAAAAACAGTGCGATTGGTGGAGTTTGTTTCGGTGGTACGAGCCCGTACCTGTGGCGTATCAACATATCCCTTCGTTTTGGACGGTGTACCGTAAATCCCTGTTAAAGCACCCGGCTTTTCAAAAATTTTGGGAGACGTTGCGTGCGGTCAATTCGTATGGGGACAGCACGATTTGTTACGAGCAGCGCCAAGCCCCGTACTACGACGCCAAGGGATTTGCCTGTGCTACCTGGATAGATCACCACAAGTACAAAGCAATGTGGAACAACTCGTGGCCCATGTCCCAGGCGGACCGCTTGGTGATAGAGGACAAATGTCCTTTTATCAAACGTCGTTGCTTTTTTGTGGAAGAGGGCTTGATGCCTGAGGGCCGAGTCGCCCTCTCAGTTTTACCTTATCTGCGTGAACATACCCATTACGATATGCACCTGATTTGGGACAACCTTAAGCGTACACAAAACTTGGCGGCACTCTCCCGCCCAAAAAACTTAGCCCAATGGCTAAAAGTTCTTCGCTATTGGGTATCTTCCCATTTATCTTTAACGGCCAAGTGGCGTCGACATTATGCTAGAAAAGCATATTCTATGCTACTGGACGAAGCGCACCTATTTGAACTATGCTTTGGGAAAAGGGAGGGGAAATGAATTATCTCTTTTTAAAAGCCCGTTTGGAACTGATCCGCGCGTTAAAGCCGTTTTTCCCTAAGGCGGCTTATGTGGCCCGGTTGGAGGAGGCCTCCCGCGCACTGCGCCGCTATTGGGCCCGCCCGACGCAAACCATAGATTTGCAAGGCTTTTTTGCGCCCGCCCCGGAAACGCAAACGGTCCAACGTCCCATTGATATTTTAATCCCCGTTTATAACGGGATAGATATTGTGCCACCGTGCTTGGATAGTTTGCTTAAAAATACGGACTTGCCCTTCCATATTTATATGGCCGATGATGCCAGCCCCGACGAACGGATTTGGCCGCTTTTGCAAAAGTATCAGGCGGCACACCCGGATAAAATTACCGTAGTTAAAAATGAGCAAAATAGTGGCATTATCAAAACGTTAAACCGTTTGATTTCTATGACCCAAAACGATTTTTTGGTGCTGAATACGGATACGGAACTCCCGCCCCGTTGGGCCAGCCGCTTGTTTGCCCCTATTTTTGCCGATGAACGCCTGGCGGCCGTCGGCCCGTGGAGTAACGCGGCCGACAAACAAACCATTTATTTCGGTTATGAGGAGCGGCCCTTGCCCATTCCTCTCCAAACGGCGGACAAGCAGGCGCAAGCATTTGCGCCGCGCGTGGTGGACACGGTTCCAGTGCTGGTTTCCTTTTGTATGGCTGTTAGCCGGAAAGCGGCCAACCAAATCGGTCTGTTGGACGAGGCTTACGGACGCGGTTATTACGACGAAACCGATTGGCTATTTCGCGCCAAAAAGGCGGGCTATTCCTTTGCGCTTGTTCCCAATGTGTTTATATACCACAAGGGTACGGCTAGCTTTCCGTCTAAGCAACGTCGCATGCTAATGGAGCACAACGCCAAAATTTTTGAGAGCCGCTACCCCGGTGCCATTAAAAAAATGCGCCGAGGTCGCTATGACCCGCAGTTGCAGGCCGTTCATTTTTTGATGTTAGTAAAATGCCTGCGGGCCCAATACAAGGAACTTTGCTTACTACCCGCCCCACAGGCCACGCAGGTGGCTTTTACGTGGACGCGCGAAGGCGAGGGGTACCGTTACGAATTGACCGAAGACGGGGCGTATGAGGTGCTTTATTCACCCCTTCTGCCCGAGCGGCTGGACGCTCTGACGCGTCCCAATTGATAAGGATAGTGAACATGCCAAAAATCAGCGTGATTATTCCCGTATATAACACAAAACCCTATTTGGAGCAGTGTTTAAAAAGCGTGACGGAGCAAACCTTCACCGATTTGGAAATCTTGTGTGTGGATAATTCTTCCACGGACGGTTCTTATGAGGAATTGTCCCGCTTGGCCAAAGAGGATGCACGTATTAAACTTTTTCGTGTTCCAAACTTGGGGCCTGGAAGTGGACGTAACAAAGGATTGGACGAGGCTCACGGTGAGTATGTTTTATTTTTAGATTCAGATGATTTTTTTGCCCCCAATGCCTGTGAAGTGCTGTATGCTGCTGTAAAAAAAGAAAACTTAGATATCGCTACTTGTGAGTTTTATGAGTATCATGAGCAAACGGGAAAGTATACCCCACGTTCCAAGGCGTTGGAACTGCCCTGTAAGCATGTTTTAGATGCCGCCGCCGGAGACTCCCCGGAAGAATTTGCCAAATTGGCTTTTGCTTGGCCCTTTGTTTGTTTCAAATTGATTCGCCGGCAAATAATAGAATCAGTGCATTTGCGTTTTCCAACAGGTGCGGCGGAGGATGTGCCATTTTGTGTGTCACTTTTGATGCTTTGTAAAAAAGTACGTTTACTGGATGGGCAATATCTGCAGTATTATCGCATTGGGCGGTCGGGGAATATTTCGGGAAATGGTTCCAAAATGGCGCTGGACGGAGTGAAAAACTTTGGTATTTTGGCGGAAAATTTGCGAAAATACGGTGTTTTTGAACAAGTAAAGGAAACCTATTGGTTTAATTTTATGGTTCTTTTGATTGGGGATGAGCGTCTATTTGTTGGACGTTTGGGCAATGTCCCCGCTGAAACCGTCCGCCAAGTGTATGGCCTTATCCGACCGCAGGTGGCGGCCTTGGATTTAAATCTTTTTTCGCACCGCAATGCCATGTTCCGCTGGAAGGTGCGCCGCTTTAGGCAAGCAGTGCTGAACGACGATGTTGCCTTTCCGCGCAAACTGCGTAAGCTGCGCAATGTGCTGATGATTTTCTTGGACCCGTGGTATAAGTTAAAGGCAAAGTTCAGAAAACGGTTGTAATGGCTTTATAAAAACCCCCGAGATAACCTCGGGGGGGTTATATGGTGCGCCCAAGGCGTATTGTAGGGAACGGCATACAAGTTCGGCTAATTTGCGCACAAAAAAACCACGCTTTCGCGTGGTTTCTAAAAGTGCGCCCAAGGCCGTATTGTAGGAAACGGCATACAAGTTCGGCTAATTTGCGCACAAAAAACCACGCTTTCGCGTGGTTTCTAAAAGTGCGCCCAAGGCCGTATTGTAGGAAACGGCATACAAGTTCGGCTAATTTGCGCACAAAAAAACCACGCTTTCGCGTGGTTTCTAAAAGTGCGCCCAACAGGAATCGAACTTGTATCTTCAGCTCCGCAGGCTGACACTCTATCCATTGAGCTATGGGCGCTTAAATCGGATTTGCGGATTTCTGACTACCTAATTATTTTAACATTTTTTTCGGCGGGTTTCAACGAAATTTATAAAATTTCACTGTTCCGTCGGAAACTACCTCTTTATTATACTATTTTCGGCGGAAGCTTGCGTTACAAACTGCTATAATACAAATATGAATGAACAAAAAACAGGTACCTATGTGTACGATAAAAAAACCGGCAAAATGGTGAAGGTGTCGGACCGGATTCCGTCGGTAAGCAAGGGAAAAGGCCATACCTGTGGCGCCGGCTGCGGGTGCTGCTGCCACGGGGATTAACCCATGCCGGATGCCGACAAAACGCTTTTTCAACGGGCCTTCCAAACCCTGCTTTTGGTGCTGAGGCGAGTTTTCCTGCCGCATCTGCTGGCGGGGCTGGGGCTGTTTTTAGTGTCGGCATACGTGGTGCAGACCGCGGTTTTGGCGCCGCTTCCCAAAAATGTGGCGGCATTGCTGAGTGGCGTGGTGCTTTTGGTGCTGGGCGGTTTGGCTTTTTTGTATGCCCTGCTCGCCAGCGGTGTGTGTGCCGTGCGGCAGGCGAGCGTAAGCTGGGAAGAATTTTTAGACGATACGATTGAAAAAATTAAAGAGCGGGCCGCCACCCAAATAGAAGATTTAAATGCAGGCCTCTCCAAGGCGCAGGCGCGTGCCGTGTTAAGCGGCAGCGTGCGCGAGGTGGTGGGCGTGTACCGCGGAACGCGCAGCCGCTCGCTAGTGCAGGGGTTTTGTGCCGTGTTTTTGGGTGTGTTGTCGCTGGCGTTGCGTTCGGTGCTTTTGGCGCGTCTGGCTCGCGCCGCCGGAAAAACCGTACAGTTAGGCAAGCTTTTTGCCGGACGGACCACACTAGTGGGTGCTGTATTTTTGAATTTACGTTTCTTCTCCACCGTGCTGCTCTATTTGCTGTATGCCGTCGGGGCGGCGGTGCTGGGAATGGATTTTTTACTTCTTTATTGGATGAGATAAAATGAAACGAACGTTTTTTGCTTTGATCGGACTTCTTTTTGTTTCTCTGCCGCTCTGCGCGCAAACGGCGGCGCAGTTGTTTGCCCAGGCCAAGGCCCAGCCGGATCCGGCGGTGCAGATTAAGCTGTTGAACCGGGTAACGGCGCAGGCTCCCAAAATGGCCGATGCCTATCACTATCGGGCGGATGCCTATTTGGCTTTGGGTAAATACAAGCAGGCCTTGGGGGATTATTCGCAGGTGGTTTCGCTGCGGCCCAAGGATCCCTTCCGCTATTATGCGCGCGCCTTGGCTTATCAAAAAATGGACAAGCCGGCACTGGCGTTGGCGGATTTAACCAAGGCTATTTCGCTCAAACCCGCTTACCGTAATTTTTATTTGGCCCGTGCCCGTGCGAACGCCGCCTTGGCCAAATACGATGCAGCCTTGGCGGACTATCAGCGTTATTTGGGGGCGCGCAAACCCACTGCGGCGCTTTCCCGTGAGCTGGTGCCCATTTACCTGAATGCCTACCGCTACGAGGCGGCGCAAAAACAAATAGAGGCATTGTTGGCGGCGGGGGACGATTCGGCCGATGTCCACTTTTGGCGGGGACGGGTGCTTTCCAACCAAAACCGGTTGGATGAGGCCGTCAGCGCCTACAGCAAGGCCATTCACCGCGATGAAGGCTATGCACAGGCCTACCGTTACCGGGCCAGCGCCTTTAAGGATATGGGGGATTACGAAGCCTCGGTGGCGGATTATTCCGTGCTAATTAGCTTGCAGCCGGAGGCTATTTTTTACAACCGGCGCGGACTGGTGTACGAAGAGATGAAACAATTCAAGCAGGCCCTGGCGGATTACACCCGCGCACTGGAGCTGTCGCCCAAGTGGGCCATTCCCTACAACAACCGCGGTTACGTAAAGATGTTACTTAAGGATTGGAAAGGCGCCCAGGCGGATTTGGAGCGGGCCATTAAGCTGGACGGTTCGGTGCCGACGCCTTACGTCAATTTGGCAGGCGTTTATTGGCTGGGCAAAAAAGACCGCAAAAATATGTACGCCAATTTGGATAAAGCCGTGCGGCGCAACTTTAAAAACTTTGATTCGCTTTACGACGAGGACCAGAAAGGCTGGATGTTTAAAAACATTAATAAATCGGCCGAATTCCGCGCGGTGCTGTACGAATAGTCGCGGCATCTTTAAGGCAATAAAAAATCCCGGGTGAAATGTACCCGGGATTTTTATGTTCAAAAAAGATTTAGGGGCGCGGGGCATACGGAGTGAAGACAAACGATTCTCCGTCCGCCGCCAATTCCACCCGGCACCAAAGGGGTTCCCCATCGGGGCCTTTTATAAAGGCGGAAACTTCTGTAAAATCCGAAGCGGGAATCGTTTCCCGTATGGCTACAAAAACGCTCGTTTCCGGCGTGCGCCAGTTGCGTACCGTGACGATGACGGGGATGCGGCCTTCCTGAAAACTATTCAAGGCGGCAAAGTGCAAGGTGCTTTCGGCGCGGGTCGTCAGGAAGGTTTGGCGGGTGTCAATTTTTTCCAGCACATAGGAAGAGGTTGGCATGGTGCCTGAGCTGCATAAGTGGGTTTGCACATTTACTTCGTTTGACATAGAACCCGAATCCTCCGGGCGAAGGCCGTTTTTAAGGATGTTTCGCAGGCCTGCTTCTTGGAGTCCCATGCCGCGGTAAAGGTATATTTTGCTGGTGGGGATCGGGGTGCCGAGCCTTCCCATAAAGCCGTCTAACGTAAGGCCGTTAAAATCCGGCACCGTGATGGCGCCTTCCTTGAGCACCTGCGGCCAGGCGTGTGTGCCCCGTGCTTCTGAGACGGCACTTTCTACGCGCAGGCGGGCGACTTCACGCAGGGCTTGTTCTCGTGACATGCCTCTTGTCGTGCGATAGTACTGCAGCGATGCTGCCGGGAAACGCAGGGCTACCCGTTGGGCAAACGGGGCGTTTGGCTGTGGTTTGCTCGGCGGAATGAGTTGCATACTCTGGGTGGGAAGAGAGATTTTTACTTTCGTCCAGGGGGAAACTAATTCTGCCCCGGTACGTTGTGCAGCTTTTAGGCCATTCCGCAAGGCACGGACAGGAACCTGCGCCCATACGGACGGAGCGAAGGCGAAGAACAACCCAGCAACTGCTGCGATGTACACCCTATTTGTATTTTGCATGGACCTTCCCTTGGACAAACTTTATTTGAATTTAAATGGTGTTACTTTAAAACCGTTTTCTGCCAGTTCAATTTGGCACCACGTAGCCTCTCCGTCAACAGACAGTAGCGCTACAAAAGAAACAATATCTTCCGCCGGAATATCTTGTTCCGTGGCGATGATTTCGCCTGTTTCTGTCACGGCGCTTGATTTCACTACTACGACGGTGGCAAGCCCAAGCTTTGCGTAACGATGCGCATAATAGACGGCAGCGCTTGGATTGTTTGTGAGGTTAATGCGCGGGTGCTGCACCGCATGGGCGGCTGCATAGTGGTTCTGCCCGCCAGACATAGAGAGGAGCAGCGTTGCGTTTTCTGTGCTCACGTTGGCGGTGCGGAGTCCGTTGGTCAAAATGTTGCGAATGGCGTCTCCGTCCACCCCAAGACCCATACCGCGGAAAATATAGGCCGGTTTTTTAATAAATGGGAGAGGGGGTAGGTCTTTGGTTGACGTTACCGGGGGGATCACTTCGGAAAAATCCTGCACGGTGAAGGTCAGCTCCGGGCTTAAAACAGGCCGGACATAGCGGGTGGGCTGTGCACCCCATTGGTGCAAATTAGCGGCGGCTTTATGGGACGAAACACCCAGCATGCGCTGAAGTTTAAAAAGGGGGCGTTTGTGCGTGTCAATCAAGCGTTCCAAGTGGGTGGCGGGGACAACCGGAACCGCCGGACGGACTGCGGGGACGGGGAGCCTGCGTGCCGCGGTGGGGAGGTTTCCGGCCGCGTTGCCTGCACGGCGGGCGGCATTTTCACTCGCGCGCGAAACGCCTCGGGCGCCCTTTAAGAGCCCTTGGCCTAAAACGGGCGTTTCCACCAACGAAAACACCACTGAAAAAGTAAAAAAATACAAAAACAATTTTTTCATACCCATATTATAGATAATTAATCCCCGTGAAAATAAGGGCCAAAGGACCCATTTTTTATGAAAAAAGGTCCTAGGTCCTCACTAGTAAAACAGGCAAAGAGGTGGCATGTTTTTGTATAGACTGAAAAAGATAAGCGAATGTGGTGGTGGAATAAGAACTTTGGAAAAGGAAGTATACATGACCAAGCGCACCATTATGCGGTGTATCAACTTGTGTTATTTATCCCCGCGCATTGTGGGGGATATTTTGGAATATAAAAACTAAAAATAGGGAATTATGATACTATGTAAAAAAGGAGAAAATATGAAAAGATTATTTACTGTTTTAGCGGTTGCTTTGTTTTGTAGTGCGTGTGCCACGGCCACCATAGAAAAGTTAAATGTCCAAAATGGTGTGCCGCTGAATGCCGGGGAAACGCAAAAAATTTATATTTCTTTGCCTAAAGATGGCATCTACCAAAATATTAAATATGAATACTCGGGGCAACAAGTCCAACATTCTTTTTTTGAAGCTTTTTCTCGTCATAGTGACGATGTTATTTTAGGTGAAAAAGTGCAAAATTTAACAGAAGCTAAAAAAAACGCGGCGGATATCCACGCACAAATTTTAGTGTATCCTGTCATTACGCATTGGGAAGATAGAAATACGCCCTGGTCCGGCCTGCGGGATAAGGTGCGCATTAATGTCCAGGTGTATGATATAGGGACCGGTGCGATGATAGATAAAACGAGTTTATATGCAACAAATAGGTGGTTGGCCCTTGTAAACGCGGCCCCAAGTAATTTATTGAAGAAAATTATTTGGCCGTATGTGGAACGGTTGTACAGGTAGTTTGATTTTTTAATTGTGTGTACGCAACAAGGCCCGGAAACGGGCCTTGTTCATTTCGGACGAATATAAAGCGCTTCTACTTGCATCTTAATGCCGTCTTGTTTTTCAAACACGACACCGCCAAAACATATCCGGCGGTGTCATTGGCAGGGGCGGACAGTGGAAATATACTTACAAACAACAGGGCTATGAATAATTTTTTCATTTTTTCTGTTTTTCTTTTTGGAATTTTTCTAAGCGTTGTTGATATTCTTTAGCAGCTTTATCTGCCTGTTTTTGGGTCAGTTTGGACCGTACCACCAGTTGCTCAAGGGCATTTTCTCTTTTGTCAAAGGATTCTTTGGCGTAAATAATCCAGTTTGTGCCGGGGATGCCCATGGGATTGTAAGGCCATAGCCGCTCTTTGTCATTTAGTGGTTTAACGGCATACATTCCCCGTGTACGGTTTTTTAAATCACAGAAAAAAATTCCGCTGACCTGCTGATCTTTCGGTATATCCGAGAAAAACTCATCTCCATCATAATAAAGGATATTGTCGTCACAGTATGCAAAAGTTCGGTCTGTCATGTAATCGGTGGAAATAGGACATTCCCTTAGTGTAAATGGATATTCTGTGCCATTATCAACCCAAGTAACTTTGGAATAAAGTGCTGTGTTTGGGATAAATGTTACGGATTTGTTCGGGCCGCAAGATAAGGTAAATTTAGTTGCATCGGTGGGATGAACACGAAATTTATCTAATGTCTCCTTGCGAAAGTTGCGATATTCTTCACCGGTTACCCAAAAGTCTAAAATTTCTAATTGAGGAAGTGTTTTGGTAGAGGGAATATATAAAAAGAAATCCTCAAAGGACATATATAAATTTTCATCAATTATGTAATATGAGGTTCCTTCATTGTAGGCAGTCGCTTCGGCCAGTATATAAGCTCCGTCAGGGTCTTGTTGAGGATAATAAAAGGGCCGAAAACGAGTGTAAACGGGAGCTTTGATTTCTTTTTTATTGCGGTCATACTGATTTAACGGCAGCGGGTCCGCAGAGGCGGACAGCGGAAATATACTTACAAACAACAGGGCTATGAATAATTTTTTCATAGCCCTAGTATACAATATTATTTTTTCTTGGATTTATTTTTATTGTCGTGCTCAGGGAGTTGGGGTTCTTTTTTTTCTCCTACGTAGCGGTAATAATCCATATCAGGTTCTTTGTCTTTTGTAAATTGTTGGGATAAAGATTCGGTTTTAATACCCTTATCAGTACCATAAGAATGATAGCCATCTATTTGCGGCACATCTGTATTCCAATAATCCTTGCCTGATGTTTGCATTTCTTGTTCTCCGTTCACTACGGCAATATGTCCGTGAGCTGCAGGATTAGGATTTTTGTAAGCCACAATAACAGTATCTCCATTGGCAGCAGCATTATGTGCGGCTTGGTGGTCCAAATGTTCGGTGGGGGTCCCTTCTTTATCTGTCTTGCGGGGAATTTTTTCCCAATTTTGAGGATGATTATCCATGTGATCTTTTATTTGATTAGCGTTTTGACCTGGCGGCATATAAATTCCTTGTTGGAGTAGCCTTTCACGCGCATAATAGTTGCAATAAGAATTCCTTTCTTTTTTTGCCTTTTCCAAATCCTGGGCATTGGTGTCTAACATGGTTTGCCATTGAGTATCGGAAAGTTCCTGCGGAGTGATTTTACCACTTTGAATATCTCGGTCAATTTGTCCCCATGTTTTTTTGTCATCTTGTATCTGTTTCATATAATCTCTATATTCATTTGGATATTCACGCTGGAAACGTGAGATTTCTCTCTTTATAGGTTCAGGAGTATTGGGATTGATTTTAACAGCCATTTGTCTAGCCGTATCATTGATAGATCCTTTCCCTTGCATCAGTTCTTTCATAATATCATCTCTCTCTTGCGTGTAATCTTTTTTACCATACATAGCTGTAGTAAAACCGTCTTGCATCATTTGCTGGCGCTCTTGATAATCAATATCTTTGAGACGGTTTTCTAAGTATTGTTTGCGCAAAGGGTGTAGTTGATAGTCTTCTTCTTTGTCGGGATATCTCTCAAAGAAATCCGACGTGTTATTTTCCCATTCCCTTTTATCTTTTGGGATACGCAATTCCAAGGTAGTATAAGGTTTTTCTTCTTGGGATTGATTTTGTTTTCGGATTATTTCATCTTCTTCATTTTGTCCGCGCTGGCGCCAAATGAAGTGAATGTTTCGTTTAGGCATGGAGCCCCCTTTTGATGAGATTAAACGGCAGTTTTTTGTAGAAACAAGACCTGCACCGAGAGGCGCTGGTAGCTGATACAACGAGGTTTTTTAGTGGATATACAACAGGAATACTTCTTTTATATTTATATTATACTATAAAAAGGCTATCTTTGTCAACTGATTAATACGGCCGCGGAGGGGACGGGGCGCAACATTTTAACTGTACGGCAACTGAACGAAAGTTTAGTGCGCGCCTTGGCACGGGGGTGGCAACTTAAAAAGATAAGCGAACGCGGCGGGGGAATGAGAACTTTGGAAAAAGAAATGCACATGATGAAACGCACGATTGCGCGGTATGTCAATTTATGTTATTTATCCCCGCGCATAGTGGCGGATATTTTGGAATATAACAATCCGCGTACTATGAGTTTAAAAGAACTGATGAATTTGGCTGAAAGGGAAAGCAATTTTGAGGCGCAGGAAAAGGCGTGGAGTCCGTGAAGTGGATCCTCCCAAATTCCCCGTTAGAGAACAAGGCTCGGAAACGGGCCTTGTTTGTCTCTATAAATACTACTCTAAAACCTGTATGGATGAAAATTCCGGCCGCGCTCCGTCGGAGGCCAACCCAACACTCCAATAAAAAAGGCACCCCACCAAGAGTGCCTTAAAAAATGGTGGGGCAGAAAATTTTGATGGATTGCCGGTTCTTAGACCTGCCGTGTGGGGGCGCAATTCCCTGTTTAACAGGCAATTAACAGGCAAAAAACAGGCATTTGAAAAGTTTATCCTTTGGATTTGAGGGGTTGTTGAAATTCCCACTCTATTGAGAGGAATAGCCGCAAAAACACTCTCAAATTCCCTACTCAGAGTAACAGGGAACGTGCAGGGAAGCATTGTTTATTGTGAGTTTCTTTTCCATTTATCATAAATTGTTTTAATTGCTTGTGTGGATTTATAATCTAACTCATCATTTTTTGTCCATTCATCGGAAATGCTTCGTGCAGAATCAATTTTCTTCATTCCTGCAACAATTAACTTAGGATTTTTTTCTAAGTAATTATGAAATTGGGTTCGTTCTTCATCTGAACGAAAAATGATAATGTGTTGATTTATTAATTTGGAGAAAATTTCTAAATGTTTACTCACGGAGTGGGTTTGAATAAATTTATTAAAGAACCATAATAATGAGTTTTGAACGACATAAAAATACTTAAACCATTTTCTTCTATTGCTTGATGGAATAAATTCCTGATGAGGTACTGCGATATGCATGCGGTATCCATCTAGCCCGACGTGATATTGCGAATGAATAATATGATCGTAAACCTTAAAATCAGCTCTTTCCCAAGTGGCATCCTTGTCCGGAAAAATTTTAGATAAAAAATCTTGGTGCTTGGTATCTTCTCCTAATAAAACTAGCGAAAATTCCGGTTCAAATTCATAATAATAACGACCGCTATATTCATCGCTTATAATCCAATGTTCCG
Organism: uncultured Elusimicrobiales bacterium; assembly: GCA_934667625.1. GTDB lineage: Bacteria > Elusimicrobiota > Elusimicrobia > Elusimicrobiales > Elusimicrobiaceae > Avelusimicrobium. The sequence goes on from CAKUMH010000005.1 coordinate 18,392, forward strand.
GTGAGGAAAGGTAGTATTTTAATTTTGTTAGCGGGGTTGCATCTAAACGGAAACGTTTTTTAAATAAATATTCTACTTTGTCATTATCAGCAGTAGAATCTATAGGCGTATTGGAGTCTTGAATTCTTGTATAGATATTTCCTTCTCGTACACATTTCTTCCCATCGTCATATTTTTCACGGAGAACAAAAGGGGTGTTGCGTGAATTTTTTATAGTTACCACATGCAAAGTTTTGGCATCCACTAGAAGAGTATCAACAATTACTTCAGGTCGAAAATCGCCTACAAATTTTTTGCTACGCAGGAAATCGTTGAGCTGTTGCGTGTTCAAAGCATTCTCTGTTGTGAAAAGACCAATAATTTGTGCATTATCATTGATGCCAAAAATTAGGTAAGCATCATGATTTTCTAAATTGTTTGCTAGGCATATAATATCATGGAGTAATTCTGCTTTATTGTTGTGCCACTTTTCTTTAAAATCCCAATAGCCACCTTCTCGTCTGTTTGATATGAGCTCAAATACAATTTCTTTTATTTCTTTGTTAGGCATTCAAATTATTCCTTTTTAATCTGTTTCTTCGATGTAAAGTCCGACAGGGAACTCTTGGATGTAACCACCTTCGTTCCAGTAGTTTCTTCAAATTGCAAGCGAGCTTGTTTGGCTAATTGGCCGCCTTTGCGCCCAGCTTCTTTATTTTCTTGTGCGCCTTCGGCTTGGTCCTTTTCCGCTTTCAAAGCGTGACAATTTGTCACAGTTTGATTCCCTATCTTAATTCATCCTGACAAGTTTGGCTAAAATTTGGACGGAATCATCCGCCGGGAACGGTTCGTATTTGGCCTTATTATCCGATACCAAGCGATAGGCGGGGCCATTCTCGGTGTTATATTGCCCAAGGCGCTTAATTTTAAGCCCGTCCACCCGACGGCACAATACTACGCTTCCAACCGGGGGTAATTCGCTCGTTTTGCGGAACATCAGCATATCGCCGTCGCTAATGGTCGGCTCCATAGAGTCGCCCTTGGCTTTAATAAAAAACAAATCTTGCGTAGGGGTAGGCAAAAACTTGGTGGGCATATTCACATAGTCCACCACATTTTCTTCGGCAAAAATATCTGTATCTCCGCGTTGGGCAAAGCCGTAAAAAGGGATGGGGGTAAACTCATCCACGGGTCTATGGGTGGCAATGAGTGCGTGTCCGTTGCGTTCCAAAAAGTTCTCTTTAATCAGTTTGCGGATATGCACATGCACGGTGCTGACCGACTTTAAGCCAACCGCTTGGGCGAGTTGTGCCAAAGTGATTTGCGGGTTCTGTTGGACGATTTCTAAAATTTGTTTTTGTTTTGCCGAAAGCATAGTTTCTCCAATACAGATAGTATAACTCTTTTCACTTATTCGGTCAATTTCTATTAAAAATAGAAAAAGTTGATATAAAATAGAAAATATGATTTAATGTAGCGTGGATTTTGCCGTTATCGGTAAAGAAACTAATAAAAAGGGTGTGGTAAGCCGCCTAAAAGCACCCAATTCAAGCCCGGCCAAAGCGGCAACCCCAAAGGCCGCACCAAGGGCAGTAAAAATAGTATCTATACCTGTGTCCAGCGCGAACTAAACTCATTCATTACCCTAACGGACGGCTCTAAAATTACCAAAGAGCAGGGTTTTGCAAGACAATTAACTAATAAGGCCTTACGCGGCGATATACAGAGCCAAAAGCTTATTATTTAACATCCACCAAAAGGGCCAACGCAAGGAAAAAGCAGAACTGTTTATGGGGTGGCTAATGAAAGAGGGGTATGTGACGGAAGAGATGATAGATAGCTCCCTCTTAAAGAATATATGGACTTGATGACAGAGACAAGCGAGTGCGATACGGTGGAGCGGGAGTTCAAGCACGGCGATATGCTAACCGAGGCCCTCAAAAAAGCGCATTTCCAATGGGAAATGGAAGAATTAAACGAGAGTTTTGAGTATTTTAAGGGTGTATATCAATTAGCGAAAACCTTGCCGAGCAGCGGAGCGTGTGCCCAGTGCGTCCACGAACTGAATATGAGCGAGAAAGAAATCCTAAAAAATAAAGGAACTATTGTTGCCCTTGCTATCTAGTCGGCGTGAAGGATAAATTCTCCGCCCTTGATAATTTTTGCGTAATCTGCAAGGTTCTGTCCTGTGATATTCCAACAGCGGATAGTTTTGTGGTTGCTGTCAATTTATGTACTTAGAAGTCAGGGATATTAGATGAGCGGAAATTCTTAATTTTGCGAGGGGCGTGGCGTTTGTAGGAGTAATTGTTTTTTGCTAGAATATGGGTGAAATGTTGTGCACTGGGGAGCAGGGTTATAAACTCCCAATAAGTGGTAAAATACACATTAAATCTGTTTTGAGATTTTGTAGGGCAAATCCCAAGGGCAGGTATTTGGGCCGGAAGTTGATGTGTGGTTGGTTTTATGGTTTTTGCCGACGACTTGCATATTCTTGTTTGGAAGGACAGGTTATTGCAGGAATTTTGCAATGATGGGGGAAGTCTGTGGAAAAATGGATTTACAAGGCAGGGACGACGTTATGAAAGAACTTGTAAGTATCATTATGCCAACTTATAACTGCGCCGCTTTTATTGAAGATTCTCTTAAATCCGTGCTTGCGCAGCATTATAAGAACTGGGAACTCCTTATTGTGGATGATTGCAGTACAGACAATACAAAGTCCGTTTTGGCACCGTATTTAGCCAAATATCCCAACATCCATTATACTTGCTTGGAAAAGAATAGCGGCCCTGACGCAGCCCGTTCTATGGCGCTTAAACAGGCCAAGGGGGCTTATGTGGCATTTTTAGATAGTGATGACTTGTGGATGCCGGATAAACTTTCCCTGCAGATTGACTTTATGAAAAAGAATAAAGTGGCCTTTTCTGCTACGGGATATGAGTTGATTCAAGAAGATAATTCCTTCGAAGGAGTGGCCCTCATCCCTCCGGAAAAAACAAATTATGACAAAATGCTTCGCCTTTCTTGTCCCATAGGTAATCTGACAGTGATGTACGACCGCCGCGTGATTGGTGATCAGCAAGTGCCAAGTATTAAAAAGCGCAACGATTTTGCCCTGTGGCTCCAAATTCTGCATAAAACAGATGCGTGTTATGGTATGCCGAATGTATTGGGGAAATATAGGGTTCGCAAATCTTCAATAAGCCGGAACAAACTGACATTATTGTCTTACCACTGGGATTTATATTACCATATTGAAAAATTGGGAGTAGTAAAAAGTGTATGGTACATATGTTGTTGGGCTTTTATCAAAGGTACAAAGATTGGCATTAAAAGAGTTGGCTTGAAGCAAAATTCCAAAACAGACATAGTTGATTCTGGGTTGGATTATGAATAATAGAGAGAAAAATGCTTAAAAAAATATATAGTTGCTGGCTTAAAGTATTAGTTCTTCTGTTGGGCATAGATTTTGCTAAACAGTTTGATGCGTATCTTCGTTTCCGGCGAAAATTAAATCTAAAAAACCCGAAAACATTGGCAGATAAGGTCACTTATTTGTTTCTGCATAAAAGCACGCCTTTGATGTCAACCTGTACCGATAAATGGGCGGTGCGAGAATATATTGCGAGTAAAGGGTTATCGGACATTTTAATTCCTACGCTGGGCGGGCCTTGGACCAGTGTTAAAGATATCAATTTTGATTCTTTGCCAAATGAGTTTATCTTAAAAGCCACGCATGGCTGTAAAATGAATTATTTTGTGCCAGACAAATCAAAACTAGACATCCCTTCCTGCAAACGCACCTTACAGAAATGGCTAGATACAACTTATGGAACATATTCTATGGAGCCACATTATAAGCCCGTTCCACACCGCATTTATGCAGAACAATTGCTAGACATATCTGGTGGGCTTGCGGATTATAAAATTCATTGCTTAAATGGTGAGCCGTCATTTATTTTGGTATGTAGTGAGCGCAATGCCCAAGGCCGTCGGATGCAAGTAACACTTGATTTGTTTGACGTAAATTGGCACACACAAAATCAGTATTTGCAGTCCAGTGGATTAGAGATAGTGGGTATGGAAAAAATTGCCAAACCCCAATATTTGAATAATATGCTTAAAATTTCCCGTACATTGTCGGTCGATTTTTCATTCGTGCGAGTAGATTTGTACGAAGTGCAAGGAAAGATTTATTTTGGCGAACTGACTTTTTCACCGGCGTGTGGTGTGGTTCCTTATTTTACGGATGAATTTATAAAAAAGATGGGGAAAAAATTACAGGTCTAATATGAACGTAGTTATTTTGGGACATTTCGGCGGAAATAAAACCTTTAATGACGGTCAAACTGTCAAAACCCGCACCCTTTATCACGCATTGTTGTCGGAGGGTGTAGTTGTTTATCCCTTGGATACATATGATTTAAGATGCCATCCATTGCGCTTTGCGTGGCGTTTTTGGAGCAGTTTATTTTCGTACAAAAAATACATTGTGTTGCTGTCTGCTAATGGACGGAAATTTTTGTTCCCGGTGTTGTACGCTTTGGCCAAATATATGAATAAGCAAATTTACCATGATTCCGTTGGCGGCCGATTAGCCGACGAAGCGGCCCAAAACATACGTTTTAAAAAACAGATAAGTGCGTTTGCTGCAAATTGGGTTGAAAGCCGTTTAATTGCGAAAAAATTACAAGAGCAGGGGGTGGCAAATGCTATATATTTGCCTAATTTTAAAGAAATTTTGCCGCTAACGGCGTCAGAATTGCCGTTGAGAACTAGTAGTCCTATGCGTTTTTGCACGTTTAGCCGGGTAATGAAAGAAAAAGGGGTTACGGATGCAATCTTAGCGCTTGCGGAATTAAATCAAAAAAAGATCAGGGCCACGCTAACGGTTTACGGCCCAGTAGCGGTGGAATATAAAACGGAATTTAAGCAACTGTGCAAAAAATATGAAAAATTTTGTGTCTATGGTGGTATTATAGCGCCCAATGATAGTGTGGGGGTATTAAAAAATTATGATATGCTTTTGTTTCCGACGCGCTGGTACGGCGAAGGACTGCCCGGTACTGTGATTGATGCTTTTTGTGCCGGGCTTCCCATTTTGGCTCGTCGGTGGAAATATTGTGATGAAATGATTGCACATTTACAGACCGGTCTTATTTATGATTTGGATAAGCCGCAGGAACTAAAAACATGGCTCAATTTTGCCGTAACACATCCACAAGAAATTTATGCTATGAGAAAAACGTGTTTGGCAGCTGGGAAAGTTTATACAAAAGCAGAAGTTTTACCGCAGATATTGCAAGGTTTGAACAGCTTATGAAACGACTTTTATGTATAGTTACGAATATGAATACAGGCGGGGCGGAAACTTTCTTGATGAAAATATACCGCCAGTTGGATCGTACGAAATATCAAATGGATTTTTGTATTTGTAATCAGAATCATAATTTTTATGAAGATGAGATTCGCCAGTTAGGCGGTGTCATCTATCATTTGCCACAGAAAACAAAACATCCGTTCAAATATCTGCAACAATTTTGGAAATTGTTACGTTTGCATCCTTACACATATGTCTTGCGGTTGGGAAGTACGATTTTTGAAATACCTGACTTGTATTTGGCATGGATAAGCGGGGCTAAAGTACGTGTTTTTCGGTCTTGTAATGCTAGTGCAAATTATCCTTCTTACATGTTGTTTTTACACAAGCTGTTACGTCGGGTGCTTATGGCTGTGGTAAATATCAAGATTGCCCCGTCGGATTTAGCGGCCCAATTTACTTTTGGAATGTTAAACAATGTTTGTATTTTACCGAACGGGTTAAATGCCGACTTTTTTAAATTTTCCGCAGAAAATCGTAAAAAAATTCGCCAAGAACTAAACGTACAAGATAAGTTTGTTGTGGGACATGTTGGGAGATTTAATTTTCAAAAGAATCATAAATTTTTATTACAAATTTTTGCTGAAATTAAAAAGTTACGTCCAGATGCTGTTTTGTGGCTGGTTGGTAAAGGAGAACTGGAAAATCAGATCAAAGACCAAGTAATTCAATTACATCTACAAGATAATGTCCAATTTTTGGGAATACGTACCGACATTCCAACCTTGCTGAGTGGTATGGACTTGCTTATTTTCCCCTCTCTTTTTGAAGGAATGCCTAATACTGTTATTGAAGCTCAAACTAACGGCTTGCCCTGTTTAATTTCTGATACGATTACCACGCAAGTACACCAAACCGAGCTTGTACACTTTATGAGTCTAAAAAAAATTCCGGTCCAATGGGCGAAAAAGGCATTAGAAATAGTCGAGACGCAAGTCCAGGGAAACCGTCAACAATTCGCGCAACAAATGAGTCAAGCAGGCTATAACATTGAACAAATAATCATCCAATTCGTGCAATTGGTATTTGGAGAGGAAAATTATGTTAGTCTATATAGCTAATTTCTTTTCTATATATGTATATAATTGGATGATAAAAAACAAGGGAATTTTTGTTGGGTTGGTCTCGCTACAATTGTTTTTGATCTTGGCTTTACGTGCCAATGATTTAGGCCCCGATTTAATAGCATATCAAGAAATGTATTATTATATCGGTTCTTTATCTTGGGATAATATGTGGTCCCGATTGCACCTCATTTCCACGGCAGATTTGGCTATCGGGATGGGAATTGAAAGCGGGTATGTGATATTTAATTGGATTGTTTGTTATCTTGGGTTTTCTTATCATGGTTTTTTAGTTATTAGTGCGCTATTAACCATTGTTCCAGTAGGAATATTCATATATCGTTATTCACTAAATCCTGCTTTGAGTTTTCTCATTTATATTAGTACTAACTTATATTTCTATAACTTTGGTATTTTGCGTCAATCCCTTGCTGTTAGCATTTTAATATGTGCAGTTCCTTTCTTGTTGAAAAAACGTTTGATCCCTAGTGTGTGTTTCATTTTGCTGGCCTTTACATTCCATCGGGTAGCAGTTCTGTGGATTCCTTTGTCCTTAGTAATTTATTATCCATTAAATGGAAAAATGTTTTCATTACTTTGTGTAACAGCTCTTGGTATTTTGGGAGTATTTGCCGTATCTGGAACTAGCTTTTTATCCCCACTACTCACTTTATTAGGAAAATCACATTATATGACTAATGAATTTGCAGCTAATAATATGATTATTTTACTGTTTTTGCTTGCCGGATTCTTATGTGTTTTATGTGATATTTCTAATTTAACCAAAAACCTTCTATATAATCTATTGATATGGGGACTGTTAGTTTGCTTATATTTTGAAGCAATTTGTACATTCACACCTCTTGCGCGTGCACTACCGCTAGTACTTATTTTCATTCCCATTCTTTTGCCAAACATGTTATACCATTTTCGTTACCGTATAAGTCAAAGGGGATCTTATCTATTGCGTTTTATCATCACCAATGGGCTTATCGGATTTTTATTTATTTACATGATTCTACAATTACGGGGAAGTATTATTAACCCCTATCGTTTTTATTAGAGGGTTTTTAAATGCAAAATCTGGTGCAATTCATTCATGGTTTAAATATGGGGGGCAGTATCATATTATTCCAAAGATACCTATTTTTACATCATGATATTTTTTATTCAAATTAGAATTAACAAACGTTATTTAGCACAAAAAAAACGTTCAATATAAAGATATGCGCGTTCTAACTCGTTCAAAAAAATTATTTTTTAATACACTTGCGGCTTTGATAGACCAAGTGGTAATAATCATTTGCGGGTTTATTTTGCCTCGTATGTTCTTAACCTCTTATGGTTCAGCAATAAATGGTCTGCAAGCATCTATTACGCAATTTTTAGGGATTATTGTATTATGTGAAATGGGTGTTGGGGCGGTTGTTCAAACAGCACTATACAAACCATTGGCCCAAAAGAATGAACTTGAAATTAGTCAAATTATTTGTTCTGCAGAACGTTTTTTTCACAAGTTGGGTTTTTTTCTTGCCCTCTATGTGTTCGTATTAATGTGTGGTTATCCTTTGCTTATTAAAAATGAGTTTGGTTACATTTATACTGCTAGTTTAATTTTAATTATATCACTCAGTTCTTTTGCTCATTATTTCCTGGGGATTACATATCGCTTATTATTACATGCAGACCAATTGGGCTTTGTTCCGACGGCATTACATAGCGTTTGCTTGTTAGTTAACACTGCTTTGTGCGTGGTTTTGATGAAGTTTGGAGCAGGAATTCATCTCGTTAAATTTGTTTCTGCTATTTTGTTTATTCTGCAGCCGATTTTGCTGATTTGGTATGTACGTAAGCATTATCGGATTAATCATCACATTAAATTGATGACAGAGCCTATCAAACAAAAATGGAATGGTTTGGCACAACATATAGCCAGTGTGGTACTAAACGGCACCGATATGCTGGTGCTAACAATTTTTTCCACACTGGATAATGTATCTGTATATAGTATTTATAACTTAGTTGTAAATGGAATGCAAAAATTGATGATATCACTTACTACTGGAATGCAGGCCACTTTGGGAAATATGCTTGCTAATGAAGAATGGCAAAGGATGGCTATAGTTTTTACTCATTTTGAATGGTTGGTGCACACAGGAGTGACCTTGATATTTGGTATTACTGGAATATTGATAGTTCCGTTTGTAGTCGTATACACCCAAGGTGTTACAGACGCTGATTATATTGTTCCCGTATTTTCTGCTTTTCTGGTTTTAGCCCAGGCATTATTCTGTTTGCGTATTCCTTATTCTACGCTTGTTTTGGCCGCCGGACATTTCAAGGAAACGCAAAATAGTGCCATTTTGGAAACAGTTATAAATGTTGTGTTATCCATAGTATTGGTTCGTTATCTTAGTTTAGTGGGTGTGGTAATAGGTACATTAGCGGCAGTTTTGTATCGCACGTTATATTTCGTGTGGTATTTATCAAGGCATATTTTGAAGCGCCATATGATATCTTTTATTAAATGTTTTTTTGTGGATATAATTGTACTGTTTTTTATGTGGTTATGTACTAGCGCGTTTTCGCTACAACAGATAGGTTACTTATCGTGGATATTCTTGGCTTGTAAGGTTTCTGTTGTTAGCATTTTGATCAGTATAACCATAAATCAAGTAATGTTTCCCCAGGAGATGAAATTAGTGTGGCAACAAGTCAAGTGCGGGAAATTAATTGAAGGCAGATGTAAGAAATAGGGAATACGCATGTTAACACGAATCAAGAAATATTTTGTGGAAAATAAATGGATTTGTCTGTACAGACGCAAACACGCAGAAGATTCGTTGGGAGCTGCCTCTTCCGGCCGTTTCTGGAAGCGCGTGCGGTGTGAATCTCGCTATTGGTGTGCTGATCCGTTTATTGTAGAAGAGCATGGAAAATACTATGTGTTTTGTGAAATGATGGATTTGAAAACTTCGCACGGAGTGTTGGGACTAGCGGAGATAAGTCCCAGCGGGGATAGTTATGCCAGGCCTATTGCTGATTTAGGGTGTCATGTGTCGTACCCAAATGTATTTAAGGCGAATGATACTTGGTATATGATACCAGAAACTAGCGGACGAAAAACCATAGAATTATATCAAGCAATTGACTTTCCTACCCGATGGAAAAAGCAAGCCATATTGGCTCAAAATCTCCATGCAGTAGATACTACTGCTTTTGAACAAGATGGCAAGTGGTATGTATTTATTTATGAGCCAAAGGGGGCTAATAATGCACTTAGTATAGCAGAATTGGATTTAGGGGCTAAACGATTAGGGCCAATCAAAAAAGTTCAGCAATATACTTGCCGTATTGGGCGTCCTGCGGGGAATGTTTTTTTGCATAACGGGAACAGTATTCGTCCTACGCAGTTTGGGGTTAGTACATATGGTGGAAAAATTGTTTTTAAGAAATTTTTATTTAACTCGGTATCTTGGAAATACGAAGAGAACGATATAAAAGAAGTGACGCCATCTATAGTTCAAGGGCTTTCTCGTTTGCCTGTTGCCGAGGGATGTCATACGTATAATTGCGTAGGGAACATAGAGGTTATAGATATTAAATACAGCCATTTTTCCCTGTTTCGGCCACTACGAATTTTAATGAAATATTTACACCTGAGAGGGTATCATTTTTATGAATAAAAATAAACCTGTTATTTTGTTTTTATGCGGATACCAAGCTGTTTATGGTGGTAATTTTATCCCGTCATTAATGGCATTAGAAGAAGGATTTCAACAACAGGGCGGACAGTGTGTTTATGTTTTTCCGGCGGAAGCCATGCAACGTGTTTGGTTTGCCCAATTGCAACAAATGGGTAAAACAGTTGATGTATTTCCTTTTAATGCATCTCGGCTTACGCAAATAAAACACCTCACTGATTTAGTTCAAAAATATCATATAACTATTATTCACTCTCATTTTGCCCCTATAATACCGCTTGAGATTTTTGCGTTTTTGAATAAAAATGTCAAGGTGTTTATTCATCTGCATTCCGATTTTTCATCAGGGAAACAAAGCTTGAAAATAAAACTGAAAAACTTGTTGATTTACAAAATTTTATCTGCTCGTGTGCGGTTTATCAGCGTATCAAAAGCATTTGTAAATTATAATCCGGCTAAAATTTATTGGATACCTAATGCGTTGGCGATAAAACGTATGCCTTGCGAACATATTTTGGGAGAGCAAATACGTAAGAAGTATGGAGTAGATAAGAGGGATATTCTTTGTGAGATTTTTGGCTGGTCTCCAAAAGTAAAAGGAGTGGATATTGCGGTTGAGGCCATCAAGCAACTACATACACAAAATCCATCTTATAAATTAGCCATCATATGTGGTCGGGAAATGACAGTAGAAAAAATGCCCATATGGGTAGCATCGCATACGTCTTGTAGCGGAAGAGAAAAATTTTTACTTTACTTGCCGCCAACGGAGAATGTTTTTGGGTACCACGAAGCCGCTGATATGTTGCTTTCGTCCAGTCGTTCGGAAGGATTTCCCTATTCTATTTTGGAAATGCTTAGTTTGGGCAAGCCCTGTGTGATAAGTGATATTGCGGGAGTAAATTGGGCTAAAAAATATCCGCTTTCTTATGTGTTTGCTAGCGAAAATATCTCCGCTTGCAAAAAAGCTATTGTTGAAGCGACCAGTGAAAAAGAACAAGTATTTCTTAGTAAAACGGCTGAACAAATTCGGACAGATTATAATATCCATACTTGGGTAAATCGTGTATTAAATACATATGAAAATTAATACGAATTCTTTTGTGGTTTATTCTTCTATAACTTGTATTAAGCGTTTATGGCAAACGCTTTATGATCAGAATACAAGGTTTTCGTTTTACCAATCCTACGTATGGAATGAATGTTTGGAAAAACAACAAAGAAAACAATTTGTACGAAGTGAAAAATTGGAATATTGGGTATTTAAGGAGCGGGTTATTTTCCCGTTGCTCTTTGACAATGAACTTTGCCAAATACATTTGTTAGGTTATGCAGATTCTAGCGATTATTTGTCTCCAATTTTTTCCAACGAAGATAGAGAATTAGTAGAAGAAGCCATATTGTCTTTACATCAGCAATTGTCTGCCTATCAATTAGTTTTCTCCAAAATTTCTGAAAAAAGTCCCTTCTGTGCTATATTAGAAAAACTACACAGAAAATTATATTTCGAAAAAACTTCATCTGTTTGTATGTGTGTTGATACACAAACTCATACCCCTACTTTTTATGATTCTCTTTCTAAAAGTGCCCGTAATACTTACCGAACGGCCTGCAACCGTATCAAAAAACAGGGATGGAAGTGTGAAGTATCGGTTTCTTTTACGTGTTTGTCTGCGAGAAAGGCTACGCAATTGTATAAGTTATATCGTTTGCGTAGGCAAGATTGTGACTCGCGTGCCCAGTGGTATAAAAAACTTCTTTTTTTTATTAAACGAATACTTGAGATAAGTGGATTATATCGTTCCCACGACCCTCTTACCTCGTATAGTCAGCTTTGTCCGGTGTTTTTAGCGCAAGTACACATTAACGGCGAACTTGCTGGGTTTTGTGAAGGAGCATTATCAAACGATGGGCAGACTTTATGTATTTCTCGTGTAGCGACGAATAAAACCTATTATCATTACAGCCCTGGACAAATTCTATTCATCCGAGTCATTGATGAGATAAAACATCTCGTCAGTTATTTTGATTTAACTCGTGGAAATGAAGATTATAAAATTAAATTGGGTGCTAAACCGCATTGTAATTATTGTTTTTTAATACATGCACAAGAGGAAGGAAAACATTTATGAATCAATTGCTCAATAAATTAATGAATAAACTAGAGGGATTACGATGGCGGTTCGGTTCTAGTGAAACGCGCGTAAAAATCTTGCGCAAAAGAGGCGTTCGTATATCGGGTGAAGGAGGGGACATTGCGCCCGATGTATCTTTTGGCAGCGAGCCGTATTTGATAAGTTTAGGAGCGAATGTAAGAATTTCTTGGGGAGTTAATTTTGTAACGCATGATGGGGGCGTTTGGGTAGTCAGGCATTACCAACCTGCCTATTACAATGTAGATGTTATGGCTCCTATTGTCGTAGGAAATAATGTTCATATCGGTACGAATTGTATTATCATGCCGGGGGTACACATTGGGGATAATGTAATTATTGGTTGCGGGGCTGTCGTAACGAGGGATATTCCTTCTAATAGCGTAGCGGCTGGGGTTCCGTGTAAAGTTATCCGCAGTATAGATGAATATATACTAAAACATAAAAAAGATTTTTTAGCGATTGAAAAATTAAATGCGGCTCAAAAGAAAGAATTTCTTCTTAAAAAATTTCACTTAGAAGATAAAAAATGAAGGATATCCTGGGTAAAAATCAAAAAATAGCAGATATAGAGGCCTTGCGCGGAATAGGGCTGCTCTTGGTGGTGTCGTATCCTTTTTTTGAGAGATTTTTACAATTATTTATTCCCGGGCATGAGCCGTCTCATTTCTTGGGTATGGATCAATGGGGTTTAGCCGGAGTAGCAATCTTTTTGTTAATTAGCGGTTATTTTTTGGTGCCCGCTTATTCTATAGATAGCATGCCCTATCTGAAGAAAAGAATTGGTCGGCTGTTCCCCTTGTATTTCATATCTATTTGTATTATTTTTTTAGTTACCCATATCTGGCCTTTTCCCCGAACGGTTACTTTTACGCAATTTATGTTAAATATTCCGTTGCTTAACGGGTTTATCGGTATGCCGTATGTGGACGAGGCGCATTGGTATTTGACCGCGCTTGTCTCGGGGATTTTAGTATTTTCATGTATCATTCAACTGCCTGGTAAGTATAGACATGTAGCTTATTGGGGGTGGTTAGCTATATTGCTGGGGTTGCATTACTTAAATCCTTCGTTAAATTATCTCCATTTATTAAAAAATGGTTTATATGGTTTGATCGGTGGCAATTCGGCACCCGTGTTGATTATCGGGGTTTCTCTAGCGGATATACACGGGCAGAGCAGGGACATTTTGGGATATATTACTTTGCCGGTAGCTTTGGGAACAAAATTTGTGTTAGAAACGTTTTCGCCGACTCAATTGATGGTTATAAGCGGGGCTGTTGTGTTGCTGGTTGTATCTTTGCATCACCTGTGTATTATTTTTAGAATGAAGTGGCTGATTGGGTTGGGGACTACTTCTTATCTCGTCTATTTAATACATCAAAATATCTGGTTTAGGAACACTACTTTTTTATACAGATAAAAAATTAAAGAATTTGCATTTCATACTTTGGGGTAATCACAAATGACGAAAACAATAATAAATTTGCAACATAAAACCATTTTTATTACAGGCGTGGCCGGTTTTATCGGGGCGGCTCTCGTTAAACGTGTATGTGCTGAAAATCCTTCCGCGCAGGTTATCGGCCTAGATAGCGTCAACGATTATTATGACGTCTCGCTCAAAGAATATCGCCTTGCCCAACTATCTAAACTGTCCAACTTTACGTTTATCAAAGGTAATTTGGCGGATAAAAACCTCATTACAGAGATTTTTGCCAAATATCAGCCGCAAATCGTAGTTAATTTGGCGGCTCAGGCGGGGGTGCGCTACTCTATTACCAACCCGGATGCTTACATAGAAGCCAACCTTATCGGCTTTTATAACATTTTGGAAGCGTGCCGCCATTCGTACGATAACGGTAAACCGGGTGTGGAACATTTGGTGTATGCGTCTAGTTCTTCCGTCTATGGCTCTAATAAAAAAGTGCCGTATGCGGTGGAAGACAAAGTAGATAACCCGGTCTCTCTCTATGCCGCTACCAAAAAGTCCAACGAACTTTTGGCCCACGCGTATGCCAAACTATACAACATCCCCTGTACGGGATTGCGCTTTTTCACCGTATATGGTCCGGCAGGCCGGCCGGATATGGCCTATTTCGGGTTTACCAATAAACTTGTTAAAGGGGAAAAGATTAAAATCTATAACTTTGGCAACTGCAAACGAGATTTTACCTGCATAGATGATATTGTTGAAGGCGTTTACCGCGTGATGCAAGGCGCACCCAAGCGCCAAAACGGGGAAGACGGTCTGCCTATACCGCCGTATGCGTTATATAACATTGGCAATAATTCGCCGGAAAACCTATTAGATTTCGTGCAAATACTGCAAGAGGAACTTATCCAAGCAGGTATTTTGCCGAAAGATTACGATTTTGAGGCACATAAAGAATTGGTACCTATGCAAGCCGGGGATGTGCCGATAACGTATGCAGATACCACCGCCTTAGAGCGCGATTTTGGGTTTAAGCCCAAGACCTCTTTGCGCGAGGGCCTGCGCAAATTTGCCGTTTGGTACAAAGATTTTTATGGTAAGGAGAAATAAAATGAAAATAGCCGTCGCCGGAACAGGATATGTAGGGCTTTCGCTGGCCACGTTGCTCGCGCAACACAACGACGTAGTGGCCGTTGATATCGTGCCGGAAAAAGTGGATTTGATTAACAATAAAAAATCGCCGATAGCCGACAAAGAAATTGAGGACTTTTTGGCCCATAAGCCGCTTCATTTAACTGCTACCACAGACGCTAAAAGTGCCTATGAACAAGCGGAATTTGTGATTATCGCCACGCCGACCAATTATGACCCGCAACAAAACTATTTTAATACCTCTGCAGTAGAGGCAGTTATTGAATTAGTCAAAAAATACAACCCAAATGCTACCATGGTTATTAAATCTACGATTCCGGTGGGCTATACGCGCCAAATTCGCGGAAAAATGGGAGTAAAGAACATTTTATTCAGCCCGGAGTTTTTGCGCGAAGGCCATGCGCTTTATGATAATTTGTATCCTTCCCGTATTGTGGTAGGGGCAGATTTAGCAGATAAGGCATTAACTGAAAAAGCGCATACCTTCGCAGAACTCCTGCAACAGGGGGCCGTTAAGCAGAACGTTCCCACGCTCTTTATGGGCTATACAGAAGCAGAGGCAGTAAAACTGTTTGCCAATACCTATTTGGCCTTGCGTGTCAGTTATTTTAACGAATTAGACACCTATGCCGAACTTAAAGGCCTTAATACGCAACAAATTATTGAAGGCGTCTGTTTGGACCCGCGTATCGGCAACCAATACAATAACCCGTCTTTTGGCTATGGCGGATATTGTTTGCCAAAAGACTCAAAACAACTGCTTGCAAACTACGCAGATGTGCCGCAAAACTTGATTAAGGCGATTGTGGAGTCCAACCGGACACGCAAGGATTTTATCGCCGACCGCGTTCTCAAGCAAGCCGGATATTATAACTATCAGCAAGATACCCAGTATGACCCTAAACAAGAGCATCACACCATTATTGGGGTGTACCGGCTTACCATGAAGGCGGGGAGTGATAACTTTCGTCAATCATCTATTCAAGGCATTATGAAGCGCATTAAAGCCAAAGGCGCTACGGTGATTATTTACGAGCCCGCCTTGGAAAACGGAAGCACCTTCTTTGGTAGTGAGGTAGTAAACGACTTAAAGGCATTTAAAACGCGCTGTAAGGCCATTATTGCCAACCGCTATGATTCTTGTTTGGATGATGTTAAAGAAAAGGTTTACACGCGGGATTTGTTCAAGCGAGATTAAAAACCTAATGTTTGCTTGCTTAAAAGGTGCTGTTCCTTTTCTTAAAAACCCATACGCCATAGGCGGGAATTTTAGGATAATTTGCGCCGCCGAAAAGTAGTTGATGTTTTCGTTTTATAAGTGTTTTCGGTACATCTGCGGATTTATCAGAACGGTATTGTTTATATTCTCTCCAATCAAAAGATTGCACTGGAAAAAGGAATATGGCCAAATTGGGTTGATTGAGAAAGAAGAAACAGTAGCAGTGGCCGAATACCGCAGTCTGCAGAAGAAGTTGGCTCAAGTAGAGATGGAGAACGAAATCCTAAAAAAGCAACAGCCATATTCGCGCGGAAGCAAGATTAAAACTCATCGGACAACAAATAGGAAAATATCCTATACAAATCCTGAGTCGGACATTGGGGACAGCGCATAGCCGAATATACAGGCATTTAGAAGGAAAAGTCGGTAAGCGGAAAACAGTATCCGAACGGCTGTATCAAGAAATCCGGCAAGTGTATTCGGAAAGCAATAAAATATACGGAGCCCTCAAGATATATGCGGCTCTTATCCGCAGGGCATT
Organism: uncultured Elusimicrobiales bacterium; assembly: GCA_934667625.1. GTDB lineage: Bacteria > Elusimicrobiota > Elusimicrobia > Elusimicrobiales > Elusimicrobiaceae > Avelusimicrobium. Next base: position 35,022 of record CAKUMH010000005.1, read on the forward strand.
GAAACGAGCCTAAAACGGGTACAGCGGCACATGAAGTCCATGGAAATACGTTCTATTATCCGGAAGCGATATAGCACAGAAAGTCTGGGGGTATTTATTGGATATTTTTGCCATTTTTTAACTGTTTAGCAATGGCTTGAACGGCCTGGGCCAGCTGCGCGGCGGCTTTTTTAAACGCCTTGCCGGAAAGAGAAATCGGGTCTGCAAGGTCTTTTTCCTGCCCGAAAGCAAAATCGTTTAGCAGATACATTTTATCGCTGTGCTGGGCATAGCGGTCGGCCAGTTGGTCTAAGTGGCGTTGCTGCATCAGTAAAATCAGGTCGGCTGTTTGCAGGTCTTGCGCCTGCAACGGGGCGGGCGTATGCGGGGCGGGCGTTACCCCTTGTTCGGCCAGAAACGCCAACACTTTGGAAGGGACCGTATAAGACGGGTCTGCATACAACCCGCGGGAAAACACGTCTGCCTCCGGCACGGCCTTTTTGAGCAATTCCTGCGCCATAAAACTGCGGCACACATTTGCATAACAAATAAATAAGACTTTCATCGTTTCTACTATAGCAAATTTTATACAATAAAAATATGGGTGCGTTTTTAAAAGTTTGGACGTGCAGCTTACTCTTTTTTATTGTCTTTGCCTTCGCGGGGGCGGAGCCGTGGGCGTTTTCCGTCTTGCAGGTGGGCCTCTTTACGGCGGCGGGGCTGCTTTGCTACCGCCGTACTTTTACCGTTACGCCGTTGTTAAAAATCGTGCTGGGCACGCTGGGCTTTTTAGTGCTCTTTTGCGCCTTGCAGGCCTCCTTCCCGACGACCCTTCTCTCTGCCGTGCCGTGGTTTCCCGCCTCTCTTATGCCGCTTTTTACCTGGGAGCACGCTTCCCTTTTTATGACTTATGCCGTGGCGGCGGCGGTTGTGTCGCAGCTGGCGGGCCGTTCCTATGCGTTAAAACAGTTTGCCCTGGCTGTCGGCCTGTGCGGCTTGGCGGCGGCCTTGTGCGCCTTGTGTTTGCCGGACGGGGAATATATCCGTCTTTTGACGGGGGTGCGCGGGGGAATGGGCCCGTTTTTAAACCGCAACCACGCCGGCGTGTTTTTGGGAATGTGCGCCGTGGTGGCGCTGGGATATGCGGCGGCCTGCTTTTTGGACTATGCCCGCTTTGCGGCCGAACGCCGGAAAAACCAGTTCTTCTGGCGGCAGACGTTTTTGGTCCTGGTGGTTATCGGCTTGGTGCTGGGCGTGGTGTTTACCCGTTCCCGCGGGGGAATGTTGGCGGTATTGACGGGGCTTTTTGGCTATGCTTTTTTGTGCGTTTTGTGGGTTCCGTCGCGCTGGAAAACCCGTCTAAAAGGGCTGTCGGTTACGTTGGCGGCGCTTGTGTTGTGCTCGGGGTGGATTTTAACGCATACCCAGCAAATTAACGCTTTTGCGCACCGGGCGAGCGGGGCCTCGGGAGAAACGAGGAAAATGCTTTACCGCGCCGGCTGGACGTTGCTTAAAGAACGACCCGTATGGGGGATTGGCGTCGGGGCGTTGCCGGTGGCGATTACGCCGTATATGGAATGGCCGGTTTCCAGCTTTGTGGAGCGGCTGCATTGCGATTGGCTGGAACTACTTTTGGGCCTGGGGTGGGGCGGTTTTTTACCCGTGGCAGGGGGCATCCTGTGGTTTGGAGTGCTGGCGTTGGGGCGGTTGCGAAGATTGCGTACCCGTAAGAAATTTTTGTTTGCCTCCCTGTTATCGGCGTTACTGGTAATGGGCGTGGGCTGCGTGGTGGATTTTGATTTATTCATCCCTGCCACGGGCTTTTTGTTCTTTTGGATTATTGGCATGGCGTGCAGCCCGTCGTACGACAAAGAGCAGGTGCGGGTGTATGGCGTTTCGCCCGTATGTTTGGCGGCAATTTTGCTGGTGTTGGGGGTTGCCTGCTATGTGCCGATGCAAAAAACAATTGCCTGGCGGCTGCATCTATTCGGGCGAGGCCTCTTGCCCCAGCGCCAGGTGCAGACCTATGCGCAGGCGTTGGAGCACTATCCGGCACCGCGCTATGCGTTGTATTTGGGTAACGCCTATTTAAAGCAAAGTTTGCAAACCCAGGAGCCGCTTGAACGGGCCGCTCTGCGCGCCCAAGCCAACCGGGTGGCGGTTTCCTACCTGACAAAATATCCCAAAGAAAAAGAACTCTCCCGCCTCTATTTGCGCACACTGGCGCAAAAATAACCCTAAAAACAGGGGCAGAAATACTAAACATAGCTTATATTTTGATAAAATATAACCAATGAAAAAAATATCTTTCCTTATGTTGAGTGCCGCTGTTCTGTCGGCGGCCTGTGCCGGAACGCCGGCACGTACCCATGTGCCGGAACAATCTTCCGCCGGGACGATGGAAATCGCCCAAGGCATAGAGCAGTTCCGCCGCACGGAAGCATATCTTTTGCAACCCGGTGATTTGCTGGAAATTAAAGTTTTTATGGAAGACAATATGGAACGCACCCAACGCATCAGCGGCAGCGGGACGATTACGTTCCCGTTGGCGGGGAACATCCGGGTAGCGGGGCTGACCGTGGCTGATGCGGAAGCGAGTCTTTCCTCCGCTTTAAAAACCTATCTTAAAAATCCGCAAGTTTCTGTGTTGATTAAAGAATACGGCAACAAAACGGTATATGTGTTGGGCCAGGTCAAAAAACCGGCCGCCATAGAAATTCCGCCGGAAAAGCCGTTGACCGTGTTGGAAGCCGTTACTTCCGTGGGCGGTTTTACGGAAATTGCCGCCACGGGCAAGGTGCGCGTGCTGCGTGTAGAAAACGGCGTACAGCGGGCTTTGGATGTGGACGTAACCCAAATTACCAAGCAGGGAAACAAATCGTTGGATATTGCCCTGCAGCCGGGTGATGTGGTGTTTGTGCCGCAAAGTATGTTCTAGGGGAATTTATGGAAAATACGACGAATGAAGAATTGGATTTAAGTTATTGTATCAACCTTGTTTTTAAGCGTTTTTGGCTGTTGGTGGCCATGGTGGCGTTGGGCCTGGTGGCGGCAGTGCTGGTAAACCTGCTGATGCGCCCGGCTTATAAAGCAACTGCGCTGATGATGATTAACCAGGAAGACGCCGGCAAGATTGATGCCACCCCCTACGGTTCTTTTGCCAGCGAAGAAGATTACTACCGCACCCAGTACCAGCTGTTGCAAAGCCGCTCCCTGCTTAGCAAGGTGTATACAAAAATGAAATTGGGCCAAGTGGAAGAATTTGCCAACCCCAACGGTCTTAAAAAGCTGGAAAAGTCCCTGGATGTGGCTCCCATTACCCGCAGCCGGTTGGTCAATGTGTCCGCTACCGCGTACGACCCTTCTTTGGCGGCGGATATTGTCAACACCCTTACCGATACGTTTGTGGCGGATAACGTCTCCAACCGCGTTTTTATGGGGCAGGACGTCATTGCCGCACTGGAAAGCACCGAGCGCAGTTCCGCCGAGCAGGAACTGTTAAACTCTATGCCGCAGGTGGTAAATAGCGATTTTATTAAAACCTTAAAGCAGCAGGCCGCCAGACTGACGGCCGAACGCGCGCGGTTGTTGGCCAAATACACCACGCAGCATCCGGACGTTATTTCCGTGCAGAACCAATTGGCGGCGGTGGATGCGCAAATCAATACCGAAACCCGCCGGTTGGTGCAGAGCATTAAAATTGAACTTTCCGGCCAATTTTCGGGCAATAACATCCGCGTGATTGACCCTGCCGTTACGCCGGAAAAACCGGTCCGCCCGCGCAAATTAATCAATTTGGCTATCGGGTTACTCGGCGGCGGCTTGTTGGGATTAATGCTTGTTTTTGTGCTGGAATTTTTAGACCAAAGCGTTAAATCCAGTGAAGATTTGGAAGAAAAACTCGGCCTGCCTTTTTTGGGGGTTGTCCCGTACGAAAAACTGAAAAAGAAGGAAAGCGAATACGCCACCTTGCTGAAAGATGGTAATTTTCTTGTGGCTGAAAATGTGCGTAATGTGCGCACCATGTTGGATTTTGCCTTGGCGGGTGCGCATAATGCGCCGCTGCTGATTACCAGCTCCTTGCAGGGAGAAGGGAAAAGCCACTTGTCCTCCAATTTGCTGGTAGCCATGGCGCAAACGGGCAAAAAGGTGCTGTTGGTTGACGGCGATTTGCGCCGGGCGCGCGTGCACCGTGTGTTTAAATTATCTACCGAAAAGGGCCTTAGCAACATCTGGGACGCCGACCCCAAAAAAGCCGATTATGCGGCCAACATCCAAGCGGTCAAGGACGTGCCGAACCTGTTTGTGATGACGTCCGGCCAGCGTCCGCCCAACCCGGCGGAGCTGTTAAACACGCCCAAACTGGCCGATTTTATCGCTTGGGCCACCCAACATTACGACCAAGTGGTGGTGGATTGCCCGGCCATTATGCCGGTTTCCGACACGCTGTTGTGGGGTAAATACATCCCGCGGGCGGTGTTTGTCATTAAGTACGGCCAAACCAACGCCAAGCTGGCGCAACTGGCTTTGGACAAGCTGCAGAAAGCCGGAATTAAGGTGCTGGGTGCTGTGATTGGACATTACCGCCCGGAAGGTCTTTCCTACGGCAAATACGGCTATTACAAAAATTACAGTTATTATAGCGAAGATAAATAAACGCGCCTTATTGTTTCATAAATATCCCCCGAATTTTTCAGGGGATATTTGTCAAAATTCGTTTGTACTCAAATATAAAAAACAGTTATGTGCTGTGGAGAGAGAGTTGGTATGTTAAATCAGCCGTATACTTGGGTGATTACCGGCGGGGCGGGGTTCATCGGGTCTCACTTGGCTAAAACGCTGGTGGCGCAGGGGCAGCGCGTCCGCATTTTTGATAATTTTTCGTCGGGAAGAAAAGAAAATTTGGCGGCCATTGCAAACCAGGTGCAAATAATAGAAGGGGATATTTGCGATTTCAACGCGTTGCTGCCGGCTTTAAAAGGGGCTGATTTTGTGCTTCACCATGCGGCGCTGGTATCGGTGCCGGAGTCGGTGCAAAAACCGCTTGCCACCTGGCAAATTAACGTGCAGGGTACGGCTAACGTGTTGGAAGCGGCCCGACAAAATCACATTAAGCGTATGCTGTTTGCCTGTTCCAGTGCTATTTACGGCAACGGGCCGGACCTGCCTTACAAGGAATCAGCGCCCACCTTGCCGCAATCTCCGTATGCGCTTTCCAAATTAATGGGGCGGGATTTGTGCCGCCACTACACGCAGGTGTACGGGCTGGAGACGGTTTCTCTGGTCTATTTTAATGTTTTCGGGCCGCACCAAACCCCCAATTCCCCGTACGCGGCCGTGATTGCCAAATTCATGCAGTTAGCCGCCGAAGGCAAGCCCTTGGGCATTGATTGGGACGGCTTGCAAAGCCGCGATTTTGTGCACGTGCGCGACGTGGTGCAAGCCAATCTGCTGGCGGCCTTAAAAGGCGCGCCGGGGGAGACGTACAACGTTGCCGGCGGGAAAACCTATTCCCTGTTGGACTTGGCGGACATGTTAGATAAAATTTCCGGCCAAAAATTGCCGCGTGTTTTTCGCCCCAAGCGGGAGGGAGATGTGAAACTTTCGTCGGCGGATATTTCCCATATCAAAACTTTGGGTTTTGTGCCGCAAGTAACTTTGGAGGAGGGATTAGCCGAGCTTTGGCAACTGCAACGGGGGGAAAAATGAAACGTCTGATTCTGTTTGGGCTGGATTTTGCGGCCTTTTTTACCATTTTGTTCGTAACGGTTTCCGTACGCCGTTTGGAAATTGACGGCTGGACGTACTTCAATAACTGCAAAATTTTCTTATTTGTTTTCTTGCTTACCGGTTTTGTTTTGTGGTTGTTTTCGTTTTACGATTTTAAAGCACTTCGCAAGCGTACTATCAGCTATAAAACCTTGGCAATTGCTTGGACGGCGTGTGTGCTGCTTTCGTCCAGCTTCTTTTATTTCTTGTCTGGCTACGGGTTGCCGCTGCTGACGCCCAAGGCCATTTTGGTGGCCGTCTTAACGCTGTATTTTTTCTATGTGTACTGGGTGCGGCGGTCTTACTTTAATTTAAATTTTGTAAAAGTGAATTTACTGCTTTTCGGCGAGAGCGAAACGCTGGACGAAATCCGCCGCGAATGCAAGGCATCCCGCGGTTTTACCGTGCGCGAAGGCGGTCTTGTGCCGCAGGCAGATGCCAAGTATTCCTATAAAAATTTGGATTGGGTCGTTTTTAGCAGTAAATTGTTCCGGCAATATCCGCAGGCGTGGCCTGTTCTGGTGGAAAAGTTTATTGCCAGGGGCGTGTATGTAGACACGGACTTTAACGTGTACGAACGCCTTTTCCGCCGGGTTTCGCGTGAGAGTATCGGCGACGAAATGTGGTTGCTGCGCGGCATCGGCGCGCGGCGGGAAGATGCCATGTACAACATGCTCAAACGCTGTATGGATTTTGCGGCGGCGGTGTGTCTGCTCCCGTTTTGTGCGGTGGTGGGGGTGTTTATTTACGGAATGATTAAGCTGGTAGATAAAGAGGAGCCGCTCTTTACGCAAAAGCGCACGGGCTTGTTGGGTAAAACCATTACCCTGTATAAGTTCCGCACGATTAAATCTAAGGGGCAAGAGTCGGACAAAGAGCAAATCACCCGTACGGGCAAGTATTGGCGGCGGTTTCGCTTAGATGAAATTCCACAGCTGATTAATGTGCTGAAAGGAGATCTTTCTCTGGTCGGCCCGCGGCCTATTTGGACCAGTGAATTTGAGTTTTTAAACCAACATATTCCCAATCACGCCGTGCGCAGTGTGGTAAAACCCGGTATTACGGGGTGGGCACAGCTTAATTTTAAGGCGCCTATCACTTATGTAAATTTCCGTCATAAAACCCCCGAAGCATTTGAACCGAATGCCTTTGACGGGGCTTTTACGCGCTTTTCTTATGATGTGTGGTATATCCAAAACCGCTCCTTTTTGTTGGATTTGGAAATTATTATCAAAACCGGTATTCGTATGTTTATCAAGGATTCCCATGTGGCGTAATTTATTGGCGTGCGGCGTGTTGTTGGTGGCTTGTGCGGCGTGGGGCAAGCCGTTTCCGCTTTGTATGTACGGGGTGGATAATCCCGCAGATTTGGCCGTTATAAAAAAAGCGGGGTTTTCCTGTTTTCAAACGTACCGGCAAGAGCCCGAACAGTTAGCCGCCCTGGCTAAACAGGCGCAAAAAGTGGGGCTGAAAGCGGTGTTTTATCCCAATAAATTATTTGACACGCCGTACGAGCCGCAAGCCCGCCGCTGGCCCATGTTGGCCTGGTATTTGGTGGATGAGCCGGATGTGTGGCGTTGGCCGCGTTCCCGCGTGGAACAGGCATATAACCGCGCCAAATTTTCGTTTCCCGCACACGCGGCGGCGCTGGTTATCGGGCAGGGGAAAACCGCCATACCGTATTATGATTTGCCGGATGCGTTGATGATGGATTGGTACCCTGTGCCGCATTTGCTGCTGACTTCGTTTGGCGAGCAGGTGGCTTTGGCCAAACAGGGGCAAACGGCGTTGGGCGCAGCCAAACGGCCGCTGTGGGGCGTGGTGCAAATTTTTGACTGGAAGGAATTTAAGCAACACCGCCCGGATAACGACCGCATCGGAAGGTTTCCAACGCAGGCGGAAATACGCTTTATGTCTTACCACGGCATTTTAAGCGGGGCGGACGGGCTGTTTTATTTTGTATTCACGTCCAACGGTAAGCCGCTGCCGCAGGCCCAGCCCGAATGGTGGGCGCGGGTGGTGGCGGTTAGCCGGGAACTGGCCCGCTTAAAACCCGTGCTGGAAAAGGGACACGAGGTCTTTTCCCTTACCGTAAATTCTCCGCTAATGGCGAAAACCTGGCAGTATAAGGGTAAAAAATATACGGTGTTGCTCAATACGGCGCAAGAAGAGGTGCCCGCCCCGGCAGCAGTGCTATCTGCCCGCTATAAACCCTTGTATGACACGCAAAAGGCGGCTCGGCTGGCTCCCTATGCGGTGTGGGTGTTGAAGCACTGATTGCGGCGGTTGTGCGGGCCGTTGGCGTGTTATGCGGGATTAATAACGGGGTAGAAAAAAGAGATGTTTTTAATTGGGGTACATAAAAAAAGAGGAACAGTAAAAACTGTTCCTCTTTTTTTAACTAAACCGGAACCGGTTAGAACAACGCTTTGGCGTAAATACCAAATTGGTTGCGGTCGTACTTGGCCCAATCTTCGTTGGAATCGCGGGTGCGGAACTGATACCACACACCGGCGGATAACCATTTTTCAAACTGGTAGTCCAAGGCCGGGCGGACAGACCACAAATCGTCGTTGCGTTTGGTGCCGTCGCTGTATTCGCGGGAATAGTTCATGTTTTCCCACGACAAGGTGAGCGAGGCCGTCCATTTGTCGTAGATTTTTTGGGAACCGTACAAGGACACGAGCGTATCGGCGAAGTAGCGGTTGGGATTGCCCACATAAGCGGTGGTTTCTTCCATCTGGCGCTGGCCGGAAAGTTTAATGACGTTCTGTTCCGTCGGCTGCCATTCCAAGGCCGCTAAATAACCAACCATGTCGTTGTAGTTCTTAGCACCGGCCAAGTCGTTTTTGTAATCGCGCATATCGTAGGTTACTTTGGCCGTACCGGTTACTTTGGAGGCCAGTTGTCCGTTTACGCCCAAGCCCACGCTGCCGCCGGTGGAGTTGTTGACGTCGTTGTCGGCGTAGTGAATGTCGGAATAGACGTATTCCACAAAGAAGTTCGTTTTGGGCGAAACATTGTAGAACGCTTGCGCGCCCAAGTTGACGCGGTTGCGGTTCAAGCTGTCCCAGGCGGACTTCATGTAGCGGTCAAAAATATCTTCGGCCGTGATACCCAAACCAAAGGTTTTTTCGGTGGAAGTTTTTAACGCTAAATATCCGACGTTCTGCACACGTTTGGCGCGGTCGGTCAAGGCGCTGTTGGCCGGGTCGGACGTATAGATAAAGCGGTCACCCAATTTCATGTAGTCGTTCTGCAGTTGTACGCCGGCTAACGTGTCCCAATAGTTATTGGTGGAAGGTTTTTCCGTGTAGGCGTTGTAACCGACCAACGCATTGGCGGAAAGTTCCAAGCCGCTGCCCGGGATGTTGGCCGCATATTGCGCGCCCACGCGGGTAGTGCTGATGACGGAACCTTTGGTATCGTCTTTGGTGAGGTAGATGTTGTCGTCGTAAGTTACGTTTTCGGAAACCGTAAACGCAAGCGGCTGCTGCGCGGCCGCCACAACGGGCAACATAACCAAAATGCTAAAAGCAATTGCTAATTTTTTCATATTCATTAATACTCTCTGAACTCTCTCCGATTAATAACGCGGCGCAGAAGGGCTTAACACTGCTTCTTCGGCAATGTTTTGAACCGCTTGCTGGGCAACCGTGTTTTCGGCTAAAGCCGCTTCGCTCACGAACGCCGGTACGGTGTCTGCGGAAACTTCGCCTTTTTTCAAGGCAGACACTTTGCCCGCTTCGTCGCGCACATACAACGTGCCTTCTTTAACGGTAATGGCGTTGTTTTTGGTAGAAACGACAAAAACAGTTTTCCCCGTAGAGGAGATGACCTTCTGACCAATTTTTACGTTAGACAAATCGCTCCCCTTTACCGTGATGTTTCCATTTTTATCTTGGGCGATTTGGACCGCTGTGTTTGCCGGAACCGTAATTTTTACGCCGTCGTAATTAACGGCAGTTTCTTTTGTGGATTCCACTTTGAGCGTAACGCCGTTTTTATATTGTGTAGTTTTCCCGTCTTTGGTTACAAAAACGGCTGCTTGCGCGATGCTAACCAAGAAAAGAAAACCACAGAGTAATGCCAACTTCGCTTTCATTTTGTTCCTCCTATGGTATTAAACTCCTACTACAAAGATAGCATAATTTGAAGGAAGGTGTCTATAAAAAAGGGAAAGAATTTTATATTAGTTTTTGCGGTTTCGTCTGAGCGTAAAGTTTGGACAAGCGGGCAAAGATATGCTATTCTAAAGTAATCTTTGGCCCGCACGCAGAGCCGTGCTGAAAGGGGGCCGGGGGCTTTTATGAAAGGAATTATTTTAGCAGGCGGCGCGGGCACGCGGTTATATCCGGCGTCCTTGCCCATTTCCAAAATTTTACTACAAACCGCACTTAAAGCCACTGGCGTGAGCCCGTGGATGAAATAATCCCCGAATCTTTTCTATAATGAGAGTATGATATTACGAAAGCAAGTGCATAGTGTCTGCTATTGTAAGTACAAATCATACTGACGACCAAATACCGCAGGAAAGTATTTCGGACAGCAGGTGTACATGATATACCCGCAAATCTACGGCGCGCGGGTTAGAAATGGAGTTTAGCACGCTCCAAAACCAAGAAGAAGCCTGTAAGGCTTATATTCTGTCCCAAGCATTCAATAACTGGGAATACTATAAAACCTATTCGGACGGCGGTATCAGTGGCGGAACGATGGAGCGCCCTGGATTACAAAACCTTCTTAACGATATTCGGGTTGGGCAAGTACAGGTAGTTGTCGTTTATAAAGTGGACCGCCTGTCGCGCTCTATTATAGACTTCCACAAAATGATGCGGGAGTTTTCCAAGTACGAGTACAATTTTGTATCTATCACGCAGTCATTTGATATGAGCAACTCTATGGGTAAACTCACACCTAATATGCTGTTATCTTTTGCCCGGTTTGAGCGGGAGGTGTCGTCAGAGCGTGTGCGCGATAAAATCGCCGTTTTGGCGAGTAAGTTATACGACGATAAGGGGCAGAATTTTCGCTTCACTTCATCAAAAAAGCAAGACAAAGAGTTCCTGTATTACTACAATGGCATGGGGGGGGAACATTATTTACCCGTGGAGCAGTTGGACAGATTTGTACTAAATATGCTCAAAACGGCGGATTTTGACGATATAGAGCCAATAGCGGATATGAGTGCCATTACGGATGCGCAATTAAGCACATGGATTACCAAAGCTGCATGCCAAACGGTTGGTAAGAAACATTCTTTAACGGTGTGTTTGGATGAAAAGCAGGTAAAAACTGATTTGGGGAATGGTCCCAAAATGTCAGGGCATGTGGATTCTAAGCCACTCAAAATAGAGCGCATAGAAGATACAATTTACCTGCGGGATAGTTTTATGGTGGATAATATATCGTCTGTACGCCTACGGAATGGGAGTGCGCGAAATATTTTAACAATACGGCAACTAAATGAGAGTTTGGTAAGGGGGCTTGCGCGTGGGTGGCAACTAAAAAAGCGTATGGAACAAGGCCTTAATATCCGAGAATTAGAAAAAGAAATGCACATGACGAAACGCACGATTGCGCGGTATGTCAATTTATGTTATTTATCCCCGCGCATCGTGGGGGATATTTTGGAATATAAAAATCCGCGTACTATGAGTTTAAAAGAACTGATGAATTTGGCTGAAAGGGAAAGCAATTTTGAGGCGCAGGAAAAAGCGTGGAACCAGTGAAGTGGATCCTCTCAATTTCCCCATTAGAGAACAAGACCCGAGAGAGGGCCTTGTTTATCTCTATAAATACCACTCTAAAACCTGTATGGATGAAAATCCTCGCCGCACACCGTCGGACGTGGGGAAAACAAGCCAACAAAAAAGACACCCCATACGAGGTGCCTTAAAAAATGGTGGACCGGACAGGACTTGAACCTGTGACCTCCTGCGTGTAAAGCAGGCGCTCTACCAACTAAGCTACCGATCCGTAAAGCGATACTCTATTTTAGCAAAATATGCGCGCAAACTCAATTTTTTTGTGTTTGCGAAAACGCACAAAAGCCGCTTTGTCCAAGCTGCTAGCAAAGAGTGTCGCTGCGGAAAATTATTCTTCCACTTTGGGTGTGGTGCGGGCCCATTCTTCGGTCTCTGCCGGGCCCCATTTATCCTTCACAGCTTGCGGGATTTTAAACAGCAAGCTGGTGCATTTAGCGGTTACGGTGCCGTCTGGCAATTGGATTTCTCCTTCCACCTGCGCGCGAGAGCCGCCGTCGCGCAGTACGCGACCGATGGCTTTTAGCGGCGTATTCGTCGGTGTATTGTGTTTGTAAACCACTTCCATTTTCAGCGTAACCATCAGCCGTTCAAAGTTGTTATCCAGTAAAATAGCGCGGCCGGAGGTTTCATCCAAAATGGTGGCGATAATTCCGCCGTGCACAGTGCCGGGGTAGGAGCAATAATCATCGCTCAATGTAAAGGTGGTTTCCACCTGTTTTTCCTCGTAATTGTTGAACCACTCCAAGTGCAGACCAACGGGGTTTTTCCGCCCGCAGGCAAAGCAAGCCAAAGACGTGGGTTGACGTAATTTTTTCATATATTCTACCTCCAACTTTTATTATACTTTTTTGCTAAACTAAACTTATGATGAATTTTGAAACGGAAATTAAATGGGATGCCAATACCCCGCGTGCTTTTTTAAAAATGCGCCGCGCACTTGTTCAGACGGTACAAAGTATTTCCGCCCCGCGGCAATTACACTTGCGTGACGTGTATTTGGACCACGCAGACGCACGCTTTGAACGGGAAAAAATTGCACTGCGTTTGCGCTGTTCTGACGGGGTTTGGGAGGCCACCTTTAAAACCAAAACCGAGGTAAAAAACGGACGGGCCGTCCGTCGCGAGGAAACGCTGCCTCTGCCGTGCGCCAATAGTTTTGCGGAAGCCCTGCGCGCATTGTCAGCCCCAAAAAAGTGGAAAAATCTGGACGTTTCCAATTTAAAACCGCTTTTTGAAATACGCAACAAGCGCACCTCGTACGATGTGGTGTACGACGGTATACAGGCCGAACTATCACTGGATGATTGCTGCCTTTTTGTGGCGGGCCGCCGGGTTTACATGAAGGAAATTGAGCTGGAACTCAAGCAGGGGGCTGCGCAAAAGCTGGACGATTTGGCCGCCTTGTTGACGGCGAAGAGCGGCCTGGTGTGGGCGCGCGTTTCTAAAGTAAAAACAGCATCTGCCCTGCGTGCGCTGTGGGGGGAAAAATGACTCCCGCGCTGGCCCTGTTGTTTAGCTTAGTGGCCCCCGGCGCCGGCCAAATTTTAAACGGCGATTTTGCCCAAGGCGTTTTGCTGGGAGCTTTGTTTGCGTTTGGCAAAAGCGTGCTTTTGCCGCTTGCGTTGCGGGTTTTTCGCGTAACGGGTTTAAAGCGCACGCTGCAAATTTTTTATGTTTGCAATTTGGCATATATCCTGCTTATTTTGTATGCCGCGGTAGAAAGTTTTGTGCGTGGATTTTTTAGCACGCAATTTTATTTTTGGCCAGCCGTTTTGTGTGCGGTGGCTGTTACGCTTGCACAAAAAAATACATTTAATGCTTTTATTTTTACGGCACTTTGCGGGCGCGCGGGCGTGTATAGCATTTTGCGGAAAGGAAAGCAAACTCCGACGGAGAAAAAATAAAAAACGGGGCTTGATTTTTTAAAAAAAATTATTTCACGACGAGAAAATGTTTGCAATTTAAACGCATTTGTGCTATTATTTTTAATGAGGTTAAAACTAATTGTCTCAGGAGAAAAAAATGGCCGTTAAAAAAACCGTGAAAAAAGTGGCCGCCAAAAAACCGGCCGCCAAAAAAGTAACCGTGAAGAAAGCCGCCGTTAAGAAACCGGCTGCCAAAAAGGCTTGCAAAAAAGCCTGCTGTGCCAAAAAAGCCTGTGCTAAAAAAACCGTGAAGAAAGTGGCTGTTAAGAAAGCCGCTGTCAAAAAAACTGCCGTAAAGAAAGCTGCCGTAAAAAAAGTGGCTGCCAAAAAGACAGTAAAAAAAGCCGCTGCTAAAAAACCGGCCGCCAAGAAACCGGCAAAAAAAGTAGCAAAGAAAAAATAATTTAGTTAGCAGAAAAGCTGAGAGCCGCCGGGGAAATCCCTCGGCGGCTTTCACTTTTTAGAAGCCCGCGCACGGAAAAGCGCTATTGCTGGGTTGTGAATACCCGGTGGGGCGCCAGTTCGGGGGGACAACCTAACAGCAAAGACAAAACAACACAACAGGTAGATTCTGAACCAAGTTCACAATGACCTTTATTTGATTGCCTTTGTGGGTTGTTTTTGGGACGGTAAAATATTAAAGGGTTGTAATCGTTTTTTTTTTTTGATAAATTTTGAGTATGCTCAAAATTTATCAAAAAGGAAGGCTGTTATGAAAAATGTTATTACAAGCCGTTTAAGTGGGTTTACGCTGATTGAATTGTTGGTGGTCGTGCTTATCATTGGCATATTGGCGGCGATTGCGGTGCCGCAATATCAAAAGGCGGTGGAAAAGGCCCGCGCGGCGGAAGCTATGACGGTGCTAAATAAAGTTCTACAAAACATACAAATGTGTTCGTTGAGTGGAGTGAGTGCAGATGAGTGTGAGTATTTTGAGGGATTTCCGTGGGAGGTAAAAAATAATTATGCTGGCGGCCAAGCTTACTTCACTAATAATTTTACATATGGATTGGCCAATAATATACCGTATTATTGGGTGGTTGCCTCTAAACCTGGAATGATAGACGATACTGGAAAAGAACCGGGGCCAATTCCGTATCTGCTACTCGTAGGGTGGGATCCAGAACAAGGTGCGCTAAAAATGTGTGGATCAGAGGATGAGTCTTTTTGTAAAAATTTTGAAGCCTATGGTTTTACAACTGATAGTGGTGATTAATAAGTGTTTCTCTCAACATGTTTGTCAAAAACGCCCAGCCAATTTGGCTGGGCGTTTTCGGTAAAGCCAGGTCTCTTTCTTTATTTCAAGTGGTAGAATTGGGCTACCACGTCCCACGCTTCTTCGGCGGTTTCCACCGTTGCGCAGGATTCGGCCTCTTCGGGCGAAATCACGCCGTAGGACGCCAACCCCGGGATGTTCACCACGGTGTTCCAAAATTCTTTGCCCACGAGCACTATCGGAATTTCCTGTTTTTTACCTGTTTTAACGAGTGTTAAAATTTCAAACAGTTCGTCAAACGTGCCGAACCCGCCGGGGAACACCACAAACGCCTTGGCGCGCATGACCAAGTGCAATTTGCGGATGGCAAAATAGTGGAACAAAAACGCCAAATTTTTGGTGATGTACGGATTGGGGTGCTGCTCGTGCGGGAGCGTGATGTTCATGCCGATGCTGCGCCCGCCGTTTTCAAACGCGCCGCGGTTGGCGGCTTCCATTAAGCCCGGCCCGCCGCCGGTTACGACGGCAAAGCGGTCTCCCGCGTGCTTGACCACCAATTTGGCAAAGCGTCTGGCTTCCTCGTAATATTTGGACAGCTTGGCAAGCCCTTCGGCCTCGTACACGCGGTTTTGCAAGTTTTTATCGTCCGGATTTTTGGCCAGGGCCGCTTGGGCGGCTTTTAGTTTGGCGGCGGCATCCTTTTCTTCCCGCACGCGCGCACTGCCGAAGCAAACCACAGTCTCTTTGACGTTAAAATGCTGCAGGTAAATTTCCGGCTTCATCACCTCCAGCTCCATGCGCACGGGGCGCATTACGTCTTTTTTAAGCAAGGGGATATCTTCGTACGCTTTAATATAAGAATTTTCCCGTTCAATGGCTTGTTGTTCTTTGGTCGTCATAGAGTACCTCATTTCATCCATTTTAAAATATGTTTTGTCATTTGCTCGGCGGAAATGCCCACCTTGTCGTACAGACTGGCGCATTTGCCGTGGGGAACAAACTCGTCGCCGATGCCCAGGCGCAAAAGTTTAAAATCAGCCTGCTTGTCGGCCAGGTATTCGGCCACGGCCGAACCGAACCCGCCGGAAAGCATGTTGTCTTCCACCGTCACCAGACGGGGGGAGAGTTTGAGGGCTTCGTCAATCAGTTTTTTGTCCAGCGGGCGGACAAAGCGCATATTGACTACGCCGCAGTCTACCCCTTTTTCCGCCAGTTTTTGGGCGGCGTCTAAGGCGGGGTGCACGCGGTTGCCAATGGCCAAAATGGTGGCGTCCTTGCCTTTTTTAAGCCATACGCCCTTACCGATAGGCAGGGTCTTGGGCTCTTTGTCTAGCGCAATGCCAAAGCCCGCACCGCGCGGATAACGCAGCACGAAAGGGGCTTTTGCCTCAAACGCGGTTTTGAGCACATGCTGCATTTCGTTTTCGTCCGCCGGGGCGGCCAAAATCAGGTTGGGCATATCGCGCAGGAAGCTCAGGTCAAACACGCCATGGTGCGTGGGGCCGTCCTCGCCCACCAGCCCGGCGCGGTCCAGCGCAAAGACGACGGGCAGGTTCTGCAGGCAAATGTCATGCAAAATTTGGTCGTAGCAGCGTTGGGCGAAGGTGGAATAAAGCGCCACAATCGGCTTAATGCCTCCGGCGGCCAGGCCGGCTGCAAAGGTGGCGGCGTGCTCTTCGGCAATGCCGACGTCAAAATAGCGGGAGGGATATTTGTCCCGGAAGGCATCCAGCCCCGTCCCTTCCGGCATGGCGGCCGTAATGGCGGTGATAGAAGGGTCTTTTTCTGCCAGTGTCAGCAGGGCCTTGGAGAAGGCTTGCGTAAACGTCATACAGCTGGCCTTGCCCAGCGAGTCGCCCGTTTCCACGTCAAAAATGCCGATTCCGTGGAACTTGGTCGGTTTTTCCTCGGCGGGTTTGTAGCCCTTGCCTTTTTTGGTGACCACGTGAAGCATCACCGGGCCTTTGACGTCCTTTAAATTTTCCAGCACTTCAATCATTTCGTTAATGTCGTTGCCATTTACCGGGCCGAAGTAGCGGAAGCCCATTTCCTCAAACAGCGTGCCCGGGAACAAAATGGCGCGCGCCCGCTTGGCCAGCTTGGCGGCGTTGTTGCCCAGTTCGTCAAAACGCTTTAAAAAGTTGGTGGCTTTTTCCTCGGCCAGCTGCATGTATTTTGTTGTGAGGAGTTTGGTGAGCGCTTTGCCCAGTGCGCCCACGCGCTTGGAGATGAACATTTGGTTATCGTTTAAAATAACCAGCATATCCGTGCGCAAAAGCCCGGCGTTTTGCATGGCCTCGTACGCCATGCCGCCCGTCAGGCAGCCGTCGCCCACTACGGCGATGACCTTGTTCTTTTCGTGCTTTTGGTCGCGCGCAATGGCCATACCCAACGCGGCCGAAATGGCCGTGGAAGCGTGGCCGACGCCGAAGGTGTCAAAGTTGCTTTCGGTCCGCTTGGGGAACCCGCTCAGCCCGCCTTCCTTGCGCAGCGTACTAAAATCCTTTTGGCGCCCGGTTAAAAGCTTGTGCGCATAGGCCTGGTGGCCCGTGTCGTACACGATTTTATCGTCCGGGGTGTTAAAGACATAGTGCAAAGCCGTGATAATTTCCACCGCGCCCAAGCTGGAACCCAAGTGCCCGCCGTTGTGGCTGGCGGTTTGAATAATGGTTTGGCGCAGTTCTTCGCACAGCGTGGGCAAATGCTCCTTTTTGATAAGGCGCAAATCACGCGGGCTTTGGATGCTGGGTAGAACTTTCATACGACTCCTTAATAGGTTCTGGTTTTAAAGAATTCCGCCATTTCGTACAGCGGCCACAGGTTTTTCTTTTTGGCGGTTTTCAGGCCGTTAAGCGCCTTCTGCGCGTTGGCAATGAGCAGCTGGGCGTGTTTGCGGCTTCCTTCCAGCCCGTAAAGACTGACGAAGGTGAGCTTGCCGTTTTCTTTATCGCTGTTGGATTTGCCCAGCTGTTTGGCCGAGGCGGTGACGTCCAAAATATCGTCCACAATTTGGAACACGAGCCCAATGCAGTTGGCGTATTTTTTGATGAGCGTCAAATCGCTGCCTTTTACGCCGGCTAACAGGGCGCCCGTTTCCACGCTGCCGCGGATGAGCGCGCCGGTTTTGTTGGCGTGAATGTAGTTTAAAATGGTTTCGGGCGTGGTTTCCTTGACGGTGGACGGAAGCATAAAATAGTGCAGGGACTTGTCTGCCAGCGGTTTGGATATTTTGCGGAGTTTGTCGGCTCTCGTGCTGGCGGCATCTGCCGCGCCCATGCCTTCGGCGTACACGTCGGCCACTTGTCCGCCCACCATGCCGGAGGCCCCGGCGCAGTTGGCAAAGTTCATGAGTGCTTTTAACGTGTTCTCCGCACCGACGGATTTTACCTTGCCGTTTTGGGCAAAGACCTCAAACACATAAGTCAAAAGCGCGTCGCCTGCCAGCAGAGATAAATCTTCCCCAAACACTTTGTGGTTGGTGGGTTTGCCGCGGCGCAGGGAATCGTTATCCATGGAAGGCAAATCATCGTGAATTAAAGAATAGGTGTGGAGCATTTCCACCGCGCAGGCGGCGGGCATTACGTCAGCCGCTTTTTTGCCGAAGGCCTCGGCGGTGGCCAGGAGCAAAATGGGGCGCACGCGTTTGCCGCCGGCTTCCAGGGAGTAATCCATGGCATCCGTTAAAATCTTGGGCGAATTTTTAATTTTGGAAATATATTTGGACAGATTTTTTTCTACTAGTTTGGCACGGTCTTTCAAGTACACATCAAACTTATTCATAGTTATTATCCTCGTTGTACGGACTTTCCTTTATTATACCTTATATTGGGCCGCACGAACGGGCGCGGCGGGAACATTTTAATATATAATTTTTTATATGGTAAAAGTAAATCGGCCGCATATCGGCATTTTTGGAAGGATGAACGCGGGCAAAAGCTCGCTGATTAACGCCTTGACGGGGCAGGACGTGGCCGTAGTGGCCGACCAGCCCGGCACGACGACGGACCCCGTCAAAAAGACGTTGGAGATTTTGGGCATCGGCCCCGTGGTGTTGGTGGACACGGCGGGCGTGGACGATACGTCCGTGCTGGGCGCCCAACGCGTGGCCCGCACGCAAGAAACCCTGGAGCGGGTGGATTTGGCGCTGCTCGTTTTTGCGGGCGCGTGGGGCGCGGAAGAACAAAAATTGCTGCAACTGTGCCAGGCGCGCGGCGTGCCGTTTTTCTGCGTGCATAACAAGAGCGATTTGGCTCCGCTTACGGATTTTACGGCCCCGGCGGAAGTGGTGGAATTTTCTTGCAAGGCGCCGCAAACGGACCGGGTGCTGGCTCTTATCAAAAAGCATTTGCCCAAAAGCGCCTATGCGCCGTCGCTTTTGTTGGACGAGGTGGTGCACGCCGGGCAAGAGGTGGTGCTGGTGATTCCGGTGGATGCGTCCGCGCCCGAAGGGCGGCTGATTTTGCCGCAGGTACAGACGATACGCAATTTGCTGGATATCGGGGCAGTGGCCGTTTGCCTGAAGGATACGGAGCTGGCGGCTTACTTAAAAACGCACACGCCGGATTTGGTGGTAACGGACTCCCAAGCGTTTAAATATGTAAGTTCCGTAGTGCCGCGGACAATCCCGCTGACGAGCTTTAGCATTTTGTTCTCGCGCATGAAGGGCGATTTTGAGGCGTATCTGAAGGGCACGCGCGCCATTGACACGCTTGCCGACGGCGACAAGGTGCTGATTTTGGAGTCCTGCTCGCACAGCGTCAACAAGTGCGACGATATCGGCCGCACCAAAATTCCCAACTGGCTGCAAAAATACACGGGCAAAAAATTGCACTTTACCGTGGTGGCGCATTTGGACCCGCTTCCCGCCGACGTGCAAACCTATAAATTGGCCATTCAGTGCGGGGGGTGCATGGTAACGCGCACGCAGATTATGCGGCGTTTGTCTGTGCTGGCAGACAAGGGCGTGGCGCTTTCCAACTATGGGTTGGCGATTGCCTACTGCAACGGTATTTTTGACCGCGTAACGGAAATTTTTAGCAAGTGATTGGTGGGGCCGCGGGCCGGACGGCAACGGCGAATGCCAGAAACTTTGCGGGCGACGGTGCCGGTAAATATATCCTTCCGTAGCAATTTCCGCTGCACAAAAAGCACCGCCCCGGGGAATTTTCCTCGGGGCGGTTTTCGTAAAATACGACGCGCATTAAAAATACAAATCGCGCTTGCCGGCTTTGATTTTAGCCAAATTCTCGTCAATCATTTTGCGGATAGGCGTACCTTCTTGAAAGGACTCTTTGGCGGTGCTGTCAATCAGCGCGTACCCCTTGGCCTTTAGCGGCGCGGGGGCAAAATCTTCCAAGTATTCGGCAAACGTAAACATGGCATTGGGCAGACAGTGCGTTTTAATCAGCCCGGGTTTGGCCATGTCCATAAAGTCCTTGCCCACGCGGCCCAAGCGGTAGCACCCCGTGCAGAAAGACGGCATGTGCTTGGCGTCCACCACGGCGTCAATCACTTCCGCCAGCGAGCGGCTGTCCGTCAGTGTGAACTGGCTGCCGTTTTGCTTGTCGTAGGAGTAGCCGCCCGGGTTCACGCACGAGGCCGCCGAAATCTGCGAGACGCCCAGCTCCAGGCAGGCGTTGCGCATGGCCGGGGATTCGCGCGTGCTTAAAATAATGCCCGTGTACGGCACCGCCAAACGCAGCACCGCCACACACTTTTTGAACTCGTCATCGCTTAACACGTCGTTGGGGTGCTGGCTGAAGTCGGACCCTTCGGCCGGTTCAATGCGCGGAATGGAAATGGTGTGCGGGCCGACGCCGTAGGTCTTGTCCAAATACCACGAATGTTCCAGCGTGGCCAAAATTTCGTATTTGTGGTTGTACAGGCCCAACAGCGGCCCGATACCCACGTCGTTAATTCCCGCTTGCAGGGCGCGGTCCATGGCGTCCAGACGGAACTGGTAATCCTTCTTGGCGCCAGCCAGGTGCAGCTTTTCGTACGTTTGTTTGTGGTACGTTTCCTGGAACAGCTGGTACGTGCCAATGTTGCATTTTTTGAGTTCTTCAAATTCTGGCTCGGTCAACGGCGCAATGTTGACGTTTACCCGGCGGATGTTTTGCCCGTTCCAGCGGGTATCGTAAATGGTTTTGATACTGTCGTACACATACTGCAACCCACCGCCCGGGTAGGCCTCTCCGGCCACCATCAAAATGCGTTTGTGCCCCTGTTGTAAGAGCGCGGTAACTTCCTGGCGGATTTCGTCCTGCGTGCTGGCGTGGCGCTTTAAATGCGTGTTGGAGCGGCGGAAGGCGCAGTACACGCACTCGTTGGTGCAAATGTTGGAAATGTAAAGCGGGGCAAACAGCACAATGCGGTTGCCGTAAATGGCTTCTTTTACGTATTTGGCCGCGGCAAATAAATCGTTTAATAATTTTTGGTCCGTAATGTTTAACAGTACGGCGGCTTCTTCCAGCGAAATGCCCTTCAGCTCGCGGGCTTTGTTTAAAATTTCCGTCACTTCGGCGTCCGTGTGGGACGTGGCTTTTTCCAAAGTTCGTTGCAGTTTTTCGTCATCAATAATCATACTTATATCATAGCACTTTTACTGCTTAAAGTGCCCGGGCGGGCGCGGATTTGCTATCATATATCTATGCCGAAGAAAGAATCCGTTTTAATCGTTTGTTCTAACCGCAAGGCGTACCACGATTATTTTATTGAGGATACGTACGAGGCCGGCTTGGAACTTTTGGGTGCGGAGGTAAAGTCCATCCGCCAAAAGGAGCTGAGCTTGGAGGGGAGTTTTGTGCGGGTGGAAAACGGTACGGCGCGCGTGTATAATATGCACGTAAAGCCCTACAAATTTAATTCGCTTTCGGAGCTGGACCCCACGCGTGCGCGGCGGCTATTGCTCAACAAAAAAGAACTGCGCAAACTGGCGGCCAAGGCGGAAATAAAGGGGTATTCCCTGGTGCCGCTGGAGGTGTATTTTAAAAACGGATGGGCCAAGCTGAAACTGGCCGTGGCCAAGGGCAAGCACTTGTTTGACAAGCGCGAAAGTTTAAAAAAGCGCGATTTAAACCGCGAAATGGAACAACATTTCAAAAATAATATCCGTTTTTAACGCTTGGGCACGGCGGAAAAATCCCTATACAAACAGGAAATTTTAAAAAAAGCTGGATTTTTCCGTCGCAATATTCTAGAATATACTTAATTGGGCGGGTGGCGGAATTGGCAGACGCGTACGGCTCAGGACCGTATGGACGAAAGTCCTTAAGGGTTCAACTCCCTTTCCGCCCATTTTATTTTTTTGTTGGTTGCTGCTATGAGAAAGAAAGATTTTTATCGGCCGTCAACGGCGTCTTTAGGTAAAAAAAGACGGGTTGTACGCCGGCAAGGGTCTTCCTTTTTTTTTAAGTTTTTTTTGCTGGCGGTCTTTCTTATGGTGGTGGTTTGCGGCGGCTGGCTGGCTGTCAGCAAGGCCTACTATGCGTTGGTAAACGCCCAATGGACCGACTGGCACGCCAAAACCGTGGCGGTGGAAGGCGTGAGCGGGCAGCTAAACAAAGAACTCCTGGCGCTACTGACGCCGCTTCAAAGTAAACCCTTTTCGCTCAAAGACGCAGCCGCCCTGCGCGAAGCAGTCCAGCTGCGTTATCCCATGTTAAAAAATGTGTCGGTCAGTCGCGGGCTTATCAGCGGGTGTTTGACGGTGTCCGCCAAGCACCGCACGCCGATTGCCAAGTTCGTCCTGCCCGACGATTCCGTGCGCTATATTGACAGCGACAGCACCGTCTATACCGACCCGGCGCCCGATTTGCTCACCCCCGTTCCGTTTGTGGAACTGGTGGGGAACACGCCCGAAAAGCTGAGCCCCGAGTTTATTGACTTGGTGGAAAGCACGCTCAAGCTCAACAAACAGTTGGATTTTGCTTTTTTGCAGATGAACCTGAAAGACAACACCGTGCAAATGCACATGCCCGACGGCGGCGTGATTGACTTTGGCACGGCCGAGCATTTAAAACAAAAGGCGGCGCGCGCGGCGCAGATTTTGGCCTTTTCCAACGGGCGTTACCAGCATTTTCACCGCTTGGATTTCCATTTTTTTGAAGACGGAAAAGTTTTTTTAACACAGACGGCCCATTAAGTTTTATAATAGTGGTAAGGCTTTATTTTTTTCTAGGTGGTTCTTATGGCTAAAACGAATATCATTGCAGGTTTGGATATCGGCAGCGGCAAGATGACTTGTATTGCCGCCGCACACGATTTTGAAACCAATACACTACAAGTCCTCGCCGGGCGCAGCGTGCCTTGCCGGGGCTTAAAGGGGGGAATCGTGTCGGACATTCGCGAAACCTCCGCCGCCGTAACGCATCTCTTGGGCGGTATTGAACGCGAATGCAACCAGGAAATCGGCAATTTGTACGTCGGCGTACGCGGCGCGCATTTGGAGTCGTTTTCCAACCACGGGACGTACAACATTTCCCGCCAGGATAAAGAAATCACGCAGACCGATATGGAACTGGCGATTGAAAACGCCAAAGCCATGCCGATTAAAAACGATAACGAAATCGTCAACGTGATTACCCAAGGCTACGCCATTGATAAGCAGCGCGGCATTTCCAACCCGGAAGGCATGGAAGGCTCGCTCCTAGAAGTGGACGTGCACATTACCACGGGTTCTTCTACCCATTTGAACAACTTGGCTAAGGCCATTCAGCGCCCGGGTTACCGCATTGACGGCACCTTTTACAGTCTGGTCCCGCTGGCGGATGCCGTGCTGACGCAGGAGGAAAAAGACATTGGCGCAATGATTATTGATTTGGGCGGGGAAACAATGTCCGTCGGTATTTACATTGACGGTATTTTAAAGTTCTCGCGCGATATCCCGTACGGATGCGATTTGATTACCAGCGATTTATCCCGCCTGCTCCACACCAGCCGCCAAAACGCACGCGAAATTAAGGAAAAATACGGCGTGGCTTTTCCGACGTTCTTGGACGAAGAGGGAGAGGTCCCCGTGCCGTCTTTGGACGGGCGCAGCACGCACAACATTAAAAAAAGCTACATTTTGGATATTATCCAGCCCCGCGTGGAGGAACTGATTGAACAGGTGGGCCGCTGCGTGGATGCCTCCGGCTATAAAAATTACCCGGTGGTGGGCGTGGTGACGGGCGGCGGTTCCGTGATGCCGGGAATTACCGAGCATTGTGTGAACATTTTGGGCCTTAAAGAGGTCCGCCGCGGCGTGGTCCAGCGCGATCTGATTACCAGCGACGACGAATTTTTTGACCCGCTTTACAGCACGGCCATGGCCCTGGCGATTTACGCCTCCGGCAATAACGGTTATGACGATTATTCCGGCGTTTCGTACGAAAAGGGCGGCTCCTTTTTTGGCAAGCTGGGCAAGCTGTTTAAGGGCGTGGACATTTTTGGCAGTTGATACGGAGTACGTATGAAAGATTTATTTATGCCGGCCGATTTGTTTGAAAGCAAAAAGGCCAAAATTAAAGTGATCGGCGTGGGCGGCGGCGGCGGAAACGCCATTAACCACATGGTCAGCGCCGGTCTAAAAGATGTGGATTTTATTGCCGTCAATACCGACGCGCAGGACCTGCGCCGCAACCGTGCGCCTTACCTCGTGCAAGTGGGGGAAAAAATTACCAAGGGACTTGGCGTCGGCGGGGACCCGGAAAAAGGCAAAAAAGCGGCCGAGGAATCCAAAGAAAAATTAAAACTCATCATCGGCCAGTGCGATTTGCTTTTTATCACGGCCGGTATGGGCGGCGGCACGGGGACGGGTGTAGCCCCGTATTTGGCCAAGCTGGCCAAAGAAATTTACGGCGACGATTTGTTGGTGGTGGGCGTGGTGACGCGTCCCTTTAATTTTGAGGGATATGTGCGCGAAAAACAGGCCGACGAAGGCATTAAGGAAATGCAGAAGTACGTGGATTCCATGATCATCGTGCCGAACGAAAAGCTTTTTGCCAACATTGACCCGGACACCTCTTCTCGCGATGCCTTTAAAATGGTGGATGAAGTGCTGCTGCACGCTGTGAAGGGCATTTCCGAAGTGATCACCAAACCCGGCGAAGTGAACATTGATTTTAACGATGTGCGCAAGGTAATGTGCCATTCGCACAAGTCGCTCATCGGCATTGGCGAGGCAAGCGGCCCGGGCCGTCATTTGGCGGCTATGAAGCAGGCCATTTCTTCGCCGCTACTAGAGAATGCGGACATTCGCGGCGCCAAAGGGTTTATCGTCCATTTTTTGGCGTCTGATTTGACGATGGTGGAGCAGGGCGAAGCCATGAACCTCATCCGCCAGTATGCCAGTAACGATTCCATTATTATGTACGGGCATTCGTACGATGCGTCTTTGGAGGACCGCTTCCAGGTGACGGTTATCGCCACCGGGTTCAGTGCCGAAAAGGCCAGCGTCTTTTCCGCCCGTCGGCCGCTGCCGGCACAGGAGCCGGGTGCATCACCCGTCAAGCCGCAGGCCATGCAGGATGTTTTTTCCATGTTTGAAAACAAAAGCCCGGAGTACGAGGATCCCATGATGATTCCGGCCTTTTTACGCCGTAAAAAAAACAAAGCATAACAGGAGAGGAAAATGGCGGTAGGATTACAAAGTTTATTAAGAACCGTAGTGGACAATAAAGCCAGCGGGTTGCACATTCGCGGCAATTCCAACGCATACGTGCGTTTGAACGGACAAATCAAACCCATTGACGACAGTTTCGTCTCCAACGATGACGCCAAAAAAATGGCCTACGCCTGCATGGGTGAACGCGAACGCAAGATTTTTGAACAATACAGTACGGTGGACTTCTCCTTGGATGCCAAGTCTTACGGACGTTTCCGTTTTAACGTGTTCCGCCAAATGGGCAAAATTTGTATGGCCATCCGCCATATTCCGCTCAAAATTCCTACCTTTGAAGAGTTCCACCTCCCCGGCGACATTCTGCGCAAAATTGCCGAAAACCGCCGCGGGCTGATTTTGGTGACGGGGATGACGGGGTCCGGTAAAACCTCTACCCTGGCGGCCATGATTGACCACATTAACAAAACCCGTGCCGGACATATCTTGACGATTGAAGACCCGATTGAATTTATGCATACGGACAACCACTGTATCGTCAGCCAGTTGGAGCTTGGGGTGGATACGCCGTCGTACACCGGCGCGCTGCGCGCTGCCATGCGCCAGGACCCGGATGTGGTGCTGATCGGCGAGCTGCGCGACGCGGAAGTGATGAAGGCCGCTATCGGTGCGGCCGAAACGGGCCAGCTGGTGCTGGGCACCATGCACACGGTAAACGTCACGCAGACGCTTGCCCGCCTGGTGGATGCCTTCCCCGTGGAACAGCACGAACAGGTGCGCCTGCAACTTTCCGAACTGGTGCGCGGTATCATCTGCCAGCGTTTACTGCCAACCATTAAGCCCGGCATGCGCCCGGCGCTGGAAATTCTTGTTTCCACGCCGCAGGTGCGCAAACTGATTTTTGAAAACAGACCCAGCGACTTGGTCAAGATGATGCAGGGCGGTGAGTTTTACGGTATGAATACCTTTGACCAATCCTTGGCCCGCTTGTACAAGGAAGGTTTTATTGACCTGGAGACGGCCCAAGCCGCCGCCACCAGCCCCGATGCCATTATGCTGGCCATTCGCGGCGTGACGGGTGGGTTGGAGTCCATGGAGGAGTAAGATGCGTACAAACGGAATGTTAATCGCCATTGACGGTACCGCCGGAACGGGCAAATCCACCGTCGGCAAGGCCGTGGCGGCCAAGCTGGGGTACGGCTTTTTAAGCACGGGCGAAATGTACCGCGCGCTGGCTTACAAGGTGTTTGAAAAAAACATCGTGCCCGAGGATCACGACGCGGTGCTCACCACCGCACGTGCGCTGCGTTTTACTTTTGTGCGGCAGCCGGATGCAACGCTTAAAATGTATGTGGACGGCGATTATTTGGGCGACAAACTGCACTTGGAAGAAGTGGGCAATGTGGCCAGCCGTGTGTCCACTAACGGCGAAGCGCGCCGCGTGCTGACCGAAAAAATGCGTGCCGTGGGCGAGGACGGCGGCGTGGTGATGGAAGGGCGCGACGTGGGAACGGTCGTTTTCCCGGATGCGGAAATGAAGTTTTATTTGGACGCTTCCGCCGCGGAACGCGCCAAACGCCGCGTGCTGCAGCTGAAAGCTGCCGGCGAAAAGGCCGATTATGACCAAATTTTAAATCTGATTGAGGAGCGCGACTGGCGCGACAGCCACCGGGCCGTCAGCCCGTTAAAACCCGCCGAGGATGCGGTGATTATTGACACGTCAAAACTGAATTTGCAACAAGTTACCGACGCCGTCTTGGAGAAAATCCAGCACTATGCTGCTTAATTTGATAAAATTAATTGCAAGGATCTATTTTAAAACCTGTTACGACTTTAAAGTTGAGGGACTGGAAAACATTCCCAAAACAGGTGCGCTGATTATAGCGGGCAACCATCTTTCCAACGCCGACCCGCCGGCTATCGGCAGTTTTGCCGGGCTGGTGCGCGATTCGCGTTTTGTCGCCAAAAAAGAGCTGTTTTCCGTGCCCGGGCTGGGGTGGTTTTTCCGCCGCAGTGGGTACATTCCGGTGGACAGGGCCCGGTCTATGGATGCGTTCGGGGCGCTTAAAGAAGTGGTGCGCGCCTTGGAGCATGGCGAAAGCGTGGTGATGTTCCCCGAGGGAACGCGCAGTAAAACAGGCAAACCGCAAAAGCCCAAAAGCGGCATTGGCTATTTGGTCTACACTACGGGTGCGCCGGTACTGCCGGTGAAGGTGAAAGGCACCTTTGGGTGGCCGTGGGTGCGCAAAATCCGTGTTAAATTCGGCACGGTAATGCACCTGGAAAAAGATCCCGCCTTGGAGCATAAGGCGCAGTATAAACAATTTGCAAATCAAGTAATGGATGCAATAAATTCAATTAATATCTAACGGAGGTTACGCAGTCCTCCCGCAGGGAAGGACTGTAATAAGGACTTATGACAAACGAAGAAATCAAAACGAACGAAGACACAATTAACGAACAAGAAATGACGATGGACCAGTTAATTGCGCAGCAAGAGTCTTTATCGGAGAAGTTGTACAAAAAAGAAATTGTAGACGTACCCGTCGTACAGATTAACCAAGATTATATTTTAGTGGATACCGGTGCCAAGAAAGAAGGGGCGATTGCCGTGTCCGAATTTGAAGGCAAAACCTTGCCCGCCGTGGGCGAAACCGTTTCCGCCGTGCTCGTTAAACGCGGCAGCGACGAACGCCCTTCCATTCTTTCCCACAAAAAAGCGTTGGAATACTTGGGCTGGGACATTTGCAAAAAAGCCTATGACGACAAAGAGCGCGTCAAAGGTACCATTGTGCAATGCGTGAAGGGCGGTTACATTGTGGAAGTGTTCGGCGTGAACGGTTTTATGCCGCTTTCCCTTTCCGAACTCCACACCGCTTACAAACACTACTTGCCCGTGGGCGCTAAAATCAAAGCGCAAATTGTAGAATTTGCGAAAGAAAAACAGAAACTCATCATTTCCCGCAAACAAGTGCTGGAAGAGGACGAAGCCGTCCGCCGCACCCAAGTGCTGGGTGAAATTAAAGAAGGCGACGTGCTGCGCGTGGTGGTTTCCAAAGTGGACAAGGAAAAACTCTTTCTGCGCTTCCACGGTATTGAAGGCATTGTGAATTTGGAAAACATCGCCTGGAAAGAACCCGAAACCGCCATTGCCAACTTCCGCCGCGGTCAGCGCTTGAAAGCCAAACTCTTAAAGCTGGACAAAGAAACCCCGCGCTTGGAGTTTGGTTTGAAGCAGCTCTTTTTGAACCCGGCTGACGCGTTAAAACGCCGCTATCCGTACAAGAGCTCCGTCAAGGCCGTCATCACCAAGGTGGACGTTGAAAACGGCGTGGAATGCACGATTGGCAAGAACAACACCAAGGGTTTCATCAGCCCGTTTGAAATGGGCCGCGATTTTACCGCCAAAGAAGGCGATACGATCACCGCGCTTGTGGTGGGTGTGGACCCCGAAACCTTTACGGTGAACCTCTCCGTCAAGAAATACGACCAGGTGCAAAACCGCAAAGTGGTCGCCCAGTATTTAAAGCAAGCCCCGCGCCCGACCCTCGGTCAGTTGCTGCAGGACTCCTTCAAAACGGAATCTGGCGAAGAAACCAAATAGTTAGATATTAATTCGCATCAGTCCCCGCGCCGAATAAAAAAGCGCGGGGACTTTATTTTTATCTTCGGATATGATATAATAAATAGGTCGGAAGTTTCCCGGCCCCGACGTAAAAAACATTTTTCGGGCGTGTAGCTCAGCTGGGAGAGCGCCTCGTTCGCAACGAGGAGGTCGTCGGTTCGATCCCGATCACGTCCAAATTTTAAAGGTCCCCCGAGCAAATTGCTCGGGGGCGTTTGTTTTTATATGTGAACGGGGCGCGTGAACGCTCCGAAGTGAGCGGAGGAGGTCGTCGCCGGGGGGGACGGATAGGGTTCAAGTGAAAGGTCCCCCGAGCAAATTGCTCGGGGGCGTTTGTTTTTATATGCGAACGGGGCGCGTGAACGCTCCGAAGAGAGCGGAGGCGGTCGTCGCCGGGGGGGACGGATAGGGTTCAAGTGAAAGGCCCCCCGAGCAAATTGCTCGGGGGCGTTTGTTTTTATATGCGAACGGGGCGCGGCTCCGCTCTGCCTCTCACAAAAAACGCCCCGCTGGTTCAAGCGGGGCGGTTACAATAGCATTTAAATAAGCAAAAAGCCCTATTCGTGGTGCTTTTCGGTGGAGTGCTGGCAGTTGACGCAGTAGCGGGCAAACGGCATAGCCTTAATGCGTTTTTTGGGGATTGGCTGGCGGCAATACTCACACGTGCCGTAAATCCCTTTTTCAATTTTGCGCAGAGCCGCTTCAATTTGCTGAATGGTGTTGTGTGCATTGCCGGAAAGTTCAAACAAAATTTCTTTGTCCAAGCTTTTGGAGGCATCGTCAATCGGGTCGCCCACTTCGGCTTCCGGCATATCCATGTCTTTTTTGTCCTTCAGGCGTGCGGCGGCGTCCTCCTTCATCTCCAGCAAATGTTTTTTAATTTCCTTCAGTTCGGCGGCGGTCAACGCCTCTTTGTTCGTTTTTTTAATCACCATACAAACACGTCCTTTATCTTTAAAAATTCATCGGCCCAAGGCCCCTGTGCCTTTTTGGCACCGTTTGATTAGTTTAGCAAAGTACGTTTGCTTTTTCAAGTCCCTGTGTTTTTGGGCGCGTTTCCCGCGCGTGCGTACGGACAAGTCGCTTGCGAATTGTTATAATAAGATGATACCGTTTTTCCCGGAGAAAATTTTATGAAGAATTTATTAAACCGTCCACTCGGCGAATTGTTAACCAAAAATCCGCTGGTGGATAATTACAAAAAAATGTGGCCCTTTGTAAAACCGTACTGGTTCCGTGCCGTGTTGGGGCTTTTGCTGGCGCTCCCGGTGGGCGCGCTGGACGCTACCGTGGCCCTGTTTATGAAGTACTACACGGATGATGTGCTGGTGGCCAAGGACGCTATGTTTGCGGCTTTTATTCCGCTGCTTATCATCGGTTTTGTGCTGGCGCAAAGCGTGCTGACGTATTTGGTCAAATACCTAAACTCGTGGGTGGGCAACAAAATTACCCTGGATGTGCGCAAAAAACTTTTCCACAAACTTTTAAGCATGCACAGTGGGTATTTTGACATGACGGACTCCGGCTACATCATGATGCGCTACAACGGCGATGCGGACACCGCCTGCAACGGCCTGATCAACAACCTGCGCATGATTATCACGCGCACGTTTTCGTCCATTACGCTGGTGTTTGTGCTGCTTTACAACTCCTGGCGGCTGACGGTGATTGCCGTCGGCGCGTTTGCGGCGGCGGGGGCGCTGATTTTAGTGGTGCGCAAAAAACTGGAGGAGCTGGTGCGCAACACGGTGGTGATCGGTTCCATTGCTATGCGCGCTTACAACGAAACCTTCAGCGGCAACCGCACGATTGCGGCGTACAACCTGCAGGAGGACCAGGAAATCCGCTTCAATCAATTGATGGACGACGTCTTCAACCTCAACATGGGGATGGTCAAACATACGGGGTGGCTCTCGCCGGTGATGCATTTCATCGTGTCGCTGGGGTTGGCGTTGGTGTTCTGGCAGAGCAGCTCTATGATCGTAAAGGGTACCATTACCAGCGGTAACTTTACGTCGTTTGTCACGGCGCTTTTGATGCTTTACACGCCCGTTAAAACCATGGGGGACAACTATGTGGACATCAAAAAAGCCTTCCTGGCGATTGACCGTATTTTTGAAATTTTCGCCTTAAAACCTGCTATTACGGACAAAAAGAATTCCGTGGAGCTTAAGGGCCTTAATAAAGAGATTTGTTTTGAACACGTCTCCTTTGCCTACAAGCCGGGCGTTCCGGTGCTAAAAGACATTAACCTCACCGTTCCCGTGGGTTCTACTGTGGCCTTGGTGGGCAATTCCGGCGGCGGAAAATCCACCGTGGTCAGCCTGCTGCCCCGCTTTTACAGTGTGAGCGAGGGCCGCATTACCATTGACGGCGAGAACATTGAGGACTTTACTCTAAAATCCCTGCGTGACCATATTTCCGTGGTTTTTCAGGACAATTTCCTGTTCACGGGCACCATTCGCGACAATATCCTCATCGGCCGCCCGGGTGCCACGGAGGCCGATTTGCAGGAGGCCGTGCATAACGCCCATTTGGACGATTTTATCCACACGCTCAAGGATGGGCTGGATACGCATTTGGGCGAACGCGGGCTGACGCTTTCCGGCGGACAGCGCCAGCGTGTGGCCATTGCGCGGGCCTTCATCCGCCGCGCGCCGATTGTTATTTTGGACGAAGCCACCAGCGCACTGGACAACAAGTCCGAGGCGGTGGTGCAAAAGGCGTTGGATAACC
Organism: uncultured Elusimicrobiales bacterium; assembly: GCA_934667625.1. GTDB lineage: Bacteria > Elusimicrobiota > Elusimicrobia > Elusimicrobiales > Elusimicrobiaceae > Avelusimicrobium. The sequence continues at coordinate 66,640 of CAKUMH010000005.1, forward strand.
TGATGAAGAACCGCACCGTCTTTGTGATTGCGCACCGCTTGTCTACTGTTGTCAATGCGGACAAGATCGTGGTGCTTAACGAAGGGCGCATTGTGGAGGAAGGCACGCACGAATCGCTCTTAAAGGTGCCCAACGGTGCCTATGCTTCCCTGTATAACGCACAATTTAAAAAGCGTTAAGCAAGATTAAAACATAAAATCCCCGGCGGAAAAACCTCCGGGGATTTTTTCTGCCTAAATCGGCGTGCCGGCAGGGCAAAAAAAGGAGCCCTCCGCGTTTTCTCACACGGAGAGCTCACCTAACCGGTTCTTCCATACTAACTCGCTTATCCCCAAACAATTGGCAGACAGTCAAGAAGTTTGCGGCACCACGCAGTACCCAAGGCCGGATGCCCCGCCCCATATCTTTGGTAAACCCCACTGCCCTCAGGCAGCGGGTCCAAAGCTTGTGAAACGGTCTTTGCATCCAAACACTTCAGCACTGCTTGGTTTACTCCTCAAACACACTTCTTGTTTTCTGTCTTCGGCCGGTTGTCCGCCGCGCTCTTCGCGCCTGCGTCCAACAGGGCAGAAACAGTTGTCATCCGTTCGCGCCGCCCAACATCATCCGGAAAGGCTAACGCGCCGGGGAGTTTTCTATCCACCCACCCTCTGGGGATATAGATAGTATAAGGGAAAACCGACTAAAATCAAGGCCTTAATCCATTCCGCCGATTTGCAATACCACCTGCCCGACGGTTTGCGGCGTTTGGGTGCGGGTGAGTGCAAAGCCACTTGGTGTGGGCACCAGCCAGCATTTTCCGCTTGCGTCGGTTTCCGGCTTAATAAAGTAAAAGACGTCTTGGCCTGCCTGCCCGACGGCCTGCGCCGGGAGTAGGTATTTGGCCCCCTTAGCACAACGGCGCGGCAGGGTCCACCATTCCAGCACGTCGCTTTCGTCGTATTGGGGCCAGTTTTGCGGCACCCGTGCCAGGCAGGGAAGCTTAATGCTGTTGGTTTGAGCATAGTCCGCTGGGGTGTCAACGGTGTAAGTATTTTCGGCGGGAGAAGAGTCCCGCAGGGCATGCACGGCCCCGCAAGGCTGTAAATCCGGATAGGTGGTAGTGGGGGCAAAAAGACGCATTACGTCGTACCCGTCCAGCCCAAAAAGCTGCGCCATTTTGGCGGCGTATCCCTTGGAGGGGCGGCGTTTGCCTGTGGCCCAAAGTGCCACAGTGGCGGTGGACACATTTAATAGCTTTGCTAACTTAGCCTGCGCCCCACGCAGAACGCCTCCGTTCCATTTTTCAAGTTGTTTTTCAAATTTATTTATCATTTAATTCCGCCTTGTTTATTATGAAAAAACGCCTGCAAAAAAACGCTTGACAAATGCTAACAATACTTACTATACTTGCTTTATACAGCGGTGCTCGGTCCGCTGTTTCCCGGCGCAAAAGGGCGTTGTAAACCCTAACACAAGCCCTTGGCGGAGCGGTTGGGCCATAAACCGGCGCCGCGCCTGCGGCGCGTTGGGCTCCCTGCGCCCGAACTTACGCGTTGCCTGCCAAGGAACGTAAGTTCATTGTAGCAAATAAAAGACCGCTTGGGTTAGCAAAGTTAAGATTAGAGAGGTTTCCTTCCCACGTGAAAAGGGCTTTTGGGCCTGCTCCTTAACTTTGCGCCCGGCGGGGTGTGCTTATGACGTATTCTCCTGCCTTAGTGTTGTGGGATGTGCTTTCGCTGGTTGTGTTGGTGTGGTGGCTCAAAAACGGCGCGGCGGATCTGTCCCAGCAAAAATAACTATGTCTCTTGCGAAAAAAATCACCCTGGAAAACGCTATCTTTTTTCGGGCGGCTTGTCTGCGCGCTCCGGTGGACGGCGTGCGGGGGGAGTTGTGCAGCCCCAGCGACGACGTATGCCTACAGGTGCTGCTAAGCGTTTACAACGCCTTTTTCGGCGCGGAAAATGCGGCTTTTTTGGCGGAATCCGGGGAGGCACCAACGGCAAATTTTCGCTCTTTTTTGGCACAGCGCCCCAGTCTAAACGGGTGCGTGGTGACGGGGGTGCCATTTTTTGAAAAAGATTTTGCCGCCGAGCTCATGTACCTGTGCGGGCAGATTGGGCCAGTGTAGTAAGTTGTTTCTTTTTTGTGTCGTTTTTGGGCCGGCAAAACACAGAGGGGTTGTATTCGTTTTTTTTTTTGATAAATTTTGAGTATACTCAAAATTTATCAAAAAGGAAGGTTTTCATGAAAAACGTTGCTACAAGCCGTTTAGGCGGGTTTACGCTCATTGAGTTGTTAGTTGTCGTTCTCATCATTGGTATCCTTGCGGCGATTGCGGTGCCGCAGTACCAAAAAGCGGTGGAAAAATCCCGCGCCGCAGCCATACCGCCGCTTCTGCGCCCATTGGCAGCCGCCAAAAAAGCCTATTACATGGCCAACGGCACCCACGCCCGCCGTTTTGATGACTTGGACGTGGCGCTCCCGGCTGATTGCCGCATATACGATAGTGATTGGTACGGTCAGAGTGCTGTGTGCGGGAAATTAGGTATTTTTTTGGATGCCAAATACTCTAACCAAATAAGTGGACGACTGTTTCTATCGGACGGTTCCGAGCTTAACTTATACTACCCCGTTCTTCCTACAGGTCCGCAGGAACAGTGTCTGGCCTGCCCGGCCACCGGGCGAGCCAAAGCCTTGTGCGAGGGAATCGGTTTCCCGGCGTCTGCTGGCCGAGAGGTAACCAGTGGTACGGGGACGGCCTGCTATCAGTATAATAGATAGTTTTGTCTCGCAGGCGGGGCCGCTTTTGGAGGGCTCCGCCTGTGAATTTGAAAGAAATTTGACAAGTGTAAAAAATTTTGCTATAATAACTCTATAATTACAAAACGCAAAAGCGGCTTGTAATTTTTTTTATCCTTTCGGGCTCCTGCCCAACAAAATCCCTTTTACTTTCCGAAATTCCACTGCAACGCACGTTGCCCCTTTACGGAGTTTCTATGCCTAAAAAATTACCGTCGGAAAAACTGGTGTCCTACCGGCCGGAATTTTCCCAACAGCTGCTTGCTTTTTTTGACGTTGCGCCCTTTACGGTGAGTGAAGTGCAAAAGCGCGACGGGTCTGTTTCCCTGGTGGAAACAGCGGCCGAGCTGCCCACTTTTGCCGCCTTTGCCAAACGCCTGGGCACCACCTGCAAGGTGCTGGAGCGGTGGGAAAAAAAGTATCCCGCCTTCCGCAAGGCTGCCCAAAAAGCGCGCGATTTGCAGGGAAACATTCTCATTCAAAACAGTTTGCGGGGTAATTATTCCTCGTCGTTTGCGGTGTTTACAGCCAAGAATCTCTTGGGCTGGAAGGACGGCAAGGAAGACGCTCCCGCGCCGCAGCTAACCGTGCGGTGGGAGGACGAACATGGCAAGTAGTCTTTCCGTCGTCATTCCGTATCACCCGCGCCCGGCCCAGCAGGAAATCCACCCGCAGCTGGAAAGCCACCGCTTTTGCGTGTTGGTTACGCACCGGCAATTGGGCAAGACGGTTTGCGCCGTCAACCATTTGCTCAAAAAAGCCTTGCAAAACACACGCCCGCACCCGCGCTATTTTTATTTGGCACCTTTCCTAAAACAGGCTAAAATGATTGCGTGGGATTATCTTAAACGTTATGCTTGCCCGCTGCCCGGGGTGACGGTGAACGAGGCGGAGCTGTGCGTAAAACTCCCCACCGGAGCGCGCATTTGGGTGTGCGGGGCCGACAATCCGGACGCCTTGCGCGGCACCTATGCCGACGGCGTGGTGCTGGATGAGTACGCCCAAATCAAGCCCGATGTGTTCACCGAAATCATTCGTCCGATGCTCCTTTCGCGCGAAGGCTGGGCCGTATTTATGGGCACGCCTAAGGGCCAAAATGCCTTTTTTGAGCTGTTCAACCGCGCCCAAAAGGCGGCCCAAAGCGACCCCTCCGTGTGGTGGGTGGGCGTGTTCCGCGCCGACGAATCCGGCGTGATCCCCGCCGCCGAGTTGGAGCGTTTGCGCCGCGATACGCCGCCCAACATCTTCCGCCAGGAATACTTGTGCGATTTTACCGCCAGCGCCGATAATGTGCTCATCCCCATTGATTTGGTGCTCTCGGCCTGTGCGCGACGCTATGCGCCTTCGCAGCTGCGCGGTGCTCCCAAAATCATTGGGGTAGACCCCGCCCGCTTTGGGGACGACCGCAGTGTCATTTGCCTGCGCCAGGGCCTGCAAGTGCTGGAGCCGATTGTGCTGCGCCAGTTGGACAATATGACGCTGGCCGACCGCACCGCGCGGGAGATAGAAGCCTTCCGCCCCGACGGCGTGTTTGTGGATGCGGGGTGCGGCGGCGGGGTGATTGACCGCCTGCGCCAGTTGGGTTTTACGGTGACGGAAGTGCCCTTTGGCGGTTCTTCGTCCCGCCCGGGGCAGTATGCCAACAAGCGGGCGGAAATGTGGGGGGAAATGGCCGCCTGGTTAAAGGCGGGCGGAGCCCTGCCAAATCAGGCGGAGCTAAAGGCGGATTTGTGCCAAACCTGCTACGACTTTGACGCCGCAGGCCGCCTGCGCCTGGAACCCAAAGAAAAAATCAAAGAGCGCAGCGGCAAAAGCCCGGACTTGGCCGACGCCTTGGCCCTCACCTTTGCGGCCCCCGTGTTTCCGCGCGCGTCGCGCGGGCGGGAGTTTGCCCAAAGTGAATACGAAGTTTTATAATTTTTTCGTCTGTTCTCGTCAGAGAAATAAAAAAATGCTTGACAAAAAACTATTTTTTATGCTATAATAATAAAATAACAGTAAATTCCCCGTGATACTTTTCTTTCCCTTCTTTTATTTGCTTCTCCCGGCCGTCATTTTGTGCGCCTAAGTTGTGCTTTATTGGTCCGTTTTGCATAAAAAACCGCCCCTTGCGGAGCGGTTTAAAAAGCAGTTATTTGCTTAAGGTACTGCGTGCCTTACAAGGCCGTGCACATAAACGCGGCCAAAACACCTATCAAAATCGCCGTCAGTATGCCCGTCGTCCACGCGGCCGATTTTTTGCTCTTCTTCGGGAAAACCTTCCGCGTAATAATATAAAACCCCGGCACGGCAATCAGTGCCACAAATACCAAAATTGTAATTAAACCCAGCATATATCCTCCTGTTCTCTTACTATCTTAATAAATTTTCACTCCGCGCGCACGCTTCTCTTGCGCCTAAAAATAATTACTCACTATGAAAAATACCATCCAACCAAAAACCGATTATTTACGTCTTTACGACGGCCTCAAGCGCGAACGCGCCTCGTGGCTCCCGGCGTGGAAGGAGCTCAGCGCCTACCTGGCTCCCACCCGCGGCTTTTTTGACGGGCAAACGCCCAACAGCGGCCGCCGGCTGGACCACAAAACCCTGCTGGATTCTTCCCCGTGTTTGGCGGTGGAAGTGCTGTGTGCCGGCATGATGAGCGGGCTGACCAGCCCGTCCAGAAGTTGGTTTGACTTAACCCTTTCCCCCGCGCCGCTTTTGGAATTGCCCGGCGCTCGCGAATGGGTGTTTGAAGTCAAAAAACGCCTGGAAGATGTGTTTGCTAAAAGCAATGTTTACAGTGTGCTCCACGGGTTCTACCAGGAAATCGCCGTCTTTGGCACGGCCGCCTTTTTGGTGGAAGAGGATGTGCAAAAGGGGCTTTCCTGCCGTCCGTTCACGGCGGGTGAATACGTGCTGGGCACGGACGCTTCCGGCCGCGTCAACCGCTTCGGACGCGAATTTTTTATGACGGCCGCCCAATTAAAGGATGCCTTTGGCCTGGCGGCTTTGCCGCCGCAATTGCGCCGCGCCTGTGAGGATCCCTCCCGCTTGGAAAGCTGGCATAAGGTGGTGCATTTAATTATGCCCAATCCCGCGTATGACCCGCAAAAAAAGGACGCTTGCCACTTGGCCTATACGTCCGTTTATTTGACGCAGAGCGGGCACCTTTTGCGCCAAAGCGGCTACCGCGAGTTTCCCGTTATTGCCGCGCGCTGGGAGGTGAAAACACCTGCCGATGTGTACGGCCGCGGGCCGGGGTGGAAGTGCCTGGGCGACGTGAAAATGCTCCAAAAAATGCAAAAGACCAAGCTCGTGGCGCTGGACAAAAGCACTAATCCGCCGATGATGGTTTCCGCCAACGTGCAGGGGGAAGTGAACTTGCTCCCCGGTGGGCTCACCCGCTATAGCGGCACGACGGACGCCGCCGTCAAACCCGCCTATCAGGTGCAGCCGGATCTATCGGCGCTGGAGGCGTCTATTGATTCCGTGCGTGCCACCATTCGTTCCCAATTTTTTGCTGATGTGTTTTTGATGTTGTCAGCCCAAAATTACTCCAATATGACAGCCGCCGAAGTGGCCGAGCGGCACCAGGAAAAAATGCTCGTCCTGGGCCCGGTGCTGGAACGCCTGAAGAATGAACTCTTGGACCCGCTGATAGACCGCGCCTTCCACCTGCTTTTGCGCCAAGGCCTGCTGCCTCTTCCGCCGGAAAGTATCCAGGGCCAAGAGGTGAAGGTGGAATACGTCTCCATGATTGCACAAGCCCAAAAGGCCGCCGGGCTTTCCGCCTTGGTGCAGGGGCTGTCGTATGCCAACTCCTTGGCCTCGTCTGCCCCGTCCGTGTTGGACCGCATTGATTACGACCGCGCCTTGGAGGAAGGGCTCAACACACTGGGCGTGGCCCCGGCCCTCTTGCGGGCGCAGGACGAGGTGCAGGCCCTGCGTGCCGCCCGCCAAGCGGCACAGGCGGAAGAATCCCTATCGGAAAGTAAAGAGTGAAAAAATCCGCCCTTCGGCGTGCCTACATAAGCGAGCGGCCGTCGGGCGGCGTAAAAAATATCTCCCGGAGTGATGTTTTTTGCGAACCCCACCAAACACAAAAAAGTGTTGCGGCAGGCGTCTAAAATTACCGAACGCTGCCCGACCGAAAGGGGGAGAAGGTTCCGGCTCCCGTTCTCCCTCTTCCCTTCCTCATTTTATGAAGACTAGTACACTAAAAAAACAAACTGTCTGCGATTTGCAGGCCGTCTTAAAAACCGTACAAGGCCGCCGGGTGCTGTGGCGGCTCTTGCAGGCCGCACAGGTGCATCAGCACGGCTTTGTGCCGGGTGATGCGTTGGCGACGGCGTTCCACTGCGGGCAGAAGAGCCTGGGGCTTTTTCTGCTGGCGGAAATAGAGGACGCCGCGCCCGCGGCCTATGCCCAAATGCGGGAGGAATATCTTTCGCAGGTGCGGGCCGACCAAGCCAGAATTAACCGCCAAAGCGAGGAGGTAAACCCATGAACGAAGCGACAGAAAACGCAACTGCTACCGCCCCTGTTACCGGGACGGAAAATGCCCACGCGGCGGTTGTACCCTCGCCGGAAACGGTCGCGCCCGTTCCCGCAGCGTCGCCGTATGAGGCGCTTTGCGTTCCGCCGGATGCGGAGGTGCCGCCCGAGGCCTTGGACGAGGTGAAGGCGATGGCCCAAAAGCTAAACCTTTCCGCCGAACAGGCGCAGGAACTGCTGGATTTTGAGGTGGGCGGCATGCGCGAAACGCAGGAAATTTTGGCCCGCCAGCGGGACCTCAATGCCGAAGAGTGGGCCCGGGAAACCCGTGCCTTTTACGGCGCCCAAACCGAGGCGGCCCTATCCTTGGCCGTGCGCGCGGCGGACGCCTTTGGCGGCCCGGAACTGCGCGCACTGCTGGAGCGCACGGGGCTGGGAAATCATCTCGCAATCGTCCGTACCTTTTACGAGATTGGCAAAAGCATCAGCGAGGACGTCCTCCCCGGCGGTAAACCCGCCGCCCCGCAGGACAAAACCTTCGCCGAGGCGTTGTACGGAAACCATCATTAAAGGAGAACTAAATGGCAATTATTGCGGATAAACAATACAGTTTGGTGGATTACGCCAAACAGTTTGATCCCTCCGGCCAGGAACTGGCCATTGCGGAGGTGTTAAGCAAATCTAACGACATCATCGCTGATGCCCTGGTGGTGGAAAGCTCCCTGGACAGCGGCCACGAATACGCCGTCCGCACGGGCATTCCAGAAGGCACTTGGCGCCGCGCCTACCAGGGCATAGAGCCGGCCAAAGCAACCACCAAAGTGGTTGTGGAATCGTACGGCACTTTGTCCGCCTATTCCGTTGTGGATAAGCTGGTGGCCGAAAAGGGCGGCCATGTGGACGCGGTGCGCACCGGGCAATCCCGCGCGATTATTGCGGGTATGTCCAACACCATGGCCACGAACCTCATCTATGGCAACGTGGGCAAGCACCCGGAACGTTTTACGGGTCTGGCTGCACGTTATTGTGAACTTTCCGGCGCGGAAAGCTCCCGCAACGTCATCAACGCCGGCGGCGAAACGGAAGGAAAAAATTCCTCCATTTACCTGGTGGTGTGGGATACGGATAAGATCTTTACCTTCTTCCCCAAGGGTTCCAAAGCCGGCATCCAGCGGTTGGACCACGGGCTGGTCAACCATGTAGACGCCGCCGGCAACGAATATCCCGCCTACAAGGAATACTTTGAATGGAAACTGGGCTTGGCCGTGCAGGATTGGCGCTTTGCGGGCCGCATTTGCAACATTGATGTGACCAATATCCCCAGCGACCTGATTGACCAAATGTGCGAGCTGGAGGAACGCATCCAAAGCCTTTCCATGGGCAGACCTGTGTGGTATATGAACCGCACTGTCAAGGCCGCCCTGCGCAAGCTGACCAGCAACCGCACTAACGTCCAGTACACGCCGGACCAAGTCACCTCTCGTCCGCTGATGACGTTTAACGAAATCCCAGTGCATATCTGTGACGCCATTACCGACACGGAAGCCTTGGTGAAATAGGAGAACTTATGTTACTAGACCAAAATGCAGTATTTTCCGAGAAACAGGCCGTTACCGCTACGGCGGCCTCTACGAATGTGGTGGACCAGGGCGCCGCGGGCAATGCCGTCCCGGGCGGTTTGTTTGCCGTGTGCCGCACGGATGAAGCCTTTGCGGGGTTGACGGGGCTGAAGGTGGCCCTGCAAACGGCGGACGACGCAGCTTTTACCTCCGCACAGGAATTAGTTTCCGCCTCCTTTCTGGCGGCGGACCTGACCGCGGGTAAAACGCTGCTCGCGCTGGCAGTGCCGAAAGGGGCCAAGCGCTACCTGCGTGCTTATTACACCGTCACCGGGACGGGCACGGCAGGGAGACTTTCCTGCTTTCTGACCGATGCAGTGGACATGAAATAAAGCGCTTCTGTTCCCTGCCGCGCGTTCCCACCCGCGGGTCCGAAAGGTTTCTGCGGTGCGCGGCATCCGGCTAAACGGCCCTGTGCTTCCGGGATGCAAAATTTGTGTCCCGGAAGTACAAAAAACGCTTTTAGTGACCGTTTTACGCTAAAAAGGGTATGTTGGGATAAGGGGGACCGTCCAAAACAAGCAGCAATGGCCGTTTTTGGCCAAAATCGCCTCAAAATAACACCAAAAGCCCTCAAAAAAGTTGAAAAAGTGTGAAAGGAGTCTCCCAGACGGTACAAGTTTCGCCCAAACGCCACAAGTCCCGCCCAAACGCCACAAAACCCTGCACCAACCTTCCCAATATAAGCCCCGCTCAAATTCCATAACCTCCAAACGACTCTCTTCAATTCCGTGGCCCCGTTTTATCTCACAAACACTCTCCGCTGTTGTTTTAAAAATCACCTACCCAGCTAAACGTTTTACAAATTTTTTATCTAAAAATATTTTTTTGATTTTTCAAAACGATGAGCTGTTTTGCAAAAAAAGTGTATAAAATCGTCATGAGCTTTTTGTATAAAAAAAATATATAAAAAATAAAAATACTTAAATAATAAGTATTTTTAAAATTAATAATAAAAATAAAATAAACATAAACGCAAAATTACACTTGATTTTAAAATTATCGCATTAAACAGATAGTAAATAAAAATAACTTTAAAATTATAAATAATTAAAATTTAAATATAAATAAAATAGGAGCTAAAAATGATATCAAAAATTGCCATTTGTAATTTAGCTTTGGCGCATTTGGGACAGTCTCCAATCAGTTCCTTGGAACAGAAAGACGAAAAAGCCCGGCGCCTTCTTTTGTTTTACGAACCGGTACGCGATGAAGTTTTGCGCACGCATAACTGGGCTTTTGCAGGGGCGGAGGAGCCCTTGGCTCTTTTAGAAAAAGGCCCCGAAACAGCGGAATATACCTATAAATACCCTGGCGAGGCGCTTTTTGTGCGCCGTGTATATGTTCCCGCGGCCCCGCACAAGGCTCTCCCTTTTCGGGAAGTGTTCCGGCCGGACCTGCATTGCCGGGTGCTTTGCGTGCCTGCCGCACAGGCCTATGTTCAATACACCCGCCGCCTGCCGGACGAAACCCAGTTTGACCCGGCCTTTGTAAAGGCCTTTTCCCTCGCCTTGGCAGCGGATTTGGCGTTGCCCCTCACGGGGGACAACACCTTAGCCGCCCAGCTCTTAAAAAAATACGCCGCCGCGTTGGACGAAGCCCGCCGCTGCAACATGACGGAAAACTTCCTCCGTGCCCCGCAGACGGATGCGTTTAGCGAGGTGCGTTAATATGGTTTTTCATCACTTGCAAGCCAGTTTTGCGGGGGGAGAAATCAGCCCCTCTTTGCAGGCCCGGGCGGATGCGGCGGCCTACAGCACATGGCTCAAATCGGCCAAGAACTTTTACGTGCACCCACAGGGCGGCGCTTCCAACCGCCCCGGTACGGCCTTTATGGGCTTAGCCAAAAACACGGGCAAGCCCTGCCGGGTGGTCCCCTTTGTCTTGTCCGAGGAAGAGTCTTACGTGTTGGAACTAGGCGAAAAATACCTGCGTCTTTACACGTCGGCAGGGGTCATTAAAAACCAAGACGGCACCGCGCTGGAACTGGCCACGCCCTATGCCGCGTCGGCCGTGCAAAAACTAAATTATACGCAATACGGGCAGAAACTCTTTTTGGCGCATCCGTCTTATCCGCCCCAGGTGCTTTCGCTGCAAAATGGCACGTTTACCCTGCAGGCGCTCCCGCTTCGCTATGGACCGTTTCAGTCGGCCAATACAGAGCAGGCTCATAAATTAAGGGTGACCAAAAGTACCGAGGGGGCCGTTTCCGCCGGCGTGGCGGCCACGGTGCGTTTCCAGCCCGAGGTCTACCCAAACTATGGTGTTTTGGGGTATTTTAACGACGTGTGGTTCTTTTCGGGGCCGGACTATGGGCTGGACCTAAATTTGCTCGTCTCGCAGTTCAACAGCACCTTTGGCGCACAGGGGCTGTCGGCCACGCTTTCGGGGGGACTTTTGCAAATCACTTCCCCGCAGGCGACGGGGGGCGATTGGAACGGCAAACAGCTGGTGCTGAAGTATTACCAGGCCTTCACCCGTCCGCCTGTACTGACGGTGACGCAAACGCTCAGCGGCGGCGCCAACCAGGGGAGTCTGTCTTCCACGGCGCCGGAGGTGTACCGTTTGGAGAGTGACTTTGATTTGTTCTCGCCCGAGGACGTGGGCGGCAAATTCGCGCTGACGCACGCGGTGGAGGCCCAGCTGGGCACGGGCACCTTAGGCTACGAGCAAACTTCCGGCACCATCAAAACCGCCGGAGATTGGCGCCTGCGTACCAGCGGCACCTGGACAGGCACCGTAACGTTGGAGTCCTCCGCGGACAACGGCGTTACGTGGCGGGAAGTCAAACTGCTTTCCCGTGCGTCCGGGGATGAAAATTTTTCACTCGTCGGGCAGCTTGAAGACACCAACTCCTTTTATTTGTTGCGAGTCCGTTCCGGCGCCAATACCGGTGAGGCCGGATACGAGCTGCAGGCGGAGGCCTTTTTTCAAGAAGGGGTGGCGGTGCTGACAGGGTATATCGGGCCGCGGCAAATGCTGGTGGATATAGAGCGCCCCTTTGGCGCAGATACATGGACGAGTGAATGGGCGGAAGGCTCCTTTAGCCCCAAAAACGGCTACCCCGCCTGCGTGTTTTTTTACCAGGACCGCCTAGGGCTGGCCGGCACGCGGGCCGAAGCGCAGACGTTGTGGTTTTCCAAAACCGGTGCGTATGACGATTTCGGACACGCCCGCACCACGCTCTTGGATTCGGACGCGCTGAGCATTAAGCTCTCCGGCAAAAAGCTAAACGCCATCCATTCCGTGGCGGTGGGAAACAGACTGCTGATTTTTACGGCGGGGAGCGAGTGGACGCTGTCCGCTAATGGTGCCCTTACGCCCACCAATTTCCAGCTCTCCCAACAGAGCGAACGCGGCGCCAGCCGCACGGCGCCTGTGCTAGTGGGCAACAAAGCGCTCTATGTGCAGGCGCGGGGCGGCGTTCTGCGCGATTTTTATTACGACTACAATACCGCCTCTTACACCGGCAACGACCTGACGCTCTGCGCCCGCCACCTGTTCTTCAACCGGGAAATTGTGGACCTTTGCTACCAGCAGGAGCCGGACAATTTGCTCTGGTGCGTGCTGGATAACGGCACGCTTTTAACGCTCACCTACTTGGCAGAACAAGACCTGTACGCCTGGACGCATCACGAAACACAGGGTGAATTTGCCAGTGTTTGCACCGTGCCCAACCGCGGCTACGACGAGGTGTGGTTTGCGGTCAAACGGGGGGAAACGTATCAGGTTGAACGCCTTTCCAGGCGTTTAGCCAGCAAGGAAGCGCAGGATCAGGTGTTTTTGGATGCAGCGGTTTCCCGCCGCAGCGAGACGCCTTTTAGCGAAGTATCCGGGCTGGCGCATTTGGAAGGAAAGCAGGTGGACGTGCTGGCGGACGGAAGCCCCTTGGGGAGCCTGACGGTGACGAACGGAAAAATTACCCTGCCGCGGGCCATGCACTGCGTGCAGGTGGGGCTTTCCTACGAGGCCGAACTGCAAACCTTGCCCGCCGCCTTCACCCTTGCTGACGGCACCGGGCTGGACCGCAAGCGCCGTGTGGTGTCCGTGGTGGTAAAAATGTTGGACAGCCGCGGCGGACGGGTGGGTACGGATCCCCAGGCGCTAGACGAAATCGTCCAGCGCACGGACGAACCCTACAACACCCCGCTGCCGCTTAAAACCACGGAATACGAAAAGCCCCTTTCCGGGCTGCACACGTCCCTGCCGTCCGTCATTTTTCGGCAGACGGATCCGCTGCCAGTCACCGTGCTGGCACTCATCACGCGGCTGGCCTAGGCCTAAAAAAGGGGCCTTTGCTGTGTGCAAAGGCCCCTTTCCAAAATTATTTTTTGTTACGGAAACACAACGCTTTTAAGCATTTCTTCCGCTTTTGTTTGGTCTGCCGCGCCCAATTGGCTAGAGACAAAGTAATACACCGCGCCGTCTTGTGTCGGAACGATCAAGGCAGAGATCGGCATAGAGTCGCCATTGTTGCTGTACACGAGGGCGGAAACAAACAGTGCCGGGCGGCCGGACACGGTGATGTCCTCCTGCTTAAGCACCTCTAAATTGCGGCGGTGGTTTTGCTTGAAAGCTTCCTGCAGGTCCTGCAGAAAGTTTTCTTCCGTTTTGTTTTGGCGGATGAAGAACGTCCACGTCACCGGGCCTTTGTAGTCCTTGCCTGCGGCATCTTTTTTAAAGATATTTGTATCCACACCCGCTTTAAAGGACCAATCGTCAAAGCTTACCCAATCGCCAAACGTCATGCCGTCAAACACCGTCACTTGCAGTTGGGTTTCCGGGTCCGTATACACGCGGGAACCGTATTGCGGCGCCGCAGTTTTGGCGGCGGCGATAATCGGTTGGAAGGGCTTTGTCACTTTATGCACGCACCACAGGGTGGCCACAGCCAGCGCCACACCAAACAACACGGTGGAAACACCCGCCCAAATCAGCGGGCCCTTGTTGGAATTCTTTTTAAGCAGAACCCAAATCAATTTAAACACCAAAAAGAAAGCCGCATACACGGCCAAAACAGCCAACAGCGAAAAAACAATCATTTCTTTACGCTCCTTAGTTGTAACGTCTTACCTTTTCTATTGTAGCAAAAAATCTTTTTTACCGTTTTGATATTTCAGTTGAAGGAGGAACCCATGGCAGGACTTTTTCTCTCAGGCGCGGCCGCCTTAACGGCAGGCGTCTTAAAATGGGGCAGCCGGAAGGCGGAGCTGGAGGCGTACAGCCTGGCCGCGTCCGACTATGCCCGTCAGGCCGCCTTTACGGCGGCCGCACAGCGGCGTCAGGCGGAGTATTTATTCAAAACCGCCGCCGAACGCACGCGGGACCTGTACGAAACGTACGCACAGACCGCCGGCTCGCAAAAGGTGGCGGTGGCCGCCGCCGGGGCGGATGCTTCTTCCGGCACGGTACAGCAGCTGCTTAAAAGCAGTCGCTTAAATGCCTTGTTAGACCAACGCCGCGTGCAAAGCTCGCTGGACGATTCTTTGTACGAAAATTCCCTTGCCGCGGCGGAAAAAATTTACGCCTTAAACGAATCCGCCGCCGAACAGCGCAAGGCGGCCAAACGCCGCGGCAGCTGGTGGAACGTGGGCCGCGATATTTTTTCTTTGCTTAGCTAGGAGGACTCCATGCCTATCATTCCCACCTATTCACAGCGTGAGCATTACCGCGCGCCGCAAGTGGCCGCGTCCTCGTCCGCGCCCCGCCGGATAAACGCCGCGCGGGAAAACGACTTGCAGACCGTCGGCAAGTTTATTCAAACGGTGTTGCCGCAGGGAGAGGACCGTTCGTCCGCACCGTCCAAAAGCGGCGCTTTATCCCCGTCCCCTCTGCGCCAAGAATTGGCGGAGACGGTGCATAAAAACGGGGCGGACGTGTCCGCACTGGACCGCTTTGCCGCGGCCCATTTTTTGCCGGACAATACGGACGAAACCGCGTCCGCCCGGCAGGATTATCTGTTGCTGCGTGCTGCCGCGCAGGAAGACGCCCAAGCACTTGCCGCACAAACTGCCCGTTCGTCCGCGCTGGAGGAGTTAAACCGGACGCAGGCCGTCGGTTCCACCGCGCCGGACGGCTCCTCACTCAAGGCATATTTAGACGGGCAGCTACCCACACACCAGGCCCGCTTGCAGGCCCAGGGCGTGCATGAACAGGCAGTCCAAACACAGCTGCGGCAGGTGCGCGCGGACACCGCGGCCACTTGTATGCGCCGTGCCTTATCGGCCGGAAAACTGCACGCCGCGCAGGATTTTTTTGCCACCTTCCGGTCGGATTTTTCCGCTCCGGCCGAGCAGGCATATCGGCGCGAACTAGCCGTCGCCTCGGCGCGCCAAACGGCGCAGGCGCTTTGGGCCAATTCCGCCAACGAAACGGACGGCTCCGTGGCAAATCGCCAAGCGTGGGCCGTGGAAAAATTAAAAGCTCTTTCGGCTCCGCTCCGCCGGGACGTGGCCCGACAGCTGGCGTTCTTGCGCCGCCGGGAGGAAACGCAAGCGCACGCGGCCTGTGCCCAGGTGTATGAACGGCTGGCCTCGGGCGAAGAAATGCAGGATGTTGGCATCCTTGCCCCGTCCGTACTGCCCGCGGCGGAAGTGTCTCTAGCCGAACGGGCCGCGCAGGAAAAATCACTGCCCGCCGCCGCAGGCGCCCCGCAGGTGTTTAACCGCCTGTATTTTTCCGCCTCACAGCAGGACAACGCCCGCGCCTTTGAGAAGGGGGACGTGTCCGCGCGCGAATACCTAGCGTTGGAGGCGGCCCGTCACCGCCGTGGTGGGGGGCTGTCGGACCGGGAAAGCGCCCTTTTGTGCCGTGGCATAGAGGCCTGGCATCAGCGTAAGGGCATTTCAAAAGACGTGGCGGAGGAAAGCAAACGGGCGGTTTTGTCCGCCGCGTTCACCGCGGACGGGCAAGCGTCTGCTTGGGGCCGTATCAAACAATTGTTGGATTTTTAGGAGAGAACTATGACCGTTTCAACACAACTTACTAAACGAATTTACCAAGGCAACGGCGTTACTACCGCCTGGGAGGTGGATTTCCCGTTGCTTTCTGCCGCGGATCTAAGCGTATACGTCACCTCGCCGCACGGCGTGGAAGAAAAAGTAACGCAGGGGTACGCGCTGGACATGCTTACCCACACGCTTACCTATCCCACGGCGGAGAGTGGCCTGGCGCCGCTGTCTGACGGAACCACGCTGACGTTGGTGCGCAACACGCCGCTCACGCAGGAGATTGACCTCTTGCGCCAAGGGGAACTGGACGCCGAGGTGTTAGAGCAGGGATACGACAAGCTGACACTGCTGGTGCAGGAACTGAGTGAAAAACTGTCGCGCAGCATTAAGTATCCTGTTTCTATGCCAGAATCGTCCGACGAAGCAAATGCATTTTTAACGAAAATCCTCTCCGCTAGGAGAGACGCCCTGTCCGCCTCTACCAAAGCCGCTGCGTCCGCGCAGGTGGCACAAACCTCTGCCACGGAGGCCACCCAAACTGCCACGCAGGCACAGGTGGATATTGCCGCGGCTTCTGCCGCTGCCGAGGCCCGGCTGGCCCAGCAGGGGGGACAAATTCTCTCCTCCGCACAAACGGCTGCAGACACCGCCACCGCCCAAGCTGCCACGGCCCAAGCCTATGCGGAACACTCTATTGGCAAGTGCTTGGGCGAGGTGTATGTGAGCCAAAGCAGCGTGGCGGCGGACAATCCCGGCTCGCTTTGTTTGTGGACGGGGGAATACTATGCCAACGCTTCTACCCTATACCCCGATTTTTACGCGTGGGTTAAAAGCCGCCCCGAGCTTTGCACCACCAAAGCAACTTATGATGCTGCTATTTCAGCCGCGGGCGCGTGCCCCTATTATGTGGCGGACGAAGTGGAGGGATCGTTGCGCCTGCCCAAATTATCCATCTACACCAAAACCAACCAAAGCGTAACGGTCACTCTCTATCCGTGGGTGGTGGCGTATAACTCCGCCGTGCCTCCTTCCACCGCGCAGGCCGCGGCATTTAACGGAGCGCTAAGTGGCAAGGCAGCGGCTGATTTATCCAACGTGTCCCGTTTGGCGCAGGCCGCGGCCGACAACCTCCTCCCACAGGCCATGGACTATGTGGTTGAGAGCAAACTGCCGACGGAAGAGGATTCCTCGTGGTACCGCCGGTACAAAAGCGGCTGGCTGGAGCAAGGGGGAATTTCCGTCGGGGATACGGTATCGTATCCGGTGGCGTTTGCCTCGGCTGTGTACGGTTTGATTCTCACGGGCCACTTTTCCGGCAGTTATTACGCTTCGCTAGTCAACACGAAAACTGCCACGGGCTTTACCGTCTTTCAAGGCCAGGGATACGTCGGTGGATGTGAGTGGCGCGCCTCTGGTATGGGGGCCAGCGTATGAGTGCAGAAAACCTCAAAAATTGGCTTTGGCTGGCAGGTGCCGTAGGGGCGGCGGCGTTTTGGTGCGTGACCATGTACGGCCTGCCTCCGCGCGTGGATCATTTGGAAAAAAAGATTGCCGAACATGAGGGCCGTTTGGCCCGTTCGGACGTAAAACTGGATATGATTGCGGACGACGTCAAAAGCATTAAGGTACTGCTCTTGGGCGCGTCTGCACATTAACAAGGAGGATGTATGACGCAAGTAATCAATTGGTGCACAGCACACCTGCAGGAACTGCTCGCCATTATCGGCGGCTTGGTGGGCGTGGCGACGGTGGTGGTAAAGCTGACGCCCACGCAAAAGGATGACGAGTTTTTGGGCAAGGTCATCAAGGTATTGTCCGCCCTGTCGCTTGTCAATCCGGACGGGTCGTTTGTCGGAAGTAAAAAATGAAGTGGCTGCTTGGCCTGTCAGCTGTGCTAGTGGCGGCGTTTTACGCATGCCTGCGACAAAAAATACAACTGCACGAGGAGCTAAAACAAGCCGTCAAACGGGAGAAGGAACATGAAGAAATGGATAGCGTTTTTTCTGCCGTGGAGCGTATGCCTGTGGATGAGCTTCGCCGCCGGCTGCGCACCGGGCATAAAAAATAAGGCCGTGCTGTGCCGCGTGCGCTTTGACACGGACGACCCGGCCCTGGTGCAGATGAGCGGGCAAAACCTCCGCGCCTTAGCCGCCTTTGAGGCAGCCTGTGGACGTTTCAACCTGCGCTAACAGACGCCAAAAATAAAACCCCCGTCGTTTTTGGATGGGGGTTTTTGTGTGCACAAGTATGTATTAGAAGTTGGAATTTTTACCGCTGGTGATCGCACTGCAAAATTTTTCAATGTCAGAGCCGGCGGTAGGAGCGGTGCAGTCCGCAGCCGAATCCTCACCCGTGCCACAGCAGCGTTTGGCCTCAATGGTGCCGTCGGCGCTTTCCGTCAGGATAGTTTTAAGGACGTACGGCGCCTTGTTCAGTTCGCGCTTGGCAGTGATGACAAAAGTGTTGTTGGCCGCACCGCTGGGGGCCTCCATGACGATCGTAAAGTTCTTTCCGCCGTATTTGGTGGTGCCGGACACTTTGGGCACTTCCACATCCAACTTGGCAAAATTATCCGGCCATTGGTCCTTTTGCAGACGGTAGCGTTCTGCCGCACCGCGCACGGCGCTCATCAGCGTCAGCGCTTCGGCTGAGCGGGCTTTTTCCACGGCCGTCATATACTGCGGCAACGCCACGGCGGACAGAATGCCAACGATGAGGACGACAACCAACAATTCAATAAGTGTAAAACCTTGTTTCATAGTCTTCTCCCTTAATTAAAATGCGCGTCTGCGCCTACCAAATAGTATAGCAAAAAACGGGTGAAATGCAATATGGACAGGCATAAAATTCACCGTGGCCTATGAGGCGGGTGCAAAACGCAATAAATATGTGGGCTGATTACTTCGTTCTCCAGGAAATGCAAGGTTTCTTGGCATAATCCAGCGAAGAATAAGATGTGCAAGTAGTGGTGTAGAAACCGTTTGAGTTTTTTTCAGTTTTCCACGAAATGCAAGGATGTTTGGCATAGTCCAACGAGGAACGATATGTACAGGTGGTTATATAGGAACCATTAGAGTCTTTTTCAGTTTTCCACGAAACGCAAGGATGTTTGGCATAGTCCAACGAGGAACGATATGTACAGGTGGTTATATGGGAACCATTAGAGTCTTTGTTAGTTTTCCACGAAGCACAATGTTGTTTAGCATAGTCCAGCGAGGAACGATACATGCAGGTGGTTATATAGGAACCGTTAGAGTCTTTTTCAGTTTTCCACGAAACGCAAGGATGTTTAGCATAGTCCAGCGAGGAATAGGATGTGCAGGTAGTGTAGTAACTTCCTGCCACAACTGGCAGTTCGGACAGTATAAGCAACAAAGGAAGTAAAAACATTTTTTTCATAAGATCCCCCTTTTATTAGTATAACCCATTTTCAAGGGAAAATATTATATTATTAAAAAACCACGCTTGCGCGTGGTTTAAATTTAAGCCAAGACGGGTCTCGCCTTCTGATAAAATTCCTGACGGAATTTTTCTGCAGGCCGGGCTCGCGGTTTTTGCCTTGTGCGCCGAGGAACTTTATGCGCACAAACAAAAACATCGCTGCGCCTTTCGCTCCCCCACGCAGGCAAAGCAGTTTGCCTGCTGTCTTGCCTAAATCAAAAAACCACGCTTGCGCGTGGTTTTAAATTTAAGCCAAGACGGGTCTCGCTCTCCGATAAAATTCCTGACGGAATTTTTCTGCAGGCCGGGCTCGCGGTTTTTGCCTTGTGCGCCGAGGAACTTTATGCGCACAAACAAAAACATCGCTGCGCCTTTCGCTCCCCCACGCAGGCAAAGCAGTTTGCCTGCTGTCTGCCTTAAATTAAAAAACCACGCTTTCGCGTGGTTTTAAATTTAAGCCAAGACGGGGGATCGAACCCCGGACCTATCGCTTACGAAGCGATTGCTCTACCAGCTGAGCTATCTTGGCGTTGCAAATCGGTCTCAACACATATATTTTACAAAAAAACAAAAAAGTTTGCACAAAGTCTTTTGCCGCATGTTTCCAGGCGTGAAAATTCTTGTCCGGGCGCTTGGCTTTCCGCGCAACATGTTGCTGCGGTTTGGCCTTATTGGCGGCCTTGCGGTTTTGCCGGCCCAGGCAGGTGCCCGCTATTTTACACCCTGTTCGCGCAAGAGCGCGTTTGTCTGCTGCTCCAGCGCACCAAAAAACGGGCTTAACTGGCGGTGGCGGGCCAAAAAATCAGGCTCCGTCACTCCGTCCGGTCCGCGGCGGTACGCGTCAATCCAGTGTTGGGCCAGTTGTGGTTTTTGTTGCAAAAGAGCGATGCTCGCCAAATAAGCGTACGTTTTTTCTTCCACGGGGTCCAGTTCCAGCGCGCGTTCAAGGGCACGCCGGGCCTGGCGGAAATTTTCCTCCGCCTGCCGAACCCGTTCCGCCCGCTCTGCCGGGTGCTGCGTTTGATTGGCCGCCTGCGCTTGGCGCAGCGCCATACCATAATACAGGTGGCCGATACTCTGGTGCAATTGCGTGTGATACGGCGCGCGCGCCCGCACGAGGGCAAAATCTTTTAGCGCGCGTTCGTAATCGTTAGAAGGCGCCTTTTCATCTCCGCGCGAAGGGGAAAACGTCTGCGTCAGCTGCAGGGCCGTGGCGAGCGTGTTGGCGCGGTACTGGCGGTACTCCACGGCCAGCGGGTTGAGTTGTATCGCCTTGGTAAAATAGCCTACAGCGCCTTCTATATTTCCGCCCTGCACCAGGCTCACGCCCAGGCTGTAGTAGTGGTTTGCCTGAAAAAATCCATAAAACCAAATCAGCAGTGGCACTGCCGCCAATAGGGGCAGTATGACCAGGGCGCGGCGCGTTAAAAAGGCCGCGCGGACGAACAGATAAATCACGCCGCCCAAGCAAAAAAGCAGTACGCCCCAAGCGGCGCCCAGCAAAAATCCTTCCCCGAGCGTGGTCACCCGCAGGGCGGCGGTCAGCTCGTTAAATTGCCCCAGCAGGTACGCCGCGCTCCCGCCCAACGCACCAACCAGCAGTATGCGCAGCCCCCACACGGCCCACGCGGGCGAAGCTTTTTCTGCCGCCGCGGCCACGGGTTGCTCCGGGCGGTTAAGTGCCAAGAGGATACCAATAAACAGCGCAAAAAAGAGCCCGCTGGAGGCGAAGCGCAAGCTGATATCCACCGTGGCGTGTACCAAAAGCCCCGTTAGCGCCGCCGCATAGCCCAGCAGATACAGGTTGCGCGTGCGTAAATCGGGCGAATTATTTTCGCGCCGTCTGAGTGTGGCAACCGCGCTCCATAAGGCAAAGAGCACCATCCACAAAAAAACCGCCAGCCCCACTGTGCCCGTGGTGGCCCATTGTTCCAGGTATTCGTTTTCGGCGTGCTGGGTTTCGGTGTTGTGGGAGTTTTCTATGTAAAAAATTTGCGGCCGGCGGTAGCGCGGATAAATAATTTTAAAGCTGCCCGGCCCCGTGCCGATGATCGGCGCATCCTGCACCATTTCAAAGGCGGAAAGCCACGTATACGTGCGGAAACTGACGGACTGGAACCGCTTGGCGCTGTAAACTCCTGCCAGCAGTAAAGCCGCCATCACCGCACACACGGCGGCTAGGTTGATGATTTTTTTGCGTCCGTTTTCAGCCAAAAAATTTCCGTATCCCACCGCCAGTGCGCCTATAGCGGCGGCATAGGCTATCCAAGCGCCCTTGCTCTCGGTAAAAAACAGGGTAACAGACGCCGCCCCAAGCAGTGCAAGCAAACTTTTTTTGCGGGTTACTAAAAACTGCATGGCGGCCACGCACGAGGTAAAAACGACAAAGGCCCCGTAAAAATTGGGGTTGGCGTGGGTGGAAAAAACGCGTTTATCAAAGAACGCGCGCCACGGCATAAAATCCGCCCCGGGCACAAACCCGTCCGCCACCTGCAAAAGCCCGTATCCCACCGAAATCCACGCCGCGGCCAGGATAAATTTAGTCAGTGTTTTGATGTTTTCCTGCGTCAGTTCCGTGGCGGCCAAAAGCGTAATCCCGCCATACATCCACAGGCGGATGAACTCCTCCGCCGCTTCCCATTTATAAGGCGCCAGCAAAAAGGAAAACGTGTTCCAACCCAGGTAAGCCAGCACGGGCAGTAAAAACAAGCAGGTCTGGCGGGTGAAGGGATTTTTGCGTTCCGCCAGTTTGAGTGCCGCCCACAACGCCAGCAGCGTGACGGATCCCATCTGCAGCAGTGTCAGTTTCACTTGGGCGGTATCGTATGTAGCGGTAAAGAAGGAAAGGCTCACCAGCACGCACAGCCAGCCCAGCACCACGGGCAGCAGCCGGCGCAAAAACGCGGCCGCACGACTCCCCCTCGTGGCGGCCGAAGCAGCCGTTTCTTTGTTTGCAAAATGCTTTTTAGCGGACATACGTCTATTATATAAAAAGATTTATCCGTTCAGGTCCGTGCACAGCTCCTGCCCTTCCTTGGCCACGGGCGTGCAGGTGATGGGAGACTGGTCAAAAGGATAATAGAGCGTATATAAAATGTCCATGGTATGCGTGCGGGCGTTGGCCTTCACGCCACCGGGTTCCAGCACCAGTTCAAACCCGTTGCAGGAGAGCTTTTGCGGGCTGATTTTTTTGCACGGGGGATAGTCGCGCAGCCACACGCGCGGGTCAGCCCCCGGGGCCTGGGAATCGCTCAGTTGTTGACGGGCCGTTTGGTCCAGCGCGGTGAGCACGCGCGAAAGCTGCACATGCCGCGCCGTTTTTTGGTATTGCGGCAAGGCTACCCAGACTAACATCAGCCCCACAAACGCCAGCGCCAGCAAAATGGACACCACGGTGATAAACGTCAGCGATTCGTCCTCTTCTTCCTCTTCCAGGTCCGGGTCAAACTCGGCGTTTTTTAAAATCACCGCACTGTGGCTGAGGCGGTCGTGCAACGTGCGTTTTTGTTTGTCAAAGGCGGCGATAAAAAAACCGAAGTAAAAGGTCACGTTCGTCACCAGTTTGGAGATAATGCGCTCCGTCGCCTGCCAAAAGGAGAGCCGTCTGCCCCGCCGGTCCACCACCTTAATACCCATGAGAATCTTTCCCACACTGGCCTGCAAGGGGGAACTTTCCAGCAGGGCGTAGTACAGCCAAATCAGCACTAAAAGCACCAGCGTCACCGAGGTGTTGTCCATCAGCTGGGCGAGCACCCAAAACAATAGGGCAAAGACGAACACGTCAATTATAAAGGCAAAAAAACGTTTCCAAACGCTTGCGTACATAAGGGCCTCCTCTTGCGTCAAAAAAAGTGCGTATATTAGTAGTATAACGATTTGGGTGGATTTGGCAAGGCGAAAATTCGGTTAGTTGTGGCAAAGCGGCACAGCCACGGCAGGGACGGCGCGCAGCAGGTCATTTGGATTTATTTTAATTTGCAGTCCGCGCAGGCCCGCGCTGACGTATATAAAATCCCACAGAATGCAGTCCTCGTGGATAAAGGTGGGAAAGGGTTTCTTCATGCCCAAAGGGGAACATCCGCCGCGCATATAGCCCGTCACGGGCACCAGCTCTTTTACGTGGAGCATTTCGCACGATTTATTGCCGCTTGCGCGGGCGGCGGCCTTCATATCCAGTTCTGCCGCGCCGGGAATTACGCACACAAAAAAGCCCGTTTTGTCCCCGCGCAGGACGAGCGTTTTGTACACTTGGTCTATGTTTTGCCCCAAGCTTTGCGCCACATGGACGGCACTCAAATTTTCCTCGTCCACCGGGTAGGCAATCAGTTCGTACGGAATGTGGAGTTCGTCCAAATGGCGTGCGGCGTTTGTTTTGTGGAGTTTGTTTTTCATCTTCTTTATTATAGTTTTTTTGTATGTTGCGTGTGACGGTGTGTCAAAAGCCGACAGTGCCTATAAGGTCATCCTGAACTTGATTCAGAAGCTACCGCTTGTGTCGTTTGTCGTTATAGCCGTTAAGCCGTCATGCTGAACTTGTTTCAGCATCTACCGGTTGGGTTGTTTTGTCCGTTATTAAATAAGGGTCATGCTGGAGTGTTTTAGTCCAGCATCTCTTCCTTTTTATGTCGTTTTTGGGCCGGCAAAACACAGAGGGGTTGTATTCGTTTTTTTTTTTGCTAAATTTTGCATATAGGCAAAATTTAGCAAAAAGGAAGGTTGTTATGAAAAACATTACTATGCGCCGTTTAAGTGGCTTTATGAAGGGTTTATTTAAGCCGTCATCCTGGAGTGTCCGGCGGCCCGCAGGGTTTTTAGGAGCTACTTCTTGTGCCGTTTGTCATGCAGGTTTTACCCTTATAGAGCTTCTTGTCGTCGTGCTTATCATCGGGATTCTTGCCGCTATTGCATACCCACAATACGAAAAAGCCATCTTTAAATCCCGCATGGTGCACACGCAGCTGCAGGCCAAGAGCATTTTTCAGGCCGCCCAGCTATATTTGCTTGCCAACGGCCAAATGGCCGCTGTTGCCGACGATTTTGCCCAAGATGTTGGTTTTAGTGGATACGCTTCCAATGCCCGTGGCCAGCTGGCGGGTAAGTTTGGCAAGGACCTATGGGAAGATCTGCAAAGCCCTCCGTGTATATGGCATTACCAACGGTTGAACGGAGCCCTTTATTGTCGTGTCTGTTATGGCAATAAAGGTATTCCCGCTTATTGCCATGTGTTTAACAGAAAGGATGTCGCTTTCTTTCAAAACGCCTTACGTTGGCCCAGCCGCGGCAAGTCGGGAGACGTGGAAAGTTT
The DNA here is from genome assembly GCA_934667625.1 of uncultured Elusimicrobiales bacterium. Taxonomy (GTDB): domain Bacteria; phylum Elusimicrobiota; class Elusimicrobia; order Elusimicrobiales; family Elusimicrobiaceae; genus Avelusimicrobium. The sequence continues at coordinate 91,215 of CAKUMH010000005.1, forward strand.
TGATATTCCCTTGCAGTAATCGGCTTGTTTACTTCTTCCGTTTTTTACCTGCGGCTTTGCCAATCTTTTCCGGTGCCTTTTGGGCCGGTTTTCTTGCGGATTTGGCGGCCTTTTCCGAAACTTTTTTGGCTGCTTTGGGCGCGTGCAGTTTTTGTTCCGGGTGTGCGGCCAAAAACTTGTCCACGGCTTCCAGTTCCGGTTTTAAGTAGCGGCCCGTATAAGAGGCCTTGCACGCAGCCACCTGCCGGGGTGTTCCTTCACACACAATCGTGCCGCCCTTGTCTCCGCCTTCGGGGCCCAAATCAATCAGCCAATCCGCCGTTTTGATAACGTCCAAATTGTGCTCAATGATGAGCACCGTGTTGCCCTTATCGGCCAGCCCGTGCAGCACGTGGAGCAGTTTGTCAATATCGGCAAAGTGCAGGCCGGTGGTGGGTTCGTCCAAAATGTAGAGCGTGTTGCCCGTTCCCTTGCGGGAAAGTTCATCCGCCAGCTTTACGCGCTGCGCCTCTCCGCCGGAAAGGGTGGTAGCCGCCTGGCCCAGTTTAATATATCCCAGGCCCACCTCGTCCAGCGTTTTTAGGTAACGTTTGATTTTGGGAATTGCGTCAAAAAATTCCAACGCCTGCGAGACGCTCATATCCAGCACCTCGGCAATGTTTTTGCCTTTAAATTTCACTTCCAGCGTGTCGGCATTAAAGCGTTGGCCGTTGCATTCCTCGCACTTGACGTAAATGTCAGGCAAAAATTGCATCTGGATTTTTAAAATACCGTCGCCCTGGCACTTTTCGCACCGCCCGCCCTTTACGTTAAAGGAAAACCGGCCCGGCTTGTATCCGCGGCGTTTGGCTTCCGGCATTTCGGCAAACAAATCACGTATGTGCGAAAACACGCCCGTGTAGGTAGCGGGGTTGCTGCGCGGCGTTTTGCCAATGGGGCTTTGGTCCACAATAATCACTTTGTCAATGTTTTCCAGCCCCTTAATGGCCTTGTGTGCGCCGGGGGCGTCTTTGGCGCCGTAAAACTTTTGCGCAAGTGCCTTGTACAAAATTTGGTGAATCAGCGTGGACTTGCCCGAACCGGACACTCCCGTTACGCAGATAAACTTGCCGAGCGGAAATTTGACGTTAATGTTTTTCAGGTTAAACTGTTTTGCGCCGACGATTTCCAAAAATTTTCCGTTTCCTTTGCGCAGTTCTTCGCGCGGTAAAATCATCCGCCGTCCGTTTAGGTACGAGGCGGTGAGGGATTTTTCATCGCGCAAAAAGTCCGCCGTCGGTTCCGCCGCCACAATGCGTCCGCCGTTTTCGCCCGCGGCCGGGCCGAGTTCCACCACATAATCAGAGGCTAAAATGGTGTCCTTGTCGTGCTCCACCACGATGAGGGTGTTGTCTAAGTCGCGCAAATTTTTGAGCGTTTCAATCAGGCGGTCGTTGTCGCGAGAGTGCAGCCCAATCGTCGGCTCGTCCAGCACATACAGCACGCCCGTCAGGCCGGAGCCAATTTGTGTGGCCAGGTGAATGCGCTGCGCCTCGCCGCCGGAGAGCGTTTGGCTCTTGCGTTCCAAGGTTAAGTAAGAAAGCCCCACACTGTTCAAAAACTCCAGCCGCGCGCGGATTTCCTTCAGCACGTCCTTGGCGATGATTTTCTCCTTATCCGTCAGTTCAATGTGTTCAAAAAAATCCTTGGCCGCGGAAACCTGCATGGCGGTAATATCGTTGATGTTTTTGCCGTTGATGCGCACGGCCAGCGCTTCGGGTTTTAGGCGTTTGCCGCCGCAGGTCGGGCAGGTGACCTCGCGCATAAAGCGGTTGTATACTTCCTCTTTTACAAAATCGCTTTCGCTTTCCTGGTAGCGGCGCTTTAGGTTGGTAATCACGCCTTCAAATTCCTGTTCTCCGCCGGAGATGACGGACGTATAGCTCGCCCCGCCCGTTCCGTACAAAAGCAGGTCCCGCTGCTGCTTGGGCAGGTTCTTCCACGGCGTGTGCAGGCTGATGTGGTTTTGGTGGCAGACTTGGCGCAAAATGTCGTAATAGTACCCGCTCCACGAATTTTTCCAGCGGTGGGTGCGCGTGGTGACGGGGTTGTCCCACGCGGCAATGGCGCCCTCGTTAATGGAGAGCGACGTATCCGGCACCACCAGGTCTTCCGCCACTTCTATTTTAAGCCCCAGCCCGTTGCAGTCCGGACAGGCACCATAGGGGGAGTTGAAGGAGAATAGCCGCGGCTCCAGCTCGCTAAACCCAATGCCGCAGTGGGCACAGGCGTTGCTCTCGCTGTAGGTAAATTCGCACGGCTTGTCGCCCTCGGCTTCCACAATATGCACCAGCCCCTGGGCAAATTTTAGGGCCGCCTCCAAGCTTTCCACCAGGCGTTCGCGGTCAAATTCCTCCACAAAAATTTCATCCGTCACCAGTTCAATGGTGTGCTTTTTGTAACGCTCCAAGGTCGGCGTGTGGTCCAGGGGGATGACGGTCCCGTCCACGCGCGCCTTTACATAACCCTCTTTTTTAAATTTGGCAAAAAGCTCCTCGTACGTTCCCGCCCGTCCGCGCACCACGGGGGAGAGGATAAAAACGGTTTTTTCGTTGAATTTTTTTAAAATATCCTGGGCAATGCCCTGCACGCTCCAGGCCTGCACTTCGCGTCCGCAATGCGGGCAGAAGCGGTGGCCGACGCGCGCGAACAACAGGCGCAGGTAGTCGTAAATTTCCGTTACTGTGGCCACGGTGGAGCGCGGATTTTTAGACGGATTTCGCTGTTCAATGGAAATTGCCGGCGAGAGTCCCTCAATGTGTTCCACATCCGGCTTTTCCATCAGTTCCAAAAACTGCCGCGCATAGGCGGACATGCTTTCCACATAGCGGCGCTGTCCTTCGGCGTAAATGGTATCAAACGCCAGCGAGCTCTTGCCCGAGCCGGACAGTCCGGTCACCACCACCATTTTATCCTTGGGCAGTTCCACGGTTACGTTTTTTAAATTGTGTCCTTTGGCACCAATTACTTTAATGCTCTTCATCTTTAACCCCCGGGCGGCCGCGTTTGGACTGCGGACAAACGCCCCTTTTATCTAAATAAATTATATAATTTATTTAACTTTCATTCATTGGAGCGCGCGCGTGAAGAAACCGCTTAAATTTTTGCTCTACACCGTTGGCATTCTTTTATCCGTCGGCTTGATTGCCTTTATGGTCTATCAGGCCAAAGACAGCTTTGTCAAAATTTGGCAGGGCGTCAAAATCAAATATCTCTTTTTGTCGCTTTTGTCCTCTGTGCTGATTTACGTGGCCATGGGGATGAGCTTGTACGAAGTATTGCGTATCATGGGGCGCAAAATTTCCAAGGGGGCGGCCATCGGCATTGCGTTGGTGTCCACCACGGTCAACTATGTGGTGTCCTCGTTGGGCGTCAGCGGGTTTGCGTTGCGGGCCCACCTCTTAAACCGCCGCCGCGTGCCCTTCGGCACCTGCGTTACGGCCAGCATTGTGATTACCGTCCTGTTGTATTTTGTACTGGCGGTGATTATTCTGCAGGGCTCGGTGCTAATGCTTTTTAACTCCGCCGCCACGACGATGCAGATTGTCAAAAACTTTTCACTCATTATCGTCATGTGCGCCGTGTGCGTGGTGATTACGGCTTTTCTCTTTAACAACGAACTCCGTTCCAAATGGCTGCGCAAATGCTTTAGAATGATGAACAAGGTGCTTTACCACGTGTTCCGCGCGCTCATTCCCAAAGGCAAGTACGACGATTTTATGGACCAGTTGGACGAAGGCATAGACCTCATCCACAAGAAAAAGAACAAAATGACGATGACGATTGTTTACGTCTGTGCGGACTGGCTGTTTACGATTTTGGTGCTCTACTTTGCCTTCCGCGCGGTGGGCATTCACATTTCTGCAGGTGTTTTGGTGGCGGGTTTTGCCGTCGGTATGGTCACCACGCTTATCCCGCTTTTGCCCGGGGGACTGGGCGCCATGGAACTGGCGATGACCGCCGTTTATGCCCAAATGGGCATAGATTGGGATGCCGCCCTCATGGCCACGTTGATTTACCGCGTGGTGTATTACATTTTGCCCGGTATCGTGAGCATTTTTATCTATTGGGGGCTGCAGCTTTCCTCCAGTTCTGCCCCGCGCAAACCCAAACGGGCCAAAGGAGCTTTGCATGATTGAACGCATTAAAGAACAGGTGCCGCATGTGCGCCCCAGCTGCTACCTGCATAAAACGTCCGTGCTTATCGGTGACGTTACCCTCGGCGAGAACGTTTCCGTCTGGCCCTGTGCCGTTCTGCGCGGCGACATTGCCGCCATTACGGTGGGGGATAATTCCAACATTCAGGAAAACGCCTGCGTCCACGTCAATTACGGCGCGCCGTGTATCATTGGCCGCGGCGTAAGCGTGGGGCACGGTGCTATTGTGCACGGGAGCAAAATCGGCGATAACTGCCTGATTGGGATGAACGCCGTGGTAATGGAGAGCGAAATCGGCCCCAACTGTATTATCGGGGCAGGAGCGGTGGTGCCGGCGGGCAAGAACATTCCCGCAGGTTCTTTGGTCATGGGGGTTCCCGCTAAGGTGGTGCGCAAACTGGAAGAGGACGAAGTGAACGCCGTGATGAAGAACGCCCGCGAGTATGCCGCCGCCATAGCGCTTTACAAGGACCATTGCGAAGAATTATGAAGAAAGTGGTACTGATTGAAGATTCCAAGGTGTTAGGCACGGCCCTAAGCGGTGCGCTTAAGGTGGACGGCATAGACGTCCACTGGGCGGAAAACGGCGTGGCGGGTGTTTTGCTGGCCAAGCAGGTGCGGCCGGACCTTATTTTGTTGGATTTAATGCTGCCCAAGCTCAGCGGTTTTGAAGTGTGCAAGCTGCTCAAGACCGACAACGCCACCTGGCGCATTCCGGTGGTGATTATGTCCACCCTGTCGGACCCCGAGTCGCGCGACCGCGCGACGGAGGCGGGCGCAGATTATTTTATTCCCAAGCCGTATGATTTGGCCGCCACCCTGGCCGAAATCAAAAAATTACTCAAGATGTAGTGATAAAAATGTTGTACTTTTTTGTCGTCACCCTGAACTTGTTTCAGGAACCGTCTTGTGCAGTTGTTGTTTTTAACTTTAATTTTCAGCCGTAACCGGGAGAATATTTTATGGCACAAACCAAAAAGAAAGGGCAGACCAAAACAGCGTCTAAAAAGACCGTCAAAAAAACGGCTGCCCAAAAAGCCGTCAAAACAGCGCCCAAAGCTGCCCCGTTGGACTTAGATGCGTTGGAACTGCTGCTGGACGAAGGCCGCCCGAGCGAAGCCCTGCGCGTACTGGCCGCCGCTCCGGACAAGGACGCCTTTGCCTGGTTCCTCACCGCCGAGGCGCAACGGCAGCTTGGATCGTTTGAGGATGCCCTTAAAAGCTATGCCGTCGCCCTGCAACTGGCCGACGAGGCCGAACTGCGCATGGACATATTGCTTGCTATGGCGTCGTGCTACCGCACGCTGGGGCATTCTGCCGCCGCGTATGAACTGGCCGACGAAACCCTGGAAATGGCGCAGGAATTGGAGTATGACGAATTTATCGTGCGTGCCATGCAGGAAATGGCCATGGCCCTGCGTGCCTGGGGAAGACTGGACGAATCGCTGGACTTGCTGGATGCCGTCCTGGCCGCTTACACCCAGCAAAAGGACTATGCGGGCATGAGTTTTATCCACTGGGCCAAGGGCGGTGTGTTCCGCCTGCAAGGCCAGTTTGAAGAAGGCGTCGCCCAATTTAAAAAAGCCATTACACTGGCCAAAAAAGCGGGGGATGAAATTTCCGTGGCGTACGGGCATTGCGGACTGGCTGGTATCAGCCGCATTTGCGGACGGATTGACGAGTGCGTCAAAAATTATAAATTGGCGGAAAAAATCTTTCGCAAAAGCGAAGACGTTTTCGGCAAAGCGTACACCAACTGCGGCATGGCCAACGGCCTTCGCCAGCAGGGAAAATACGACGAAGCCCTCCGCCATTACAACGTGGCCGATAAGCTCTATTCCTCCATTCACGACACGGTGGACCTCGGCTTTGTAAAATGGGGCCGGGCAGACATTTTAAAGCGCAAAAACAAAATGTCCGAAGCGCTTAAAGACCTGCAGGAGGCGCGCGTTTTGTTTGATAATTCAGACGAAAAACGCGGCCAAATTTTAACCAAACTTTCCCTGGCGCAAGTGCTCTACGCCCTCGGCCAAACGGACGAGGCGGAAGAACTCTACCGGCTGGGGGTGGAGCAGGCCCGCGCGGAAGGTTTGCACACGTATTTGGAAAGCTACACCTGATGTTTTTTAGCCGCAAAAAAAGCCCCTCTTGCGAGGGGCTTTTTTATGCCTGTAAAACTTAGTTAATCTCTTTAATTTCCACGTCAAAGGTAAGTTCTTTTCCGGCGAGCGGGTGGTTGAAATCCAGCACCACTTCTTTGTCCGTAATTTCCTTGACGACCGCGCGGAAGGTGTGGCCCGCATTGCTGGCGCCCACCATATCGCCTACCTTCAGGTTTTCGGCTCCGCCGATGGCTTCTTTCGGTACGCGGCGGATGGCTTCTTCCAGCACCTTGCCGTAGCCCTTTTCCGGCGCTACCTTGACGGTCTTTTTATCGCCCACCTTCATGCCCAAAAGTTCTTCTTCCAGCCCCGGGATGATGTGTCCCGCGCCGTGCGTGTACTCCAGCGGCCCGCGGCCGGCAGAGGTGTCGGCCACTTTGCCGTCTACCGTTAAGGTGTAGTCAAATTTGACTTTGGAACCTTCTTTAATCATTGTTTTCTCCTTGTGCCGCAGGGTACCCCGGGCGGATATTTATTATATTGTAACAGTTTTTGTCCGCGAGCAGGGCAAAATCTCTCGTTTTGTGTTTCCGGCCAAAAAATCCCCGCCCGAAAGGGCGGGGTAACCAACGCGTTGGCTGGGGGATAAAACCCCGAGCGGGACGGCCCCCAGCGTCCCGGAGCTGCGGCTTTGCCACCAATGCGCGCCCCGTGTTGATACCCTAGTATCGCTTTTGGCGTGCTCTTTTGCAACGGAAAAAATTAATTAGGCTTGCCGTTTCCTATTTGCTGTCATCCTGGAGCGTGTGGCGGTTCTGACAAAAGCGCCGTCATCCTGGAGTGTCTTAGTCCAGGATCTTGTCGCTTCCCTGTGCCGTCATCAAACAAAGCGTCGTCATGCTGAACTTGTTTCAGCATCTACCTCTTGGGTCGTTTGTTTCTGTTGTCGTTCGCTGTCATCCTAGCGTATCGCAACCTTGTCACAGGGACCGCAAAAAAACGCCGCGCCCCCAAGCGGAGCGCGGCGTTTGCCAAAAAGGAAACCATTTCATTCGTTGCCGAAAATCGTGTTCAACTGCCGGTTCACGCGGTAGAACGTGGCGCACTTGGGCATGTCCTTGAGGCGTTTAGCGCCGATATAGGTCATACAACTGCGTATCCCGCCAAGCAGCGCCAGCAGTGTCGGTTCCACCGGCCCGCGGAAGGGAATTTCCACCACCTTTCCTTCGCTGGCACGGTATTTCTTCATGCCGCCGTAATGCTTTTGCTGGGCATATTCCGAGCTCATGCCGTAAAACTTTTTGTATTGTTTTTCCTCTATTCTAAGTGCGCAGGTCTTGTCGTCAATCAAGTTTACCTCGTCCGTTTGAAAAGCCTTGGTGCACATTTCACCGGCGCTTTCGGCGTGCCCGGCCAGCATGCCGCCCAACATCACAAAATCCGCGCCTGCGCAAAAGCTCTTGCACACGTCGCCGGGCACCGTGCAGCCTCCGTCGGCGCAAATCATGCCGCCCACGCCGTGCGCCGCATCGGCGCATTCAATCACGGTAGAAAATTGCGGCCGTCCCACCCCGGTCAGTTTGCGTGTGGTGCACACGGAGCCGGGGCCGATGCCCACCTTCACAATGTCCGCTCCGTTTAACAACAAATCTTCGCACATATCGCCCGTCACCACGTTGCCCGCCATTAACAGCACCTTGGGGTAGGCCGCGCGCACCTTGCGTACATAGTTGATTAAATAGGGCGAATAGCCGTTTGCCACGTCCACGCACACGTTTTGGATAAGCCCGCTGTTTAGTACGGTGCAGAGTTTGTCAAAATCCGCGTCCGACACGCCGGAGCTGACAAACAAGAGGTCGTTGGAGCCAAACTCCTGCGCGTTGGCTTTTAAAAATCCAATCAGCTCGTCAGCCGAGTAGTGTTTATGCAGGGCGCTCATGAGGTGCTGTTTCTGCATTTCGCGGGCGAGTTCCAAGGTGCCTGTCGTGGCCATATTGGCGGCCACAATGCCGGTGCCTTTTATCGGGCGCGGGCACCATTTAAATACATATTCCCGTTCCACCTCCACTTCCGAGCGCGAGGCCAGCGTGGAGCGTTTCGGTCGTAAAAGCACGTCGCAATAGTCCAATTGAATGTCGTCGTAAATTCTCATTTCATTCTCCTAAAAGCGGCCGCTTCGTATCGGGTGGCCAAACCGTCCTATATGATACAAAATTTCCCTTTTGCAGGGAGTTTTATTTTTAGCTATAATGGGTATTGTAATTATTCGTTAAAGTTTTATACTTTTTATACGGGAGAAATTATGAAAAAAGGTTTTACGTTAATTGAACTTTTGGCCGTGGTGCTGATTATCGGCATTCTGACGGCTGTTGCCATGCCGCAGTACCGCCGCAGTGTGGAGCGCACGCGCGTGGCGGAGGCCCTGCAAATGCTGCCCGCCATTTTTGACGCGCGCGAACGGGTAGTGACGGAAAACGGCTGGTCGTGGCAGAGAAACCCGGGTTTTGACAGCTCTGCGGAGAAAAATGTCAAATTTTCGCTTTTGGACATGGAGCTGAAGGGGACTGCTCAGGACAAGCTAACCTGGAAGACGGACAACTTTACGTATCGGCTCAGTGACAAGGCTGTCGGGGGCCATTCGGTGGTGGCTGCGGAGCCCACATTTGTGACGGCTACCATGGGGCGCGGCATTTACAAGGGAACGGTTATTTATTACAACGGCTCCCATCTTTTGTGCTGCCGCCCTTCTATGCAGAGCGACGCCTGCACACTGCTCAATTTGACGGAAGATTCCAAATGCCTGGCAGGTTTATCGGACTAATCAAATGAAAACATTAAAAAAAGGTTTTACCTTGATTGAACTTTTAACCGTGGTGCTGATTGTGGCCATTTTAACGGGTGTGGCTTTGCCACAATACCGCAAGGTGGTGGAAAAAAGCCACGTAACAGAAGCGCAATCCTTTCTGCGTACGATTTACGATTCCAGCGAACGCTTGGCCGGGGAATTCGGGTACGATTCGTACGCGGACTTAGTATCCGCCAAGGGCGAGACCGGATACTCCTTTGCGCGCATGGATATGTTTGACGCGGACAATTTGCCCTTTGGGTGCAAAATTCCGCAAAACAACAGCACCGTGCTTGAATGCGAACGCTTTATCTACCGCCCGCTTTTGGGGCATTACGTGGCGGCTAAAAAGCTGGAAAATCCGTACGCGGGCACGCTTATCGTGCTGGACCGCAACACCAACCAGCTCTACTGTCAGGAGGCCACGGCGTCGGCCGACGCGTGCGATGTCTTTGGGTTAGATACCGTCAGCGGACTTTCGTTTTAGGAGAATTTTATGAAAAACTGCTTGCACAAAAAAGGTTTTACGTTGGTGGAAATTTTGGTGGCGGTGATGATTGTGGTGCTGCTTGTCACCATGGCGGTGCCGTTGTACGAAAAGACGGTGGAAAAATCCCGCATGGCCGAGGCGCGCACCATGCTCAAAAAGATTTTGGACGCCAAACTGCGCACCTTGGATAATATGGAAATGGCGAAATACACCAGCGGAGAGTTCGGCTTTGAACATTTGGATATTTCCATTCCGTGTGCGGGCGGCTCCTGCCGCGGTGTTTCCTTTAACACCAAGGATTTCACGTATACGCTTCTTCCTACGGGCACGCTTTCCGGTTCCTCGGCCACACTGGCCAATGCCGTTTGTGCGGCGCGCCGCACGGGCGACAACAAGGGCGTGAACTTTTTGTACTTGGGCGAATTGGAGACGGATTCCTCCCGCGACAAATTTCTCTGCAACAGTGGCGGCGTACCCAACGGCTGCGAGGCATACGGTCTTTCCTCCACTGCCGGCACTGCCTGGTGCAGGCCTCTCCCGTAGGGAAATTCTTTTTCTCTTTCCGTTGTCATCCCGGAGAGTTGTAGGCCGGGATCTTGCCGTTTCATTATAAGGTCATACTGAACTTGTTTCAGCATCTACCGCTTGGGTTGTTTTGTCCATTATTAATTAAGGGTCATGCTGGAAAGTCTTAGTCCAGCATCTCTTCCACTTTTAAAATAGCGATCACCTGGACTAAAACACTCCAGCAGAACTCCTTATTTTTTAATGGGAATTCCCTTCCTTTTTGTGTCGTTTTTGGGCTGGCAACATATAAAGGGGTTGTATTCGTTTTTTTTTTGATAAATTTTGAGTATACGAAAAATTTATCAAAAAGGAAGGTCGTTATGAAAAACGTTACTACAAGCCGTTTAGGCGGGTTTACGCTCATTGAGTTATTAGTGGTTGTCCTCATTATCGGTATCTTGGCGGCGGTGGCGGTGCCACAATACCAAAAGGCGGTCATGAAGGCGCGCGTGATGAGCTTGGTGCCGCTTATCCAAACGATTGTAAATGCCCAACAGGTGTATTTTATGGCCAATGGCAAGTACGCGGTGGATTTTGATGACTTGGATATAGAACTGCCTGCCGGGGCCGACTATAAATCTGCGAACCGTGTGAGTTATAAGAATTTTGAGTGTGTTTTTTATATCAACGCGGGGCAGCCGCGTTCCGTGTATTGTAACGGGAAGAGTCCCGGAGCACCGGAGATGGAGCGTTATTTTACGGGGAAAAATTTTATTTGCTGGGGTGCTTCCGGCTTAGCAAAATCCGTGTGCCAAAGTATTTCGGGCCGTACGACTCCCACCCTCTTTACAACGGGTGCGGAGGGGTACCCGTTTTAACCGACACTTACCAAAAAATCCCCGCGGGCTTTATCGCGCCGCGGGGATTTTTTTGTTTCCCTCTAAATTATTTCGTATGATTTTTTTCGTTGAGCCGTTTGGTTTCGCTCTCCAAAAAAGAGGGGGGAACATTGCCCGCCTGCAGTACAAGCGCGTGGAAGGCGGCGGGGGAGAATTTTTTACCCCACTTTTTTTGCCAATACGCGCGCAGGTTGTCCAGCGCATCCTTGCCCCACACATAGCTGACGGCCTCTCCAGGCCGTGCGGAAACGCCCTTGAGCAGTTCCTCCGCCTCTTCCTGCGCAAACCCATTCTCCGTCACCAAAAAACGAATGGCATCTGTGTACGAATACTGTTTGGTATGCAGGCGCGCATCCACTAAGGCCCGTGCCGCCAGGCAGTAGTGGTTCCACGCCAAAAACAACAAGTCCTCGTCCGTGGCCAAGGCGCCGCCTTCGCGGGTCAGGTCTAGGGCGTAAGCGCTCCACCCGTTGGCCAAGGCAGCCGCGGGATAATAGCGGCGCACGGTGGAAAGGTTCTTTTCGGTCGCGGCCTGATACATCCGCCCCGGCACGCCTTCTTGCGCCAGGCGCACCTTGAGTGTCGGCGCGTTAAAATCCTGTGTTAATTGTTCCTCGCGCGCCAAGCGGTTCCCCGCAGGCAGACGCAGATACAGCGCAGGCACGGCGGCTGTAAGGGCTCCGGCGCGGTAGGGCTGTGTGTAGGCGTAATAGGCCGGCAGCGGACGCACGACAAAGGTCGTCTGCCCGGCGGGCAGCAGCCCCTTTTGCACTAAATCGGTTTGGGTTTGATGAGCCAGTTGGGTGGCAAAACCCGTTAAATCAGCCGTGTTTTCCGGCGCGCGCGCCAAGCGTTTGGAAAGCGCGTAAAAATCCTGTGCCGTTGGGGGAACAAAGCCGTGCTTTTTGGCCTTTTGTTTCTTTTGCGGCGCCAGCGTTTCCACGGACGGCTGTGCATTCAAATCGTCCACCACCGTCACTTCCGCCTCGCCCGTTTGCTGTTCCTCTTGGGCAAAGGGAGCCAGCGTACCAGCCAGTTCCTCCTGTGCCGCACGGAAATTTTCCTCCAGGCGTTTTAGCAGTTTGACGGGTTTTTCATTCACCTGGTAGCGCGTGGCCAACACGCGGGCGTACAGGTCGGTGCCCAGGCGGAAATCCTGTTCGTTCTTTTCCTGCGACAATTTTTTAAACAGGTCAAACATTTGTTTAATGGCCTTTTTGGCGGTTTGCCCGTCTTTTCTCAGCTGGATGAGGGTATATTCGTCCTCTTCATCCTGCTGTAAAAAAGCGGACAGCTCGTCAAAGGATAAATAGGCGTAATAGGCCTTTTCCATGGCCTGCTGGGACAGGAAGGTGGGCGGCTGTACCAAGTTTTGTTCGGCCTGCGCGGCCAAGGCGGGCAGTGCGTTTAAACGTGCCAACAGCGCCGCGCGCTTTTGCGCGGTGGAAAGCGTATCTGCCAGCAGTACGTCGTAAAGCGCGTCAAAGGCCTCGGTGTAATAAAGCGGATTGGTTTCAATGCGGTTGCGCTCCAAATCCAGCAAATCGTTGTTGAGCGCGTTTTCCAGTAACGCCCGTTCGGCGCGCTTGGCCGGGGACAATTTTTCCGTGCGTACATTTTTTAAATTTTCCTGCACGCTTTTTAGGGCATTTAACGCTTGGGCGCTGGCCTGCGGCGTGCGGACCGTCAGCTTGGAAGCCGCCGCGGGAAACCCCAGCCGGAAGGCCCGCTCGGGGTACGACGACACCAACACAGAGGCGTACCGGTTGGCCGCGTCGGTGAGCAGGTTGTTTTCCAACATGGCGTCAATGTCCTCAAATTCAAAGGTCTGCGCCTGCACGGGGGGGAACGGCGCCACGGCGAGCGCCGCCGCAAGCAACATCACACAACTCAGTTTTTTCATACGATGATTGGTTTCCTGTTTTTCCGCCGAAACGGAAATAAAATTCCTTCTAATAAGGCAAGCCGAAGGGCGCTTACTTTAATTGTATTGTTTGGCAGGGTTCATTGTCAAATAAAAAAGAATGTTTGCCACCAGGCCTCAAAATGTGTTACAATACTTGTACCTCAAACGGAACAAGTGTTTTTTACATGAGGTCGCACAAACCCGTTTACCTTGCCCTCCGTTTTTTGTATAATCTATCCGTAGAACCCTTTCGGGCCATTAGCTCAGTTGGTAGAGCAGACGCCTCTTAAGCGTAAGGTCGTGAGTTCGAGCCTCACATGGCCCACTTTTTTCACGCAAACAATTTTTAATAAAAGAAAAAGGACGGATGGCGGAATCGGCAGACGCGTACGCCTTAGGAGCGTATGGAGCAATCCGTGAGGGTTCAAGTCCCTCTCCGTCCAGATTTTCGGCCCGTCCGATACCAAGGAGTGTATAAGATGTCCATCTTCAAAACTGCCCAGAAAGGGGAAGTAAAAACCCAACAGCTTAAAAAAGAAGGCTGCCGCGTAAGCTTGTCCGTGGAAGCCACCCCGGAACTGGTTACCAAATGCTTTCAAAACGCCGCCGTGCAGGTGCAATCCCGTGCGCAAATGCAGGGTTTCCGCGCCGGAAAAGTACCGCTTGATTTGGTGAAACAAAATTTTGCCGGACACATTAAAGAACGCGCGCTGGACTTGACGGTTAAGGCCGCCATCAATGCCGCGTTGGAAGACGCCAAGCTGGACGCTGTCGCCGTGCCCACTTTAACCAAGGCCGATTTTAACGCCTTTAACGACGGCAAAAACTTCTCCTTTGAAATCGCCGTGGACGTGGCCCCCGAGTTTGATGTAAAAGACTATAAGGGTATTGCCATTGCCAAAAAGCCCGAAACGGCCGCCGACGCTGACGTGACCGAAAACTTAAACCGCGTGCTGGACGCCAACGCCCGCCTGGAAAGCGCCAAAGACGGCGCCGTGATTGACGACAAATGCTTTGCCGTCGTACACTACACGGGCAAACGCAACGGCACCGAAGATTACAAATTAAGTGCCGACAGCGAACTGGTGGATATGTCCGCCCCGCAAACCATGCCCGGCCTCGCGGAAGCGATCAAAGGCCTTAAAAAAGGCGATGTAAAAGATTTTGAATCCAAAGACGGCAAAGACGTCCTGTCCTTCCACGTCACCGTGGACGACATCAAAAACAAACTCGTCCCCGAGCTCAACGACAGCTTTGCCAAGGACATGGGCTTTGACACCCTGGACGCCTTAAAAGCCAAAGTGAAGGAAAGCCTGGACGAAGAAGCCAAGCAAAACGCCCGCCGCGACGAAATTGCCCAGATTGAAAATCACCTGGTCAAGGCCAACAATTTTGAATTGCCCCAAAGCTTGGTGGAAGAATATACCGAATCTTCCTTAAACAACTTTGTGCGCAGCATGACGCAGCTCAAGCCCGAACAGTTAAACGCCGAACAGCGCAAAACGTTTGAAGAGCGCATCCGCCCCAGCGTGGAGAAGGACCTGCGCATCGGCTACATTGTGCACGCCATTGCCAAAAAGGAAAACTTGGAGGCCACCGAGGCCGACTGGAAGGCCGAGCTGGACAAGAGCTTAGCTTCCGGCGGTAAAGCCGACGAAAAGAAAATCAAAGCCTTCTTTGCCGAACGCAAGGCCCACATTTTGGCCACGCTTTCCGAACGCAAGGTGTTTGATTTCCTCAAAGCCGAAGCCAAATATAAATAACTTTGACGGAGTGTAAAAATCCCCGCCTGCTTACCCGGGCGGGGATTTTGCCCCGAAAAAGACCGTTTTTTGGGTTGGTTCGTCACGGTTCCGGCCGAAACAAGCGGTTTTAACCTCAGGGAGTGCACGCAAGTGCGCTCCCTTTTGTGTGGGGCCCGTGCAAATTTGTGCGCGGCTGAGCCATGTTTTTTGGCCCTTGATTTTCCGGCGTTTTTATTATAAATTTAATGTAAGGACCGTTTTTTTAATTTAAACCGAAACGAGGATTTTTATGAAGAAACTTTTATGGCTGATTGTTTTGTTTGCCTGGCCGGTGGCCGGTTCGGCCGAAGAGATGTCTTTCGTCACCACCCTGTCTGCTCCGGTGGGGGTGTTTTCCCGCGTGGAAACCGCCAACCCCACGGCGGTAGCCACCGCGCCGACGGTCAACTTCTGCCAAACGCGTTCCAATGCGGGCACCATCACGTTGCAGGGCACCGATGCGAACAAAGTGGCTTTTTCCACGCCCTCACTGCAGCTTCAAAACGGCACCACGCTGGGCGGCAATGTTCCCTTCTACCAGATAACCAACACCCTTTTCCTGCAAAGCGGCGGCAAGTTAACGGGCGGATCCCTGCATGCCTATCAGGTACAGGTTCTCAACACGGTCAGGGGAAAGGTGGCCGGAACGATGGAGGTTACCACTGCCAATTTGCAGGTGGCCAAAACCGATAATTTAACCATTCCCGGCGTTGCCTCTATCGTCTCCCCGCAGTCCATTACGGGTGCTGCCCTGCGTTGGATACACGACTGCGGCACCGGAATTGAAACCTGCAAGACCTACGTGCTTAAAACCGCCAATTAATTTTTTATTCCTTTGTTCTTTCCGGCTCGCGGCACTGGCCCGGGCCGTTTTTGTGTCCGCACCAGGTGCTTCCGCCCGTCCTGCCGCAACTACACCAAAAACGCGCTTTCCTTCCAGCTTATAAAAAACTACAATATAACCATCTTATTTGCGGGGGATGTTTATGCTCAATTTAATTAAAACCGCCAAAGAACCCATTTACATGAAGTTTATCCGCATCCTTTTGGCGGCCTGTTTTTTGGTGGTTCCGCTTGTCTTTTTTACCGATTTAACCGCCAATCCGTTTTTTGTGCAAAATGTACTTTTGTACGTACTGATTGCCTTCATTTACGCCACCTTGGCGATCAAGTTCTTGCGCTCCAAGGATATTGATTTCACCAAAACCTTTTTTGATTTGGCCTTCTTTGTCTATGTTATCACCTGTGTGGTGGGGTGGCTTTCCGCCGTTTCGTCCGCGCCGCAGGCGTTGCGCCAAACCATGTTTTACGGTTTGCTTAACTATGGCAGCCTGCTTTTTATCGTGGGCTTGGGTGCTTATGTGATGAGCAAAAACGTTGTCTTTTCCGGCACGATTGAAAGCAAAACCAACTATATTTTGCTCTTTTTGGCGTGGGGGGCGCTGTGGTATTTCCTGCCGCATTTAAAGACGCACCTCTCCTCCACTAACCTGTTTGCACAAATGTTTGACTGGTACGCCCTCTTCCTGTGGATTTTAGGCGTATGGCTGGGTGTGCGCGTGCTTAGAAAGCTCACGCAGGAAAACATTTTAGTGCTGATTTTTGTGGCGGTTTTTTTGGCCTGCTGCTATGGCGTGCTGCAGGCGCTGGGGCTGGAGTTTTTGTGGCCGTTTGAAATCAACCAATTTGCCACCAAGGCCTTCTCCACCTTTGGCAACCCGAACTTTCTCTCCTCCGCGGTGGTGATGCTCCTGCCGGCGCTTTTGGTGTACTACATGCGCACGGACAGCAAAAAGGATTTCATCGTTTACGGTCTTTTGGTGCTGGTGTATATTTTGTTCCTGTGCTTTGGGCTGGCGCGTTCGTGCTGGATCGGTGCCGTGTGCGGGTTGATTATGATGTGGATGTTCGGTACCCTGCGTGCGCTTATTTGGCAGCGCAAGGGACGGGTGTTTTTGCTGGCGCTTTTAGCCGTGGGTGTTGGTTGGGGGTCCGTGTATGTGGACGCCAACAAAGGCGCTCCCAGCCCCGTGGCCAAACGCGCGGCGGAGCTTACGCAGGTCACGCCGGCTAACATTACGCTTAAAGTGGAGAAGGATAAAATTTTCCAATCGCTCCACCAGCGTCTTTTTATGTGGGATGTATCCAAAGAAATCTTTTTGGAACGCCCGGTGCTGGGCAGTGGGCTAGGCAATTTCCAAATGGCTTTTGAACAAAACCAGCCCAAAACGCTCCTGCGCTACCCCAATTTGCGCGAACTCAAAACCATTACCCACGCGCCGCATAACGAGCTGTTCTTCCAGCTGGCGCAGGGGGGGATTGTCGGTTTGGGGCTGTTTTTGTTTATGTTTATGGTGCTGTTTTTGGAAGTGCGGGACTTTGCCGCCCACAAAAAAGAGGGCGACAAAAAGCAGCTTCTCCAAGCGCTCTTTTGCGGTATTTTGGGCATGCTGGCGGATAATATGCTCAACATTTCGCTCCATGCCGTGGTGCCGGCCTTCATCTTTTGGTGGATGGTTGGGGCCGAGGTCAGCGGCGTAGGGAAGGAAGAGGGAAAAATCGCCATCACCGCCAACCCCGTCACCAAAACGGTGGCGTTGGTAGTGCTGGGGGCCAGCGCGGCTGTCCTGTTGTGGCAGGGGCTGTGGCTGGCGAGCGAACACCGTTCGTTCTTGGGTCAAAAGGCGTTGGCCGCCAAGGATTACGTCTCTGCCGAAAAGAACCTTTCCGTCGCCCTTTCCTATTACCCGGCCAATACGGAGGCGGGTTTCCGCCTGGGCAATGTACTGCTTTCGCAGGGGAAATACCGCGAGTCCCTGTCCGCGTTTGAAAAAACTATTTCAGCCGCCTCGTATTACGAGGAGGTCTATTTCCACGCCGCCTTGGCCGCGTTGGGCACGCACGATACCAAAAAAGCCGTGCATTATTTAATGGATAATTTAAAATTGCACCCGTACCATTTGCAGGGATATTTAATGCTCGTGCAGCTCCTGCACGAGGACGTCATCTATGCGGACGAAACCGCGCTTTCCCTCATGGAACGCGGTCTTTCGCTCTTTCCGTACGAGACCTCGCTGTGGCGCACGGCAGGCGAAGTGTACCAAAAACTGGGCGACACGGAATATGCCAAAAACACGTATAAGCGCGGCCTATCCGTGGACACGCTGGATGCGGAACTGCTCAAGCGTTTGGAAAAACTCTATCCCGCCCGCTCCGCCGACAGACCGGCCATTATTGCGCAAGCCAAGCAATTGCAGCGCTATCAGGAAAAGGCCGACAAGTTTGACAAAATGTCTCCCTACTACCAGCACCGCCTGCGCGCGGAAGTGGAGCAGTATATTGCCGACTATCCCGAAGATACCAACGGCAAGATTCTGCTGGCGCGCATTTTGTCCCTGGCCGGGAACGACCTCAAGGCCAAAGAGGTGCTGGATGGCGTACTGAAGGACTACCCCGACGATCTGTGGGCCAATTTGGCGCTCTCCACCTTGTACTACAAGGCGGAGGATTTGGAAAACGCCCGCCGCTGTTTGCAGGATGCTCTTTTTTACTACCCGCAAAACGCGTTGGCCACGGCTCGCCTGCAGGCGCTGGAGCGTGCCTAAAAAAACAAAAAAATAAGGAACCCGTAAAAAAGTAAAAAAAGTTGCTTTACAAACCGTGCGAAATTGCTATAATTCTAGTATCTGTGTGTTGCAGGGTATAAGACGATATCATCGCAAGGGACAGGATTACCGAATGATAAAAATGAATAAATTCTGGAGTTATTTGGTTGTATCTCTTTTCTGCTTATCTCTCACGAGCGGCAGTGTTGTGTTTGCGGCCAATCCGGCGAAACAATTGGCCAAAGGCATCTCTCTTTATGAACAAAATAAAGACAGCGAAGCCATGGACTATTTCATTGATGTAATGGTCTCCGGCAACAAAGAACAAGTGGCCGAGGCCAACAAATATGTGGGTTTGATTCACGACCGTATCGGCGGTATCCAAACGCCGGTGGAGGTGAATGTCAATTTTAAAGAAGGCGAAGTGAAATCCTTAAACGACACGACGAGCGAAGCCGTCCGTGCCGCGCAGGAAGAAGCCGAAGCCGCCGCCCAAGAGGCTGCCGCTAAGGCCCAAGCCGCTAAAGAAGAGGCCGCTGCCAAAGCCGCCGCGCAGGCAGATGATGCGCTTGCCGAGGTAGAGGCGCAGCAACAGGCCCTGAACGACCGGATTATGGCAGAACGCCGTGCCGCACAAGAAAAAGCCGCGCAAATGCGCGAAGATGCCGCCCAAAAAGCGGCTGCCTTAAACGAGGCCGCGGCGCAAGCGGCGGTTACGGGTGCCACCGTTCCGGCGGCGCAAACGGAGGGTGATGTCGTCGTCATTTCGGACGAGTCCGAACCGGAAACGAAAACGGAACCGGCCCCGGCGGTCGTACAGACCCCCGTCGTCCAAGAAGAACCGCGCCGGGAAAGCGTGCTCAGCACCACGTCTGAACCGGCCACCTCCACCTTTGCCGATCTGACCTCTCCCGAGGCCGTGCGTGCGCGTGAAATTTACACCGAGCAGAAATTGGACTCCATGACTTCCGCCGCCGTGGAAAAAATCACTGCCGCCAAAGGCGTGCATTTGTATTTCCGCGACAATTTGCCCGACGCGTTGGACATAGATGCGGACGTTTTGTTTGACGGAGGAAAATTCCGCCCCGAGGCCTTGCCGCTCTTAAACAGCATTTACGAACTATTGGCGCTTACGCAGGGCGCCTCTTACACCATTTTGCCGCCCGGCTCGTATACGGACGACGTTACGCTCTCCGGCATCCGCCAGGCCATGGCGTTCAATTCTTATTTTATCAACCGCGGTATTTCGCAAGGCAAACTGCACTACAATTTGGGTCTCGTGGACCAGGAGCCGCCCGCCCGTTTTGCCAACTTAAACGGTTTGGCGGTCGTGTTTGATTTTAAAGGCCAACTGCCCACCCGTATGGAAAAGAATGACGGCAACGAAAAAGCCCCGCTACTGAGCATGGCGATTGTGCCCCAGTGCCATGCCATTGACCGCGCGTTGGGCGAAGCCTACGCCATTGATTTTTCTGTGCTGGAAACGGTAAACCCCATTGATAACTGGGTGCTCCAGGTGGTGCAGCACGGCCGCGACGGTAACTTCTATGTCGTGCGCCAGCTGGAAGGTTTTACCCCGGTGTACCACCAAATTTTATGGAACGGCCGCAAAGGAATCATCGGGCCGGAACTGCCGTGCGGCAAGTATACGCTCGTGCTTACGGCTACGGACTTAAAGGGCCAAAAGCAAACGCTGCGCCGCCGCGTAATCGTTAAATGCTCCGAGCAAAAAACGTCCGCTTGCACCACGGGTACCTGCGGTGCCAAAACCGCGGCGTCTAGCGACAACCTGTGCCCCAAATGCAACTACAAAACGGCGCGCCTGTGGGTTAAACCCGGCCGCACCATGGGGGCCGCTGCCGTAACCAACGAAACACAGCCTGCGGCGGTGCCCGAACAGCCCGCGCAGCCCGCGGAAACCCAAACGCCGGATGCTATGGCCTCCGATCCGTTAGGTACGGATTTGCCGTCCGCCGCGGACTCATCCGCCCCGGCGGATTTACCCGTCAATAACCCGTACGATATGCCCTATGAGCAGTACGGAAATTAATCAGGGGAATTTATGAGTTTTTCGGAATCTTTGATTGGTAAAAATATGAATGCGCACCCGGATTGTCTGGGCCTTTACATTGGCCTGGACGAAATCTATGTGGCGCAAAGCGCTAAGAAGGACAGCGGCACCGTGCTGGAGTCGCTGGTTCGCGTGCCGATCTCGGATGTGGACCGCACTCTGCTCAAACCGCTGGATTTAAACGAAACCTTCTTCTCGGTCAATAATTGGCTGGACTCCTTAGGCAAGGTCACCTCCAAAAAGAAATGGAAGACCAACAAGGTGGTCGTCAGCCTGGCCCCGGCGTTTTGTTTGCTGCGCCACTTTGTCATCCCGGCCGCGATTGAGCGCAAAATGTGGAAGAGCTCCATTCCGCTCCAGGCGCGCAAATACATTCATTTCCCGTTTGAAAAGGCCGAATACGCCTACCACGTGTACGAATTTGAAACCGCCGCCACCAAGCAAAAACGCTTGGGCGTGGTATTCGCCATGACCACCAAACTCATTATTGAGCGCCTGCAAAAGGGTCTCAAATCGGTGGGGTTGGAATTGGTATCTGTGGAGCCGTCCAGCCTGTCCTTGGGGCGCGCCTTTAGCGACAGCGACAAAGAAGCCGTCGGTTCGGGCGGGCGCATTTATTCCTTCTTCGGTCACGATATGGCCAGCTTCGTTTTTCTCAATGAAAACGCACCGGTGCTCTTGCGCGAGGTGGAAATTTCCGGCTCGCTCCCGGCCGAACGCAGACGTTTTGAAATCACCAATTGCACGGAGTTCATCGCCAAGCAGTTGGAAAAGGACCCGTTTGAAGAGGCCGTCATCGTCGGCCAGGATACCGACCCGTGGATCCCCGCCCTGGAGGCAGATTCCAAAAAGCCGGTGCGCAAGTGGAACTTGAGCGAGGTGTACGGTATTGAAACCAAATCGGCCGGCGAAATTGCAGCCATTGGCGCCAGCATCAAGTTTTACAACGAGAAAACCCCGGATGTGGATTTTACCAAAGGCAACCGCTTAAGCGCTTACGAGTTTAACGCCAGCCTCACGGCGTGGAAGGTGGCCGCGGTGCTGATGGTGCTTATTTTGCTGCTTATCGGCAAAGGGTGGATGGGGGTAAAATCTACCGAGAGCGAGCTCAAAAAAGCCCGCGCGGCCAACCGCCAAACCATTCAGGATTTTGAAGGCCTCACCGCCAGCCAAATCCAAAGCAATTTGAGCAAAATGAAGAGCCAAAACAGCAATTTGGATTCCATGCTCAAATACAATCACCTCATCACGCCCGTACTTATGGACGTGGTGGACACGATTCCGCCCGAGATTTGGATCACCAAAATTTCTTACACGGACCAGTTCCCCGGCAAGGGGGGCGATGCCCGCCAGCTGACGATTGAAGGGTTTATCAAAAGCGGCAAAGACGGCCGTGCGGACTTAGCCCTGGGCAACAAGTTTAAAGATTCCCTCGTGCAAAAGCCCAATCTAAAACCCTTCTGCGGCACCACGGGCAACATTACCTATGCCAACGTCGCCGGTACGGGCACGGGCGGTTCGTCGTCCAACCGTTCTGCCGCCGGGAAGGAAACGAGCTATGTGTTCACCTGCGGCAAAGGAGGTACGCGCTAATGCCTGCCAACTTTAATTTAAAAAATAACAAAATCGTGGAAAACCTCAAAAAAGGTTTCCAGGATATGCAGACCGTCGCGCAGGAAGGCAATTTCAAATTATTTGCCAAACAGATTGTGGCGGTGGTATTGGTGTTTTTCCTGTTCCGTTATTTAAGCGGAAAATTCACCCAGCAGGAAAATAATTTCCGCGGCCAAATGGAAGCTATCCGCGTCCAGCAAACCAGCGAGCGCGAATACCAGGCCAATAAGGAAAAGCTCATTTCGCTGGAGCCGCGCTTCCCCAACATTGCCGAGAAAAACGAATGGTTGCTGAGCCAAATTTTGGGCATTTTTAAAGCGGCCGATTTAACCCCGCAAATGGAAGGCGGCCAGACGGAAGACGCCTCCAACGCCACCTTTGTGGCTGCGTCGTTAAGGGCGGGGAGCGAAATGGGTTGGCCCAAATTTACGGAGTTTTTAGCCGGGATTGAAAGTTACGACGATTACGTAAAAGTGTCTGAATTTTCGCTGGAAAAAAACACCGATCCAAACCAATTGGGCAACAACAAAGTTTCCCTGCGCTTTAACACTGTTTTCCCCAAGGAAAAAATTGCCAAATCGCTCTTTAAGGATTATGATAAAATTGTAAAGGCGCAGCAAGAGGCCCAAAAAAAGGCCCAAACGGCCAATAACACGGCCAAAGGGGGGGCTAAATGATGAAGAAAACCATTTGCACCGTAGCCCTGCTGGGGCTTTCTCTTTCGTTGGCGCACGCCCAGCAGGTGGCGCCGCAGACGCCCGCCTTGGAGCTCAACCAAGAGCCCGCCGCGGCCGCTAAACCGGTTCCGGCCGAAAAGGCTGCACCTGCGCCTAAGGCGCCTGCCAAAAAGCGCACCGTCCGCAACAGAAGACGCACCAAAGCGGCGGCTCCGGCTACGAATTTGGAAGGAAAAACCGCTCCCGGCGTAAAGGAAACGCTGGCCGCACAGGCGGACGTATCGGTGGAAGCCGTTGCCGCGCCCGTGCCGCAGGCTGTCCCGGCGGCGGAAACTCCGGCTCAGGTGGATGCAACCCAGTTTGAGGTCAAGCGCGAGGAAGTGGCCGCTCCCCAAACGGAGCCTGCCCCCAAAACCAAAAAGACCCAGCGCGTGGTGTACAACCCAAAGAACCACCGCGACCCGACCTTGTCCCCGGACGATTTTTTGCTCTTGCAGTACCGCGAACAGCAGCGTTTAGCCGCCATTGAGGCGGAACGCCAGCGCCAATTGGCCGAGGAACGCCGCAAACGCGAGGAAGCCGAACGCTTAAGACAGCTGGAGCTGGCCCGCATCAAAGACCCTACCCGCGAGGTCCGCAACAAAATCCATGTGGGCGGTATCATTGGGCAAGAGGTGTTTATCGGCAGCCGTATTTACACCGTCGGAAAAAGCATTTACGGCGCGCGCATCGTAGAAGTACGCCCGGACGAAGTGGTCTTTTCCTACAAGGGTCACAAATTTGTACGTAAAGTGCAGTTACCAAAAAATTAATTTAGAAAAAAATTATAGGAGGACAGATGACAAATCGTTTAGCAGTAACGTTGGCGTGTGTTGCCGCCTTGGGAATGGGGGGCCCTGCTTTTGCCCAACAAACGCAAACCCTTCCCAGCGACAACACGGTTGCCATGACGGAAGATACGACGGTAAAGCTGTCGGGTGAATCCGAACTCTACAAGGATGCGGAGGCTCCTTCGCCGTTGGATCGCAAAGTGTCCATCCGCGTTTCCAATGTACCGATATCGGCGTTCCTTAACAGCATTACCACGCAGGCCAAGATCAACTTTATTATGAGCGAAGAATTCGCCAATAAAAAAGTGACCGCCTCTTTAACCCGGGTTTCGGTGCGGGAAGCGTTGGATACGCTGCTGCGCGTGCACGGGCTGGCCTACCAGCGCATCGGCAAGAGCGACAGCTACGTCGTTACCAAACGCTCCAACGACGCTCCGGATACGATTACTAAAATTTACACGTTAAGCTACATTTCCCTGCAGGGCATCGGCTCTGCGCAAAGCGAGCTTAACAGCATTATGCCGCAGGATGTTTCCTCTTCCAGCTCTTCCTCCTCTTCCGGTACGGATATGAGCGTGGGCGGTGCTTCCGGCGGCAGCTCTTACAGCGGTGGTGCGGAAATCACGGCCATCATCAAGAGCATGCTCTCCCCGGTGGGCAAAATCGCGGTAGACCCGCGCACCAACAAGCTCATCATCACCGATGTGGCCGAAGTGTTCCCGCAGGTGGAAAACATCTTGGCCGAGCTGGATATTAAACCCCCGCAGATTTTGATTGAAGCGCAAATTGTAGAAGTCAGCAAAACCAGCGGTTTAAGCTTGGGCTTTGAATACGGCGGTGACGGCGGCATTATGGCCACCATGACCGGCCCCAAACGCAAAGTGGATTTGGAATACATGAAAGGCCAGGGCGTTAAGGGATGGAACTACATCTTCCCCAGCAAGGATCAGCTTAACGACGGTTCTTCGTCCGGCTCTGGTTCCGGTTCCGGCTCTTCTTCCAGCGATTCCGGCGAGGATGAAGGCGGCTTGTTGGATTTCTCTGCCTTTAACATTGTGCTTAAAAGCTTGCTGACCCGCGGTGAGGCCAAATACTTGGGTAAACCGAAAGTGGTTACTTTAAACAACAAAACGGCCACTATCACCACCTCTACGGACGCCACCGTCGGCCGGACGATGAGCCAATCCGGCAGCGGCTCCGGGGAAGGCATGACCACCACGTCCGCGGAGAGAAAGCGCGTCGGTCTTACCTTGCAGGTTACCCCGCAGGTAAACCGCGAAGGGTATGTAACGCTCTATGTGCAGCCCTCGTATTCTGACTTGGTGAGCTCCGGTTTTGACTTTTCCAAGGACACCACCACCCGCGCGGCCTCTACGCTGGTCCGCGTGAAAAACGGCCAAACGGTGGTTATCGGCGGGTTGTTAACCTCCCGCGAAACCGACCAAACCCGCAAGGTACCGCTCTTGGGAGATATCCCGCTTTTGGGCTGGCTGTTTACCAGCAAGACCAAATCCAAGAGCACGACGGACTTGGTCATCTTCATCACGCCGACTATCTTGGCGGAATAACACAGCAGCATTTTTATCCTGCCCCCGGCCAAACGGGGGCAGGAGTGAATTAGACAAACAGGGTTTATTTGTACAGAGGATTAGGAAATGGCAAAACAGTTGAGCGAAATTTTAATGGACCAAGGCACGCTGAACGCAGAACAAGTCAAGCGCGTACAGCTCTATGCCAAACAGAACAACGTCACTGTGGCGGAGGCAATTGTCAAATTTGGCTTTGCCACCGAAGAACAGGTAACTAACGCCTTGTCCAAACATTTTTCCGTTCCCTACGCTTCGCGGGAAAACGGCATTTTAGTGCCGGAAAAAGAGCAAAACCTGCAAGAAATCATTCCCGAAAAATTTGCACGCGAAAATATGGTCGTGCCGCTGTTTGTGGAGGATGACGCCCTGGCCGTGGCCGTGCTGGACCCGACGAACGTATTCCTGCTTGAAAACATCAAAATGATGTCCGGCAAGCAAGTGCAGCCGTTCATCGCTAGCAAAAGCCAGCTGCTTAGCGTCATAGATTCCTTTTATTCCAACAAAAACCTGTTGGACGAAGTCATGAACGAGGCCGCCAAGGAACCGGCCGATGTTCCCGTGTCAGCCGATTCGGACGATGACGAGGTGGACGTTACCGGCGTGTTGGACTTGGATAAAGTCTCTCCCAACGCCTCTCCGTACGTCAAACAGGTAAACGCCATTTTGCGCCAGGCCATTGCCGAGCGCACGTCTGATATTCACTTGGAAATGTTTGACGAACGCGTCAGCTTGCGCTTCCGTATTGACGGCTCGCTTTACGAGCGCACCGCCCCGGCCAAGGAATCCGTCAACGCCATTATTTCCCGTATTAAAATTTTGTCTAAGCTAGACATTGCCGAAAAACGTCTGCCGCAGGACGGCAGCTTCACCATTCGCTACCAAAACCGCGCCATTGAGGTCCGTGTCTCTGTCTGCCCCGCGGTGTATGGCGAAAAGCTCGTGCTTCGTATTTTGGATAAAGGCACCAGCGAAATGAACATTGATAAACTCGGCTTTGAACCCGACCAAAAAAAGGCCTTCTTGGAAGCCGCCAACCTGCCCCACGGACTGATCTTTTTGACGGGTCCCACCGGTTCGGGTAAATCTACCACGCTAAACGCCGTTTTGACCACCATTCGCACGCCGGAACTTAACTTTATGACGCTGGAAGACCCGGTAGAATACAAGCTGGCCGGTATCAGCCAGGTGCAGGTCAAACCGGCCATTGGTCTTACGTTTGCGGCGGGTCTGCGTTCGTTCTTACGTCAGGACCCGGACGTCATCCTCGTGGGCGAGGTGCGCGATAACGAAACCGCCGAAGCCTGCTTAAAAGCGGCCTTAACCGGTCACTTGGTACTTTCCACCCTGCACACGAACGAAGCCCTGGGCGCCGTACCGCGTCTGATTGATATGGGCATGGAACCCTTCCTGTTGGCCAGCTCCTTGGCGCTGGTGGCGGCGCAGCGCTTGGTGCGCATTTTGTGCCCGTACTGCAAAGTGCCGCACATTCCGGATCCGGCCACCCTGCAGCGCATTATTAAAGAGGGCCATTTAAATCCGCGCGACCAAAACTCCTGGACGTTCTTTAAAGCTGTGGGCTGCCCCAAGTGCTTTGGCACGGGTTTTATGGGCCGCCGCGCCATTTACGAAGTGTACCGCATGACGGAAGAAATGCGCAACATCATTTACAAAACGCAGGACCTGGTGGAGCTCAAACGCGCCGCCGAACGGTCCGGCTCACTCAATTTGCGTGCCACGGGCTGGCACAAGGTCATCCGCGGACAAACCACGGTGGACGAAATCTTGAGCATTACGACGGCCGACGAATAAGCGGCTGAAGGGGACTTATGCAAAAATATACGTATATGGTCAAAGATGCCGACGGCAAAACCCTCAAGGGGTCCGTCTCGGCCGACAACAGAGAAAAAGTCATCTTGGCTTTGCAAAACAAGGGTTATTTGGTGCTGGACGTGCGGGAAGGCGCCGCCGGGTTGTTTGGCGGCAAGTCGTCCCACAAGCGCGGCGGCAAGGTGCCGGGCCACGTGCTTGCTTTTTTTGCCGAGCAGCTCTCCACGCTGATTGCCGGCGGTGTGCCGCTGGTGCGTGCCGTGTCTCTGTTGGGGGAATATGCCTCCAACGCCACGCTGGGCTACGTGCTGACGCAAGTCGCCAAAGATATTGCAGGCGGTCAGTCCTTGCACTCCGCTCTCTCCCATCACCCCAAAACCTTCAGCCACATTTGGCTTTCCCTGGTGCAGGCGGGCGAAGTGGGCGGCCAATTGGCCGAAACGCTCATGCAGGTGGCCCTGTACACCAAAACGCAGGAAGGTATGAAGAGTAAAATCATCACCGCCGTTACGTATCCGGCCATTTTGATGTTCGCATCCGTCGGCGTGCTGATTTACTTTATTTTGGGCATCGTGCCGACCTTCGCGCAAATCTTCAAGGATTTTAACATTGACCTGCCGATGATCACCGTCATCGTGCTTAACGTCTCCGGCCTGCTGATTAACAACGGCGTGCTGATTATCGTCTCTATCATTGCGCTGTTTGTCGGGTTCCGTTTTTACATTAAAACGACCGACGGCCGCCGCCGCTGGCACTCGTTCCTGCTCACCATGCCGATCTTCGGCAATTTCTTAAAGAACATTTATTACGACCGCATGCTCTCCACTCTTTCCACGCTGTTAAAGAGCGGTGTAACGATTTTGAACGCCATCCTGGTGCTGGAAGAATCGTTTGACGGCAACGTCATCATTCAAACGGCCCTCAAGCACGTCCGTGCCGAGGTCGCCGCCGGAAAGCCGATTTCGGATTCCTTCCGCGATACAGGCGTCTTCCCCGGGCTGATGACGGAAATGATGCTCATGGGCGAAGAATCCGGTAAGCTGCCCAGCATTATTGGCACGCTGTCCAAGTTCTATTCCGATAACGTGGACCAGTTCATTGCCCGCTTCTCCGCGGTGATTGACCCGATCCTCATCTGCGGCGTCGGTGCGCTGATTGGTATCATCGTGGCGTCTATCTTCCTGCCGATCTTTAAGCTGTCCCAAATCGGCGGCAACTAAGGGGGAACTATGCAAAGCACAAAAGGCTTTACGCTACTTGAAATTATGATTGTTGTGGTAATTGCCGTTTCCGTGGCGGCGTTTGCCGTCCCGGCGTACAAAAAAGCGCAGGACCGCAACCGCTACCTGGCCGCCCAAGGCGTGCTGATTGACCTGGGAAACGGGGTAAAAATGCTCCGCGAGGCGCTCTCCACCGAGGCCGAAGGCTGCACTTTCCCCGTGTCTAATGCGGTGCTCCAAATCACTTCCACATGGCAGGATGGCAGGGCGGACAAGTATGTGGACAATTCCCTGTCTAATTACGGAGCCAACGACGATTTAGGCAAAGCTATGTTCTCACGCAGATATGCCTCCGCCGTGGCCTTTACGGGGGATAACGGCAGTTCATTTATGGACTACAAGTTTTTCGTCTGTCCGCAAAACAGCCCCTCCTCCAGCCAGTGCTGCAATAGCCAACGGGACGCGGTCGCGTGCATGGCGGACGAAAACTTTGCCTCCCGCTCCACCAAGGGGCAGTATTACGGGGCAGTTTATTTGCAAAGCGGTACGGTTAAGCAGTTGGAAAAAACGAAATAAGGCTTGATTTTTCGCCCAACTTGGGCCATACTTTAGTAAGGGTTTTTTATGACGAAGAAGAATAACGCAGGTTTTACGTTGCTGGAATTATTGGTAGCCGCCACGATTATCGGTATCTTGGCGGTGTTTGCCACGGTGGCCTACAAAAACGGCGCCGCCAGCACGCGTGCCGCGGGCGCACGGGCCAAGGTGGACGCTCTGGCTTGGGCCCAGCAGCGCTATTTGCTGGATCCGGCGGCCTGCCCGTCGTATGTTTCCACCACCAACAAAATCACCGCGCTGGAGGATTGCAATCTGTTGGAACGGAAAGTCATTTTAAACGATGATTACTTCACCTTTGCCGTGTGCCCGGACGATATCTGCTCCAAGGCGCCGGACATGACGAGTGATATGAACCCGCTGGCTTGCGTCGTTGGCAAGGACAACAAAAAAATGCCCGCCAAATATGCCAAAAATTATTGGTATTGCGTAAGCGAAACCGCCCGCACGGAGCACTTGGGCAACTGAGGACATTATGAAGAAAGGTTTTACGCTGATGGAAATTTTGGCCGTACTCTTGGTGATTGCCGTGGTGGTGTCCATGGCGGCGCCGGTGTTCCGCGCCATTCGTTTTGAAGTTAAAAATTCCCAGGCCAAGGCGGCGGCAAGCAAGCTGGCACAGCAAATGCGCACCTATTACCAAATCAGCCGCGGCCGCGTGGTGGGCGGATCCTTTGACGCCAGCGACTCAAACGTTATTTTTACAACAGCCGCCTGTGTGGAACCCAACGTCACGGGCGTTCCCAGCAAAAAAAGCGGTGAGGCGGACAAGGTAGACGTAAAACAGCTGTTTGCTTGCGGATATTTGACGGGAAAGGATTTCTCCGGCCTGCCCTATACGTTTTATTTGTGCAGCCCAAAGGCGGGTGATACACAAACCGTAACGGAGTGCACCAACACCAATGCCACCGCTTCCGATGCGACCAACACTCCGGTAGTGGTGGCGTATGGAAACGAAAATGCAGGTAAAAAATACAAAAGCACTTCCGGTTATTACATTTATGTGGACCAAACCTACAAGGCCAAGGATACGGATGATTAAGAGGTTTTTATGAAACGATTTTTAAAACATCTTCTCACTAAAAAAACAGGTGTCACCGTGTTGGAAGGGCTGATTGCCCTGGGGCTTTTGGCTTTGGTAGCGGGGGGCACGTTTGGAGTGCTTTTGTCCGTCTCGCGCAAGACGGGAACGCCGGATATCCGCGAGGAAATGGCCCTGGCGGTGGAACGCGCCAACGAACTTTTGCCCATGTACGCCCCGCTGAAGTCAGACGGGACAAATATGGCGAGCTTAAAGCTCCCCAATAGGTATCAACGTGGCTTGTGCGAGGATATCGACGATCCATCTCCGATGTCACTTGATTCTCATGATATACGCTGTCTTCTTCCGCCTATTTGTGATGAGTCTAATTCCTCTTTTTCTTATGAGGTGGGGAATGATGAGGTGTCCCTTCCGTCTGCCGTGCCGAGCAATACCAAGGATTATTATTACACTTCGCAGCCGCACCGACAGATAACTTTTGAAATCACGTGTAATGGGTTTTCATTATGAAGAACAACAAAGGCTTTACTTTAACGGAAATTTTACTGGCGGTGATGATTGTTGGCATCATTGGCGTGGCGCTCGCCGCGCTGACGACGGCCTCCTCGCGTGAGGCGGGTGTCGGCCGCAGCCGTGTGCTGCTGCGCAACAACCTGTCACTGGCTATGCGCCAGCTGCGCCAAGATGTGCATAGCAGTACCCAATTGCAATATGCGCGCGGGCAAATTTCCGCTGCCTCTGCGGGCAATGTCATTCCGCTTTTGGTATTGGCCCGCAATGTAGATTTAAAGGACAAACCTTTGCCGGGCCGGACGCCTGCGTACATTACATATTGTTTTGTGGTGGGCTCCCATGCCGCGCAACCCTCCGGGGCGCTTGCCGGCGGCACCATTTACCGGCGCGAAAGTGAACAAATTACCTGGTCTTCTGCCACGCCTTCCTGCGGCAGCAATCCGGCCACGGATACCAATTTTCAGGTATTTTTGCATAACGTCAAATTCATTCCGTCTGGGATCACGGTGGAAGATCGCACGTATCCCGTGCCGTTGTTTCGCGTAGATTCGGGGGACACCACTTATTCCTTGCACGAAGAAAACCACAACATTCTAGGGTGGTACTATGGGGAATTGGGCGCCCTGCTTAGGGTGAATTTGATTACAGAGCTGCCCAGCAAACCGGTGGTAAATGATGTGGTGGAACAAAAATTTATGATGCAAAACGGGTTTACTGGAGATAATGTATCATGGGATTAAAAAATAAAAAAGGTGCCGCTTTACTGCAAGTTTTGCTTGTTACCGTTGTGCTGGCCGGTATGGCCACCATGCTTTTGCGGGCGAGTTTGTCCCGCTCTACCTCTGCGCGCCAAACGCGCCGCACGGTGTCTGCCCAGCTGTTGGTTCATTCGTGCATGGTGGAGGTAAACGCGTTGTGGTCGGCCAAAAAGCCCGAAGTTTTTCAGCGGGATATGAGCCAATGCCTGATGTATTGCAAAACGGCGGGCTCCGGGACTTGTGCCAGCGCCCGGCAGGTGCGTTCGTACACCTGCCAAGAGCAGCTTATTAACGGCGTGAAATACACCGTTACGGCCAATTTTGAAAACGTATCCGAGGCCAACGGGCGTGACCAGTGCAAGCTTACGTACGAAATTTCCTCTAAGCAAGATGTGCTGTGATGTGTATATGAAACAGGGTTCCTTTCTTTCTCTCTGTCTTTTGTTATTGGCTACGGTCGTGGCGGCACAAGGCGGTGTTGCCACGGCGGACGCGGCCTCTTCGTTGCGTGTTTCCACGCTGGTGGAAGCGCCCCAATCCAATGTGGATTTATTGCAGGAATCTTTAAAGGGCTCCGGGCTGAGCACAGCCGTCCCTGCCACCCCGCAAACGGCGCCTGCCGTCAAGGCCCTGGCCGAAAAAGCACCCGCTCCGGCAGCCGCTTCAACGGCTCCGGCCGCGGCAGTTCCTGCGGTGGCGCCAACAGCTGTCCCCGCCGCGCAAACGGTCCCTGCCGCCAAATCCCCTGTCTCTTCTGCCAACACGCTGGATATGCCGCTTGAAGTGGGGGGAAGTGTGCAAAACGTGCAAACGGCGGTAGCTCCCGCCGCCAAGCAGCTTTCACCTGCGGCCGCGCGCCGCGTACAGGCTGCCAAACGCCGCCGCACCCAGGCAGCCGCCAAAAAAATAGCACCGCCTGCCGCCAAAAAAGCGGAACCGACGGAGCTGGAAAAGGATATTGAAAAATCAAACGCGCTGTTGCCGGCCTCCCAGCAGGCCCAAAACGAGCCCGCCGCCGAAGCGGAACCCTCTGAAGAAGAAGCCGCCGCAGATGCGGAGCTGGAATACGCCGTGAAAATGCTGGAAAAATCCAAAGAGGCGGCGCAAACGGCCGAGCGGAAGATTCCGCCTTCTGCCGCGCAAAACCGTCCCGCCACGGTGCCCGCACCCAACAAAAAATTTAACCCCAACGCCTTCCGTCCCGGGGTGACGTGGATTGCTTCCAAAAGCACGCATTTTGAAATTTACACCCAAAAACGCACCAGCGGTATCAGCTCCTCCAATATGCCCATGACGTTTGAATCGTCCTACCAAACCTTGCGGCGTTTTATCCCGTGGATGATGTCCGGCACGGTGCGCGTGTTTGTGTACCAGGACCACCAGTCCTACCTGCGCCACGAGCCCAACGCCAAAGCGTGGACGCGTGCCCTGGCCTATCCAACCCGTGGGGAAATCGTCGTGTACGACGAGCCCGGAAAAACCCAGGAGCTCAAAGAGGTCTTTACGCACGAGCTGACGCACATTTTCACCCAGCAATTTTTTGACAGCCACAAAACCGGCCGGATCATGACGCCCACCTGGCTGGACGAGGGGTTAGCCGTTTTAATGGAAGACCAAGCCTATAACGGCCTTAAGGGCGGCCCGTGGAATAACGATTTCAAAACGCTTAATTTTCAGCGCGATCCGTCCACCAAGACGGGCACCTTTGGTTCCTCGTCCATGTTTGGCTCCCTTTCAAGCCAGCGGCTCACTGCCAAGCGTGCCGGAAAACCAATTTATCTCGTCCCGTTTGACGAGTTTATGAAAGAGGACTCCCTCTCCACAGCCGAGGCGCGCAACAAAACGCAGGAGTGGTACTTCCAGGCCTATTTAATGGTGCGTTTTTTGCTCAATCCGGCGGGGGGCTCGTCTCCCTCCAATCGTATGCAGTTTGAGCAGTTCACGCGCCTGTTGTCACAGGGCGAGGCGGTGCGCAACCCTTCCACAGGATTTTTGATGAAAGACTCCCGCGGCAAAACCGTATACGAGCCTTATTCGGTGGAAAAGGCCCTCGGACGCGCCTTTCGCTACGGAACGATTGCCAATTTTGAAGATAACTTTTGGCGCTGGGCCAACCGCTAACATCTCATATTAAGAATAACCCAAGAGGCAGTGCTAACCCAATTTAGCCCTGCCTTTTATTTTTTGTTTTCCCTTTCGTCGTTAAGCCGTCACCCTGAACGGCGGCCCGCAAAAGAGCCGTCCTCCTGGAGTGTCGCCAAAATGTCCTAGGAGTCGTCGCCCCGGAAGGTTTCTGTCCGGGGCCTCGCCGTTGTCGTGGTTGTTGTCGTTGCCGTTCCCTCCGTTATAAATAAGCGCCGTCATTCTGAACTTGTTTCAGAATTTACCTCTTGGGTCGTTGTGTTTGTTATTAAACAAAGGTCATGCTGGAGTGTTTGGCGGCCCGCAGGGTTCCAGCATCTCTTTCTTATTGAAAAGCCGTTTTCGGGCCGGTAAAATATAAAAGGGTTGCAATCGTTTTTTTTTTTTGCTAAATTTTGCTTATAGGCAAAATTTAGCAAAAAGGAAGGTTGTAATGAAAAACGTTACTAT
Organism: uncultured Elusimicrobiales bacterium; assembly: GCA_934667625.1. Lineage (GTDB taxonomy): Bacteria > Elusimicrobiota > Elusimicrobia > Elusimicrobiales > Elusimicrobiaceae > Avelusimicrobium. The sequence goes on from CAKUMH010000005.1 coordinate 124,897, forward strand.
GGGCCGTTTAGGTGGGTTTACGCTTATTGAATTATTGGTAGTTGTTCTCATTATTGGTATCTTGGCGGCGGTGGCCGTGCCGCAATACCAGCGGGCTGTGGCCAAGAGTCAATTTAGCGAAATGTTGGCCCTAGTCAATTCGCTCAAGCAACAAGAGGATTTGTATTATCTGGCCAACGGCCGCTATGCAACGAGTTACGAGGAGCTCTCGCCCGATTTTCCGCCCGTTCAGGTAGACGACGATGGGTATACGTTTCGCATTCCGGGAAAGAATTACTACTTTGACCTTATGGACGGCGGGAAAAATTCATATATCTATGCTTATCACTATAAGTTAAAGGTTAGCTATACGTACCGCTTTGATGGAGAGCGTCATTGCAATATTTATGATGAAAACGACGCATTAGCAAAGTATATTTGTTCTTCCGTAGGAACCCGCATCGGTGACTGTGGTAAAGCTTGTTTTGCTTACAAAATGAACTAGCGCGGTTAAAAAGTGCGTAATGCGTAAAAATAGTTGGCCGTCTTTTGGTGGAATTTACCCCACAAAAAATCCCCGCTAAACAAGCGGGGATTTTTTCTCTTACCAAATCTAAATTTATTTAGTAATCATTTTCATCGTGTTAGGGTGAATCGGGTATTCCCCTTTAAATTTGCAACGGTGGATGTTTTTCACCAAATTTTTAGTAGTATTTAAATCTTCTCCGCATTCCGGGCAGGTAGAGCGGCAGGTCTGCAAACCGTTGGACTGCGGGCAGGGTTTGTTGTCTCTGTCAATTTCTTCCCCGCAATAAATGCAGTAGTGTTTTTGCGCCGCCTGCGCGTTTTGGTCAGCTGCGGCGTTTTCTGCCTGCGCTTCCTTCAGTTCCAAGTAGTAAAACTCCAACGAGTGGCGGGCATATCCGCCATGGGCTTCGCGGTCCGCTTGCAAGAGTTCTTCCGCTTGTTCCAACAAAATCGGGTCTAATTCATTCTCTTCCGCCATGGACGAGCACAAGTCTGTGTAATTCGTGTCCACACAATGTTGATGTGCGCTCATCGCTTTGCCACAGCGTCCGCACACAATGGTTTTGTTTCCAATTTTATGTTTGGCGGAAACTTCGGCCACGGCCACCGCGCGCCCCAAGTTTTTGGTCAACGCATTGACTTTCGGAGCGGGCCAAGCATTCTTTTTGCTGGAAACAGGCCAAGCGTCATTCGTTTTAGCCACGGGCCATGCGTCATTTTTCCCGGCCACAGGCCAAGCGTCAGTCGTGCCGGCCACAGGCCAAGCGTCAGTTGTTTTAGCCACGGGCCATGCGTCATTTTTCCCGGCCACAGGCCAAGCGTCAGTCGTGCCGGCCACGGGCCAAGCGTCAGTCGTGCCGGCCAGCGGCCAAGCGTCGCGGGAACCTTTCACGTTCCCCGCAAAGGCCGTATTCACGGCGCAAAAGCTAAATAAAACTGCCAACAACAACGTTACTTTTTTCATGAATCCTCCAAAGAATAAAATCCTTCCCTACTGTTAGTTTAAAACATTTCTTGTTTCTTGCAAAGGGCCTTTGGGCCTATTTTTTCTTGTAAAAGGGACCTATAAAAAAATAGGCCTCTTGCGGAGATTTTCACCCGCGCTACTCAGCTGCCGATATCAGCAGCCGCAGCAAAATCGCCAGCTGCTGTTGGGATAAATCTCCCGTGTCGCCCAAAAAACCGATGACAAATCCAAGCGCCTCCAGGGTCAGTTCGCCTTCCTCCAGGGTAAGGCTTTTTACCGCTTCTTCGTCACTTCCGGCCAGCACTTTCCGGGCCAACTGGTCGGCCTGTTCCATGCCCTTCTCAACGGGAGCTTTCAGCTCTTTTTCACTCAGTTCCGCCGTGGTTCCGTTTTCCTCGGCAATCAACGCGTCTGCCATTTGTTGCAGGGTGGGCAGCATGTCCTTGCGCATAAAGGCAATGACGGCTTTATCATTTTCGGTCAATTCTCCCACATTTCTGCGTTGGACAAAATTTTGCGTTTCCTCCAAAAAAGCCAATTGTGTGGGGGCAAAACCTTCGTTCTCCTGCGCAAATGCGGCGGGCACCATCAGCAAAGCAGCAAACAAAACAGCAAGTTTTTTCATTTTGTTCCTCCGAGCATCCTTCTTCTTTCTATTATACTACCAAAAACTCTTCTAAAAAAACAGGAGCTTTGGACCTATTTTTTTTAGGCCAAAAGACCTATAAAAATATAGGTCCTTTTGCGTGCGAGCCGCCGAAAATATACTACAATATAAAATATGATTATACCTACTATTATTGAAAAGAACGTCGGTTATGATATTTTTTCCCGCTTGCTTAAGGACCGTATCATCTTTGTAGGCGGGCGCGAAGGCGAGGTGGACACCGCCAGCGCCAATATGATTATCGCCCAACTTTTGTACTTGGACGCGGACGACCCGAACCGGGAAATCAATCTCTACATCAATTCTCCCGGCGGAATGGTAACGGCCGGCCTGGCCATTTACGACACCATGCAGTTTATCAAGGCCCCTATCACCACTATCTGCATGGGTCAGGCAATGAGCTTCGGCGCGGTGCTGTTGGCGGCGGGCTCTAAGGGCAAACGTTACGCCCTGCCGCATGCGCGCATTATGATTCACCAACCGCTTATTTGGGGCGGCGGCATTTCCGGCCAAGTAACGGATATTGAAATTGAATCTAAAGAATTGCGCGACAACAAAGAGCACCTCTTGGATATTTTAGCCAAGCACACGGGACAGGACAAAGAAAAAATCCGCCGCGACAGCGAACGCAACTATTATATGTCGGCGCAAGAGGCCAAGGAGTATGGGCTGATTGACGAGGTCCTTCCCCTTAAAAAATAAACGGCTTTTACAGTTGGTTCGTCAACGCACAGGACACAAAACGTAAAGTTTTGTGTCCTGTTGCTTATCAGGGCCAACCATTTGCCAAATTCGTCGCATTTGTGCGTCTTTCGGGGCTTATGTGGCATATAGCCACACTTCGCCCCGACTATATCCGCCCAACTGCTTAGAATTTGCCAAATCAGGCAATCTTCTAGTTGGTTTTCAGTTGTTCGCGGACAGCCCTTGAACAACGGCTTTTACAGTTGGTTCGTCAACGCACAGGACACAAAACGTAAAGTTTTGTGTCCTGTCGCTTATCAGGGCCAACCATTCTTGAGCTGGCCGCCTGCAAAAGAAGGCGTCATCCTGGAAGGTTGTAGTCCAGGATCTCGCCGTCCATCTACTAGGTCATGCTGGAAGGCTTTAGTCCAGCATCTCTTCCTTTTTTGCGGGGCCCGTTACCTTTTCTTTTTGTGCCGTTTTCGGGTTGGTAAAATATAAAAGGGTTGTAATCTTTTTTTTTTTTGATAAATTTTGCTTATAAGCAAAATTTATCAAAAAGGAAGGTAGTTATGAAAAACGTTACTGCGGGCCGTTTAGGCGGCTTTACGCTCATTGAATTATTAGTTGTTGTCCTCATCATTGGCATTCTCGCCGCCATTGCATTGCCCAAGTACGAAATGGCCGTCATCAAAAGCCGCATTGCGCAAGTGGTTCCGTTTATGACGTCCGTCAAACAAGCGCAAGAAACCTACTACATGGCCAACGGTACCTATACCGATAAGTGGGACGATTTGGACGTCTCCGCCCCGGCAGGTGTAACCAAACAATCCTGCCAGCAAGGCGGGCACGATACGGAATGTTTCACGTTCCCGTCGGGGGTAAAGTGTTCTTTGCGTTCGTACGAAAACGTTATGTATTGTTCTGGTGGTCCTAGTAAATTATCCGGTATCGGTATGGCCTACACGCACAGCAATATATTTAAAACGGTAGGCCCCCGCATTTGTCTTGCCTCGCTTAAAAAGCCCGAGCAAGACAAAGTCTGCCTGGCCCTGGGCGGCACCCTCAAACTAACCAGCGATATCACGCATTTTTACTCGTGGTAAATTCCCGTCCGTGGCCCTTCCCTTCAAAATTAGCAACCAAATACCATATTTGCTAATTTTAACCTAATTTGCTACAATATATAAGAGCCAAAAGCAGGGGTGTTGCAAAAATGCTCTTGGCAAACCTTTTATCCGTTGTATTGGAAGGGAGAGAATATGGCAGAAGAAATAAAAAAACAAACACTTTCGTTACCGACGGTAGTGCCGGCAGTCGCCATACGCGATGTGGTGATGTTTCCGGGGATGTCGCTTCCGTTATCGGTAGACCGGGAAAAATCCGTCAACGCCGTGGAACTGGCGCTGAACACGCCCGGCAAATACATTTTGGCCGTTTCGCAAAAAAATGCCGAAGTGGAAGAGCCCAAAGCCAACGATATTTATCACTTTGGTGTCATTGCGCAAATTACGCAAAATTTAAAAATGCCGGACGGCTCCATGAAAATTTTTCTGCAGGGCTTGGCCCGCGCCCGCGTCAACAGATTGGAGATGAACGACGTGGCCGGCTCGTGGTTTGCCACCGTGGAATATATTGAGGAAGAGGACGACAACTCCCCCGTGGTGCAGGCCTTAATGCGCAAAGTGCTGGACGAGTTTGACCACTATGCCCGCGTGTCGCACCGGATTGCGGTGGAGGGGGTTTCTTTCCTGCGGCAAATTAACGATGCGTCCAAACTGGCCGACACGGTGGCTTCCAATATGCTCGTCAAGGCGGAGCAGCGCCAAGAAATTTTGGAAGCGGTGCACATTAAAGACCGCTTGGAAAAAATCTTAAAATTAATCACCAGCGAAGTGGAAATTTTGGGCTTGGAGGAAAAAATCCATTCCAAGGTCCGCGCGCAGATTGAAAAAAACCAAAAAGAGTACTACTTAAACGAGCAGATGAAGGCCATTCAAAAGGAGCTCAGCCAAAAGGACGATTTCCAAAAAGAGCTGGATGCCCTGCGCGCCAAAGTAAAAAAGAACGGCCTTCCGCCGCACGCCAAGGAAGCGGCCGAAAAAGAAATTGACCGCCTGGCCAAAATGGCGCCGTTTTCGCCGGAAGCCACGGTATCGCGCACGTATTTGGATTGGCTCGTCAATATGCCGTGGAACAAAACCACCGAGGACGTGTTGGACCTCAAAGAAGCCAAAAAGATTTTGGACGAGGACCACTTCGGCCTGGAAAAACCCAAAGAGCGCATTTTGGAATACTTGGCTGTCAGCAAGCTGACCAACTCCCTGCGCGGCCCCGTGCTTTGCTTTGCTGGTGCGCCGGGCGTGGGCAAAACGTCTTTGGCTAAGTCTATCGCGCGGGCTATCGGGCGCAAATTTGTGCGGATGTCCTTGGGCGGCGTGCGCGACGAAAGCGAAATCCGCGGCCACCGCCGCACTTATATCGGCTCCATGCCGGGGCGCATTATCCAAGGGATCAGCAAGGCCAAAAGCATGAACCCCGTGTTCCTGCTGGACGAAATTGATAAAATGGGCAGCGACTGGCGCGGCGACCCCGCGGCGGCGCTCTTGGAACTGTTGGACCCCGAGCAGAACAAAGAGTTCACCGACCACTTTTTGGACGTTCCGTTTGACGTTTCTAAAGTGATGTTTATCACCACGGCCAACTCACTGGCCAACATTCCCACCACGTTGCGCGACCGTCTGGAAATTATTGATTTTGACGGCTACACCGAGTACGAAAAACACGACATCGTGGACAAATACCTCTTGCCCAAGCAGATGAAAATCCACGGGTTAAAAGACGGCCAGCTGACCGTTTCGCACGACGCGGTGGCCCTTTTAATGCGCGACTATGTACGCGAGGCCGGCGTGCGCAATTTGGAGCGGGAAATCGGCTCCCTGTGCCGCAAGGCCGCCAAGATGACGGTGGACGGCGCGAAAAAAGTGGAAGTAACGCGCGAGAATCTGCACGAATTTTTAGGCGTGCCGAAGTATTCCAACTTTGCCACCGAAGAAAACGGCGTGGGGATTGCCACGGGCCTGGCGTGGACGAGCGTGGGCGGCGAAACACTGTCCATAGAAGCCACCAAGCTCCCCGGCAAAGGCCAACTGATTTTGACGGGTATGCTCGGCAACGTGATGAAGGAATCCGTCCGCGCCGCGCTGACCTATGCCCGCAGCCGCGGTTACGGCGAAGGGGTGGATTTTGACAAGACGGACTTTCACGTCCACTTCCCCGAAGGGGCCGTGCCGAAGGACGGGCCGTCCGCGGGCAGTGTTATTACCACCGCGCTGACGAGCTTGCTGACGGGGCTCCCCGTTAAAAAGCACCTGGCGATGACGGGCGAAGTAACCATTACGGGGCGCGTGCTTCCCGTCGGCGGTATTAAGGAAAAATTCCTGGCCGCGTACCGCGAAGGGGTCAAGACGATTCTCTACCCGCACACCAACGTCAAGGACGTTTCCGAACTGCCCGAGCGCGTGCGCAAGGAGCTGACCTTAATCCCCGTCAAGCACATGGGTGAGGTACTGCCTTTAGCGCTGGAAGGCTGGGCCGAATTTGAGGCCAAATTAAACAAAAAACGCGGCCACAAAAAAGCCGCCAAAAAGGCCAAGTCGGCCCCGAAAGCGGCCAAAAGTGCCTTAAAAAAAGTGAAAAAAGTGGCAAAAACGGTAAAACGGGCCGCGGTGGGTAAAAAGGTAAAACCTGCCAAAAAAACAGTAAAAACAGCTAAAAAAGGAGCGAAAAAAGCGGTTTTAGCCCGGAAAGGGAGCAAAAAAACCGCCAAAACGCGCCGTTAGGTTTTTACTAAAAAAGTTCAAAAAAATCAGAAAAAAAAGCCACCCGGTTTGGGTGGCTTTTTTGCGCTCAAAAATTTTGCCGTTTTTCCGCAACCAATTTTTTACAATTTACCCTGGCCCCATTTCTGGGCCTTTGGGCCTACAAACAGGGTGCCAAAGGGCCTACCCTCGTGTTAGGTCAATAACACCCCTTGTAATAAATCAATTAATCAATTATACTATCCTTATAAGTACTTTATTATCGGGAGGACCCCTTATGAAAAAATCTTTCGTATTGTTGCTTGCGTTGCTGGTGGCAGCGCCTGCGTGCTTTGCTGCGGATCCGGCACCGGACCCGAACCCGGATCCCGGGTTGGTTGATGTGCTGATTGACAAGATCTTTGTTACCGATGAGATGAATGTCAAGGGGCTGTTGGCTGCTGCAAAGGAAGGCCACATTGGAAAGGTGCAAGAGCTGTTGGACAAGGGAGTGAACATTAACTCCTATATGAAGCCAAAGAACAAGAAGTCCGCCGTGCAATACACTGCGCTGTGCGCAGCCGCTGAAAGTAACAAAATCCTCATGATGAAGTATCTTCTCAATAGAGGGGCTTTTGCTAATGTTGTGTGTTTTCTAGAGGACGGTCGTCCGACCCGCCCTAAAGAGATATTAATGCAAAAAGAAAGCAAATTGAAGACCCTGCCAACCCTTGACAAAGACGAGCTTTATGTATGGAAAATGCTCTTGCGCAAAGACAAAAGCCCGTTCGCGTATACACAGAATCTTTCCCATAATATTTACCACCTCATTTATTATGGCGATATGGAGCTTATAAAGCTGCTTAGAGACGGAGGTCATTTTAAATTACTAGGGATTAGAGGTGAGGGGAATGTAGTCAGTGCTTTTGCGAGTGGGAATGTTGGGAAAGTAAACCGCATGATTGAAGGAGGGGGACTACTTTCACTACTGTCAGAGGACGATTATGGCGACATTTTGGCATATTCTGCTGCAGCCAACCATATTCACATGGCTGAATGGTTGTTGAAAAACCGTCAGTTTAGTCAGAAGGCGTTGGATAATGCCATTAACGAACTGGCGTCCTCTAAGAAAACATGGGGTGAATACTACGTAATAAGTGGATTGCCGATAGGAAAAACTTTGTCTAAGGAGATGATAGAGCTATTGCGCTCACATGGTGCCCATTTCTCAGCGTATAATGAGGCTCTTCTGAAAGGGGAGTCCTTGTCTAAATTACAACTGGCAGCTGATGTAAAAGAAATTGCTGCGGCTACCTCGGAAAGCACCTTGCTTGAGCTGTATAAGCGGAAAAGAAAGAGTGAGGTGGTCTCGCTGATAAAAAACGGCGCCCCGAAAGATGACGCAGAAAAGTTACTTATTGCGGCTATTGATAATGGAGATATAGAATTTTTGAAGCAGATTCTTCCTTACAAGCAGATCCCTAAGTATCACTATTTCTTAGAGAAGGCAGTTGCCAAGAAAGATCTGAAATTATTCAATGTGCTCCTCCAAAACTACAACGAGGAAAAGGTTGATTTTACGCGCCTTTTGGGGACGGCTGTCTACAACGACAGTCTAGCGCTAACCAAGCTCTGTGTTGAGAAAGGGGGCAATGTAAACGGGTATATTTCCGATCATGTCTATGTTGAAGGTGGTACCGAAAGATGGGAAATTGACAAACGTAAGATGTTATTTATTGCAGATTGGATTACAGATAATTATGACATAGCTTACTTTTTGACTAGCAAAGGAGCTACAAAATAAACAAACGTTTGTAAAAGATAAAGTACGATAGTGTCTAGCGCCCCCGCCGAGTGTACGGCGGGGGCGCTTTGGCGGAAAGGAGAAAAAAAGGATGACGGCAGCAGGGGAAAACGGCAAAAGGTAAAATAAAAAAAGTCATGCTGGAAGGTTTTAGTCCAGCATCTCTTCCTTATGGATAACGACGAACGACAACAACGAGATCCTGGACAAAAACGCTCCAGGATGACAACTCTTTTGGCGGGCCGCCACGGCGCTTAGTGAATGACGGCGGAAGGGGAAAACGGCAAAAGGTAAAATAAAAAAAAGTCATGCTGGAAGGTTTTAGTCCAGCATCTCTTCCTTATGGATAACGACGAACGACAACAACGAGATCCTGGACAAAAACGCTCCAGGATGACAACTCTTTTGGCGGGCCGCCACGGCGCTCCAGGATGACGGCCTAAGGGGATGACGGCAACGACAAACGGCTGGGAGTTAGAGGCAAATTTCTTGATATAGGTCTTTCCATTCAGGGTTGGATTGATTAATTAAACGTTCCTTCCATGCTCGTTTCCAAAATTTTAGGACCTTTTCGCGTTGTATGGCATTATAGATATCTGTGTAGCATTCATAGTAAACCAATTTGTTCAGTTGGTATTGGCTTGTAAAACCAGCAACTACTTTATTCTTATGTTCCCACACTCGGCGCACTAAATTATTTGTAACTCCGATGTATAGAACTGTATTGCTTGCATTGGTTAGAATGTAGACAAAGGACATAGGAGAATTATAACACTTTCTGTTGGGTGACAGGGGCCTTTTTTAAAAAGTCATGCTGGAAGGTTTTAGTCCAGCATCTCTTCCTTATGGATAACGACGAACGACAACAACGAGACCCTGG
>CAKUMH010000006.1 GCA_934667625.1 uncultured Elusimicrobiales bacterium
GAAAAGAAGATTTGGGGCGAACAATGGAATTGTTCGGATGAAAAGAAACCCCGGGCGTGAGCCCGGGGAGTTTCATGAAAACTGCCTGTCAGCTAAAGAATTTAATGGAATTAGGCAGGATTACGTCTTCCATGACGCTTAACGCAAAAGAGTCCGTCATTCCGGCAATATAGTCGGCAATAATTACGTCTATTTGGGTCGGGTCGTTTTGATAGACCTTTTGCATGGAACGCATGTAGTTCGCAAAGCTGTGAGCCGTTTGTTTCCCCTCACGGTCGTACGCTTCGTAGGCAAAACCATAGCGTTTGAACAAGGTGCGGAAATAATCAAACAAATCACGGATACATTTATCTATTGTTTCCTTGCGCTGGCGCATTTGTTCGTTGTGGTAAATGCGTTCATAGTTAAAGGTGCGCAGCTGCGAGATCAGGCCAAATTTCTCTTCCGAAAAACCGATGGCATCGCGGTCTTTTGAGTGGTTGATTAGATCCAACGTTAGCGTGTTGATAATTTCCCCGTTAGATGTGCCGATTTCCTCCCGCACATCTTTTGGAATATCCGCCGTGGTGATTAGGTCCGCCTTCACAGCGTCTTCAATATCGCGTCCCAAATAGGCAATTTTGTCCGAAAGGCGCACAATGCATCCTTCGTACGTGGAGGGCATTTGGTTGCGCCCGGTGATCTTTTCCAAATCGTTAGGGGTTTTGGCGGGGCGGAGCTGGTTGTTGGCAAAATCCTCCCCACAGTGGCAGATAATGCCGTCTTTTACGGCAAAGGTCAAATTGAGCCCTTCCCCATAGTTGGCCAAGTGTTCCACCACGCGGTAGCTGTTTACTTCGTGCAGAAAGCGGTTGGGCCGAATGCATGCATCAATGGCGCGTTCCCCTTCGTGGCCAAAGGGAGCATGCCCAATGTCGTGCCCGAGGCCAATTGCATAGGCCATATCTTCGCTTAGTTCCCATTTGCTGCTTTTGTTTAGCCCCCGGCAAATAGTGGCGGCAATGGTGGCCACATGGAGCACATGTTCTATGCGGGTACATATATGGTCATTGTTCGGGGCAAAAAAGACCTGGGTCTTGTGCTTTAGGCGCCGAAAGGGCAGCGAATGAATGATTTTTGTTTGGTCGCGGAAGTACTCATCCCGCAAATCCGGCGTATGCGGATGCGAACGGCGCAGGTAAATTTCATCGGAGAACGGATTTTTTATCATAAAATTATGATACCATAATATAGAACCTTATTAGAAGGCTAGGAGCGTTATGAGCGAAAAAATAGCAGTATACGCAGGCAGTTTTGACCCGGTTACCAATGGTCATGTGGATGTGGCGCGCCGCGCGCGTGAGGTGTTTGGCCAAGTGGTGGTACTGCTGATCCAAAATGGACGTAAAAAACCGCTCTTTAGCCAAGAAGAACGGCTGGAACTCTTGCGGCAAACTTTTGCCGGAGAGGACGGAATCCAGGTGGAAAAAGCGGAAGGGTTGCTGGTGGATTATATGCAAAAACACAATTTGCATATATTGGTGCGCGGGTTAAGGGGGCCGGCAGATTTAGAACCGGAACTGGCCAATGCCTACTACAACAAACAATTCTATCCAAAAGTGGAAACCGTTTTCCTGCCGACTCGGACGGAGTATGCCTTTCTAAGTTCTTCCGCGGTGCGCGAGGCCGCTGGCTATGGGGCGGATGTATCCAGTTTGGTCCCTGTGTGTGTGGCAAAAGCTCTGCAAAAAATCAAAGAAAAATCTTCTTTCTAACGCAAAAAGCCTAGGTAGAAAATGGGTCCTTTATTCGCTTGTTCCCGTCGTATAAGTTTACTAGAATAATAGTGGAGACGGATAAAAGGAGTCTGTGAATGTACTGCACCCAACTGTTGTTTAAGGCGTGCCAGTGCGCGTGCAAGCGTGGTAAATTGCGCTTGAACGGGCTGATGCCCTTTTTCCCTTTATTTTCAAAAAATGTTTTATCGTCCCATTTTTATATAGGACCAAAAGTCAGTTTCATCTAGGACTTTTGGCCCTATTTTTTTGTACTGATTTTTTCCACAATATAGGAAAGGAGCTTTTATGCAAAAGTTATTGTCCCTGGTTTTAAGTTTTTGTATTCTTTTTAGCAGTGTTAGCCCTGCTCTTGCGCAGCGGCTTCCCATTAAGGGCGGTTTCCGCGGGCTTACGCGCGTACCAAAGCCGACGCTTCCGTCTGCTGCCACGCGGCCTTCTGTGCCGCTGTCCAAAGCATCTTCTCTTCCTGGGACTCGTTTTGCATCTAAGACCAACATCTCGGCGCCCACGCACCTGGCTCTGCCGACGACGCATGCCGGACATACGGAGGCCTTGCCTGGAGCGCTCAATTTAACGCCGCGTCTTCAAACGATTGTGGAGCGGGAATACCGAAAGGTTTCTGGCAATGCAATCCGTGCTAAAGTACTCGTTGGAGATATAGAAGGCGTTGCCGAGCAAATTTTATCCCACCCGAAGGCGGAATTTCGCTCCGGCCTCTTACGCAATGAATTTGTTTCCGTTTCGCTTAGAGGTGGAGCTAACGCTAAGCAGCTGGCCCGGGCCCTTACCTTTTACAGAAACGATTTGCCGCAATTATCTAAAGCTTTTGCATCTTTGCCACAGGGAGATTTGAGCGCCGTAACCGCCTTGCTTAAAAACAAAAAGGCGGCGGGTTACCAGGCCGTTTATCAGGTTTGGGGTGCCTTTGCCGATGCGGGTGCCTTAGGTCTGTTGGGCACAGCGGAAGATGCCCCGCTTTTACTGGACTTTTATGAGGCCGCGGCCCAGTCTGTTTTTAAAGATGTGGCAGCCATGGTGGCCGCCCGCGGTCTTTTGCGCATGGGAGCATACCCCACGCTTGAAAAACTGGCAGGAATGGGGGGCGGTTCCCAGGCGTTTTGGCAGGAGCTTGCTCGTTACGCGGAATTAAACAATTTAGCTGTTCGTCTGCCTTCCCAAGCGGGCGGTGCGGCCGCTGAAAGCGCAGCAGGCAGTTTTTTGGCAACGGGCTGTCTGCCCAATGCCCTTAATGCAGATGCCTCTATCTTGGCTACTAAAGAGTGGATGGAAATCGGCAGAGAAACGCCTCTTGGCGTTGCCTTGCCGGACTTGTCCACGCTTAAAGTAACGCTTCCGGCCCCGTCTTTTACACAACCCCCGCTGACGTTGAGCGCGCTGTCTCTGCCGGAAACAATGCGTGTGGCGGTCCCTGCTAAGGGAAATACATTACCTGCCGAAAGTGCTGTTTCTACGCCAGCCGCTACAGAAGCTCCGTCTGCCACTGTTGGAATGCTTTACGGCGGTCTACCCGTACCAGAAATTGCCAAAGCTGGGAAAAAACTTTTTAATCAGGCGCAGAAGATGCTTCGTAAAAAGGCCAAAATGGCCCCTTACGAAGAACCGGGTCTGCACGATAACTCCCAAATCCAGGAAGTATACTCTACCTTACGTTCTCCAGAAGCGCCAGCCACGGCGGCCGAACTGCCGGGCGCTGGCGAAACGGGCCCGGTGTCTGTGGCGGAGAGCGGCTTTAAATTGACCGTGGTGGACGGCAAGGGAATAGAACGCATTTTGCCTGTAAACTTAAAAATCAGCAACCGCTTCCGGGTGAAGGGGTACAACCGGGTGGCATTCGCGGAACGCTCCGATTTTTCCAACGGTTATTTGGCGGAGCTTCGCAACCAGGAGCAAAAGCCGTTGCGGATGGCTCACTTTTACATGAAGCTCCAGTCCAATCAGGTGGGGGCGTTGGTGGATTTGGTTCGCAAATCCGGGTTGGAAAACTTCCGCCTAAAACTGGAGGCGGCGCCGGATATTTCCTATAAGACGAAAGTAGTGCCTGCTGTTTCCGTCAAGGGTGAACGTCTGCCGCTAGAGGTAGAGATACCCGTCAAAGGGAATGAAAGCGTTTCGCAGCTTGTGCTGTTGGAGGACGGCTCTCTTAATTTAAGCGGATACTATGTCCGTTTGCCGAAGAACCAAATTGCTAATTTGGCTAAAATTTTGCCTGGCAGTAAAACCACATTTAATGTTTCTATCCACCCCACCAGCAACCGCGCGCAGCTTATTTTGCGCGAGGCGTCGCTTACGAACGTGAGCTTGGGTAAAACTATGGGACCGGTGGTAAATGGAGCGCTTGATATTAGCGTCAACCAGGCCAACTCCATGATGTTTGCCATCAACTATGTGTTGCCGGGGTTATCCTCCCTGCTCACCCCTATTCTCAAAAAATACGGCGAAAAAACGATGATGACCGTGGCCCTGTCCATGTCTACCATGTCTGGGGTGTTGGCTACGTTAGGAGGTTTTTTTGGTTTCGTGGAAGGGTTGACCTTAACCCCCCTGCAAAAAGGGTTGTTTATTACGGCGCTATTTTTAATGAGCGGCTCTGGAATATTAAAACAATTGGTGTCCAATATGCTCATTCGTGCCAACCGCGGAGAAGCCATTTTGAATGGCTCCAAGGGCATGCAAAAAGAAGTGGAAAAAGCCTTTGCCGAGACCCCAGGCTTTAAGCATTTGGTAAAGCGCGTAAAGGACGTTTTTACCAAGAAATCGGATATTAACTTAAAAGACGTAGTGCTGTATAACCTAAGCTTTGTGTATAAAAACGTGGGCACGCTGGCCTTTTTGGCCACGCCCTTTGCCCTGAATTACGGAATTAAGCTAATTACAGGGGTGGATTTAGGGTTAGACTATTCCATCAGCTTCCCGCTCTATGCCGGATACAGTGGCTGGGTGACGTGGAAGGTCTACCGTGCCAAGCTGCGTGATGCTTATTCCGCCAAAGATTTAGGACAAAGCCAAGCCCTCATGCAGGAAACGCTAAAGGCCGGTAGCAAGGACTTGGCGGAAGCGGAACCCAGCGCCCTTTCTGCCCAAGTGGATTTGGTGGCACGTAATTTTAAAGATGCGCTGGATGCCTTCGTTTTTGCAAACGTAAAATTGGATTCCAGCAAAAAATCCACCGCGCTTTACAAAGAGAAAAAGGCGACATTGCTGACTGATTTGGAAAAACAGTTAACCAGTCAGTATGCCATGCCGCAGGGACAGGCAAAGGAGTTGGTGAAGCAGGTGGAGTCTTCTTTAGTCGTGCAGGAAAACACCCTCGGGAATATGGGCAAAATGCTTAAAGCCCCCGGCGTGGCGGCACTTACCGCTGCCATGACCTTTGCCACGGTGCATGAATTTGTAATTTCCACCTCTTTCTCCGGTGCGATGAAGACTCTGATCCCGGAAGGAGAACTGGCAAACATGGTGATAGCTGCCTCTCTGTACGGCTCCTTTATTTTGGGCCGTTTGGGCGGGAATGTGCTCAGCAAACGGATTAGCTCGGATTCTATGTATATTACCGGTTCGGTCCTGTCTGCCACCGGAACGGCAATGATGGCGTTGGCTGGAGGAAGTGTTCCCCAAATGATTGCCGGGGCAGCGGTAGCCAGCTTGGGCACCGGGAACTTCTTTACGCAAATGTACGATTATATTATGACCCGCTATCCCAAACAGAACCGGGAATTATCCTCTATTTTGGCGCTTACTATGGCGGTGGCGGGCTTGGCGGCTATGCCAGCCGGATACCTGGCCTCGTTGGGCGGGCTGAGCATTCCGTTGGACTTAACGTATGCAGGCGCGGCACTTGGCGCGAGCTTGGTTTTAACGCCGGGTATGATGCGTAATTCCACCTTGGTGCAAAGTGTTAAATACGAGGGCAAACGCTTGTGGAACTTTGCCAAGGACAAATGGCGCAGCCTCATCGGTAAGAAAGGGTCCGGCCCAAACGGCAATTTAGATGACGCCGCTCCAGCCAACTAACGAATAAGTAATTTTGATATTTTAAATGCCCCGCTTTTTGTGAAAAAGCGGGGCATTTTTTGTTGTTTTGTGGGGGGGAGATATAAAAGGGTTGTAATCGTTTTTTTTTTGCTAAATTTTGCTTATAAGCAAAATTTAGCAAAAAAGGAAGGTTGTTATGAAAAACAGCACCTCAAGCCATTCAGGTGGCTTTACGTTGATTGAATTGTTGGTGGTTGTACTGATTATTGGCGTTTTGGCGGCGGTTGCTGTCCCTCAATATAGAAAGGCGGTGGAGAAGAGCCGTGCCGCAGAGGCCATGACTGTTATGAAAAAAGTGCGTGATAACATTAGTATGTGTTCCTTGGCGGGTACTTCTCGCGAGGATTGTGAATATTTTGAAGGATTTCCGTGGAAGTCAGATGAAGGAGCGATAGGGGGCGTACTATATCAGGGGAAAAATTATTGTTTTGGGCTCAGTGATGGGAGCCCGCTGGGAGATTATTACAGTATTGGCGCTATGAGTTGGCCCTGTGAGGGTGAGGCCACAGATGAAGGGCGGCAATATATGCTTTTTTGGGGTGAAGATGATGAAGGACTGGAAGAAAAATTATGCCTAGATATTGACGGAAGCTCTGGTTACTGTAAAGCACTAGAATCGTTGGGTTTTAAATTAGCAGAGTGATGCTTTTCCACTAAAAAGGGCCTCTTTATACAAGAGGCCCGGTTTCTGTGATGTAGCAGGGGTTATTCCAAAAAGTGTTGTCGGCCGCTGACGATAGATTCCGCCCGCATTAAAGAAACGTCAATGTTTTTGCAGATGTGGTCTTCGCCCAGCTTCTGTACAAAGCCGTATTTATCCAGCGTCTTAAGCACATGCTTTTGCACATGGGAGAGAATTAATTGCACCCCGTCCTTTTGGCAGCGGTCGTAAATACGTTCCAGTGCGTGGAACCCGGTTGCATCAATGGCCGGAACACTGCGCATGCGCAAAATGAGCACCTTGCAGTCTTTATGGTTTTCTAAGCTGTCCAAAAATTTATTGGCCGCGCCAAAAAAGAACGGCCCGTTAATTTCGTACACGCTTACGTGGCGGGCAATGACTTTGGTGTCAATGTCGTCCTTGTGGTGCACTTCATCAAACAGGTCGTCGTCTGTGTTTTTTATTTGATACACGTCGGACATACGCTTCATAAAAAGTACAGCGGCCAGCACTAAGCCAAACTCAATGGCTACCACCAGGTCTTCCGCAACGGTCAGCGTAAAGGTGACGAGCAGAATGGCAATGTCGCTTGCCGGCGCTTTAAAAAGCGCGGTGAAGGAACGCCAATCACTCATACGGTACGCTACCAAAAACAGAATGGCCGCCAAGGAAGTCATGGGGATGAGGCCAATATATTTCATCAGACACAACATCATAATGAGCAAAAATACGGCGTGTGCCATGCCGGCGATGGGGGTGCGCCCGCCGTTTTCAATGTTGGTGGCAGTGCGGGCAATGGCGCCGGTAGCCGGCAATCCGCCAAAAAGGGCAGAAGCTACGTTGGCCAACCCGGTAGCGACCAGTTCCATATTGGAGCGGTGCCGCTTGCCGATCATGCCATCGGCCACCACGGCCGATAACAAGCTTTCAATCCCAGCTAAAAAGGCGATGGTCAGTGCCGCGGGCAGCAGCTTGCGAATGACTGAGAGCGTGATTTCGCCCGGCATATGCGGCATAGCGAGAGACCCATCCACTTGTCCAAAAGTGGAGGTAATTGTCGCCACGTCTAAATGGGCAAATTTAACAACCAGCGTGGTGATAATCAGCGCCGCCAAAGAGCCAGGGAAGGACCTCCACTTTTTGGGCCAAAAGATAATAATTGCCAGTGTGATGAGTCCAATGGCGAGCGTCTGCCAATTTACAAGTCCCAGGTGCTGCAAATAAACACCCCATTTGGCAAAAAAATCGCTGGGGATATTTTTGAGGCCCAAGCCTAAAAAGTCGTTAATTTGCGTGGAAAAAAGCACCACGGCAATCCCGCTGGTAAAGCCAGTTGTCACCGGGTAGGGAATAAATTTGATGAAGGTGCCAAACTTAAAAAGCCCCATCAGCATTAAAAAGATCCCGGCCATAAGGGTGGCGGTCAGGAGCCCCGCAAGGCCAAACTCCTGAATAATGCCGTATACAATAACAACAAAGGCTCCTGTCGGCCCGCCGATTTGCACGCGAGATCCGCCCAAGAGCGAGATGACAAAGCCTGCCACAACAGCCGTGATCAGCCCCTTTTCAGGCGTAACACCCGAGGCAATAGCCAGGGCAATGGAAAGCGGCAGCGCCACACATGCCACCACGAGCCCGGCGGTTAGATCCTTCATCACGCGCTGGGACGTGAAATCTTCGGGACGATTTTTTAAAAGCGTCCATAATTTAGGTCTTAGAATCATATAGTTATTGGTTGAATAATTTGCGTAGCAGTCTGTCGTAATACGGCTGCGGAATTTGCATACCGGGGGTGCTGTTGCGCCCCCCGTGCGGACCGTGATAATCGGATCCACCCGTTGCCAGCAGCCCATATTTGCGGGCCAGAGCCAGCAAATCTTGTTTCATGGTAAAGGTATGCGCCGGATAAAATACTTCTATGCCGTCTAGTCCTGCTTCCGTCCACGCCGGGAAATCCCAATGTTCGGCCACAATGCCTGGGTGGGCAATCACGGCAATACCGCCGGCACGCTTGATGTGCTTAATAGCCTCTATGGCCGTCACCCCGGCAGAGGGCACATAGCCTACTTGGCCGGGCACCAAATAGCGACGGAACCCTTCCTGGCGGGAGGGGACAATTTTTTTGGCTTTTAAGGCATCCGCCACATGAGCGCGGGAAACCGTATTGGGCGCCCGGGAAAAAACATCTTCTTCGGTCAGGTCCACCCCTGCTTTTTGCAGTTGACGGATAATTTGGCGAATACGGTTTTTGCGATTTTCACGGTTTTGGGCCAAAAAGGCCTGAAATTCCGGGTCCTCCAAATTTACGTTATATCCGGTAAAGTGAAGGTGGTCGTGATCGCGCGTGCTGATTTCTACCCCGCGCGTAAAGCGTACGTGGTGATCCTTACACACCGCTTCGGCTAAAAGAACTCCGTCTGTAGTGTCGTGGTCTGTCAGCGCATAAATACTTGCGCCGGCCTTAATGGCGGAGAGAGCCACTTCCTGCGGAGAGGAGGTGCCGTCCGAAAAGTCGGAATGGGTGTGCAAGTCTATTTTGGGCATTAAACGCGTTCCACCGCTGTTACACCGGGAACCAATTCCTTAATTTTGCGTTCCACTACGGCCTGCAAGGTCATTTGCGCGTGAGGACAGCCACCGCAGCGGCCCTGCAGCGCAACGGCTACAATACCGGTCTTTTCGTCCACGCTGACGAGTTCAATATCTCCGCCGTCGGCCTGCAAAATGGGGCGGATGTCATTAATCACTTGCTGTACTTGTTCTTTCATGATGTTCTCCAAAGGTTAAGTTCTTTTTATTATAGCTTTTTTAGGGGGACTTAGGCCGCAAGAAACGCTTGCAAAAGCGGGGGGAGTATTGCTATACTTTTGAGGTAGAGTTTTTAAGGGAAAACAAGGAGAGCAAAGTGTATGAAAAAATTAGTTGCTATTTGCACGCTGATGTTGTTGGTGAGCGCACCCGTTTTTGCCCAGAAATATGCCAGTGTTAATGCCAAAAGAGCGAACATTCGCACTTGTGCCGGGACGAAATGCGCGATTAAATTTTACATGTGGAAATATACGCCTGTCATTATGGTAAAAACCAATGAAGACAAGAGCTGGGTGCTTGTGAAGGATTTTGAAGGCTATAACGGATGGATCTCGGCCGATTTGCTCAGCCCCAAGGGAGGCATGTCTGCCAAAGTGGATTTGAACGTACGCAAAGAGCCGTCCGCCTCTGCTGATATTGTTTGCACGGTGGAAAAGGGTTACCCGTTTAAATATCTAGCCAAAAAAGGCAAATGGATCCAAGTTGTGGACGACCCCGCCAATGCCAAGGCCGGCCAGTGCAAAGGTTGGATTTATAACGCCAACTTGTGGGGTTTCTTTAAGCAATAAGTTTTGCACCAATAAAAAAGGCCCGGCTTCGGCCGGGCCTTTTTGCCTTGGGGCAGTTTGGAAAAAATCAAAATCCCCCTTGCCAAAACGCACTTGAAAGGATAAAATATAAATATGAAAAAGATTTTTATTTCGGTGGCAGCGGTAAGTGTGGCGGTTTGCGCTTTTTGTTTGGCGCGCACTGTCAGCGAGGGCCGCTTTAATCTCTCGGGCACAGTAACGGTGCCGGAGCGTTTGGCGCGCCAGGCCGAGGCGGATAATAATTCGTGCGCGATTATTGTTAAGAATGCGGCGGATGTGCCCGTGGCCATTAAACGCGTTGTCAATCCGAAGTTTCCGCTTCAGTTTTCTATGGGAGAAGATGATTTGCTCACCGCTAGTTTGGATGGAGAACTGAAGGTGGAAGTGCAAATTAACAATCACGGCCAATTGGGTGTGGTGAAGCAAGGCGATATTTTTGGCGCTGCCAAAACGCCCGTTAAAGCAAACGCCAAGGATGTGGTGGTGCAGGCAGACCAAACCTTGGGCCGCGTGCAGCTGGCACGGAACGTAAAGGGGAATTTCTTCCGCACAGCCGCCCGCTAAAACCAAATTTTTTCAGTAAGAACCCGGAGCCCTGCGTTCCGGGTTTTTTATTTCTCTTTTTCTCCAAAAAGAAAAATTGCTCGCAGGGTATTGACTATCGGCGGCAGAAATAGCAAAATAAAAGAGAGGAAAATTGTGAAGAAGACCCTTTTTATTTTAGCAACGTTAGCCATGTCGTCTGCACTATATGCGCAGGCGGAGGCTGGTGCTTATACGCGTGAGAAAGTGCTGGAGCTGTTTGCCCAGTATAATCCCTCCGTGTTGGAAAAAGCCCGCCAAAATGAAGCGTATAACTTGGTGCTGGAAAGCTTTGCCTCATCGTATCAGGCTCCGCAAACAGAACAGGCCCGCCAAGAATTGATAGCAGTCGCACGCAACTTTGATAATTCTTTACAGCTAGAGCTTCTTTCCCAGCAGTATGGGCAGGCGTATTTGCTTTCTGTGCTGGCGGGGAACGAGCCGGCTGTTTCGCGTGCTTATTTTGAACAGGGACTAACGCCTGTTTTCGCCAACATTTGGGCTGTAACGGTGGAGCTGCGCCGCTATCAGCTACGTTTGTTGGAGGACCAACTCAAACAGCTTCGCAAAGATTCAACGCTTACGCCGGATGCCCGGGCGGCGCAAAAGGCCTCTCTTAAAAAACAGATTAAAGCTGTCAAACAAGAGCTTAAAGCGCTGCAACGTGCACCCGGGGCCCAAATTGTGGCTGTGCGCGATGCTTATGTGGCACAGGTGGAGAACCAAATCCGCCAACAAGCCCAAGCCATGCAGGCCCAAATGCAAACGGCACAGGGGCAGGCCGTGCGCCAAACTTCCAATTTACAAGTAAAAACCAACCACAAAAAACCTGTTGCTAAATAGGTTCCTCCGTCCCGTGCGGGGCGTTCGTCGTTTTTTGCCATGCTATTTTAACGCTATAAGGAAATAACTATGATTAGACAAGTAATTGATAAGATTTTTGGAACCAAAAGTGAACGTGATTTGAAGAAAATTCAGCATTATGTGGATGATGCCAACAAATTTACAGCCCAATTTGAACATTTGACCGATGACGAACTGAAAGCTAAAACACAGGAATTTAAAGACCGTTTGGCCAAGGGCGAAACGTTGGACCAGCTCTTGCCGGAAGCCTTTGCAGTGGTTCGCTTGGCGGCGCAGCGCGTAATTGGGCTCCGCCCGTACGACGTGCAGCTGCTCGGCGGTATTGTGCTGCATCAAGGCAAGATTGCCGAAATGGGCACCGGTGAAGGGAAAACTTTGGTGGCCGTGCTGCCTTCTTACTTAAACGCCCTGACGGGTAAAGGCGTGCATGTGGTGACGGTGAACGACTACCTCGCCCGCCGTGACCGCCAATGGATGGGTCCTATTCACGAATTTTTGGGCCTTACGGTTGGGTATATTAACCACGATATGGACAATGCCGACCGCCGTGAAATGTACGCCAAGGATATTACGTATGTGACGAACAACGAGCTGGGTTTTGACTACTTGCGCGACAATATGGTCATCAGCCGTGAGGACCGTGTCTTGCGGCCGCTGAATTATTGTATTGTGGACGAGGTGGACTCCATTTTGATTGACGAGGCCCGCACCCCGCTTATTATTTCCGGTCCGTCCGAACAGAGCACGGATAAATACTATATCGTAAACCGCCTGATTCCATCCCTAAAAGTCCGCATGATTACGGAAAAGGACGAGGTAAAAGCTAAATACGAAGGCGTAAATTTGGACGAGGGCGTAGACGCCATTATTGACGAAAAAGCCCATACGGCCACGCTGACCGATACCGGTATTGCCAAGGCCGAAAAGTTTTTAAACGTGCCCAACCTTTACAACGATGTGGAGTCCGAATGGGTCCACCATATTAACCAAGCTCTGCGTGCACACCATTTGTACGAACGGGATGTGGACTATGTGGTGAAGGACGGCGAAGTAGTGATTGTAGATGAATTTACCGGCCGTTTGATGCCCGGGCGCCGCTGGAGTGACGGTTTGCACCAGGCAGTGGAGGCTAAAGAAGGCCTGCAAATTAAAGAAGAAAACCAAACCCTGGCCACTATCACGTTCCAGAACTTCTTTAAGCTGTACAAAAAACTCTCCGGTATGACGGGTACGGCCATGACGGAAGCTAACGAATTTTGGCAGATTTACAAGTTGGATGTAGTAGAAATCCGCCCGAACCGCCCGTCCAAACGCATAGACTACCCCGATCTGGTGTATTTGACCGAACGCGAAAAATTTGCGGCCATTGTGGAGGAAGTGGAACACTTGTGGAAACAGGGTGCCCCCGTGCTGGTGGGCACGCGTTCTATTGAAAAGTCGGAAAAGCTCAGCCACATGCTGCGCGCCAGAGGCATTCCGCATAAGGTGTTAAACGCTAAATACCACGAAATGGAAGCCCAAATCATCAGCCAAGCCGGCCGCAAAGGAGCGGTGACGATTGCCACCAACATGGCCGGGCGCGGTACGGATATTGTGCTGGGCGGAAACCCGGCGGATAAGGCGGAGCAAGACCAAGTGGTGGCACTGGGCGGGTTGCACGTAATCGGCAGTGAGCGCCACGAATCCCGCCGTATTGACAACCAGCTGCGCGGCCGCTGTGCGCGCCAGGGCGATCCGGGCTGCTCCCGCTTTTACATTTCGCTGGACGACGAGCTGATGCGCTTGTTTGCCAACACGACCAAAATCGCTTCTGTGCTCAGCACCATGGGGATGAAAGAAGGCGAAGCCATTGAATCGCGCTTGATGACGCGGCAGATTGAGGGCGCCCAGCGCATGGTGGAAGGACGCAACTTCGACATCCGCAAACAACTGCTGGACTACGATAAGGTAATGAACCAACAACGCACCGCCATTTACGGCTTACGCAATGCCATTTTGGACGGCGAAAACATGACCGAAAAATCCATGCAGATGATGGAGGAAATTGTAGACGAACTGGTGGAACAGTACTACAATCCCACGCATTTGCAGCGCTCTGACTTTGAGGCGCTTAATGTGAATTTGCGTAATTTCTTCCCGCTGGATTTCCACTATACTGCAGACAACATCGGCCGCAAAACGCACGACCAGTTTGTGGATGAAATTATGGCTCAAGTAAAAGACTTGTACCACGCCCGCGTGCTTTATTTTACTGAGCAGGGCATTAATTTCGCGGAAATTGAACGCATGCTTTTATTGCAGATTATTGATAACGCTTGGAAACAGAATTTGTACGAACTGGACCAGCTGCAAAACAGCGTCAGTCTGCGCGGGTATGCCCAAAAGGATCCGCTGATTGAATACCAAAAAGAATCGTTTAAGCTCTATTCCGCTATGCTCAACCGCGTGCGTGACTTGATGGTCAGCTATATTTTCCGCCTGCAATTGCCTCCGCGCCGCACTGCGGCCGAGCGGGCACAGGCAGCTGCCGCCAAAAATGCGGACCAGTCTCAGCCGGTTTCCAAGCACATTGGCCGCAACGATCCGTGTCCGTGTGGCAGTGGGAAAAAATATAAAAAATGTTGTGGAGCTCATTTATGAAATCGAAAATAAAATCAGCTCTTTTGCTTGTTTGCGCTGGGATTGCCGTGGTGTTGATTCCCGTGTTTTTGAGTAAAGATACCCCGATAGAGGTGTCGGTAACGGAACTTACCAAAACCAAGCTGGCCGAACAGGAAGCCGAACAGCAGCAAGAGGCGCAAGCCCAAGCAGCCAAAAACCGCGCCCGCCGTGTGTATCGGTGCCAGGTGGATGAGGATTGCATCATCGTGGATAAGGACCCTTGTGGTTGCTTGGTAGGGCCTAGTGGTGTGACAGCGATTAATGCAGCATATACCTTGGATTTTAACCGCATGAATGTGCGCTCGCTCACCAAGGCCTGCCCCGAAACTGCACCCTCTATGGAAAGAGAATGCAGCCCGTCCGCACATGCCGTTTGTGCGGAACAGGTGTGTAAAATTGCATACTAGGACTTATGCGTTTGTTTAGACAAACTTATACGGAGCAGGATGCCGCGCTCCAAAAGCCATCTTTTTTAGCCCGGTTTACCGCCGGGCTTTTGGCGTGTGGGCGCGGGTGCTTTTTACTGGGGTGTATGTTGGGCACGGCTTGGCTGATGTATCAAAGCTATCCCAAAAATCCGCACGCTGTTTTGGCATGGTTTGCGTTAGCTCCTTTTGTATGGGGTGTATGCAAAATTCGTAGCATGTGGTGTTGTGCGCTGTATGGTTGGCTGACGGCCCTGTTGTTTAATGCCGGGATTTTTTACTGGATTTATTATACCTGCCTGCATGGGGGGGGGCTTTCGAATGCCTTGTCGCTCGCGGCTTGGCTGGGGCTCAGCGGGCTTATGGCGTTGCCGTTTGCTGTGTTTGGCGGCAGTTGTTACTTTTTGAAACGCACGGGTGGCTTTTTCCCGTTGCTGGCGGCCTGCGGTTGGGTGGCGCTGGAATGGTTGCACCAAACGATTGCTTTTTATGGGCTTGGTTTCCCTTGGGTGATGTTGGGGTATACGCAGTGGAATACCCCGGAAATGCTTCAGATTGCGGCTTTTACGGGCGTGTATGGCGTTAGCTTTGCGCTTGCGTTTACCGGGGTTTCGTTGGGATGGGCCTTCGTCGTAAAGGGGGTAAAGCAAGGGGTGTGGCACATGCTGCTGGCGGCGGCCCTGTTTGTGGGCATTTATTTTTATGGGCATTGTGTTTTGCCGGAGGAGCAATCTTCACGTGCGCCGCTTTTAAGTATCAATGTAGCAGTGATGCAGCCCAATATAGACCAGTATAAAAAATGGAGCCCGGCGTACGAAGAAGAAATCACCCAAACCCTGGATGATATGGGTCATTCGCTCGCGGGCCAAGACGTGATGCTCATGGTCTGGCCCGAGAGTGCCGTTCCCGGCGAGCTGGGCGAAGAAAAATATACGCACTTATTTGAAGATATCGCTTCCGCTACAGAGGCCTATCAGGTAGTTGGGTCCAACGTGCCGCAGGGAGACACGCAATACGTGGGTGCGTATTTGTTGTCCCCCAATCGGGATGAATGGCAAAGCTACCGCAAAATAAAGTTGGTACCGTTTGGGGAATACATCCCGCTGGAAAAGACGGTGCGTTCTCTTTTTAAAGAGGTGGCTGTTTTGGGCGAATTGGGCGCATTTACACCCGGTCCGCGCAACCAAGAGCCGCTGGATCTGGCCGGGGTGCCGGTTGGGCAAACCATTTGCTATGAGTCTATTTTTCCACAGCTTTATGTGGCACAAAATCGCCAAGGGGCGAAGCTGTTTTTAAATTTAACCAATGACGCCTGGTTCTTTGATACGTCCGCTCCGTACCAGCATTTGGCAGCCAATGTTTTGCGTGCGGTAGAAACCGGGCGACCTGTTTTGCGCGCGGCCAACACGGGCTTTTCCGCAGTGATAGATCCCTTCGGCCGTATAGAGCAAAAATCATCTCTTTTTACGCGGGAAATTTTGCGCGCTTCTGTGCCGCTGCCCGTTGGGGACAAGATGAATTTTTACACGCAGTGGGGCGATTGGTTTGCGTGGCTCTGTGCCGCTTTGTATTTTACTTTACTTATTTCCACGATGGTTTTTGCTTATGAATAACATTGAATTTAAAGATGTAGAACAAAAATTGCAGGATTTAAAATCCCGCGTAGATAAAATTGAATCTATTGATAATATTGCCGGCAAGCGCCAGGAGTTGGCGGCTTTGCAGGAAGAGTCAGCCGATCCGTCTTTTTGGAACGATACCAAAAAAGCCAAAGAGGTCAGCCGGCAGATTGATTTTTTAAAAAGCGCCATAGACACGTTTTGTTCACTTAAAAAAAAGGCCGAGGATGACGAAGCTTGGTTTGAGCTTTGCAAGGAAATGCAAGACCAAAACGAGCTGGCCTCGCTGAACGCGTCGCTCAACGAAACGGAAAAGCAGGTAGCCAAAAAAGAAGGCGAGATACGTCTTTCCGAGCCGAACGACAAATTGAATGCCATTTTGACCATCCACGCTGGAGCCGGCGGCACGGAATCGTGCGATTGGGCGCAAATGCTGGTGCGCATGTATACGCGCTGGGCGGAACAGCATGGGTTTAAATTTTCCGTCTTGGACGCACAACCGGGGGATGAAGCCGGCATCAAAACGCTTTCCGCCATGGTGGAGGGCCCTTTTGCCTATGGGTATTTAAAGGGGGAAAACGGCGTGCACCGCCTGGTGCGCGTTTCTCCGTTTGATGCCAACGCCCGCCGCCACACCTCTTTTGCCTCTTGCGACGTATTGCCTGATATTGATGAGGATATCAACATAGAAATTCCCGAAAAAGATATCCAACTGGAAACTTCCCGCGCGGGCGGTCACGGCGGTCAGAACGTAAATAAGGTGGAATCGGCCGTTCGTTTGCTGCACATTCCTACGGGAATTGTGGTCTCTTGCCGTATTGAGCGCAGCCAATTGCAAAACCGCCAAACGGCCATGAAAATGCTCAAGGCCAAATTGTACGAAATGGAAATGGATAAAAAGCGCGGCGAGGCCGAAAAGCGTTACGGCCAAAAAGGCGAAATTGCGTGGGGGCACCAAATCCGTTCGTACGTGTTTATGCCATACCAATTGGTCAAAGATTTAAGAAGCGGGTACGAAACCTCGCAAATTAACGCCGTAATGGACGGGGAGCTGGATCCGTTTATTTTTGCCTTTTTAAACCACGAGGCGGAACATAAAAAATAAATGAACACCGGCCTGTATATACATCTACCCTTTTGCAAACAAAAATGCAGGTATTGCGATTTTGCTTCGTTTGCCGGGCAGGAAAACCTGGTAGAGCCCTATTTGGATGCCTTGTCCAAAGAAGCGGCACGTTCCCCGGTCAAAAACTTTCAAACCTTATACGTGGGCGGCGGCACGCCTAGTTTGCTTTCTGCAGATCAGTTGGCCGCGTTGTGTCAGGTCATTGTGCAAAATTTTGGCCCTATTGCTGCTTTTTCCGAAAGCACGCTGGAAGCCAACCCCGAGAGTCTGACGCCTCAAAAAATAGCTGTTTTAAGAGAATTTGGGTTTAATCGGCTCAGTTTGGGTCTGCAAAGTTTTAATGACGCAGAGTTAAAAACGATCGGCCGTGTGCACAATGCGGCCACTTTCTTGAAGGCCTATCAAACTGCCCGCCAAGGCGGATTTACAAATATAAATGTGGATTTAATTGCCGGCCTTCCCGGGCAAACCTTGGATTCTTTTTTACACAGCCTGGCACAAGTTGTTTCTTTATCGCCGGAGCATCTTTCTGTATATGGCCTGCAGGTGGAGGAGAACACCCCACTGTTTGAGAGCGGCTTTGTATGCGACCAGGTGTTAATGCGCCGGATGCTTGAACAGACTCACTGGCGGTTGGAACAGGCCGGATATCATCATTACGAAATTTCCAACTTTGCCAAATCGGGCCGCGAAGCCCGGCACAATACGCTTTATTGGCACAACGGCCCGTATGTAGGCCTAGGCAGTTCAGCTGCTTCGTATACCGGCGGTGTACGGCGGCAAAATACGCCGTCGGTATCGGACTATATTCGCTGCATGGCGGAGGGGAAAAGCCCGGTCGTTTTTAGCGAGCGTTTAGCGGGCAAAGCCCGCGAAGGGGAGAGCGTTTTGCTGGGGCTGCGGCTTTTGGACGGGCTCACGCTCTCTTCGCGGCAGGAACAATTCTTCGGCAAAGAAATAGAAAAACATATACAAAACGGCCTGTTGGAGCGGGCAGGAAAAAAGGTAAAATTAACTTTTGAGGGGCTGTTTCTGGCCAATGAAGTTTTTTGCAGTTTTGTCGCCCCGTTTGAGGAAGCATGAACATTACTCCCGTGCATACCGCCGTTTTTAAAGAACGCGAAGATTTGCCCGCTTTTATTGTGCGGCATTTACCGTCCGTGCCGGAAAAAACGGTTGTAACGGTTTCTTCCAAGCTGGTTTGTTTGTGGAAGGGGTTAAGCGTGCCGTATGAAAGCCGCGCCCAAAAGGAGGCGTTGATTCTGCGGGAAAGTTCTTCCGCTTTAAAAACGCCGCTGGCTTGGCTGACGCTTAAAGAAGGCATGATTATGACAAATGCCGGAATTGACGAGTCCAATGCGGGCGGAAGATTGTTGTTGTTGCCGCGGGATTCGTACGCGTGCGCCCGCGAGTTGCGCGCGTCGTTGCGGCAAAAATGGGGGGTGCACCACCTGGGCCTTATTATTACGGACAGCATGATTTTGCCACTGCGGGCCGGCGTTATCGGTGCGGCGGTGGCGTACAGCGGGTTTAAAGGCGTCAAAGATTTGCGCGGGAAGCCGGATATTTTTGGGAAAAAGTTAGATGTTACTTTGGTAGATGTAGCCGATTCGCTGGCGGCGGCCTGTGCGCTGACTATGGGCGAATCGGATGAACAGTGCCCGTTATGCGTGGTGCGGGAAGCCCCGGTGCAATTTACGGACGAAACAAATCCGGACGAGATAAAATATCCCGCTGAGAATGATTTGTACACACCGCTTTTGAAGGCGGTTAAATTAATCAAATAACAGGAGAATATATGATTAAAAATATGTTGGGCGAATTTAAAAAATTCGTCATGCGCGGCAACGTGATTGATATGGCTGTCGGTATCATTATCGGCGGTGCTTTTACCAAGATTGTTAACTCTATGGTTGCGGATGTGATGATGCCGCCTTTGGGGTTACTGATGGGCAAGGTGGATTTTTCCAACTGGTTTATCGTCATTAAGGAGGGGGCCCAAACGGCCGCGCCTTATGCTTCTTTGTCCGCAGCACAGGCCGCCGGGGCCACCACGTTAAATATTGGTAACTTTTTAAACGCGGTTATCAGCTTTCTCATTGTGGCGTTTTGTATCTTTTTGTTGATTAAGCTTATCAACAAATTGGACAACCTTAAAAAAGTGGAGGAAGCACCTGCCGCACCCACGACAAAAAAATGTCCGTACTGCTGCAGCGAAATTGCCTTGGAGGCCACTCGCTGCCCGCATTGCACGTCGGAGCTTAAATAAAGTTTTTATTTGCCTCAACCCCCGGCTCTTTTTTGGGCCGGGGCTTTTTTGTACACTGTAGATATGCTTTATTTCGCCCACCGCGGTTTATCCGCCCGATTTGTCCAAAACACGGCCGCTGCTTTCCGTGCCGCGCGCGCTGCTGGGGCCACCTGCTACGAGCTGGATGTCCACCTGCTTAAGGATGGCGCCTTGGCGGTTCACCACGATTATTCCCTTTCGTCTGCCGCCGGAGGGGAAGTGTCTTTGGCGGAGTTGTCTTCGGCAGATTTAAAAAAATATCCGCTTGAAAATCCATTCTCCTCCGCCAGAGCCACGGTACCGTTACTTGCGGAAATTTTACCGCTGGTGCGTCCACAGCTTGTCCGTCTAAATATAGAGCTTAAAAATGATGATAACCGCTACCCCGGTGTAGAACGGGCCTTGTTGGACCTGTTGCAGCAGCAAGCTCCCGATTTGCTTGCTAAAACGCTCTTTTCCAGCTTTGATTACAAAACTCTTGTCCGATTGCGAAACTTAGATAAAAACGCGCGTATTGGCCTTTTAACGCGGAAATTTGACGTTTCCCAAGCCCTTGCCTTGGGTGCAGAAAGCGTGCACCTAAATTACACGCGGTTTACCCGGGAGGTGGCGGAGATTTGTCACGCCAACCAACTGAAGGTGTATTTGTATACGGTAAACGATTTCGGTCTGGCGGCGCAGGTGGAGGCGTCCGGCGCGGACGGTATTTTTACGGATGCTGTAGACCAGTTCTTATAAAAAAGCCCCGCCAAACGGCGGGGCTTTGTACTTGGTATATCTTTAGTAATCGTATCCGGAGGATTCGGTAGAGGTCTCTTCCGCCGAACCTTGCATCCCATAATACTCTTCGGGGGTGTAGCGTTTTGGTTTTTGCCACAGCCGTTTTTCTTTCTTATAGTCGGCATCGCTGGGCTGCCCGGGAACCTTTGGCTGTTGGCGGTTGTCAAAGAAGTAAATGTTTTTTGCTTCTTCCGGCCCAACATTAAAAATATATTCCGATTCTACTTGCGGTGGCGTTTCGCGGCGCTCTTTTACGGCATCTTTGGAAAGGTCTTCCATGTAATCTTCTTCAGTCAAGTAAATTTTACGGTTGTATTTTTCCTTTTTCTTTTCGTTGGTGTTGCAGGCAGACAAAACGCCTACACAAAGTAAAAAGACCAAGAGTTTGGCAAGTGTTTTCATAGATTCTCCTTAAAGTTTTCTCTCACCAGATAGTATAATGTTTTCCAGCAGTACTGCAAGCGTCACGGGGCCCACCCCGCCCGGAACGGGCGAATAAGACACGCCGTATGCCTCCAAGCTGGCCGGATTCGCATCCCCGCAGAGGTGCCCGTCATGCCAGTTGGTGGAAATATCCACCACGGTTGCCCCGGCTTTTAGCCAGGATGCCTGCAACAGGCCGGGTTTCCCGGCAGCAGAGCAGATGACATCCGCCTCTTTTACCGCCCGCGGCAGGTTTGTTTTAGTATGGCAAATTTTTACGGTTGCATTTTGGCACGTAAGTAAATGTGCCAGCGGCCTTCCAACTGTACTGGAACGCCCAATCACGGCCACTTCCGCCCCTTCAAGTGGTACTTGGTGATATTGCAGCAGCCGAACTACAGCCATGGCCGTGCACGAAACAAAACCCTTTAGGGCCAGCACCTCAGGCCACGTTTTGCACAGAAACAGGTTGCCCATATTAATGTTGGACATACCGTCAATATCTTTTTGCGGGGCTAATTTGTCGGCAAAATCGGTGGCGGCCAAATGTTCTGGCAGTGGGCGCGGAATTAAAATAGCATCCACCTTTTGGTCGGCAGATAACTTTTCCACCAGGCCCAAAAAATCGTGTGCTGGGGTTTGGTTGTCCACCTCAAACACTTGTGTTTGTACGCCTAGTTTTTCGGCGGCCTGTACTTCTTTTTTGAGATAGACGTAAGCGCCATAGTCCTCGGTAGAGCCAATGGCACAAAGGCGGATAGACCGTCCCAATTTTTGGCAAACGGTTTCGGCCCGGCGGCCCAGGCTTTCGCGGATTTGTGCGGCTAAGGTTCGTCCCTCTAAAATCATATGTATTATTTTAGCAAATTAGGCACTCCCGTTAGTGGGAATAAGTGGTGAAAAAACAGAACACAACAAAATCTGCGACAGTAGAAGTGTGCAAAAAGGGCGGCCTCATTTTCACTCGGCCGCCCGGATAATCAAAAGCACGGAACAACTCCGCTGCCTAGCAGGTATTATTCTTCGTCAATCTTGAGCATAGCCACAAAGGCTTCTTGCGGAATGTTCAAACTGCCGATAGATTTCATTCGTTTTTTCCCTTCCTTTTGTTTTTCCAAGAGTTTGCGCTTACGGGTAATATCGCCCCCGTAGCACTTGGCGATAACGTCTTTGCGGAAGGCCGGGATAGTTTCGCGTGCGATCACTTTCCCGTTGATCGCGGCCTGTACGGCCACTTCAAACTGCTGGCGCCCAATAAGCTCTTTGAGCTTGGCGCAGAGGGCGCGACCCATGGTTTGGGCTTTGTCTTTATGCACCACTACGGACAAAGCATCCACCGGGGAGCCGTGCAAGAGAATTTCCATAAGTACGACGTCCGAGCTTCTAAACCCGGCAACCTCGTAATCAAATGAGGCGTAGCCCTTGGAAACGGATTTTAGTTTGTTGTAGAAATCAATCACCATTTCGCCCATGGGCATTTCGTACTTGATGATGACGCGCTGGTTGGACAGGTGGTCCATGTTCATAAAGGTGCCGCGTTTTTCCTTAAGCAGCGTCATTACGCCGTCCATAAATTCTACCGGGGTGACAATGGTAATGTGGATGACGGGTTCTTTAATATCAATGATATCACCGTGCGGCGGGAAATTGGCTGGGTTGTCAATAATCTTATACCCCGGATCATCCGGCGCATCCGGCAAGGCGGACAGCTCCTGCGGGTGGGACTTGCGGGGCGTAAATTTAACATGATATACCACGTTGGGGCTTGTGGCGATGAGCGACAAATTAAACTCGCGTTCCAAGCGCTCTTTTACAATTTCAATGTGCAAAATGCCCATAAAACCCAAACGGAACCCAAAGCCGAGAGCTTTGGAGGTTTCGCTCTGGTAGTGGAAGGACGAATCGGATAAATTGAGCTTTTCAAGTGCCTTGCGCAGAAGCGGAAAATCGGTCGTTTCCACCGGGAAGATGCTGGCAAATACGACAGGTTTAGCGTCTGCATAACCGGGCAAGGCCGTTTGCGCCGGGCGCTCTGCCAGTGTGACCGTATCCCCCACCTTTACCTGGTGAATATCTTTAATGCCAGCCACCAAATATCCTACTTCTCCGGCAGAGAGCTGCGGGGCCTTGTGCAACTGTTTGGGCGTCATAAAGCCGATTTCTTCCGTCTTGTAGGTGGCCCCGGAGGACATAAACTGAATGACCTGCCCCGGCTTGACTATTCCGTCCACCAGGCGGATATACATAATCACACCGCGGAAGGGATCGTAATAAGAGTCAAAAATCAAGGCGCGCAAAGGCGCGTTGGCATCCCCTTGCGGAGCGGGGATATCGGTAATAATACGGTCCAGCAGGTGTTCTATGCCCATGCCGGTTTTCGCGCTGACGCGCTCCGCTTCAATCGGTTCTTTCAAAATGTCCCACAATTGCTCTTCCGAGGCATCCGCATCAGATTGCGACAAATCTACCTTGTTCATCACCGGGATAATTTTAAGCCCTAAACTTTGCGCCAAATGTGCATGCGCTACCGTTTGGGCTTCTACCCCCTGGGAGGCATCCACGAGCAGCAATACGCCTTCGCACGCCCGCAACGAACGGGCCACTTCGTACGAAAAGTCCACATGCCCGGGGGTATCAATCAGGTTTAAAATATAGTCCTTATATTGGATGCGCACCGCCTTGGCTTTGATGGTAATGCCGCGCTCGCGCTCCAGGTCCATGCCGTCTAACAGCTGGGCTTGCATTTTGCGCTTGGGTACGGTGCCGGTGTCCTCCAAAATACGGTCGGAAAGAGTGGTTTTGCCGTGGTCAATATGGGCCACAATGGAAAAGTTACGAATCTTCATTTTTATCGTTCTGCTCAATTAAATTTCTGATTTCCTCCGAGCTTCCCATTAGCAAAGCCGCTTGGGCAAGGTCGGAACAAGTTTCAAAGTTTAGGTGGCGAATGTTGTTTTTTACACGCAAATACATTCGCGGCGTAACAGAGAGCGTGTCCAGCTCCAGCCCAAGCAGCAGCGGGAGCATTTTGGCATCAGAAGCCAACTCCCCGCAAATGCTGACCCGTTTGCCCCGCTTATGTGCCGTTTGGATGATCAGGTTGATCGTCCGTACCACGGCGGGGTGGCAGGGGTCGTATAAATGGGCCACTTCCTGGTTTACGCGGTCTGCCGCTACTAAATATTGTATCAAGTCATTCGTGCCAATGGAAATAAAATCCAACTCACCGATCATGCCGTCCAGGGCAATTGCCGCTGCGGGCACCTCAATCATGGCTCCTAGTGCAATGCGGTTGACGGGCTTTTTGCCCTGTGCTTCAAATTCGGCCAGCACTTTGTTAAAGGCGGTACGCACATGGCGGACCTCCTCCACAGAGGAGACCATTGGAATCATAATTTTAACCTGCGCCGGCACCTCGCAGGCGGTGCGGACAATGGCGCGCAGCTGGGTGTACATCAGTTCCGGGTTTTTTAGAAACAGGCGGATCCCACGGCAGCCCATAAAAGGATTGGCATCCTGCTCAAATTCATCCAGCGGAAAATCGGGCATTTTGTCGGCCCCGAGGTCCGCCAGACGGATAGCAGCGGGACGCATGTCAAAACGTTTTAATACAGCCAAATACATGCGGTATTGATCCTCTTCAGAAGGAGAAACCGGCGTATTCATGTATAAAAATTCGGTACGAAGCAACCCCAAGCCGTCTGTAATCAGGCGTTTGTTGTCTTTGTTGTCGGTGCGTGGGTCGTAATTGACCATTAATTTGACGGGCTTTCCGTCCGCGGTGACCACCGGCAGGTGATTGATCGTTTTAAGCAGCGCGTCGTTTTTCTTAATTTCCCGCTGTATTTTGCGGTATTTGGCCAGCGTGTAGCGGTCCGGGTTGATGACCAAGAGTCCGTTTTCCCCGTCTATGATAAGTGTGTCGCCGTTTTTGACTTCTTTGGAGGCGGAGGAAAGCCCTACCACTGCCGGAATGTTTAAACTTTGCGCGAGCAGCGCGGTGTGGCTGGTTTTCCCGCCCACATCGGTGCAGAATCCCATTACTTGGTTTTCCTGTAGGTTGATTGTATCAGAGGGGTATAGGTTGTGGGCGACCAGCAGAGAAGGCTTTGTAATAGAGGCCAAAAATTCCCGCTTGCCACCTTCTAAATTATTCACCAAGCGCTTGCCAACGTCAAAAATATCGTTGCGCCGTTCCTTAAAAAAGGGATCTTCAATTTTGTCAAAGGAGGCGGCCAGCTCTTGTAACGTTAAAAAGATAGCGGCCTGTGCGGAGAGATGTTCTTCCCGGATTTTTTTGGAAATAGAATCGTTGAGGGCCGGGTCTTGCAGGATGAGTTTGTGGGTCGTCATCAGGTGGGCATATTCCGCCCCTAAAGTGACGAGTACTTTTTGTTCGCAGGCGTCCAATTCGGCCAGGGTTTTTTGTACGGCCGAATGAATTTTTTGCACTTCCGCCTTTATCTCTCCGGCCTCAATGTATTGGCGCGAAACGGCAAAGCTTTCCCCCGGCAACAAAACGGCCGGGCCAATTGCCACGCCCGGACTGGCGGGCAGACCTTTCAGTACCAACATGTGTGCTCCTGCTTAAAATTCTTCGTTAAAATTTTCATCAAAAATCTTTTTAATTGCCTCAAAGGCCTCTTGTTCGTCGTTCCCTTCCACGCGCAAATGTAAGGTGGAACCAAATTCCGCCGCCAACATCATTACCCCCATAATGCTCTTGGCGTTCACGTTCACTCCGTCTTTGGTGAGCGTAATATCACTTTGGAATCCGGCCGCCGTTTGTGCAATAAGCGCGGCGGGTCTGGCGTGCAAACCAAGCCGGTTAACAATTTTTAAGTCTTGTTCTATCACAATATCCCCCAGTATTATAGCAGGCAAATAAGGTTAAAAATAACCACCACTGCCAGGTATAAGTACATGTTTGGAATGCGCAGCTTGCGCGTAACGAAACTGAGTAGCACAAAGCACAGCACCAGTAACGCCCGCGCAATAAAGTGCACATCAATTTCGGCGAGGTCCTTTAGAAAATGGTACAAGCCGAACAAAATCATCCCCACCGCCAGCACAATCCCAATCCGTTTTGCGTTGTAGATGGTTTTGTTCCAGTCAAAGCGCGTGAGCCCAAAGCAAGAGTTTTCATCTCCGCGGTAACTGAGTTTAAGGCCTTCCCATTTAACAAAAAGTGCAATGGCATTAAAAGCAAACAGGGCCGCTCCCCCGGCACAAAAAACATACAGCAGGGGCGGGTTGGCGGACAGATCTACTTCAAAAAAGTTTACGCCAAGCAGCAGCCAAATAAAGAGGGCCATAAGTAGCGTAAGCGGTTTTAGCGTTCCCCAAAATAAGCGGTCTCCAATAGAGGCGGTGGTAATCGCCAGCCCGCGGCGGGTACTGGTCCATTCGGTTACCTTGGTTTTAAATTCCGTTAGCGTTTTAGCCTTGGCGATTTCTTCCTCTTGTTTGGCCATAGCACCAAAACAAAAGGAGGCCATTACGGGCTGCGTGTTAAAAGTGTCCAAATACCGTTGCAGGACGGATGGTAGCGCGTCTTGGTCTTCCTTATAAAGTTTCCGCAAAAAAGGCAGCATGACAAAGGACAGCCCAATGTTTTGGTAGCGCAAAAAGTTCCAGCCCGTTTGTAAAAAGAACGAGCGGAAAAACATTTGGATGCGCATGGATAAATTCATCGTTTATTTAACCTTTAAGCGAAAAGTCGGCACCAACGTGGCAAGGCCGATCCAAGGTACAGCTAAGTAGGCAAATTTGCACGCCAGGTGTGCTTTTTGCGGAATCAGTGGGGCCAGCCAGCCCAAGAATAGACCAAAGGCGCCGACAAAGATAAAAATCAAAATAAAATTCATCAAGAACGAGGTGCCCAGCCCGGACAAAATCGCCCGCGTAACGGTTTCCGGTCGCTGTAAAATTTTTTGCTCCCAAAACACCAGCCATTTAAAGCGGTTTTTGCGGGCGCTTTTTTCTGCAAGGGAAAAGAGGAGTGCGCTCACCACGCCGAAGAAGAAGGCAAAATAAAGTTCACCGCCCATGGCATGCAGTGCTAGCGTCACGGTACTGCAAATCACAGCGCTGGGAGGTAAAATACCGCCCAGCGGGCTTTCGTCACAAAACAAAAGCTCCGTAAACACTCCTACCTGAATACCGGCCATTAAGTCTCCCGTCACTAGGGACAAAAGCGGTCCTGCCACAATTCCGCGCGAAAGCGTAAACTGAAATGCGTAGGTGGTGTCTAATTCCAAGAATGCGGCCAAAATGCATAGCAAAAAAAGTTCCGGCGTCACGGCAGCACCTCCCGCATAGAAAGCGTGGCCGAGGTAGGCACGGCACGCGTTTCAATGTTAATACCCAAGTCCGAGATCAGCTTTAAAAAACGTTTGTCTGTTTCGTTCAAAAATACGTTGTCGTCTAATTTTTGTGCGCCTTCTTTAAAGTGCATACCACCAATGTTCACGGATTTTAGTTGAAGCCCGTCTTTAATCAAATCTGTTAATTCCGCCAGTGAGCTCATCAAGAGGAAAATGCGCCGTTTGGAATTTTCGGCATAGCGGGCACAGGAGTGGGAGTCTAAAATGGTCAGTTCATATTCGTAGGGCAGACTAAGGCGCAGGAGCCCGCGGTTTAAGCAAGATTCCTTTCCCTTTAGGCAGGGAATTAAAATCTCGTCCACATTTAGCTCCGGCAGCCAGGCCTGTACAACTTGGCCGTGAATCAGGCGGTCATCCACCCGTGCGAAGATGATTGGCATTACAGCCCCTTAATTAAAAGTTCCGTTGCATTAATAACGGCGCGTTTGCCGTCGGCTTCAATTTTTTCCGCCAGTTCCTTGTCCGAAAGTTTTTTGCGGCTGTTAATGGCGGTTAGAAGCATGCTTAAATTGAGCCCCGTAATCACGTGGCATTTGGGTAAATCTTTGCTGGCGGTGAGCGAAATGTTAGTAGCGCTTCCGCCAAAAATATCGGTTAAAATAATGGCGCCATCCTGACACGTTTTTAAATGTTCGTGCAGTTTGGCGGCTTCTTTTTCAACGGAGGCGGCTGCCGTCACCGAGAAGGTGGCAAAGCCGTCATCAGCTGGTTTGCCGATAATTTGCCCGGCCGTTTCCAACATTTGCTGGGCAAGCTGCCCGTGTGTTACTAAAATAATTTTTACCATAGTTATAACCCTATATCCCTGTGAAATTCCGAGGCGTTTAATCCCGCCTTGGTCAGCCGCTGGGCCAGTTCGTGCGCCATAAAAACACTGCGGTGTTTGCCGCCGGTGCAGCCCATGGCAATGGTCAAGTAGCTTTTGCCTTCTTTAATATACTTAGGTATCAAATATTTAATCAAATCTGTAAACTTTTCGGCAAATTCTTTTGACTCCTTAAATGACATGATGTATTGCTGTACTTCCTTATCCAAACCCGTCTTTTCCCGAAGTTCGGGCAGGTAGAAGGGGTTGGGCAAAAAACGGACGTCCATGACAATGTCGCAATCCTTTAAAATGCCGTTTTTAAAGCCAAAGGACACCACGGTGATTTGCATATCTCCCTGACGCGTCAGCCCCATGAGGGCGGAAAGTTTTTCCTTCAGCTCTCCCAGTTTCAGGTCCGAGGTATCAATCACCTTATCCGCCATGGTGCGGATTGGGCTCATCACCTCGCGCTCGTGCGAAATGGCCGTAGCCAATTTTTTGTGAATGGGGTGGCGGTGCTTGGTTTCGGAAAAACGACGGATCAAGCATTCTTCGGACGCATCCAAAAAAATCACCTTTACCACAAAGTCGTCTTCGGCCATGGAATTTAAAATTTTGGGCATATCCTTCAGCCGGTCGCCTTCGCGCACGTCTATACCTAGCGCCACGTCGCGGCGTTCGCCACTTTGCTTGAGGTAATCCGTAAAGTTTTTAAAAAGCGCAAGCGGCAAATTGTCCACGCAGTAAAACCCAAAGTCGCCAAAAATTTTTAACGCTTGGGATTTTCCGGCCCCGCTCATGCCGGTGATGATAAAAATGCGGCGTTTATTGCTTCCCATTGGCATCCTTCTTCATTTTATCCAAGATTTTTTGGCTAAATTCTTTGGCGGAAAAAATCCCTTGGCTCTTTAGCTGCTGGTTGAGTGAAGCCACTTCAATCAGTACGGCCAGGTTTCGTCCGGGCGTTACCGGCAAGCCCAAAGAGGGAATTTCCACCCCCAAAATGTTAGTCGTTTTTTGTTCAACTCCCAATCGGTCCAGCGGTTGCTTGGAAGGAGAGGTAAGCACTACCTCCAAGTCTATATTGGTTTCATCCAGCGTGGCACCCACGCCAAACAAAAGCGGAATATCCAAAATTCCAAGTCCGCGCACTTCCATGTAATGTTTTAACATGGTAGGGCAGGAGCCGACCAAAAAACGCCCAAATCTTTTTTGTATTTCCACCACGTCATCGGCCACCAAAATATGTCCGCGCTTGATTAGTTCCAGCGCGCATTCGCTCTTGCCGATGCCTGCATCCCCGCGGATGAGCACCCCAATGCCGCTTACGTCTACGAGTACCCCATGCATGTGGGTGACGGGGGATAGCTTTTCGTCTAAAAAGCGGGAAAACTCCGCAATAAAAGACGAGGATTCCATTTCCGTCTTTAATACAGGCACATCTGCGCTGAGACACGCCTTGCGGATGGCGGGCATAGGGTCCAGCCCGGCGGTTACGATTACGCACGGAACATGGCCCTCGCTAAGCATTTTGGTCACGTTGGTGCGCAACCGCGTTTTGTTTTCCTTTTGGCAAAAGGCCTGTTCGCTCCGGCCGAAGACCTGCACGGAGTTCGGGCGGAAACTTTCCAAATGTCCGCACAACGCCAAGCCAGGGCGATTGACGTGGCCCAGCGTAATTTCGCGGTGAATATATCTTTTTCCGCAGACCAACTCCAGGTGAAGTCGCTTCACCTGGAGCAGTTCTGCTACTGTAATGGATTTGCTAACTTCCACAATCGCCCCTTGCAATCCTTATTTCTTTTTAATCGGTTTAATCAAACCGTAGGTGCCGTCCAAGCGTTTAAAGATCAGGTTGATCTGTTTGGAATCTTCATCCAAGAACATCCAGAAGGAATAGCCCAGTCTTTCCATTTCATAGGCGGCATCTTCCGGGTTCATCGGGGATACTTCCACCTGCTTGATGACGGAGAACTTTACATCCGTTTGCGGCAGGATGAGGTGATCGGCAAACGGATTGACATCCTCTTCCTTAGCGGCTTTTTTGGTCACCTTGCGGGCCTTGGCTTTGTTTTTAATTTTTTTGGCCTGCGCTTCCGCCTTTACGGCAGCGGCGTCAATTGCCTTGTACAGATTGCTTTCCACGGCGCTCGCCGTAATAGTGGTTTTGGCGCCCGTGTGTAAAATGATTTCCGCGCGTTGGTTAATTTTCTTTTCCACCGAGATAAGCACTTGGGCGGAAACAATGTTGTCAAAAAAGTTTTCAACTTTTCCTACACGTGTGTTAATGTATTCTTTGATGGCCGGAGTCAATTTAATGTTTTTGGCCGTAATCTTGATATCCATATTCCCTCCGTGAGTCTTTTACGAGAGTAATCCCCGTAGAGTTATTAAACCATTAATCGGCCCCGCTGTCAACGCGTACGGGCTTTGTTGGTAAATTCCCCGGTTCGGACGGGGCGGAACAGCACTTTTAAAGAAACGGGCGCCCAAGCGCCAACGCAAGAGAAAAGATTATTTGATGAGCCTCCGGATACGTCGGATATTATTAGTATAAGCGGCACAGCCAGAAAATCAACCCCTCCCCAAGGAAAAATTTTCCTGCCTTTTTGCGCGCTATTTCAATTGCAATGCGCTTCTGTTCACTTTTGGCGAAAAGCTGTTTGCGGACGAATGATGTTTTTATATGACGGATAGATGTTGTCGCAAAATTACACACGGGAAATTAAAAAGTATGCACCCCGTTTGGTGTGTTTAAATGATTCTAAACAATGCAGAGATGAAGATAGAAGAGAATTGCAACGATACTTGCAAAGTGTCTTTGCGCAAGCGAGTTCTTTTGAGATATAAAATAAAGAGGCGCAAAACGCTGAGGCACTGCGTGATGTCGTACAATGCGAGATGCGCCCCTTTTGCGTCAGACGGATGTCCGCGCAAAAGGAAGGTTATAGGCGCGCGGACACCGTTTATAAAACACCCCGCAAAGCAGCGGGGCGTTTTAAATCCTGTTTATTTAGCGTTTACCATTTTGGCTCTGGAGATATCGCCCTTCTTGTCCAAGAAGTACAAATATCCTTTTTCTTTTTTGATACCGCATTTTTCTACTTTTTTCGGTTTACCACCTTTCTTGCGGCCTCTGGCCATTTGCACGCGGGCAATATCGCCATCTTTATCAATGTAATAAAGGAAGCCGTCTTCGCGGTCCATTCCAACTTTGAGTACTTTTTCTGCCATTTGGATAATCCTCCTTTTAAGGAAAACAGTCTTACGAAAAAAGTCTAATAAAAAAATCTACACTTTGCAAGCGGTTTTTTACGACGGCTTTCCCTCGGCCCCCGTTTTTACCCGTACGCGTACACGTGGTTTCTCTCGTAAAAATGCGCCTTTTACCCTAATTTGTATAGGGAAATGGTATAATCAAAATATATCTATCCAAGGGGCTGTTATGTACTTAAAAGCAATTGAAATTTTAGGTTTTAAATCCTTTGCCGACAAATCCCGCCTGGACTTTGAACCGGGCATTACTTGCGTGGTGGGGCCGAACGGATGCGGCAAATCCAACGTGATTGATTCCGTGCGCTGGGCCATTGGCGAGATGAGCTGGAAGTCCTTGCGTTCCGCTTCCATGGTAGATATTATTTTTAACGGTACAGCTAAACGTGCCCCCTTGAACATGGCACAGGTGAGCATGGTGTTTGACAATGCCTCCCGCCAACTTCCCTTGGATTTTAACGAAATTACGGTCACCCGCAAAATCTTTCGCTCCGGCGAAAGCGAGTACTATTTAAATAAAGTGCAGTGCCGCCTGCGCGATATCCGCGATCTGTTTTTGGATACAGGCATCGGCGGAGAAGGATACGCCATTATTGACCAGGGCGGCGTGGAAAGCGTGCTTTCCGCCTCGCCGGAACAGCGCCGCGAAATGTTTGAAGAAGTGGCCGGTGTCTCCAAATATAAAGCCAAACGCGAGGAGTGCATCAAGCGTTTGGAACGTGTGGATTTGGACTTGGCACGCTTGGCCGACACGGTGGCCTTGATTGCAGAGCAAATAAAAAAACTGGACAGTGAGGCCAAAAAAGCCCGCCTCTATCAGCGCTACCGGGATGAACTAAAAGAAAGTGAAATCGCCATCTCCGTTTGTTCCATTAAAGAGGCCGACGGACTGATTGCCAAGCACACGGGTGATTTGGCCCCCGTCGTAAAAAAACTGGAAGATTTAGAAGCGCGTATCTCCGCGCAGGAAGGCGCTGCCGCCGCGCTGGATTTAAATTTGACGCACAAGCAAAAAGAAGCGGCCGAATTTAACGAAAAAATTTCTGCCAGCAAATATCAAGTAGGGCTGTTGGAAGGGGCGATCAAAAACTGTGACAATTTAACCGCCGAATTAACGGCGCAAATTTCCTCTTCGGGTGCTGAGGCGCAGCGTGGCCAAAGCCGTTTGCAGGAATTGGCCCCGGCGATTGCTAAACTAAAAGAACAGTTGGCGGCTGTGGCGGCGGAACTAAATCCGCTGCAGGAAAATTATAACGCCCAAGTGGCTGCCACGCAAAAAACAGAAAACGATTTGCGCCACGCGGAGGGAAATGTACAGCGCATTTCCAACGAACTGATGGATTTGGTGCAAAAACAAATGGAAGTTTCCAACCGTATTTCACTGGAGGAATCCTCCGTCCAACGCGAAAATGAGGATTTAGTTGCGGCCGAAAAAGCCAGCCAAGCGCAAAGCGCCGGCTTGGCCGCCTTGCAGCAAGCCCTGGCGGACCTTGCCACCCGCGTACAGGCCAAACAGCACGAGGCTAACCAAGCGCGCAGCGCTATTTCCGCCGGCGAAGAAAACGTAAAAAAACTGCAGGCAGAACGTGCCCAGTTAAATGAAAAATTATCCGGTATTAAATCTGCACGCGCAGCGTTGTCTGCTAAGCTGGAGATGATTCAAACCCAGGGGAAAAACGACCCGTACTGGGTGGGGGCCAAGGTTGTTAGCGAAAGCGGCCTGCCGGGCGTAAAGGGAACGCTCAGAAAAGCGCTTAAATATCCTGCCGCCTTAGGGGTAGCGGTGGAGGAAGCCTTTGGCAAGTATTTGGATGCCGTCTTGTGCACTGATGCGCAAACGGTGGAACAGGCGCTTGCACTGCTTAAACAGCACGGCAAAGCGCGTGCCAAATTTATTATTTTATCCCAAGTGCCTGCGGCTGCGGATAGGAACAATTCCGGCAGTTTAAAAACGCAGCTTAAGTATGCTCCGGAACTGGAAGATTTGATTTGTTTTGTGGTTGGCGGCTATGCCTATCAGGACGGCGCTGTTAAAGGCCCCTTCTTTGTCGGTGGTGGAGCGGAAGGCGTTCGGGCTCCGGAGGCCTA
This sequence comes from uncultured Elusimicrobiales bacterium, assembly GCA_934667625.1. Lineage (GTDB taxonomy): Bacteria > Elusimicrobiota > Elusimicrobia > Elusimicrobiales > Elusimicrobiaceae > Avelusimicrobium. Next base: position 33,216 of record CAKUMH010000006.1, read on the forward strand.
CTGGGGTGAGGAAGAATCCGTCCGCGGCGAAATTAAGGCCAAAAATGAGGAAGAAGAAGTCCTTTCCAAAGAAATTATTGCCAATTACGAAAGCCTAACGAAGGCGGAGGACGCGCTTAAAGCCTTGCGTGTTTCCTCGCAAGAGGCTGTGCTTGCGCTCAATTCCGTGCAAAACGAACACACCAATAAGGAACGCGAACTGCGCACTACGCAAGAGGCCCTTGCCCGTGCGGCGTCCCGCAAGCAGGAAATTATGTTGCGGGTGGAAGGCCGCAAAAAGAATACGGAAGCGCTTAAGAACCAGTTTGCCGAATATAAACAGCGTCACGCGCAAGCTGCCGCACAAAGCGAGGATTTAAAAAAGGCTCAGGCCGCGTTGCGTGAATCCGCCGAAAAACTAAAGGGCGAAATCAATGCGTTAAGTGCAAAATTGTACGAAGTAAAAATTAAAAAGAACAATTTGGAACTGGATTTAAAATCTACCGAATATGAATTTAACAGCTTAACCGCCAGCGAAGGCCAGCGCAACCAAAAGATTGCCTCTTCCAACATGCGGCTTAAGAGCTTGGCGGAAGAAAAACTTTCCACGCAGGCCAAGCTGTCTTCCGAACGGGATCATTTGGCCAAGCTGGAGATTGATGAGCATAAAATGCGAGAGGATTTGGAAGCGCTTAAAAAAGATTTTAACGACAAAACCGCCGCGCTTAACGCCTGCAAAAAAGAATCGTCCGAACTGACGATTAAAAAGAACGATTTGGAAAATGCCCTTTCTAACGCGCGCCGCCAACGCACTACGGTGGTGAACAACCTGTTTGAAAGCTGGAACATCACCCCCGAGGAAGCCCAGATGAACTACGGCGATAAACCGGTGGATTATGAGCGCGTTAAAATGATGAGAAAGCGCATTGAAAACATGGGTGCCGTCAATATGACCGCGCCGGAAGAATACGACGCCCTAACCGAACGCAACACCTTCTTGCGTACGCAAATTTCCGATTTGGAAAGCGCCAAGAAAGATTTGAAGTCCGCCATTAGCAAAATCAACCAAACCACGCGCGAGAACTTTAAGTATACGTTTGAACAAGTGCGCATGCACTTTAAAAACATTTACCAAACGCTCTTCCGCGGCGGCGAGTGCGATCTCGTGCTTACCCAGCCCGACAATCTGCTGGAAACAGGCATTGAAATCTATGCGCAGCCCCCGGGCAAAAAGCTGCTAAACATTACCTCCATGTCCGGCGGCGAAAAGACGCTCACAGCCATGTCCTTGCTGTTTGCATTCTTTACGCACAATCCGTCTCCGTTCTGTATTATGGACGAGGCCGACGCCGCACTGGACGAGGCTAATGTGGAACGGTATGTAAACCTCATTAAAGAATTCTCCAAAACCACACAATTTATTGTGGTCACGCACAACAAACGCACCATGGAATCGGCGCGTATGCTCTATGGTATCACGATGGAGGAGAGCGGCGTTTCCAAGGTGATGTCCGTCAACCTGGCGGATCGTAACAACCCCGAAGACGTCAAAAAGAAAGCCGCCATTGAGGCGTTGGCGGAGGCATAATGAAGATTGGCGTTTTTTCGGATGTGCATAGCAACTTGGAAGCCCTTAATGCCTGCCTGGCGCGCTTTCAAAAAGAAGGCGTGGAAAAATACATTTACTGCGGCGATCTGATTGGGTACGGGCCGGATCCGGAAAAATGCGTACGCAAAGTAGCGGCCTTGCCACTTTTGGCTAATGTGCTGGGCAATCACGATGCAGTGTTTATGTTCCCCGGAATTGAGACGCTTTTTAATTACGATGCCAAAGTGGCCTTGGATGAAAATAAAAAAATGTTGTCTGAAAAGTCCATCCAGTATTTGACTTCGCTTTCTACGGCCGTGCGCGGGGAAAACTTTACTGCAGTGCATGGCACGCCGCTGGATCCGATTAAAGAATACTTTTCCAGCTGTGCGCAATTCCGCGCTAATTACGGGGCCTGGACGGGCCAGCTGTGCTTTGTGGGGCATACCCACTTGCCCTTTTACATAAAGGGCACCTCGCGCTCGTGTTCCATTTACTTAAATCAAAAAGAGGATGTCACCGTCCGGCTGAATGAAAAATTCCGCTATGTCATTAATCCGGGTGCCGTCGGTAAGCCGCGCGACAACAATCCGCATGCGTCCTTTGGCATCTGGGATACGGCGCAAAACCTCTTCCGCTTTATCCGGGAGCCGTACGACCTGGCACCCACCCAAGCCAAAATGGCGGAACGCAAATTCCCTTCTTTCCTGATTGACAGTTTAGCGCTTGGCTTGTAGCTTTTTGTAGAATTTGTAACAGGCTTGTGCGGCCACTCCGGCTGCCACACACAGTACAAATTCAAACGGGGCCCGAAAGCGGGCGTATGCTCCAAAAAATACGGACCCTATTCCCCAAAAATAACAACAATAAACACTTAAAAAGAAGGTCTGCGGTTTGTGCTTTTTCCACAACAGAACAAGTCCAGTCGCACCTAAAAGAGCCACCAAAAACGCTTCTCCCATAGCTGTAACGAACAGAAGGTAATAAATCCAATCGTGTAAACCCAACGGAAAGCTCCCCAGCTGGTCCAATTTTTTGTGGTTGTCTTTTTCCTCTCCCAGCAATAAATGATGCAGGTGTGTGATGTTTCCGCCTAGCAAAGTTTTTACTGCCCACCAGGGGGCTCGGGTCAGTTTATAGGTAAAACTTGCGCGCAGCAAGGGTCGTGCGGCGGCCTTATAAATTTGGTTTTGCTGGCGAGGTGTCCGCGAGGAGAAACCCGCTGGCAGGGCTTCTTGTAAAAGGGTTTGTGCTTGCTGAACGGAGAGGTGATATTTGTGGGCGACGTAATCGCTGTTCCAAAAATATAAGTTGTAGGCCCCTACCGTGGTAAATCTGCTAAACCCGGTTTGGACCGCATTGCGCAGGTGCCACATTCCCAGCAAACATAAAACGGGAACCAGAAAACACACGCCAATTTTATAAATGGAGAACCGTATCCACCGCGTTAGCGCGAAGCAAACCAGGAGTACTGTCATCGGTATAAAAAAGTAGTAGGCCGCTGGGCGGACGTAAACAGCGGCACTTAGAAAAAGGGCACTGCAAAGCAATGTTTTGCCCTGCGGATTTATCAAAAACTGCAGGAGGAAGAATACAAACCAAGCAAGCAGAAAAGTGCATAAAATTTCGGATAGTACCGCAAACGAAAGGGAAAAATAGAGGGTACTTGCCGCGCAAAATGCTGTAGCCCAACGAGCGGCACCTTTACCGGCTAATTGTTTGGCAGACAAGTAAATGGGGATAAGGAGCAGCAGCGATAGTACATTTTGCACCAGCGCGACGGCCCACGTCATATTATGAAAAAGCAGTTGAACAAGTGCCAGAAAAACCGGATATCCGGGGGTGCGGAAGAGCATGGGAGACACGGTGTACAAGTCCCACAGGTGCCCATCCTGTAGTAATGTAACCGCGGGGTACACATACGAAAGCGAATCCGGAAAAGAAAGGACAGACTCTCCAAGCGGGTGGAAAAAATAGATACCCAAAAAGGCAACTATTTTAACAAGTGCCAAAGCGGCAAAAATAAACCAAAAGACACGGTCTTTACAAAATGACATATACTTATTGTAATAAATTACAGTGGGCGTTGCGCTTTCGCTCATGTGAATTTTAGGGACACTTGCGCCCTCCACAGCCGCAACGGAGCGAAACGCGCCTGCCCAAAACAAGCCAATAAAAAACCCGCCTTTCGGCGTTTGTTTTATTTGAAATAGCTGGACTTACCCGTTGCGCCCTCCACAGCCGCAACGGAAGCGAAATGCGCCTGCCCAAATGGGCAAATAAAAAACCCGCCTTTCGGCGGGTTCTAATCAGTTCAAATGGTGGACCTGACAAGGATCGAACTTGCGACCTCCTGCATGCCATGCAGGCGCTCTCCCAGCTGAGCTACAGGCCCTTCTCACTACCTAATTATTATAACAGTTTTTTGGATGTGGTGCAAGTTTTTTTCATCCATAAAAAAGGGCCCTTGGCAGGGCCCTTTTAAATTTACTTGGCAAACAAGTTAGAACTCAAACGAAATATTCACCTCGCCGCCAAAACCTTCGCGCTTGCCCAGTTGGCCAAAGGCGGTGAATACGGTGTGGAGTGGCAGGAAAGTGTCTTGGTTATGATACGCCAGCGAAATTTGCCCGCGTCCGCTCATTCCTTTTAACGAAGCGTCGCTGTTGCTCATATTTTCTACCGTCACTTTAGATTTGCCGTCCATCTCGTAAATGGCGCTGGCGCCCACGGAGGGGATGACCCCGCCCCAGTTGAGCGAGTTGAACACATAATCCGCGCCAAAGCGCAGGGCTAAGCTTTGCAAGGTGTCAAACTTAATTTTTTGGTCAATGTTATCGGTGATGTTGTCAGATGCTTTGCGTTTCCACGTAAAGTTGGCGTACACGTCCAAATCTTCCAGCGGGTTTTCCACAAAGCCCGCGCTGGCACCGTAGTACATGCCCTTGCTCTTGAAAGACGAAAGCAGTTCCTCGGATTTGAATTCCAGGTCCAGGTAGCCCGCTTCCGCGGTCAATTCCAAGCGGCCCGTTTCGCTGTAGCGCAGGGAGCCCATCAACCCGCCGCCGAAGGAGTTGGCATTTCCCGTCACTTTAATGGGGAACGTTTCGTAAGAACCGCCCGCATATTTAACGAAGATGCCGCCCATAAAGTCGTTCGTAAATTTCTTCCACGCACCGGCTTGCGTCAGCCCGGAATCCAAATCAAAGCCGCTGCCGGTTTTGTAGCGCGTGTGATGGTAGCCGCCGTTTAAGAAGGTGTTTTGGTCGGTGTCGCTCTTCCATGCGTCGCCCATTGTTTGGTTCATCATTTCTGGGCCTTCGCTGATGAGGGCCAAGCCCACCAGCGGCAGCTGGCCGTACATTTCGGCGTTGGCATGGTCGCGCGTGGCAGTCAGCCACCATTCCACGGTTGTGGCTCCGCCTTTTATGCCCGTCAGGTCATAAGAGTAAATGCCCTGTTTGGTCTGAGCCAGCACAATACCGCTGTTGGTTAAATCGTAGACCTTTTCGCCCTGTTGGATATCACTCAAGTCCGTGGTCGTTTGGGTGGTAACCACTTTTTTGGAATTTTCCTGCATGGTGGATTTATCTAAGGTCATTTTGGCGTATACACCGTCAAAATTAAAGTTGATGTCGGTGTTGTCAAAGTCGGCGTTGATGTTCCAAAGTTTGTTGAAATTTTGGAATTGGTCTTCGTTGTTAAACGTGGCAGTTACCCGGTCAAAAACCAATTGGTTGGTTTGGGCATACATGGAGTTGTTGCCGCCGTAAATATTAGAAGCGGCATCCAGCGCAATATTGCCGCGCAGGACCACGGTATTGTTTTTGGTTACCCTGTTTTCTTCTTTAAGTTCAGCCCCGTCCACATAACCGCCATACACCTGCCCTGCCAAGGTTACATTATCTAACACAATCGTGTTGTTGGAGGCAGAATACGCGGTGTCTACGGTATCGGTAGGTTTCGTTTCTTCCGTGGTTTTAGCTTCCCAATCGCCCGTAGTGGTGTTTTTTGTCCACGTGGTGGTTTTGGTGGTAATTTCTGTGCCGGACTTGGTTACCTGCACTTTTTTGGTGGGCTGGGTCGGATCTGTTTCATCGTATTCCACCACGGTATAATTCTGCTGGTCAATCTGGCCGGAAATACCGCCAAAGACGTTTGCGTTAATGATGCTGTCTTTTAAGGAAATGAGGTTGTAGTCACTGTTTGTGCCGCCGATAGCCACCCGTTCCGTTTCGGGGGTTGCCGGCAGGTTGGTGCCGACGGCTTTGGAGTATTCCAACCCGATACCGCCAAACAGGGCTCCTTTATCGTAAGGCAAGGCAAACAGTTTGTCTGCGTTTAACTGGGCCAAATCGGCGTTCATTCCGCCAAAAGCCGTAGCGCCGGCGGTAAGGGTGATGTTAGAGTCGGTGACATTTACCGTGTTTCCGTTGGCCGTTCCGGCGCGGTTTAAGGTAGCGCCCAATTCGTTGAACGTCGCATTGACGTTGTTAAGGTTGAGCGTGTTGGACGCGACACTGGCTGAAATGGGATTTTTGGACTTGGCCGCGATAGACAAGCCCATGTTGACGGCATAAATGGAGCCGCCCGCATTGACGGTGGAATTGTCAATGGTCAGGGTGTTGCCCGTTGCGTTTACGGAGCGCGCTTCCACGGCGGCGGCATCTGTGACGGTGCTGCCGTTGCGGATGATAAGCGTATTGTCGTTGGCGTTTGTAACGGACGCATCGTTGTTTTCCACGCCCGTTCCCGGGCCCACTGCGCGCGCGGTGGTAACGGTGGCCGCGTCCAGTTCTACCGTATTGCCGATAGACGTGCCTGCCCCGTATGCGCCGGCAACCATGCCATCCACGGTGGAGCCTTTAATGAGTACATAGTTTTTGTTGGCTGAGGTGTCCAGCACGCCGGCGATTTCTAAATCTTCTGCCGTCAGGTAGTGCCTGGTAAAGCCCCCGAATACGTTGCCTTTAATGACGCTGCCATCCGTTACAAGCACTGTGTTTTCGCTGGCGGTTCCTTTGGCATATTCCGTATAACCGCCGTACACATTCCCGCCGACCGCTTGCGGATTTCCTTCGCTGTCCGTATAATTTAAAATTCCCAACGCAGCGTTGGATACCGTAACCGTGTTATTGTTCGCGGCGCCGTTGCCAAACCGGTTGGATTTGTGCATCAGCAACGCAGCGGCCCCGTAGGCGTCTCTGCCTATCATTTGTGCGGCTCCGAGGTTTAAAAGAGAAAGTTTGTTCCCGGTGGCCTTGTTGTTAAAGGTGGCACCGCCTGCCACATAAGCGCCGTAAGTCGGTTTGTTCTGCCGGTCGGGCTTGGCTGATTTTTGGGCGGTGGCCTCATCAATGCTGACGTCCCATCCGTTAATAGTCAATGCGTTGTTCGCCACCATGCCGCCGTCTATGGATCCGCCGCCGACAATCGCCAGCGGATTGTTGGCGTTCGCGTTGTTGGTTACTTCGCGGGCCGGATTGGTTACGTCCCCATAACCCCAGTTGGGTTTAAGTAATGTTTGTGCCTGCACGCAAACCGCGGCTTGCAACAAAAAGAAAACAGCTACAAGAAGTTTTCTCATTTATCCTCCGATTTGTATTTATAAAAAGGTATATACTCCTATTATACAGAATTTAAGGTAAAAGAAAAGGAAAATTTAGCCGCAAAAATCCCCGCTAAAAAGCGGGGAAAAGCTAGCGGGCCAAACTGCGCAGCAGTTTAATTTCTTTTTCGTAGCCGGCCAAGTCGTTTGGCGTTTCCAAACAAAAGGGCAAATGCTTTAAAGCCGGGTGATTGATCACGTTTGCCAGCGTTTGCAGACCGATGGTTCCCTGCCCAATACAAGCATGGCGGTCTTTGTGCGCGCCCAAGGGGTTTAAACTGTCGTTTAGGTGCACGGCTTTTAGGCGGCTGAGACCGATTTGCTTGTCAAATTCGGCCAACATATCATCCAAGCGGGCCAGCGAATAGCCCGCATCATTGACGTGGCAAGTGTCCAAGCAGACGCCCATTTTCCCGTTTAATTTTACGCCGTCCAAAATGCGTTTGAGTTCTTCAAAACGGCTGCCGACTTCGCTGCCCTTGCCGGACATGGTTTCCAAGAGCACCGTGGTGTGTAGTTGGGGCGTCAGAATTTCGTTTAAAGCCTCGGTGATGAGTTCAATGCCCGCGTCTATCCCTTGCCCGACATGGCTGCCGGGATGGAAATTATACAAATTGCCCGGGAAAAACTCCATGCGCTGCAGATCGTCCGCCATGGTTTGCAGGGCAAACGTGCGGATTTTAGGATCGGCTGAGGCCGGGTTTAAAGTGTATGGCGCATGTGCAATAATGGGCGCAAAGTGGTTTTGCTCCATAAGTGCGCGCAAGGCGGCCACGTCCTGCGGGTTTATCTCTTTGGCTTGGCCGCCGCGCGGGTTGCGCGTAAAAAACTGGAAGGTGTCCGCCCCGATAGAAAGCGCGGTTTTCCCCATGTTTTCAAAGCCTTTGGAAGTAGATAAATGGCACCCGATATGCAACATATTATTCTCCTGCGTCTTTGCGGATGTCGGCCGCCAGTTGCAGCGTGTCTTCTTCCCGCGTGGCCCAGCTGGTGCAAATACGGATGGCCATTTGCCCGCGGTCCAGGCGTTTGGTGTGGGCGAAGGCATAATCCTCTTCCAGCCGTTTCACCAAGGCCTGCGGCAAAATGGGAAATTGCTGGTTGGTGGTGGAATTGTATAAAAAGGGAAATCCCGCTTCCGTACAGGCCCGGCGAATGATTTGGGCCATATCGTTGGCGTGCTTGGAAATTTTAAAGTAAAGTCCGTCCTCAAACAGGGCCAAAAACTGCAATCCCAGCACGCGCCCTTTGGCTAGCATGGCGCCTTTTTGTTTGATGAAATAGCGGAAATCTTTTTGAAGTTTCGGATTGGTGATGACGACGGCTTCCCCCAGCAACGCGCCGATTTTGGTGCCGCCGATATAAAACACGTCGCAGCAAGCGGCAATATCGGCCAGCGTCAAATCGTTTCCCGGGGCTTCCAAGCCGTATCCCAAGCGCGCGCCGTCCATAAACAGAAAGAGGTTGTTTTCGTCGCAGACGCGGCGCAACGCGGAAAGTTCCGCCTTGGAATACAGGGTGCCGTATTCGGTGGGAAAGGAAATGTAAACGAGTTTGGGCTGTGGGGCAAATTCCGGGTTGTCGTCCAGCCAATGTTCCTTGCAGGCGTGGGAAACTTGCTCGGCCGTAATTTTTCCGTCCGTTTCCGGCAAACTTAAAATGCGGTGCCCGGTGGCTTCAATGGCGCCTGTTTCGTGCACGTTGATGTGTCCGGAGTCAGCGGACAGCACCGTTTGGTACGGACGCAGGCAGGCTGCAATAACCGTTAAGTTGGTTTGCGTGCCGCCAGTTAAAAAGTGTACTTCCGCCTGCGGCGCTTGGCACAGAGATTTAATCAAATCGGCCGCTTGGCGGCAATAAATATCCTGCCCATAACCGGGAGTCTGTTCCAAATTGGTTTGCGCCAGTTTTTCCAACACGGCGGGGTGTGCACCTTCGCTATAATCGCAGTTAAATCTAATCATATACAAATCCTTAGTGTCCCCCAAAGGGGAATTTTCTTTATTATAGCTTTTTTCGGACAGAAAACGGGCATAAAAAAGCCCCGCTGCAGCGGGGCCATAAAATTAATTTTTAGCGGCCTTCAATTTGCGTTCCCGCAAGTGTTTGGCTTTCAAGTCGGCGTGCCGTTTGCGAAAGACGTCCAGCTTGGTGTAACGCACCATGAGGCAGAAGTCAATCAGCACCATGACAAAGTTGAGTACATAGAGCCAGAAGACCCAGTCAAAATTGTGCAAAATTTTGTGAATCATCCCGCACACATAGGCAAACTCTATCGTTCCCATAAACAGGAAACTTTTTCCGGCAGCGGTTTTAGTGCGTAGAGACCGCGTAATGTTAAACGGCCATGCCAGCCCAAAGCCCAGCATCATTAACGCTTCAAAAATACTCATTTTTTTCTCCTGCCACGTGAGGGTTCCGCGTGGCTTACACTAATATTTTATCATTTTGGGAGCGATTGGGCGTTGTCCTCCGCCAAGAGCGGGGTGAGTGTGCGGGCGTGTTTGACGTTTAACTCCTCCAGTTTGACAGCTGATTTAAGAATTCCCTGCCCGCCGCTGAGCGCTTTGCGGGCTTCTTCATAGGTTTGGGCAGTGGAATCTATCGCTTTTTTTAGCAGGGCCATGCGTTCGGCAAAGCGTTCCACCCGCTCGTGCATTTCCGCTCCCGTCCGCAGGATTTCGTTCATGGTTTTCCCGGTCCGTTCCAGACGCCACAGCTGTTCCACCACTTGCATGACGGAAAACAGGTTGGACGCCGTTACCAGCGCCACGCCCTGTTCTTTGGCATATTTGGCCAAGGTCGCGTCCTCTTTGAGCGCCATAAAATAGGCGTATTCAATTGGAATGAACATAAACACAAATTCCAGTCCGTTCTTGTCCAGCAAGGTTTGGTATTTTTTGGAAGATAACTCCGCTATATGTTTGCGGATAGCCGCTACATGCTGGGCCATGTAAAGCTGCCGGTCCTCGTCCGTATGGGCGGTGCTCCATTTGAGGTAACTGTTGATAGACATTTTGGAATCAATAATAATGTGCCTGTCGTGCGGGAGATGGATGACAAAATCCGGGAGCTGCCGGGCTTCCTCCGCGGTTTTAAAGCAGACTTGCTTATCGTATTCCCGCCCTTCCTGCAAGCCGGCAGAGAGGAGCACCTCCTCCAGCGTCAGTTCGCCCCAGCAGCCCTGCGCTTTAGGCGCTTTTAATGCGGTGGCCAGGTCGGCTGCTTCCTTGGACAGATTTTCGTTGAGCTCCAATGTTTTGTGCAAGGCGTTTTTGAGTTCTTCGTGGCGGGTAATGCTTCCTTCTTTAAAAGAATCCAACGAGGCTGTAAAGCGGCCCATTGTGTCTTTTAGCGGACCGAAGAGGTCTGCGTTTTTAGAGACTAAGTCCACCCGTGTGCGTGCCAGGGCCTCTTCTGACTGTTTTTTGAGTACACTCACCGACTCAGCCGTCATGCGCCCGAATTCGTTTTGAGCTTTGTCCTGCAAGGCTCGGAATTTTTCCTCTTGTTCAGCCATAAATTGCCGCAGGCTCTTTTCCTGTTCGGCATGCATTTGTTCCAAGGCTTTTTTACGCTCCTCCAATTGCACTTTTTCTTGTTGCAAGTGGTGTAACTCGTTGGTAAGGGTTTCCGCCTTTTGCTGTAAGGCGGTTTTTTCTTGTTGTTGGGCTTGTAACGTGCGGGAGAGCTCCTCTGCGCGTCCCACGGCCTGCTGGCTTTGCAAGAGCTGTTGTTGGACTTGTTGAAACTGGGCAGATAGTTCCTTGTGGGAGGCGTTTAGTTCATCAAATTGGGTCACTTTAAAGGTATCCTCGGGGCGTATCCCCGTGCGGAAAAAAGCGCGGCCCAAAGCGGCTCCCGCCGCCAAACATACGAATGCAACGATAAAAACGGTATACATGATACAACCTCCTGTTATTTTTGTTTCTCGTCTGGCAGTTCATCGGCATTGGCCGGCGGAATTTGGTCCAACAGAACAAAACGGAAGCCTCTTTTCTGTATGGCTGGATACACCTTTTTTAAGAAGGGATACAGTTCCTTTCGGTGAGTAATATGTCCGATCAGTACCGCATGCCCTTGGTGGTTGGCCCGGGACATCGCCTTAATTAATTGCTGCAGCAGGGAGTGAAAATCCAAATCGTTATCCAAAAATAAATCATTCTGCCAAACAGGGAAGTTCAGCCGGGTGCCCACGGAAACGGTAACAGGTTTAAGCGCAGTGTGTGAGTCCAAAAATAGGAGGTCCCGTTCCTTGCACAACTGGAGAATAGTCTCCATTCTTTCAGCGCTTTGGGTAAAGAGGGATCCTTGATGATTGTTCATCCCCGTTACAGGGCCTAAAATTGCCAAATTGGCGGATATGCGGGCTCGGATGTCTCCAGGTGTCATATTTTCCAGCAAGGTGTGCGGCTCGCGCGGCGCCGCCCCGAGAGCTTGCATAGGTTGGTGCAAAAATAAATCTTTCCCCGCTTGGCGGATGAGCTGCGCGGAGGCGCGGGCCACTGGCGCGGTGGGGATAACCGCGACCGTAAAGGGAAAGGGTAATTTTAAAAAGGAGCGCAAATCGTCTAAATCGTGTCCGGCGTCATCCAGTACAAGCACTAAAAGAGGCGTTCCTTGGGCTTTTGGTAAAGAGGAACGCCAAAAAATTTTCTCGTTTATTTTGGCCAAGGTGGAAGGATCTACTGTTTTTTGGATAAGCCACCATCCACCTGCCACAACTAGATAGATTCCGCTTAAGAAGTATATGAGAAGAAGAAAAAATTTACGTGTTGGTTTCATACTTTTTAGATGGGCAAGGCTATCTGCCTTCTGCTTTTTATTGTACAAAAAAGCCACCCTTTCAGGTGGCTTTTCAAATATGCCCAGTATTTGGCCACAAGTCGCCTCGTTGACCCTCGGCGCTCGCGGCCCCGCCTCGCCATGCTCGCCTTTCGGCCTATGGCCTCAAACTCGCATAAGGCTGTGGCTTTCAAATCCTAACGCGGGCAAAGCAGTTTGCCCGCTTACTGGATATAAAAAAGCCACCCTTTCAGGTGGCTTCTCAAATATGCCCAGTATAGGATTTGAACCTATGACCTTTCCCATGTCAAGGGAACGCGCTACCCCTGCGCCAACTGGGCTTAAATCGGGTAAAGAGGTTGGGTGCCTCACAGAACTACCTTTTTATTATAGCAAATCCTCTTTTTAAAAGAAAGAAAAAAATCCCCTTGGCTTAGCGCCAAGGGGAAAATTCACACTAAAGGATTCTTTCTATTTCGTGTAGAGCCCATACACATCAGTCTTATAACCTAAAGAGGGGCAAACATCTGTATATATTTCTTTCGTTTCATTAACTCCGCAGAACAAATGGTTGCTCCGGTGGGTAATGGCCACCTCGTATTTGCTGCTCTGGCAGACAGCCTCGTAGCTTCCAACCTTTCCAGTCTTCACTGAACATCTCCAGTTCTTCAGCACAGGCAAGGCCATAGGCATTGCTTTGATAGCGTCCCCGGTGGAGTCGCTATTTCCATTTTCTCCATTGTAGGTAGCGGTGAGGCCGGTGTTTCCATCCATGCCGGCAATAATAGCGCCCTTAGCGGCCGAACCTACCCAAGATTCCGCTTCGGAAACGCGCGCTCTCAAAACAGCTTTTTCGTACTGCGGCAAGGCGGTGGCTGCCAAAATACCGATGATTAACACTACCACCAATAACTCAATCAAGGTGAACCCTTTATTCATAGTAGACTCCTTTCATAGCCAGTTTGTCAGTCCTTTTGCAAACCGTTACTATATCCTAGCTTAAAAATGTTGAAAAATCAAGGCAAAACCTGGGCTTTTTGCAGTGTTTTATCCTGGGCGTATATGGTACAATAAAGAAGTCTTTATTTAGGAGCTTTTATGGAACGGAAACTTTCCCCAACGCTTGAGGGGCTTTTTTATGTGATCTCTTTTGTACTCAGCGGATGGATGGCGTTGCAGCTGCTTGGTGAGCCTTTTTTGCGTGGCTGGGATTCTTATTTCTATGCTTTGCGCACGCAAGCCTGGTTTGTGCAGGGAGCGTGGCAGCTGGCTGACGGAAATATGCTGCACTTGCTGCTGACGCCTTTTCATTGGCTGGGGATTGGTGTGGCGGATGCCTTGCGGTTGTGGCAGGCGTTATCCTTCTTTCTGCTTTCTATTCCCTTTATTTTACTGCTTAGGCAGTTTCGGTCTGCGGTGTGGGCGACCGTGCTCTTTGCGTGGTTTCTCTTTTCTCCCGTGATGATGTATGTGGATATTGCCCTTATGAAGACCATGGCCTTTTTAATTTGTTTTGCCTGGGCCTTTTATTTTTCTGTTCAAAAAAAGCCAAACTGGCTTGCCTGGGCAATTTTTTCTGCGGTGGCCATTTTGCTGCATCGGGCGGCGGTGCCGTACGTGGCAGTTAGCGCGGTGTATATGCTGGCGGCCTTTTATGGAAGTCGCGGGTATCGCGCCTTGGGGTGGATTTTGCTGGGTCTGTTGGTCGGGGCAACGGCTTATTTGGCTTTTTGGCCTTCCGCTATTTCTGCGGCGGATTTGTCCCGCATTTCCGCCGAACGGCTGACGCCCGGACTCATCAGCCTGATTTTTCGCTATTCTTTCCCTCCCGAGTACAAACGGGAACTTATTTTGGCTTTATGTGTCATGTTTGCGTTGGTGGTCGTTTTTATTCACCGGCGTGATAAACGCGTTTGGTATCCGGTGGGGCTACTGGCGGTTTCTTTCTTTCCCACTTTGGGTACGGAGGCCTTATGCCTGGGCGAGCGCTTTGGCATTTTGTTTCCGTTTTTCTCGCTCCTTTCGTGTGCTTTTTTATTAAGGAAGTCTGCTACTGGGCTCAAATCGGATGATGGCTTTTCTAGGCGGGAAATGTTTTTGGTAGCGGCTGCCCTTTTGGTGGTGGGGTTTGGGCGGTTAGACAGGGGACACCCCATTACCCGCAACCAGCCGTATGACCAGTATGCGCGGCTCAGCTGCCACTTAAGTAAACATCCCGTTCCCATGTTAGTTTCCTCTAAGGGATTCAACCATTTTTACACCTTTACTACAGGTGCTCCGGCGTTTTCCTTTGAGCCGGAAGACCACTGGGATTCCACACAGGTGTGGCGGGTTGTGCAGTCGGTCTCCCCGCAAGAATTGGCGGTGCTGACACCGTCCGCATGCCAAGCGCAGGTAATTCCATTAGAGGAACCGGAGTGCACGCCGCTTGCTGCTCCCATGTTTTTGGTACGAGAGGATTGCTACCGGCAGATTCGCCGCAATGCCCGCGAGCAAAATGGCCCTGCGGCACTCATATTGTTTAATGACGTGATACACCCCAATAAAAAACGCAGCCTCTTTTTGTATAAAAAGCATCCGCATACCCAGCCGGATGAACAGTTCCCCGCCTGTCCGCCACCGGGATGCCGTTAAGCGGGGAATAACCCAAAACCCCGGTTGAAAAGCCAATTTAAAAAAGTTATCATCAGAGGAAAGGGAAACCTTTCCTTTATTTTTAATACAGGAGCTTTCTATGGCTGATAAGCACAAAATTCTTACCGTCATACAAACCATTGGGCGCTCGTTTTTCTTGCCCATTTCTATTCTGCCCGTAGCGGGGTTATTGTTGGGGATAGGGGCCTCCTTCTCCAATATGTCCACCGTACAGCAATACGGGTTGGAATCTATCATGGGCACAGGTACCCTGCTCAACCACGTATTTATTTTGATGAGCGTGGTGGGCAATGCGGTGTTTGCCAACTTGCCTCTTTTGTTTGCCCTGGCTATTGCCATGGGTATGGCCAAGGCGGAAAAAGCCGTGGCCGTGCTGGCTGCTGCGCTGACGTTTATTTTAACGCATGTGACCATTCACCAGCTGTTGGTCTTTTCGGGGCAGATTTCGCCGGACGGCGTTTTGGCAAGCAGTGTGATTAACGGAACGATTGGCACCACGTTGGGCATCCAAACGCTGGAAATGGGTATTTTTGGCGGTATTTTGGTAGGGCTTATGGTGGCGTTACTCCACAACCGTTTTTACCGGGTGGAATTGCCGGTAGTCTTTTCCTTTTTTGGCGGGGTGCGCTTTGTGCCGATTATCTGCACCTTGGCCGCTATCGTGCTGGGGACGGTGTGCTTTTTCGTTTGGCCGCCGATTCAGCGCCTTATTTTGGCCAGTGGCACGCTGGTGGTTAAAACAGGTTATTGGGGCACCTTTATCTTTGGGTTTATGGAACGCGCCCTGATTCCGTTTGGTCTGCACCACGTCTTTTACATGCCGTTTTGGCAATCCGGCCTGGGCGGTGCGATGAACATTGACGGCAATATGGTCTATGGTGCCCAAAACATCTTTTTTGCGCAGTTAGCCTCCCACAGCACGCAGCATTTTGCCATTGAGGCGGCCCGCTTTATGACGGGTAAATACGCCATTATGATGGGTGGTTTAATGGGTGCGGCGTTGGCTATGTACAAAACCGCCAATACGAATAAACGCAAGATTGTGGGCGGCTTGTTGTTCTCGGCGGCGTTAACTTCCTTCTTGACGGGTATCACCGAACCGCTGGAGTTTACGTTCCTGTTTGTGGCCCCGGTGCTTTATGTAGTGCACTGCGCGCTGGCAGGGTTGGCGTTTGTAGTCATGCATGTCTTGCGCATTACCATTGGTACTACCTTCTCGTGTGGTTTGATTGATTTTGTGCTTTACGGTGTGATGCAAGGCAATGCCAAAACCAATTGGGTGCTCATGCTCCCGGTGCTGGTGGTCTATTTTGTGGTGTATTACTATTTGTTCAAGTTTGTTATTTTGAAATGGAACCTGCCCACTCCCGGACGTGAGCCGGATGACCAAGAAACCAAGCTCTACACCAAAGAAGATTATCAGGCCAAACAAGCCGCTGCCCAAGCCGAGCAGAAAACGGTGGCGGAAGGCGGCTTTGAACGCGATGAAAAAATGGAAAAAATCATCGCGGGTTTGGGCGGGCTGGATAACATGGGCAACCCGGAGTGCTGTGCTACCCGTTTGCGTTTAAATGTGCAGGACAGCGCTAAGGTGGACAAAGCGCTTTTAAAACAAGCAGGGGCCTTGGGTGTGGTCATAAACGGCAACGCCATTCAGGTGGTGTTTGGTCCAATAGTCAGTACCATTAAACCGCGTCTGCAGGAATATATGATTAAAAAGCGAGACGCTGCCAAATAAGTTTGCGCAGTATATGTAAAAACCGCCCCGAAAATTCGGGGCGGTTTTTCTATGGCGTAAAAGTTCCGCTTAAATTTCGTTTTGGGACAAAATCTCCTGTAACGTTTTGGCGGATTTTTGTAGATTGGCCGTTTCCTGTTCGTTGATTTCCAGCGGCACATGCGTTTCCACTCCGTTCTTGCCCACAATGGCGGGCATGCTCAGCGCCACGTTAGAAATGCCATATTCCCCGTTCATCATAGAGGAAATAGGCAGAATAGATTTTTCGTTGCGGACAATGGCTTCGCAAATACGCCGCACCGACATGGCAATGCCATAGTAAGTGGCTTTTTTGCGTTTGATGATCTCGTACGCACTGTTTTTTACTTCATCTGCAATGCGTTTCATAGCTTCTTCATGTTTAAAAAATCCGCGCATTTCACAAAATTTATTGAGTTTAATACCTGATACATTGGCACAGCTCCAGGCGGCAATTTCGCTGTCGCCATGTTCGCCGATGATAAAGGCATGCACGCTGCGGCTGTCCACATCCAGGTGTTGGCCCAGGTTGTATTTCAGGCGGGCCGTATCCAGCACGGTGCCGGAACCAAAGACACGCCCCTTGGGCATGCCGCTTAACTTAATGGCCACGGAGGTGAGAATATCCACCGGGTTGGCGACAATGAGCAAAATGCCCTGGTAGTTTATTTTTTTGATTTCCGGGATGATAGACTTGAAAATGGCAATGTTCTTTTTCACCAAATCTAGGCGGGTTTCCCCCGGTTTTTGGTTGGCCCCGGCCGTAATGACGATAATGCCGGCGTCCTGCAGGTCCTGGTAGCCTCCGGCGTGAATCTTCATCGGTTTTGCAAAGGGCAAGCCGTGGCTAATGTCCAGTGCTTCCCCTTCGGCGCGGGCTTGGTCCGCATCCAGGAGCACCATTTCCGTAAACATGCCGCTCTGCATTAAGCTAAAGGCGGAGGCGGAGCCTACGAAGCCGCACCCGATGATCCCTACCTTGCTAAAGTTTGTGATGCAATTATTTTCCATAACATCCCCCTTTGGGCCTTGCGCCCAGTTTTTAATATACTAAAATTTCCTTTCAGCCCGGCAGGGCTAAAAGAGGCTAGTCAGCCCCTACTTAAAATCCCAGGCGTTGCCCATAGTGTCTTCAATAAATTCAAACAATCCCTTGTGCAGCAAAATCCGCTTATTGGTGCGGATACGGTGGATTTTTTCGGGGTTTTCCTTGGACGGGATTTCTAAAATAACTGCCGTAGTACCGCGCGTCATATCCAAATAGGTTCTAAGTTTTTGCAAATTGTTTTTGGAGTATCCCGCCGGAATACGGATGATAAATTCCTTGGCTACATTGGAAATAAGGTCCGTCACGCTGCTGACGTCCTGCAGGTTTAGCTCAATGCGTGCGCTGTCTTCATCCACGCGAATATCGCCTAAAAAGTTCAAAATGGCGTTTGGCGCCAGTTTAAAGGACATCCCCGCATAAGCCCGTGCAAAGGCGTTTACCAAAATGGAGCCGGTGCAGTCTTCAATCACCATTTGGGCCCATTCCTGTTTTTGTTTGTTCTGCCGTTTTTTGAATAGCGTTACAATGCCCAGCACGCTAAGCCGCCCGCTGGCGCGCCCTTCCAAAATGTCAATAATAGGCGTGGCGTGCAGCTGCTTTAAATGGGGTTGGTACTTGGCCATGGGGTGCCCGCTGAAATAAAGCCCCAGCACTTCTTTTTCGTAAGCCAGCAGTTCGCTTTGTTTTAGCGGCGCCGCTTTGACGTCGGGTTTTTGTTTGACGCTGAGCACGGTGGAAAAATCGTCGCCAAAGAGGTTGCCGATATTTTTTTCTTTTTCTTTGGCTACCAGGTGGGCCATATCCACGGCGTTTTCTAAATTGGCCAGCAGGTACGCCCGGGTGATTTTGGGGTCTTGACCGGGGGAGGAGGAGTCCAGCGCGCCGGCTTTGGACAAACTTTCAATTGTTTTTTTGTTGGCTTGGGAGAGGTCAATACGGCTGCAAAAATCCTCCAGCGATTTATAAGGCCCACCCTTTTTGCGCTCGCTGACGATAGACAAACAGGCCTCCGCGCCTGCGTTTTTGATGGCCTCCAGCGCAAAGCGGATGCACTCCTTGCCGTCTTTTTCCTCTACAGAAAACTCCAGTTCGGACGAATTTACATCCGGCGGTAAAATTTCAAAGCCCATTTTTTTTGCTTCTTCCAAATAGGTGACGATTTTGTTTTCTTTATCATCGGAGCCAATAGCGTTGTGACCAATTTCGTTGGTCAGCGCCGCGCACATAAATTCAATGGGGTAATTGGCCTTTAAGTACGCCGTTTGATAAGAAACCAATCCGTAAGCAAACGAGTGGGACTTGTTAAACCCGTATCCGGCAAAGGCCTTCATCTGTTCGTAAATATGCGTGGCAATCTTTTCAGAGATGTGATTTTTTTGGCAGCCTTCCACGAACTTTTTACCGAACTTTTCCATCACGTCCAGTTTCTTTTTCCCCATGGCTTTGCGCAGCGTATCGGCTTCCCCGGGGGTAAATCCGCCCAAGGTTTTGGAAATCTGCATGATCTGTTCCTGATACACCATGCACCCATAGGTGTCTTTGAGGGTCTCTTCCAAAAGCGGCGTCTCATAGACGATTTTTTCCTGCCCGTTTTTGCGCCGCACAAACATATCCATCATGCCCGATTCCATAGGGCCTGGACGGTAGAGCGCTACCAAGGCGGAAACGTCGCTAAATTGGGAGGGCTGCAGTTTTTTAATCAGGTCCCGCATACCGCCGCTTTCCAGCTGAAAGATGCCTAGTGTCTTGCACGCGCAGAGCATATCGTAAGTTTTTTTGTCATCCAGCGGAATTTTGTTAATGTCAAAATCGGGATTATGGCGGGCGCGAATCATTTTTTCCGCATTATCAATAACGGTCAAGGTGCGCAGCCCCAAAAAGTCCATTTTCAGTAGCCCTAAGTTGGAGCAGGGCTCGCCTTCAAACTGGGTGGTAATGGCATCGCGCGCCCCGCGGGCCAGCGGCACATATTCCGAAACGGCCTCTTTGGTAATCAGCACCCCCGCGGCGTGAATGCCGGTGTGGCGCTTGAGCCCTTCAATCTTTTGGGCCATTTCAAAAAGGCGCTTGCTTTGCGGATTTTTTTGGATTTCGTTTTTCAGTTCGTTGATTTCCAACGCTTTTTCCAGCGTCATTTTGGGGTCGTTGGGAATCATTTTGGCAATGCGGTTGGATTCCGCCACCGGGATTTCCATGGCGCGGGCCACGTCTTTTAACGCAAGTTTAGCCTTCATGGTTCCAAAGGTGATGATTTGGGACACCTTGTCATGCCCGTATTTCCCGCGTACATAATCAATTACGCGCTCGCGGCCCGCGTCGGACATATCAATATCCAAGTCGGGCATGCTGACGCGGTCCGGGTTTAAAAAGCGTTCAAACAGCAATTTGTTGACAATGGGGTCTATGCGCGTAATATCCATGCTGTACGCCACCAGCGACCCGGCGCCGGAGCCGCGGCCCGGTCCTATCGGAATGCCGTTGGCGCGTGCCCAGTTGATAAAGTCCTGCACGATGAGGAAGTAACAGTCAAACCCCATGGTGATGATGACGTTAAATTCATATTCCAGCTGCTTCCAATAGTTATCCGGCACCTTGCCGTTCATCTTTTTGATAAGGCCCTTGCGGCAGATGTCTTTAAAGTATTCGGCCGAGTTGGGGAACTCTTTGGGAATGTCAAAATTGGGCAAAATAAACCCGTGTTTGGGAAACTCCAAATTGCACTTTTCGGCAATAGCCAAAGTGTTGGCGCAGGCCTCGGGCGTATGGGAGAAAAGGGCGCACATTTCTTCCGGGGATTTGAAATACAGCTCGTGTGACATTTGCAAACGCCGGGGGTCATTTAGCGTTTTTCCGGTGGCAATGCAAACAGCCACGTCGTGCGCTTCCCAATCTTCTTTCTTTTCGTAGTGGCAGTCGTTGGTGGCCACCAGTGGAATGCCTGTGCGTTTGGCCACATCCTTCAAAAGCGGTAAAGCCTCCACTTCTTCACGAATTCCGTGGTCCATGAGCTCAATATAATAATTGCCCCTGCCAAAAATATCCTCAAACTCCTTGGCATAGGCGCAGGCCTTTTCAAACCCGCCCGGCTCCCGCACGTATTGGGACACGAAACCCTTCAAACAGCCGGACAAGCACAAAAGCCCGCCGCTGTGCGCGGCCAAAATCTCCTTGTCAATGCGGGGATGGCGGTAAAAACCGTCTACCCACGCCATGGAGTTCAGTTTCATTAAATTGAGGTACCCCTCGTGGTTGCGGGCGAGCACTGTTAAATGGCCGGTGCGTTGGTTTTTGTCCTTATCGGTATATTTTCCTTCTGCAATATAAAATTCGCACCCAACAATGGGCTTAATGCCTGCCGCGCGGGCCGAATCGTAAAAATCTAGGGCGCCGTACATATTGCCGTGGTCGGTCATAGCCATGGCCGGGATATGCTGTTCGGCCAGGCTAAGCAGAAATTTGGACGGTTTATGATTGTTAGAAATGCGCAGCATTCCGTCCAATAAAGAGTATTCGGTGTGGTTGTGTAATTGTACAAATTCGGCCATAGCGGCAAGTCCTTTTAAAAGTGCGGCAAAGCGGGCCGGAAAGGCCCAAATGTTATAAGATGTTTATATGAAACATTATAGTAAATTAAAAGAGACAAAAATTTCCTCCAAAACCCTCTATAGAGGGGTTTTGGGTGTAAAGTTGGACGAGGTGAAACTGCTCAACGGCAACACCTCCACGCGGCTCTATTTTGACCACCGCGGCGCCAGCGGCATTTTGCCGGTGGAAGACGGCCAGGTGTACTTGGTTCAGCAGTACCGCTACCCCATTCATCAGGCCACCTGGGAAATTCCTGCCGGCAAGCGCGAAAAGGGGCAAACGTTTTTGATGTGTGCCAAGGCGGAGCTTAAGCAGGAGACGGGGCTCACGGCAAAAAAACTAAAGGAAATGATGATGTTTCATCCCTGCAATGCCTTTTCCAATGAGGAACAGCATTTGTATCTGGCCACCGGGCTTACCCGCGGGGAGGACCAGCCGGATGAAGATGAATTTTTAAATCTAAAGAAATTTCCGCTCAAAACGGCCTACAAGATGATTGCCGACGGCACTATTACCGACGCCAAAACCATTTTGGCGCTTCAGTGGTACCGTTTGCACGGAGAAAAATAGTATTTTCTATTAGCAATTCCCCTGGATTTTTGCTGTCCGGGGATTTTTTGTCTTACCCAGTTTTGCTGATGAGCTTAATTGAATATCTACTACCTATAACTATTGAAACCGTTTTGATTTAGTCCCGCCGTTGTAGGGGTCGCCTAACTCACGGCGGATCAGTTCGGTGGCCAAATCTTCCCCGTCTGCGTTGGTTACATCGCAGAGCAGGCGGAAGTATTTATCCCGTCCGCAATCCGTCAGAGTAATAGGTTTTTGGTCCAAAAACGCTTGAGTAAATTCCTTAGCCTTTTGTGCCAGTTTCTTTTCCCGTGCTGTCCCTTTTATCTCCGGCGTGTCCACGCCGCGCACGCGCACGGGCACTTTTTCGCAGTACACCGCAAGGGAGCA
Organism: uncultured Elusimicrobiales bacterium; assembly: GCA_934667625.1. Taxonomy (GTDB): domain Bacteria; phylum Elusimicrobiota; class Elusimicrobia; order Elusimicrobiales; family Elusimicrobiaceae; genus Avelusimicrobium. The sequence goes on from CAKUMH010000006.1 coordinate 55,180, forward strand.
GTTCAAATTAATTTTAAACGTGTCTCCGTCATACACGGACGCTACAGACACTTGCTGGAACATCGCTCCGTCCTCCACTTCGCCTGTTTGCGTGAGAGGTTTGCCCTGCTGCTGCATGATATACAGCACGGCCAGCGCAATCACAGACGCCCAAAACTTTGCCTGTTTTGAGGTGCTTGTACGGCGGGAAGAGGTTCTTCTTCGGCGGGGCATTTATTTCTCCGGGAGCAATACTTTTAAGGCGCTGGGTTCCACGGCCATTTCCAATTGGTCTTGTGTTTTGCGCGGTTCCCCGTCAATATGGTAGACAATTTCTCCGGGCAGGTGGATAAGCGCGTGTTTGACGTGTTGGGTGGCGGTAATGCCAAAGGGGCGCCACTTGTCTGTAAAAAACGAGGGCGCAGCCAGGGCAATTTTCCATTTGGGTGCGTTGTACACGGTCACCATGTCTAATAGTCCGTCCGTCAAGCTGGCTTTGGGGGCAATTTTAAAGTTGCTGCCATATTGGCGTCCGTTGGCAAAGACTAGCGTAAGCGGCGCGAGTTTTTCAGTTTTTCCGTCCGCCAGCACTTCCAAATTTTTCGGCTGATAGGAAAACACCGTCTTGGCCCCGATTTTGAAATACGGCCACATGCCGCGTTTCCCATTTTTCCCATGTTCCATAAATTGCCACGCGATTTCCGCTTCAATGCCGACCCCGGCTAAATTTAAAAAGAGTTCCCCATTGGCGCGGCCCGCATCACAGCGTACTGGGGCCGCGTGCTGCAAACGTACCAGCCCTTCCTCCAGCGTAAGCGGCATGCCCAGCTCCCGCGCAAAGCCGTTGCCGGACCCGTTGGGCAGTACGCCCAGGGCTGTTTCCGTGCCCACCAGTCCGCGGGCGGTTTCGTTAATGGTGCCGTCTCCACCGATGGCCACAACGGCGTCAAAATGTTCTTGGGCTGCCTCTTGCGCTAGCTCCGTGGCGTGGTTGGGTGCTTTGGTTTTGCACAAATCTGCCTGCGGAAAATTAAGCAAAATGGCCTGCGCCATTTTTTCAATTTTTTCTGCATTCCCTTTTAGTTTCCCGCTGTGCGGGTTTAAAATAAAGCGAATTTTCATGCCTTTTTCACTCCTTCGGCATTTGCGCCGGATTCTTTAATCGCGTCATAAATGCGTTCGGTTTTGAGCAGGCCATTGCCCACTTGGGCAATTTTGTTCCCCGCAGCCAGCACAAAAAGCATTAGTACGGCAAACAGTCCCAGGTTGGCCAGTTGGCTGAGCGCCTTCATCGGCAGTAACACCGGCCCGTATTGTGTGCTTATCTGTAAGTCTGTCAGTTGCAAAACAGGCACTACCGCCCCTCCGTTTACGAACACCTTGTACATGCCGATAACGGAGAAAAAGATAAACAATAAACCAATGCAAATAAGCAAATATCCAAAAATTTTGTGCATATTTTTTCCTTGATAGGAGCGGGGAGCCCCTGTATTTGATATACTTTATTATATATGTTTTAAACGTTAAACAAGAAGGTTTTATGAAAACAAGCACAGAAATCAGAAACGGATATTTACAATTTTTCCATTCCAAAGGCCTGCCGATTATTGCGTCCAGCTCCCTCATTCCGCATAGCGACCCGACGCTCCTCTTCACCTCGGCGGGCATGGTACAGTTTAAAGCCAATTTTTTAGGCATTGATGATTCCCTCAAAAATGCCACCACCTGCCAAAAATGCGTGCGCACCACGGATATTGACAGCGTGGGCTTTACCGAACGCCACCTCACTTTTTTTGAAATGCTGGGCAACTTTTCCTTTGGCGATTATTTCAAAAAGGAAGCGATTGCCTGGGCGTGGGAGTATTTGACCAAGACGCTCGGCCTCTCGCCAGATCGCCTTTATGTCAGCATTTACAAAGGCGGCGTTGCCCCGCGTGACGAAGAAGCCTACAATCTGTGGCTGCAATATGTGCCCAAAGAACGCATTTTTGAATTGGGCGAAGCCGACAACTTTTGGACCATGGGTTCCACAGGCCCGTGCGGTCCGTGCAGCGAAATTTATTACGACTTTGGAGACAAAGGCTGCAAAAACCCGCATTGCGACATTACATGCGATTGCGGCCGCTTTGTAGAAATTTGGAACATCGTATTTGAAAGCTACAACCGCCAAGAGGACGGTTCCTTTAAACCCCTGCCCCACAACAACATTGATACGGGCATGGGATTGGAACGCCTGTGCATGGCCATGCAAAATGCCAAAAACGTGTTTGAAACGGACCTCTTCACTCCGCTCATTCATCAGGCCCAGGCGGATTTGCACATTAAGGGCGAAACAAAGGAAGAAATTTCCGCCCTGCGCATTATTGCCGACCATGTCCGCAGCTCCAGCTTTTTAATTGCCGAAGGCATTTTGCCCTCTAACGAAGGCCGCGGCTACATTCTGCGCCGTCTGATCCGCCGCGCCGCGCGGTATGCCAAACTAATGGGTAACGACAAGCCGTACCTCTACACGCTGGTGCCTGTGGTCAAGCAGATCTTTGCAGGTTTGTACCCGGAAATTGACAAAAACCTTGCTCACATTCAGGACGTATTAAAACTGGAGGAAAGCACCTTCTTAAAGACCTTAGTGACGGGCGAGGAAAAACTTTCCGCTTTGCTCGCCGCCTGCGGCAAAACCTTGCCAGGGGAAGAGGCCTTCCACCTGCACGAAACTTATGGGTTCCCGTTGGAACTGACCAAAGAAATTGCCGCTGCCAAGGGGGTAATGGTGGACGAAAAGGGATATGACGCCGCCAAAACTGCCGCGCAAGCAAAAAGCCGCTCGTACGCAGATGAATTTACCAAAGACAAAGCCTATATGATGCAGCATGTGGAAACCCACAATCCTGTCACCGTGTTTACGGGGTATGAAACCTTGACGGATACGGGCACGGTGCTGATGCTGCTCAACGAAAAATTTGAACTGACGGACGAAATATCCGGCACGGGATACGCCGTGTTTGACCGTACCCCTTTCTATGCCGAATCCGGCGGACAGGTGGGCGACAAAGGCGTTATTTTGTTGGACAGTAAAGAAGTGGCCCGTGTGGAGGATGTACAAAAACCGGTGGGCAAGGTTTTCCTGCACAAAGTGGAAGGTTCTCTTAAAAAGGGGCAAACCGTCATTTTGCGGGTCAATGCGGCGTTGCGCAAACGCTGTATGGCCAACCACAGTGCTATTCACTTGGTAAACGCCGCTCTGCGGCAAGTGTTTGGCCCGTCCGTGCACCAGAGCGGTTCTTATGTGTCGCCGGAACGCTTCCGCTTTGACTATACCCTTTCTAAAACGCCGACCGCTGAGGAATTAAACCAAGCGTGGACGATTGCCAACCGGGCGGCCGAAGCGGCCCTGCCCGTGGTCTGCCAAACGCGCCCGCTGGCAGATGCCGAAAAATTGGGTGCGGTCACGCTGTTGGGTGAAACGTATGCGGATCCGGCCCGCTTTGTGCTGATGGGCGGCAGCTTTGAACATCCCGAACAAAAATACAGTTTGGAACTTTGCGCTGGAACGCACGTTAAGAATACGGCCGAAGTGATGACGGTGTTGGTGCTGAAAGAGGGCTCCGTTTCTGCTGGGGTGCGCCGTGTGGAAGGCGTGGCCGGTTATGCGGCACTGGACTATTTAAAGAACGTCAACCGTCAAGCCGAAGAATTGGCTGCCCGCTTGGAAGTTCCCTCCAAGGATGTTTTTGCGCGGGTGAATGCAATTGCGGATGAACTCAAAGAGGTCAAAAAACGCTATCTGCAATTCCGCGAAAAGACCTTGGCCGCCGGTGGTATTGACGAAATGAGCGTTACGCTTAAAAACGGCACAGTGCTCGTGGTGCGCAAGGCAGATGGCGCAGAACCCAAAGAGCTGCGCGGCATTGCCGACACCATTGCGCAAAAGCACAAACAGGCGCTGGTGATTGTCGCCTGCGACAGAGACGGCAAGCGCGCCTTTGTGGTCAAAACGGCGGGCAAACTGCCTAACACAGATGCTGCCACCGTGGCCAAGCAAATTGCCGCGGATATTAACGGCCGCGCCGGTGGACGCGCCGACTTTGCCCAAGGTGGCGGCGAGGCCAAACGCCCGTGGGCTGAGTTTATTGAAGGGCTCAAAACGGCACTGTAAACGATTGCAGTTTCCAAAGCACCCCGAGGGTTTGGTTTCCCCCGGGGTGTTTTGTTGTACGGTAAAAATCTCTGAATTATTTTTGGTGTTTCTTTCCTACCACCTAATAAAAAACCCCGCTTTCGCGGGGTAAATGGTGGTAGGAATAGGATTCGGCCACAAGTCCGCTTACTGACGCGCGCGGCTCGCGGCCCCGCCTCGCCATACTCGCCTTTCGGCCTTTGGCCTCAAACTCGTATAAGGCTCCGGCTTTCTCATCCTACCGAAACACCAAGCAGTTGGTGTTTCTTTCCTACCACCTAACAAAAAACCCCGCTTTCGCGGGGTAAATGGTGGTAGGAATAGGATTCGGCCACAAGTCCGCTTACTGACGCGCGCGGCTCGCGGCCCCGCCTCGCCATACTCGCCTTTCGGCCTTTGGCCTCAAACTCGTATAAGGCTCCGGCTTTCTCATCCTACCGAAACACCAAGCAGTTGGTGTTTCTTTCCTACCACCTAACAAAAAACCCCGCTTTCGCGGGGTAAATGGTGGTAGGAATAGGATTCGAACCTATGTAGGGCGTAGCCCGACGGTTTTACAGACCGTTGCTTTTGACCGCTCAGCCATCCTACCAAACAAAACATTAAAAGGCCGGAGCCGAAAGCTCCGGGCTAGTTATTACTTAAACAACTAGGTACAAATATTATAACAAAAAAATAATTTTCTGTCATTCTTTGTGCCCGCCGTCGGAGGTGCGGGGCCGATGGAATTCCCTGGGCGCCCCGTCGGGCAATTCCCGCCAAAAATTGCTAGAATATCCCTATGCAAAACACCTCCCTTACCCCGCTCATGAAGCAATACTTTGATATCCGCTCCAAATACCCGGGTATCGTGTTGTTTTTTCGGTTGGGCGATTTTTACGAAATGTTTGACGACCAAGCACGCGAAATCAGCGCACTCTTGGGCCTCACTCTCACCGCACGCAACGGCGTACCCATGTGCGGAATCCCTTTTCATGCGGCAAACAACTACATCGTACGGCTCCTTAACGCAGGGAAGAAGATTGGTATTTGCGAGCAAACCAGCTCGGTCATGGACAAAACCACCAAACTCTTTGAACGCAAGGTCACGCGGGTTATCACCCCCGGCACCGTTATGGAAGATACCCTGCTGGAGGCCAACGATTCCAACTATTTGGTGGCGCTTTCCGTTGGAAAGACCGGGTGGGCGCTGTCGTGCGTGGAGGTGTCCACCGGGGAGTTTTGGGTCAACCAAAACGATAAAGACCCCTCCCTCACCAACCTGGCCGGGGTGTTAGCCGCCATTAATCCGGCGGAAATTATTGCCGATAAGAGCACGCTGGAACCGCTTAAAACCAAGGTCGTACTGCCGGGCAGTTTAACGTTAACAGAGCAGGAACCCTTTGACGGCGATTACACCCTGCCCGACAATTGGCCCGCCTTGGGCGCCTGGGGCAACAAAAAGGCCGCGCTGGCCTGTGCTTTGCAGACCATGAAGTATTTAAACGTTACGGAACCCAGCTTTAAAACCGTTTTAATCCCTGCCTACCGCGAGCTGAAGGAATGCTTGCAAATTGACGAAAACGCCGTGGCCTCTTTGGAACTGGTCAAAAGCCAGGAGGGGGGACGCAAGGGCAGTCTGTGGGCGTTTATGGACAAAACCCACACAGCAGTGGGCAGCCGCAAATTAAAAGAGTGGATTCTCCACCCGCTGATGGACCCGGCCGAAATTGCGTTGCGCCAAAACGCGGTGGAAGCTTTTGTGGGCAATCAGTCGGCCTTGGCAGATTTAACGGCCCTTCTGCAGAACATTTCCGACATTGAACGCATTATGACGCGCACCGCCACCGGCACCGCCTCTCCGCGGGATTTGTCCGGGTTGCGCAATTCGCTTTTAAACGTGGACCCGATTGCCACTTGGTTTGCTAATTATCCCGCCCTGGCGCCGCATTTGGGGAGCGCCCTTGCGGAGCATTTGCCTGTATTAAAGGAAATGTCCCGCCTGCTTTACGAAGCAGTAGACGAAAATCCGCCCCTGCGCCTGTCTGACGGGCATGTGATTCGCGCTGGATATAATGCCGAGCTGGATGAGCTCCGCTCGCTTAAGTCCAACGGCAGCAAAACCATGGAAGAACTCTGCACCCGCGAACGCGAAAAAACTGGCATTTCTACCCTCAAGGTAGGGTATAACTCCGTTTTTGGCTATTATTTTGAGGTAACCAAATCGCAGATTGCCAAAGTGCCTTATAGTTATGTGCGCAAGCAGACGCTTGTAAACGCGGAACGCTTTATCACCGAAGAATTAAAGGCGCTAGAGGATAAAATCTTAAATGCGGAACAGCGTATTATTCGGTTGGAAAGCTCGCTGTTTGACGCGCTTCGCAAAACCTTGGCGGCGCAGCTGGAACACCTAAAGGTGTTTGCGCAAATCGTATCCGAACTGGATGTCTATTCCTCTTTGGCCTTGGTGGCCATGCGGGGAAATTGGACCAAGCCTACCGTGGATAACGGCACCGCCATTCACTACGAAAAGGGTCGCCACCCGCTGGTGGAACAAACCCTTCCCGCGGGCAGTTTTGTGCCAAACAAGCTGGAAATCGGCACCGACAAAACGCAAATTATGCTTATTACAGGCCCCAACATGGGGGGGAAGAGCGTATTCCTAAAGCAAACTGCCATTTTGGTTATTTTGGCCCAAATGGGCAGTTTTGTCCCGGCCGAGGCAGCCCACATCGGCGTGGTAGATAAAATTATGACGCGTATCGGGGCACACGATGCCTTAGGCCGCGGTAACTCCACTTTTATGGTGGAAATGAACGAAACCGCGCATATTTTGGCGTCTATGACGCCGCGCAGCCTCATCTTGTTGGACGAAGTGGGCCGCGGTACTTCCACCTTTGACGGCATATCCATTGCCTGGGCCATTGTGGAATATCTTTATAAACCCCACGGCGGCCCGAAGGTACTGTTTGCCACCCATTACTTTGAACTGGTGGATTTGGAAAATAAATACACGCGCGTACGCAATTTCCATGTAGAGGCCAAGGAATATAAAGACGCTGCGGGCGAAAGCCGCCTGGCCTTTTTGTACCAAATTTTACCCGGTGCGGCGGACCGCTCTTACGGTATCCACGTGGCCGAGATTGCCGGATTGCCTCCGGCGTGCACGGTGCGTGCCAAAAAAGTGCTCAAGGATTTAGAGGCCAAAAAAGGGGCCAAAATTTCCGCCAAAGAGCAAGATATGGTAAAGGATTTATTCTCGTCGCCGATTGTGGAGGAAATTAAACTGACCGATACGGACCAGCTTTCCCCTATGGCGGCCCTGCAGTTAATTTGCGAATGGAAGAAACGGATCAATGAGTAACATTCAAGTTTTGGACGAAAAAACCGCTGGCAAAATTGCCGCCGGCGAAGTGATTGAACGCCCGGCAGGTGTGCTCAAGGAACTTTTGGAAAACGCCATAGATGCCGGGGCCACCGCCGTAAATATAGACATTGAAGGCGCCGGCCGCGAGCTCATCCGCATTAACGACAATGGCTGCGGGATGGACGAGGCGGATTTGCGCCTGAGTGTTTTGCGCCATGCTACCAGCAAAATCCGCTCATTTGGGGATTTGGCCACACTGCATACTTTTGGTTTCCGCGGCGAAGCTTTGTATAGTGTGGCGGCCGTTTCGCATTTAACCCTTACCAGTTGCCCGGCGGACGGGCAGGGCCACCGTTTGGAGTTGGCCGCCGGGAAAGCAGTGGCCGAAAGCCCGGCCCCTGCCATTCAGGGCACGACAGTGGAAATCCGCGATCTTTTTTACAATGTCCCGGCCCGCCTTAAATTTTTAAAGAGCGATTCGTATGAACGAGCCTGTTTGCTCAAGGTGATTGAAGAAAGTGCTTTGGCCAATTTGCAGGTGGGGTACCGGGTGCGGATAAATGGCCGTACGGCTTACGATTTGCCCGCCCAAAACGGGCCGCTCCAAGAGGCCGTCACCGTCCGTGCCACACAAATTTTAGGCGAAGAAGTCGCCCGCAGTTTGGTGCTTAAAGAGTTCGGTGAAATGGGGCTTAAACTGTTTTTAACCCCGGCCGACAAATTGGTCTCCGTGCGGGACATGCAATACACCTTTGTCAACCGCCGTCCTATAGATTCCAAAACGGTGCAACAAGCTATTTATAAGGCTTATCAAAATGTCCGACCCAAAGACCGTCACCCCGCGTTTTTGGTATACATGACTTTGAACCCGGAGGATTTTGACGTTAACATTCACCCGCAAAAGCGCGACATTCGCTTTGTGAACGAAAACAAAGTATTTGGCTATTTGATGCACTGCGCGGGCGAAACGATCTTCCAAAATGCCCACCCGGTGGAAGTGACGGCCGAAGCGGTGGCGGTTTCTTTGCCGCCTGCCGCGGCGCCGGCGGCTGAAAAGCTGTTTGAGGCTCGGCCAGCGGCCCAGCCGGAGCCGCTGCCCATGGATGTGTACGCGCAGGCCTTTGTGCCGCAGCCGCCTAAAAAACTGGGGGATTTTGCCCCTAAACCCGCTTCTTTACTCCGGGAAACCGAGGAGCCGATTGAATACATTGCCCGCCCGACAGAGCCGGAACCTGTGTCCGGCGTTTCCACGGAGCCTACTTCCGCGCCGCAGCTCCCAACCTCCGGGCCGGACTGGTATAAGGGGCCATACCACTATTTGGGGCAATTGCAAAGAAGTTACTTACTTTTTGAAAATCCGCTTGGGCTCGTGCTGATTGATCAGCACGCCGCGCAGGAGCGGGTGCTTTTTGAACACTACCTGGACGCCTTTGAAGCCCATGGCGTACAGGTGCAGAAATTGCTTTTTCCCATTCACGTGGATTTGCCACCGTCTAATGCGGAGACGCTGTTGTCGTGGGCGCCGTGGCTTAAAACGGCCGGCTTTGAGCTGGAACCTTTTTCCGCCCGTACGGTTTTGGTACGCACTCGGCCGCATATGATACGCTTTAAAGAAGATGAAATGAAGGAATTTATTGTGGCCCTTTCCCAAGTGGTGGGGGATCCGGCCAAGTCTACAGAAAGTCTAAAGCGTAAAATGGTGGCTATGCTGGCCTGCAAAAAAGCTATTAAAGCGCACGACCAAATTTCTCCGGCGGAGGCGGAGGGGCTCTTGGAAAATATGAAGAAGTGCAAAGACGGCATGCATTGCCCACACGGACGCCCCTGTGTAGCCCAACTAAATATGAAGCAGCTTGACAAACTTTTTGGCAGATAAACAAAGCCCCGGGAAACCGGGGCTTTGTTGCAAAATGTTATTTTTGCGAGCTAATCGGTACTCTGCATGTGTTTGTTTTAAGAAGTTGTGCGGCGGGGACGCGCGCTTCTTTCATAAATACCAAATAGGTGCACTCAACTTCCTTTTTTCCTTTTTCTATTGTTTTTAAAGAGGTCTTTGCCTTTGTAACATCTTCCTCGGTTATTAAGTTCCAAACAGGGAGGTTGGGATTTTCCCAGTGTTCCAAGGCATCATTCATACGTGTTTGGAAGGCCGCTCCCCCGTTTGTCAACAATATATCCGTGAGGATTTTGTTTTGTTCCGCAATAATATATTGGTCATTAGTAATTCGTGCAGCTTCAAGGGCAGTATTTACCTGGTCGTAATAATCCGAGTTTTTGTAAAAGATTTCATCCTGTGGATACAAAGAAATAATAGTAGAGTCCCAGCGGTCAAGCAAAGTGGGAAGGTCATATGGCTGAAAACCTGAAAAGTGGCCAGCTCCTGCATATACCAGTATCAAGTCATAGAAAGACTCCACCAAGCTTAAGCGTTTTGCCCATTGAAGGTTGCGTTCCACTACGCCGAAAGGAGAGTTACCAATTATTGCGCCTGCAGCAAGCCAGCGGTTTTCAAGTCGGCTACATCCTTCCCGTTGTTTTATTCCTGAAGGGAGCTTGTCTTGTGGGGAAATCCAAATAAAGTAGTTTCCTGTTTTTACCCCCACAGATTGAAGGGCATTTTTTCTCTTTCTATGAGGTGTGCTCTCCTCCACGTAGAAAATAGAATCCTCTAATGCGAGTTGATCTATATTTAATTCTTCGGCTACCCGGGTAACTTGTGGGTAGACGGATGTTAGATGAGAGGATACCTTCGGCTTTTTTAGTAAAGATTCTCCATCCTCCCCCGTCCAGCTTAAAAACTCCTGTGCCAGGAGAATTTTAGCGTGTGGCCGCGCCTGTCGGGCAGCTGTCAAAATATTAATAACCTCCTGCGGAGCGGAGGCAGAATCGTGCGCTTCCCCAATGAACACATATTTGTGGGTAAATGCATGGGAATAATCAGGAGCAGAGTTCAAAAAGGGAGTGTTGGGAAGTACATAATTGGGGTTGTCCCGCAGAAATTGCTCCATCCTTCTGGTTTCAGCTTTTTGGGCTTCCAGTAATTCTTTTTGTAAGTTTTTGTTTCGTTGTAAAAATTCGTTCCAAGATAATGGCACTAGCGATTCTTGTAAATCTGCCCAAGAGGTTTCCAAGGATAGGAGTAGTTCCCCCGTGCGATGCAGTTCCTCTTCAAACCGGTCCAAAGAGGCTTCTGCCCCTTGGTTAATTTTCTCTTGTATGGCCTGGGAAGAAATCTGTGTTTGGCTCCATGCCGGGATCCAAGAGATTAAGACCGCTAGCAAAAGAAGTATAAGTTTTTTCATACTTATAGTATAACGATTTGATACGCTCTGCACAAGGGCCGAAAAAGGCCTAGGGGACCTTAGGCCTGTTGGGCGTGTCCTTTCCCCTTTCCTTTTAGGCGAAAAAAAGGTATCCTGTATATATATTCCCTATTGGAGGATTTATGTCTGAAAACCCCGTTTTAGAACGTGTTTTATTTTCCGAAGAACAACTGGCCAAACGCACCGCCGAACTTGGCCGCCAAATCTCTGCCGATTACCGCGGCAAACAGCCCTTGTTCGTGGGTATTTTGCGCGGGTGCATTTTGTTCTATTCCGATTTGATGAAAAACATCAGCGTAGATTGCAACATGGATTTTATGTGCCTGTCTTCTTACGCCGGGGGCACTTCTACCACGGGCCAAGTGCGCACCATGCTGGACTTACGCGAAAGCATTAAAGGCCGCCACGTCGTGATTGTGGAGGATATTGTAGACACGGGGCTGACCATGGAGTACCTGCTGGGCAACCTCAAAAACCGCGGGGCGGCCAGCATTGAAATTTGCTGTCTGTTGGATAAACCGTGCAACCGCAAGGTTTCCGTCACTCCGAAATATGTCGGCTTTACCGTGGCGAACGAATTTGTGATTGGGTACGGCTTGGATTACAACGAACTTTACCGCAACTTGCCTTATATTGGAGTATTTAAAAAATAATGAAGAACAAGAAAAATCCGAACAACCGCAGAATTATATCCGTCGGGCAGATTATCGGCTGGCTGGCCATTTTTGCCGTGGCGGTGTTTTTGTTTAACAAGCCGGGCACCAAGCCGGCTGTGTTGGATTACTCCGACTTTAAGCAAAAGGTGGCTGCGGCCGAAGTGTCGGATTTAACAGTAGCTCCGGAAATGATCAGCGGCTTATACAAAGACGCCTCTGGCAAATTTGCGCCGTTCAAAACGGTGCGTATGGACGACCCGGAACTGGTGAAGGAACTGTCCGCCGCTAAGGTGAAATATAAAGCCGAGCGGGACAACAGCTGGGTGGGCAACATCTTGTTTAACGTGTTGTGGATTGTGCTGCTTATCGGGCTGTGGTGGTTCATCTTTTTGCGCCCGCAAAGAAGCGACGGCAAAAGCGCCATGAATTTTGCCCGCTCCAAAGCCAAAATGCAGGACCCTTCCCAACAAACGGTAACGTTTAAAGACGTAGCCGGATGCGACGAAGCCAAAGAAGAATTGGAAGACGTAATAAAATTCTTAAAAAATCCTAAGAAATTCCAAAAATTAGGGGGGAAATTACCCAAAGGCGTGCTTTTGTACGGGGCCCCGGGAACAGGGAAAACCCTACTCGCCAAGGCCGTAGCGGGCGAGGCAGGCGTGGCGTTCTTTTCCGCGTCGGCTTCGGAATTTGTGGAAATGTTCGTCGGTGTCGGTGCGGCGCGCGTGCGCGATTTGTTTGACCAGGCCAAAAAGAACTCTCCCGCCATTATTTTCATTGACGAGCTGGACGCCGTGGGGCGCCGCCGTTTTGCGGGTATTGGCGGTGGGCATGACGAACGCGAACAAACGCTCAACCAATTGCTAATTGAGCTGGACGGTTTTGAAAGCAAACAGGGTATTATTTTAATGGCATCCACCAACCGTCCTGACGTGTTGGACCCGGCACTCATTCGTCCCGGCCGTTTTGACCGTCACATTTCCGTGCCCGCGCCGGATTTAAAGGGCCGCGAGGAAATTTTAAAAGTGCATGCCAAAAAGGTCAAACTGGGCCCGGACGTGGATCTGAAAACAGTCGCCAAAGGGACGCCCGGCTTTGTGGGGGCGGACTTGGCTAACGTCATTAACGAGGCCGCTATTTTGGCTGCCCGCGCCGACGAAGAAGCCGTTACTTCGGCGGATATGGACGAAGCCATTGAACGCGTAATTGCCGGTCCGCAGAAAAAGAGCCGCATTATCTCCAAGCATGAACAGCGCGTCATTGCCGCGCACGAGAGCGGGCACACCCTGGTGGCACGGCTGACCAACCATTCCGACCCGGTGCACAAGGTCACCATTATTCCCCGCGGGCAAGCATTGGGCTACACCTTGCAGCTGCCGCTGGAAGATAAATTTTTAACCAGCAAATCCGAAATTTTGGACAAGCTGTGCATTTTGCTGGCCGGACGTGCCGCGGAGGAAATTGTATTTGGCGAAATTACCTCCGGCGCAAGCGACGACCTCAACAAAACCATGGCGTACGCGCGCAAAATGGTGGTGGAGCTGGGCATGAGCGAAAAGCTGGGGCCGATTGCCTTGCCTAACGGGGATGACGGCGAAGTGTTCTTGGGGCGCGATTTGTCCCGCCATAAAACCTATTCCGAAGAACTCGCCCGCACCATTGATGAAGAAATTTTAAGCTTGATTAATTCGTCCTATTCCCGCGCGAAGGAAATTATTTCCTCCCACCGTGCGGTGTTTGATAAACTGGTGGAAACTCTGCTGGCGAAAGAAGTCGTGGAGTCCGCCGAGATTGACGAAATTCTAGGTTTAAAACCCGCGGCGAAGGCGGAAGAATCGCCCAAGCCGGCTGTGCAAGAACCCACACAAGAGGAACCGAAGGCGCCAAAGGCCGTCCGGCCGGAGGCTCAACAAGCGGAGCTCTTTTAGCGGCATTTTTACGCAGAATTCGGGCACCAACAGCGTCGGTTTATATCCCCCCGGCGCGAGGAGAGACTTATGGGAAAGTATTTCGGAACCGACGGAGTCCGCGCTGTAGCCGGACAGTTTCCGTTGGTGGATGATTTTATCCAAAAACTGGGCTATGCGTCCTTGCGGGAACTGCAGGGATATGCCCAAGCGGCTCATTTAAAACCGCAGGTGATTATTGCCCAGGATTCACGTGCTTCCGGCCCTGCCATTTTGGCCGCGTTGGAAAAGGGCATCCGCGCTAGTGGTGCCAATGTCATTAGTGTGGGCATTGCGCCCACCCCTGCCGTGGCGTATTTGGTCAAAAAAACAGGCAGTTTGTGCGGTGTGGTCATTTCGGCCAGCCATAACCCGGCCGAGTTTAACGGCATCAAATTCTTTACCAATCAGGGAACAAAACTTCCCGAAGAATTGGAAAATTCCATTGAAGCCGAAATTGAATCGCTTACTTCTATCCCTGCCCCCAAGGGCACATTCCAAGAGGATTTTTCTCTCGTTCAAGAATACGAAAAATTTTTAATGTCCACGGTGGATGCCTCTTTGCTCAAGGGCACCAAAGTGGTGCTGGATTGCGCCAACGGCGCCAGTTCCAAGGTAGCGGCGAAGGTGTTTGCCGGGTTGGGTATGGAGGTCGTGGTAACGGCTGCTAAGCCGGACGGCACCAACATTAATAAAAATGTCGGGGCGCTGCATACCGAATTTATGCAGGAGCTGACCAAAAAGGAAGGCGCCTTTATCGGTTTTAGTTTTGACGGCGACGCCGACCGTGTGATTGCGTCTGATGAAAAAGGCCGCCAGCTAGACGGAGATAATATCATTGCCTCTTCCGCGTTGTGCCTTAAGAAAGAAGGCCAGCTAAACGACAATAAAGCCGTGCTTACTATTATGGCCAATTTGGGTTGTATTAACTATTTAAAGGAAAACGGGGTGGATGTTGTCCTGACCACCGTGGGGGACAAGTATGTGTCCGAAGCCATGGAAAAGGAAAACCTTTCCATTGGCGGGGAAACCTCCGGGCACATTATTTTCCGCCGTTTTTCCAATACGGGGGATGGCATTTTGTCTGCCCTGCAATTTCTGCAATTTGTTAAAAAATCGGGTTGTCCGGTCAGCTATTTTGCCGACCAGTGGACGAAATATCCCAGCCGATTAAAAGCCGTGCAGGTGGTGCAAAAGCCCCCGCTGGACACACTGGAAGGATTTTTGCCGGGTGTGGCGAAAATTGAAAAAACGATGAATGGCCAAGGCCGCGTAATTGTGCGCTACAGCGGTACGGAGCCCAAATTGCGTATTTTGGTGGAAGGAAAGGACCCGCAAGCCGTAGAACGTGTGGTGAACGAGGTGGAAGCCTTGTATCTCCAAAAAACGGGAGTAAAAAAATGAGTTTAAAATTGGGTGTAAATATAGACCATATTGCCACCTTGCGCCAAGCGCGCCGGGCACCGTGGCCGGATCCGGTGGATGCGGCCGCTGTTTGCTTGGCAACGGGGGCGGATTACATAGTTGTCCATTTGCGTAAGGACGAAAGACACATTAGCGAAAAAGACATTTCCCGCCTATGCAAGGCCTTTCCGGGCAAAATTCATTTGGAATGTTCCTATACGCCCGAGCTGGAAAAAGCCGCTTTAAAATACAAGCCGTTTTCCGTTTGCATTGTGCCGGAAGAACCGGGCGAAATTACCACCACGGGCGGGCTTAAATTTACGCCGGCTGTTCAAAAGCGACTGCTTGCGATGATTGAAAAACTCCACAAAAAAGGAATCTTGGTCAGCTTATTTGTCAGTCCGGTGGCGGCAGATGTGCGCACGGCTGCCAAATTAGGGGCGGACATTGTAGAACTTTGCACACGCGATTACAGCGAGGCTACCAACGCCAAACAAACCCGCAAACTGCTGCAGGACTTGGCCCTTTCCACCTTGCTTGCCAAGGAGCTGGGATTGGAAGTTCACGCCGGGCACGGGTTGGATTACCACAATGTGTTGGCGGTGGCTGACATTGGCGGAATGGCGTGTATGAACATCGGGTTTTCTATTATTACGCGGTCGGTTTTTGCGGGGCTTCCCGTAGCGGTTAGCGAAATGAAGGAACTCCTGTAGGGGGGAAACTATGTGCGGAATTATTGGCTATGTGGGTACGAACAATTGCGTACCGTATTTGATTGACGGTCTTAAGAAATTAGAGTACCGCGGCTATGATTCCGCCGGTTTGGCCGTCCTGCAAGGCGGCAATTTGGTCACTGTCCGGGCAGTAGGAAAAGTGTCCGAGCTGGAAAAGGCCGCCTTGGTGGCCAATCCCAAGGGCACTTCTGGCTTAGGGCATACCCGCTGGGCCACCCACGGCAAACCGAGCGAAGATAACTCCCACCCGCATACCGATTGCACGGGCGACATTGTGGTAGTGCACAACGGCATTATTGAAAATTATGCCACGCTTCGCCAAAAACTGGAAAGCCGCGGTCACCGCTTTAAAAGCGAAACGGACACTGAGGTAATTGCCCACCTGATTGAAGAAAACCTGCTGCACGTCCGTGCCTCTAAAGACCCGGACCGGCTGTTAAAAGCGGTCCAAAAAACCAATAAAGAATTGGCCGGTGCCTATGCCTATGGTGTGTTATGGGCGCGTACGCCGGGGCTTCTCATTGGGGTAAAGAACCAGGGGCCCTTAGTTATTGGGCTGGGGAAAGAGGAAAATTTTTTAGCTTCTGACGTGCTCGCTTTCTTAAAACACACCGGGAAAGTTCTCTTTTTAGAGGACGGCGAAATTGCCTTGTTGCATGTGGATCATGTAATGGTGTTGGATAAAGACGGTAAAGAAAAGAAAGCAAAACCGACCAAAATTTCGTGGGACCAAAAAACAGCAGAAAAGGGCGGTTATGCGCACTTTATGCTCAAGGAAATTTACGACCAACCCCAAGCCATTGAAGATACCTTGCGTTCCGCCCGCACCGATTTTGGCAAAATTTTAAACTTGGATACCGATGCCCTGCGCAAACTGCACCATATTCAATTGGTGGCATGCGGTACGGCGTATCATGCCAGTTTAGTGGGCAAGTATTACTTGGAACAACTGGCGGGTATTCCGACAAGTGTGGATTTGGCCAGCGAATACAAATACCGTGCCGTGCCCCGTATGCCCGGCACTTTGGTCGTGGCGATCAGCCAATCCGGCGAAACAGCCGATACCATTGGCGCCATGAAGAAAGCCAAGGAGTTGGGTCTGCGCACTTTGGCCATTTGCAATGTGGAGGGTTCGTCTCTTACCCGTGTGTGCGATAGCACATTTCTCACCCACTGCGGGCCGGAAATCAGTGTGGCCTCTACCAAGGCGTTTACCAGCCAAATTACCACCCTGTATGCCTTGGCCGCTTTTTTAGGTCAGGCCAACGGGAACCTCAGCCAATCTGCCTTTGAAAAGTTATACAAAGAGCTCTTATCTCTTTCCAAACTTATGGGGAATACCGTTAAAATGGAGTATGACGTCCGCCATTTAACGCGCAAAATTTATAAAGCAAACCGTTTTATCTTCTTGGGGCGTGGCGTCAATTATCCAATTGCGTTGGAAGGAGCGCTGAAGTTAAAGGAAGTTTCTTATCTAAGCGCCGAAGGCTTTGCCGCCGGGGAAATCAAACACGGGCCCATCTCCATTATTGATAAAGGTACCCCTGTGATTATGCTCATGCCGTACGACGATTTGTTTGATAAAATGCTCTATGCCTGCGAGGAATGCCGTGCCCGCGGGGCCTTTGTGGTGGCGCTTACCACCAAAATGGGTGCCAAACGGATTAAAGACGCGGCGGACAAGGTACTAGTCGTGCCGCAAACCAGCACACTTTTGCAGCCGGTGCTGGATGTAGTGCCCTTGCAATTTTTAGCGTATTGGGTGGCTAAGCGGCTGGGGTGTGATATTGATCACCCGCGCAACTTGGCCAAGAGCGTAACGGTGGAATAAATGCAAATACTCGGTTTGGGAACGGACATTGTACAGATTAAACGCATTGAAGCCTTCTCCCAAAAGCCGGGAGCATTGGAGCGGGTATTTTCTGCAGAGGAAATTGCCTACTCGCTTGCGCGTAAAAATAAATACCAACATTTAGCCGTGCGTTTCGCCGCCAAAGAGGCGGTTTATAAGGCGCTTCCGTTTGACGGAGTCCCTTTTAAAAATATCCAGGTAACCAATTTGGGAAACGGCCGTCCTCAAGTCCAAGTGCTGGATCCGCGCGCGGATGGCTTGCATATTTTAATTACGCTCTCGCACACGTCGGAATATGCCGTGGCGACGGCCTTGGTGCAACAATGAAAAACCTGACAAGTGAATTGATCCGTTCCCTTCTTCCCGTGCGTCCGCAAACGGCCAACAAAGGTTCGTTCGGGCGGGTGCTGGTGGTGGCCGGTTCGCGCACGATGTGCGGCGCAGGTTTTTTGTGCGCCAAAAGTGCCTTGCTGGCTGGAGCGGGCCTGGTGTATTGGGCGCTTCCGCAAAGCATGCAGCCCGCATTTGCCGCCGCGTTGCCCGAGGTAATCACCCTGCCGCTGCCGGAGAATTTACAGGGCGAAATCAGCTTTTCGGCCTTCCGCGTGCTGACTCATTTTTTTGCAGAAAAGAAGCCGTCCGTAGCGGTGGTTGGCCCAGGCATGGGCAGCAGCCCGCTTTTGCGGATGTTTTTGGAGGAGGCGCCCCTGCCGCTTGTGGCCGACGCGGATGCCCTTAATTTTTTGGCCCGGCGAGAAGACTGGCCGGAACATTGGCCGCAGAACCGTTCTTCTATTTTTACGCCGCACCCGGGCGAAATGGCGCGTTTGTTGCATACCGAAATTGCCACGGATGAATCCACCCGCCAAGAACAAGTGCGGACGCTCTGCCGCCTGACAAACAGCGTAGCCTTGTTAAAAGGAAACGGAACCCTGGTGGGGTGCCCAAACGGGGAGGACGTGCAGCTGTGGCAGAACACCACAGGCGGCCCGGCCCTTGCCAAAGCGGGCACCGGCGATGTGCTTTCCGGCATAATTGCCGGGTTGTGGGCACAGCTGGGGCAGGCCGAAGGATTTGGTACGGAAAGCGCTTTAAAGGCGGCGCTGTGCGGTGTGTATTTGCATGGGCTGGCGGGCGACTTGGCTGCTGCCCAAAAGACGGACTATGGCGTATTGGCCCGTTTTTCGGCCGATTGTTTGCCGCTGGCATTTAAACGAGTTTTAGCAACCAAATAAAAGGAGCTTTTATGAGCACTGTCTTCACCATGATAGTTGTTGTGTTGGGCGTTGTAGCCTTGTTGGCGTTGTGTACGGTATGGTTTTGCATGCGGTGTGCCAAAAATGTGTTGCATCCGGTTTCCAAACGTAAACCGCTTTCGGCCTGGCCCGACCAAATGGGCATTCCGTACGAAAATGTATGCTTTAAAACGGAAGACAAGGTGCAGCTGCGCGGATGGTTTATTCCTAGCGAGACGTATTCCAACAAAACCATTATTTTAATGCATGGCTGGGGGATGAATCGCTCTGATATTTTTAAAAACACGTATTTCCTGCACGATTTGGGCTTTAACCTGTTTTACTTTGATTTTCGCGCCCTGGGCGAGAGCGGCGGGAAAACCAGCTCCATTGGGTACCTGGAGTTAAAAGATGCCGCCGCCGCAGTTCAGTTTTTGCGCGACACCCGCCCGCAGTTTTGTGAAAAAATCGGCCTCTATGGCCTTTCCATGGGGGGCATGGTGGCCATTTGTGAGGCCGCCCGCAATCCTGAGATTTCGTGCGTGGTGGCGGAAGCGTCTTATTATTCCTTCCGCCGGGTAGTGTCCCGCTGGGCGTGGGTACACCACAAGGTGCCGTATTTCCCGCTTATTCCCATTATTCTGCATTACATTCGCAAGTATTTGGGAATCAATCCGGAGCGTTACAGCCCCAAGTATAACATCCCCAAAATTGCGCCGCGGCCCGTGTTTATTATCCACGGACGGTATGACAACTTGGTGCCTGCCGCCCAGGCAAAAATGCTCTTTAAAAAAGCCGGAGATCCAAAAGAGATTTGGTTGGTCCCCGGTGCGCGGCACAACAAATGTGCCGAAGTGGGCGGCTTTGAGTACAAACAACGCTTGGCGGATTTCTTTAGACAGCACTTATAAAATTCTAACGCCCGCCCACAGGCGGGCTCTTTTTTGGGGGAAAACATGAAACAATTAGTAATTTTTGATTTGGACGGAACACTTTTAAACACGATTGATGATTTGGCCTGCGCGGCCAACCACGCACTGGAAGCGTTGGGGTTACCGGTTCGTTCGCAGGCGGAGTGCCAACGCTTTGTGGGCAATGGTGTGGGAAAACTGTTGGAACGGGCCCTGCCGGAAGGGCACAAAACACCCGAGGATATGGAAAAAATCCGTCCTGCCTTTTTTGCGTATTACGACCAACATTTGGCCGACAAAACCCTGCCGTATACTGGGCTAGCGGCCCTGCTGGCCGAGCTGCAGCGCCGCGGCGTTAAACTGGCGGTAGCGTCTAATAAGTACCAAAGTGCTACCGAGCGTTTGGTCAAACATTTTTTTCCGCAGATTCATTTTGTTGCGGTGCTGGGCCAGCGGGAAGGAATCCCCACCAAGCCCAACCCGCAGATTGTGGAAGATATTTTGTTGGCGGCGGGCGTTTCGCGCGAAGATACGCTTTACGTTGGCGATTCTGATGTAGACATGCAAACCGCCAAAAATGCTGGAGTACGCGTGTGCGGCGTGTTGTGGGGGTTTAGAACTAAGTCCGTCCTAGCACAGTACCAACCGGATTTCTTAACCGAAAACCCTGCCGAGATTTTAAATATGCTGGCATAAATGGCTATTTTTAGCGTATTTTGGGTTAAAAACCGGGCGGTAGACCAAGTCTGCAGAAGCTGGGCAAACGCCACGGAAAAAACAGCCGCGCTCCAGCATGGCTATGTATATAAGTAGCTTATAAGCTTTTGGCCAAGCGCCGCAAGTATTTAGCGGCGTTGCGTTGGGCTTCGTCGGCGGTGGGAGCGAAGTCTGCCAGTACCGCTATTTGCTCGGGGCAGTAGGGCTGGCGGCACAATGCTTTTTCGTCCACTTGTCCGCAGATAAACAAGGTGGGTTTTTTATATTTTTTGGCTAATTTTAGTACGGCCAACGGCGCTTTGCCGTAAAAGGTTTGCCCGTCCAGCTTTCCCTCGCTGGTAACTAGTAAATCGGCCCACTTCGCTTGTTTTTCCAGCCCCGCTTTTTTAAAGAGAAAATCGGCTCCTAAAATCAGCTTGGCATTCAGACAGCCGTACAGGCCGGCAGCGATGGCCCCCGCCGCCGCGGTGCTGGGCGTGTGGGCGGCGTTTTTGCCCGTGGCCTTTGCCATAACGCGGGCCCAAACCGCTAGCGCTTTATCCAACATTTTTACTTGTTCAGCGGTGGCCCCCTTTTGCGGACCGAACACCTTGGCCGAACTTTTTGGCCCAAGCAATGGGTTGGTAACGTCCGCCACCCCATAAATTTTTACGTCCTTTAAATTCTTTTTCAGTAAATGCAGGTCCACCTTATGTGCGTGCAAAAGCGGTTGGGCCCCCAGGGCAATTTTCCGGCCGGATTTATCTAAAATCTTTGCTCCACATGCCACGGCCATTCCGGCTCCGCCGTCGTTACAGGCCACGCCCCCAAGCCCTACGTAAATGGTTTTTGCTCCGCGGGAAACAGCCTTTAAGATTACTTCCCCCACGCCGTACGAGGTAGCATGTAAAACGTCCAGTTCTTCTTTTTTGGCGGTTCCCAAACCGCACACGCGGGCGGTTTCCACTACAGCGGTTTTTCCGTCGGAAAGGAGCAAAAAAGAGGTTCTCTTTTTTTGACAAAAGGCATTGTTTGCGGTGAGTGAAATGCAGGAAGCCTGTGGGTCCAGTGTTCTAAAAAAATCAATAAATCCATCCCCGCCGTCTGCAATCGGAAAGGCGCGCACCGTGTGGTTTTTTTGTAACGAGCGCGTCAGAATTTGCGCCGCCTTCAAGGCGCTTAAAGAGCCTTTAAACGCATTAGGCAGAACGAGGATTTTCATTAAAATTTCCAGCTGATTTGTGCTTGGATAACCGTGTTGGAGGAAGCGGAATTTTTGAGTTCTCCGCTGCGTTGGGCAAACACTTGTTTAGCCTCAAGCCCCAGCATCAGGTCGTCTACCCACGTTTCTACGCCAAGCCCGGCGGCGCCAGCAAATCCGTTGGACTTAATGGAACTGCTTTCCATTTCGCCGCGGTAATTGAGCGTCAGCATTTCGTAAGCGGCGGAAGCCGTTAAATAAAAAGCAAAGCGGCTTTGCGGATTTAAATAATAGTTGGCAGCCGCACCCAGTGTTAAAATTTGCCCGCTGGTTTTTACCTGCGGATCGGGGTACGGAATGTCTTTCCCGGCGGCACTTGCGGCGGCGTTTGCGGCGGCGACATTGGGATCTTTGTCTTCAAAGGAGGCGTTTGCAATGTTGGCAATGCCAAGCGTGGGGCCCAGCCAAAAGTTGCTGTCCTTCACGCGCCATAAAAATTTGGAAGAAATAGCCGCACTGGTGCCCCCTACGTCTAAGGAGTTATCTTCACTGCCGTATCCGGCCCGTTGGGAGTTATCCAGTTTTAAATCAAGCGGCATGGCTCCTGCTTCAATGGCAAAGTATTTGGCAAAGGCCTTCTCATTCTTTTTGGTGGGTACAGACTGCGGTTTTTTGGAAGCCAGTTTTACGGGTTCCGTTTGGTGTACTGTTTCTTGCGTAACGGGCTGGTTATTGAGAAAGGCTTCCTCATCCGTCATCCGGCGCGGGGCAGCCACCTCTACCTGGGCCTGCGGCGTAACGACTGCACCGTTGATCACGGTGGCTTTTTTGGCGTCAAACACCTGGTCTATATCCGCATCAAAACTTAATCCGCCGGCTGCCTCCACTGCGGGGGCTTGGGCCTTGTTGCCTGTCGCTTGTTGGCGTGCGGCCAGGGCTTGTGCGGCGGCCGCCTGGGCTTGCTGGCGTTCTATATTTTCTTGTACAAATTCCTGCTGTGCATTTTTGCCCTGGTCGTAATCGTACGTTTCAATAGATACGATTTGTGGCATATCCACATTGACGGTATTTCCGTCATCTGTTTGCAGTTTTAAATTGAACTCATCCATGTCCAAAATCACGCCGACAAGCTGTGTGCCGCCCTTTAAAATCAGGCGGTGTTTATCAGGCAGGATTTGTTCTATTTCGCGTTGGTTAAGCGTAATGTTGCCGTACGAGGTGGCCAAGTTCAGCGTATACTCGGTTTGCGACAAAATAGACCCACTGATCAGATCCCCGCTCTTCATTTTTAAAGTTTCGGCCTGCACGGCAGTTGCTGCCAGCACAGCCAAACAAACGGCCCAAACGCTTTTTTTCATACAAGCCCTCTATAAAAAAACAAAACGACGGCGCGGAATTTTCCGCGCCGTAATATTATTTGGATTCTTCTTCCACTACTTCGGTAATGCCGTCTTTGGCCGGTTCTTCTTTTTCGGCTTGCTCGGCAGCGCAGCAGCACGGAGCCACGGCGTTTTTAATTTTGCGCAAGGCTTTCAAGATTTTGGCCAAAGTCAGGAAACCGATTGCGGCGGCCAAATCACCCAGTACATACATGGTGAAAGCCATCCACATTTCCGCCTTGCCGGGCCAGGCCGGGTACGAGAACACCGCATACGCCTGGAAAACAGCATGCACCAGCGCTACATAAAAGAGCACCAAAAATACAATGGACAAGCCCTTTAAGCACAGCCAGTTGTGCGGAAACCATTTAGCACATTTGCAGCATTTAGACATAGTTCACACTCCTTGTTATATGATAGGGATACACATCCTTCTCCCCCTGCACATATTGTAGCAAAAGTGGTTGTGGAATAATAGGTTTTCCAGTAAGGGGCCAGCTATTTTTTAAGTGTATGGGTCAGCTGGTGTAAAGTGTTTAAAACCCGGTACACCACCAAGGCGCCCAGCCCCAAGAGGACGGCTTGCAGGCACGCGGCGGTAAAGAGCCGTTTTGCAAGGGGTGTCCCTGCCATAAAGAACGTGGCAATCAGCTGCCATAAACTATACAATCCCACAAAGAACGCCACATAAAACGCGCACAGAAAAATCCAGCTTAGTCCGCGTAGGCCCAGCCAGGTGTGCGGCCAGCAATGCGTTAGTTTATGCCAAGCGTTTTGCATTCTTCAAAAGCTCCCGTGCATGCGAGAAGGCGGCCGAATGTCTGTCTGCCCCGCCGCCAAGCATCCGTGCAATTTCTGCAATCAACCCTTCTTGTGCTAACGGGGAAATAGCCACCCGGGTAGCAGTTTGGGTGGCAGTTTTGGAGACGTGAAAATTCTGGTTAGCTTGGGCCGCCACTTGTGCTAGGTGTGTAACGCAGAGCACTTGCCGCCCTTGTGCGGCCTGGTGCAGTTTTTGGCCCACCAGCCATCCGGTTTCGCCGCCGATTCCGGCATCCACTTCATCAAATACCATGACGGGAACCGTGGGTGCCAAAACGGTTTTTAACCCCAGCATCACGCGGGAAATTTCCCCGCCGGAAGCAATATTTTTAAGCGGGCGCAAGGCCTGCCCGGGGTTGGGGGAAAACAAAAATTCCACTTTGTCCGCCCCTGTTGGGCCGACGTTTTCTTCGTCCATTTCCACGGCCACGGAAAAGCGCACCGCATTAAAGCCCAGCGGTCGGATTTCCCGAGTGATAAGCGTGGCCAGTTTTTCTCCGGCAGCCATGCGTTTTTCGTGCAGTTCGCGCGCCAATTTAAGCAACACTTTTTGGCGTTTTTCCAGCTCTGCCTGCAGTTCCTGTTCGTGCTCCTCGCCGTGCTGAAGCTGATCAATCTTTTGGCGCAGTTCTTCGGCCGTTTTGAGTACGTCGGAAATTTCTGGGCCGTACTTGGCTTTTAGCCGTTTTAATTTTTCGTGGCGGGAAAGCATTTTGTCCAAGGCATCGGGTTCTAAATTAATGTCATCCTTATAGGAACCTAATGTGTTGGCGGCCTCTTCCAGTGTGACAAGGGCCGAGTTTACGTCTTGTGCCAAAGGAGCAAGGCTCTCATCCAGTTCTGCCATGCTTTCCAGGGTGCGGGCTGCTTTGCCGGCGCGGGCAGAGGCGGAATCCTCGGCGGCGTACAATTCGTAATAAGCCTCCTGCGCCATTTCCAGCAGTCTGCCGGCATGTTTCATTTTGGGCAGGGTTTGTTCCAGCTGTGCATCTTCTTCGGCAGACGGGTTGACGTCTTCAATTTCTTTCAGTTGGTACTGGCTCATGTCCAGCAGACGTTCTTTTTCTTGGGCGCTTAGCCGCAGGGCGTCCAGTTGCGCCTGCAGGGCCTGCACCTGTTGATACGCCTGCCGCACTTCACAGAGGAGCTTTTCCTGTTTTGCAAATTTATCAAGCAGCATTAAATGTACGGACGAGTGAAGCAAGCTTTGGTGATCGTGCTGTCCGTGAAA
The DNA here is from genome assembly GCA_934667625.1 of uncultured Elusimicrobiales bacterium. Classification (GTDB taxonomy): domain Bacteria; phylum Elusimicrobiota; class Elusimicrobia; order Elusimicrobiales; family Elusimicrobiaceae; genus Avelusimicrobium. Next base: position 80,069 of record CAKUMH010000006.1, read on the forward strand.
ATCCACCAAATGGCGTCCCAGTTGGGAAAGCGCACTGACCGTCACGGTCCGTCCTTCCACCCAGGCTTTTCCTTTGCCCTTACGGTCCAACTCGCGCCGCAGGACGAAAACATCCCCGGCAATTTGATATTCCTGGCGTAAATTTTGTGGCAGATCTTGGCTGGAAAATTCCGCACATACGAGCATTTTATCCGCCCCGTCTTTAATAGCGGACACGTCACCCCGCGCGCCCAGCACAAAGCCCAGCGCCTCAATGACGATAGATTTTCCGGCCCCCGTTTCACCCGAAAAGACATTTAGTCCTTGAGCAAAATGGAGTGTCAGATCGGAAATGATGGCAAAATTTTGTACGGTCAAGCAGCGCAGCATCAGCGGTTCCCCCAATTAAGTTTACGGTTTAAAATAGAAAAGAACCCCCGCTCCTTGGGGCAAAGCAAGCGTACGCTTAAAGGGCTTTGCGTAATTTCCACCTTTGCCTGCGGTGGCAGGGTTAGGTTAATTTGTCCGTCCATACTCAAGCAGGCGCGGTCTGCTTGGTTTTTAAAGGACGGGCGAAGCAGGAGCCGGCCCTGTGTAGACAAAATAATAGGGCGTTGCGTCAGCGCGTGTGGGCAAATTGGGGTGAGAATAAATACCTCTACCCCCGGTTCCACAATGGGGCCGTTGGCTGCCAGAGAATACGCCGTTGACCCAGTAGGGGTGGAAACAATCAGTCCGTCCCCAAAATAAGTGGGCATTTCATCCCCGTTCCAATTGGCGGAAATCAAAAAGGCCCGGGGGGACAGCGCACGTAAAACGCAATCGTTTAAAGCAATAAAAGTTTGTGTTTCCCGGCCCGGTGCCTTCACACTCGCTTGCAGCAAGGAGCGTGTTCGCTCGGCACAGTTCCCGTCCAGCAGCTGTGTTAACGCCTTGTGCAGTTCCATGGGTTCGCACGCGGCCAAAAAACCGAGGGTGCCGCAATTTACGCCAAAAACAGGGATGTTAAGCGGTGCGGCGGCCCGGGCGCAAGCTAGCATGGCCCCGTCTCCGCCCATACAAATCAGCACATTGGGCAAAGTGTTGGCCAAGGCTTCCAGCGAAGTAATCAAACAAACTTCCACGCCCTGCTGGCGCAAAAAATCCCCAGCCTGCTCGGCCAACGGGCGGACGGATGCTTTGTTTAAATTATAAAAAACGGCGATCCGGGTGTAATTCATATCTCTATTTTACCAAAAACCATATCGGCCCGTTTAACCCTTTTTGGGGTTTGCGGCGGCTCGGCCGGTATTTACCAAAATGGTATAATAATATATATAGGAAAGGGGGCTAGTTATGTGGGACTATACAGAAAAAGTAATGGATCATTTTAAAAATCCGCGCAACGTGGGAGCCATTCCCAATGCAGACGGCACGGGCCAAGTCGGCAGCCTGGTGTGCGGCGACGCCCTAAAATTGACGATTAAGGTGAATAAAGAAACAAACGTCATTGAAGATGCCAAATTTGAAACCTTCGGTTGTGCCAGTGCTATTGCATCCTCGTCTATTTTGACGGAAATGGTAAAGGGCAAAACGCTGGAGGAAGCGTCCAAAATCACCAACCAAGACATTGCAAACGCCTTGGGTTCTTTGCCTTCGGAGAAGATGCACTGCTCCGTGATGGGTATGGAGGCGCTGGACGCCGCCGTGAAAAGCTATCACCAAGGCGGCAAACCTGTCGTGTTTGAGCAGCAGGCCGAAAAGATTGTCTGCCATTGCTTTAACGTGTCGGAAGAAACCATTATCAAAGCAATTCGCACCAACCATTTAAAAACGGTGGAAGACGTCACCCACTTTACAAAAGCGGGCGGCGGCTGTGGTCGTTGCAAAGGCGATATTCAAAAGATTTTGGATAAAGTAAACGGCGCGTGCGAACTGCCCGTCGCCACGCCCAAGACCTTTGGTCAAATGACGGTGGTGGAAAAAATCAAAGCCATAGAGCACGTGCTGGAACAAGACGTCCGCCCGAAACTGAATTTGGACGGTGGCTCCGTGGAATTGGTGGATTTGGCCGGCAGTGTGGTAAAGGTTCGGCTGACCGGTATGTGCAGCGGCTGTGCAGGGGCCATGGGCACGCTTAAGAATTTTATTGAAAAAACGCTCAAAGAAAAAGTAGATGCCTCTTTAAGCGTGGAGCAGGCGTAATATGAAAGTGATTTATTTGGATAACAACGCCACCACGCAATGTGCGCCCGAGGTAGTGCAAGCCATGCTGCCGTATTTCAGCGAAAAATACGGCAATGCCTCCAGCATGCACACCTTCGGCGGAGAAAACCGCCACGTAATTGATGCGGCCCGCGCGCAAATGGCGTCCTTCATAAATGCCCAATACGCCGATGAAATCATCTTCACTTCCTGCGCCACGGAAAGTGACAACACGGCCGTTTTTTCCGCCACGCGCACGCAGCCCAATAAAAAACATATCATTACGTCTGCGGTGGAGCATCCGGCCATTTTGGAGCCCTTTAAGTATTTGGAAAGCCAGGGCTATCGCGTGGACTATATTGGCGTGGATGAACAAGGCCGTTTTGACATGGAGCAGTTCAAACGCGTACTGGATGACGATACGGCGCTTGTATCTGTCATGTGGGCCAATAGCGAAACGGGAACCATTTTTCCTATTCAAGAAATTGCAAAACTAACGCACGAACACGGTGCCTTGTTCCATACGGATGCCGTGCAAGCCGCGGGTAAAATCCCGGTGGACGTGCAAGCGGTGGGAGCGGATATGCTTTCCATGTCCGGCCACAAATTTCACGGCCCCAAGGGAATCGGAATTTTGTACGTGCGCCGCGGTACGCGCTTTATGCCCTTTTTAATGGGCGGACATCAAGAAAAGCACCGCCGCGCCGGTACGGAAAATGTGCCGTATATCGTGGGCATTGCTAAGGCTGCGGAGTTGGCGCAAAAACGTTTTGACGAAGGCGTTCCCACCCGCATAGCGGCCCTGCGCGACAAATTGGAAAAAGGAATTTTGGCCACGATCCCGGACGTTAAAATAAATGGCGATCCGGCCCACCGCGTGCCCAATACCACCAACATTAGCTTTGGGTACATTGAAGGGGAGTCTATTTTAATGTACTTAAACGACTTTGGTGTCTGTGCCTCCTCGGGTTCGGCTTGCACGTCGGGCTCGTTGGAGCCGTCCCACGTGTTGCGCGCCATGAAGGTGCCGTTTCAGTTCGCCCACGGTTCCATTCGTTTTTCGCTCTCCGACCAAACGACGGAAACGGATATTGATTTGGTGCTCAAAGAACTGCCGCCTATTATTGAACGGTTGCGTAAAATTTCGCCGTTTTCGCGCTTTGCTGCATAGCGTTTGACGTCGCACCTTGAAGAGGTGCGGCTTTTTTGTTAGGATAAATTATCCCATAAAAAGGAGAAGAAGGCCCCATGAAGAAAACCTTACTCTTGTTGGCCGCTCTGTTGCTGCCACTGGCATTATTTGCCAAAACTACCACCCTGTACCATACCAGTGATGTGCATGGCTTTTTCTACCCGCAGAAAAACGGTGTAGGCGGATTTGCCGCGCTTGAAAATGTCATCAAACACGGCCCCAAAAATTACCTGCTTTTGGACAGTGGGGACTTTGCCAATGGCACGGTGGAAACCCGCAATTCCAAAGGACTGAAAGCCGTCCAAATTATGAACCGCATGGGCTATAGCGCCGCTACGATCGGCAATCATGAGTTTGACTTTAAAGATGCCGCAGTCGCCCCTCTTTTGGAAAACGCGCAATTTGCCATTTTGGCCGCCAACTTTTTTGATAAAGCCACCGGCAAATATCCTGCTACGGTACAACCCTACAAAATTTTTGACGTAAACGGCGTGAAAGTAGCCGTTATCGGGTTGGCAAACCGCACGCCTACAAATCCGGCCAAGTCGTATTCGTTCGGTAAACCGTTTGATGCGTTGGAAAAGGCCTTAAACGAGGTGGAGCCCAAGCATCCCAATTTTGTGGTCGTCATTGTGCATGATTCTTTCCGGGATGAAAAGCACGGCGTCAGTTCGTATGTGGGGCAAATTGCCAAACGCTTTGAAGGCCGCGTGCAGGTGGTATTGGGCGGGCATGCGCACAACATTTTGCAAAACAAATATGTAAACGGCACGTTGTTTGTGGAAAGCGGCTGCTACTTAAGCAACGTAAGCCGCATTACCGTGGAAACGGACGATAAAACGGGCAAGGTGGTATCTGCCAAGTCCGAATTAATCCCGCTTGTCGTGGCCCAAACGGGCGAAGACAAAGCCATGAAAGCGTATGTGGATTCCCTGCGTGAACCCGGGGTGGACGAAGCCGTCGGCGAAATCAAAGAAACCCTCTTTAAACTGCCGACCGCCAAAGACCGCCAGGACTCGCCGCTTAACGACTGGATCGCCGATTTGCTGCGTACCTATTCCGGCGCGGAAATTGCCGTGCATAACAACGGCGGTACGCGCGTGGACTTGCAAAAAGGGACGGTTACCCGCCGCGACTTGATTGAAATCCACCCGTTTGATAACACCGTCACCTTGGTAACGGTAGATGGGAAGTTTTTAAAGCGCTTTATCAAAAAGAATTTTGCCCCGCGCAGCCTGTACACGTATTCCGGTTTGACAATTACGTATAAGCAAACCAAAAAAGGCAAAATCAAAGACATTAAAATTTTGGTAAACGGCAAACCCGTGGAAAACCACAAAAAATATACTCTGGCCACCAACTCGTATATCGCGGGCGGCGGCAGCGAAGGCTGGATGTTTAAGCAAATTCCGGCCGAAGATAAAAAACTGGTGGGGAATACCACCATCCGCGACTTAATGGAAACCGCCATTAAGAAGGGTTCCGTTACGGCCCCCGAAACGGGGAGAATCCGCCAGCGGTAAGTATGCGCGTACGGACGATTTTTCGCGTTCTTTTGGCAGCCGCCCTGTTGGGCGGCTGCTCGCATGAAAAATTGAATACGTTGGACGTTTTTTACACGGCGGACGTACAGGGCTTTTATTGGTCCCGGCCGGAGCCCCGCTTTGAAAACCGCGAGGCTGGCGGTTACGCCGTATTTAAAAATTTTTTACAAACACAACCCGCAGGCTTTTTATTGTTTGACGGTGGCGGCTGGTTTGGTTCTGTGCCCGAAGGCACCATGACCAAGGGCGCTTTTGTAGCGGAGCTTGCCAAAACGCTCCCGTATACGGCGGCTACTGTCAGCGATAAGGACTTGGTATACGGCTGGCCTTCCTTGCGCACGATCGTGCGCGAACTTCCCTATCCGTTTGTCGTTTCCAATTTACGGCTTGAAAACAAATTGCCTTGGCCCTTGCACGACTATCAAATCCGCACAGTGAAAGGGATTAAGGTCGGTATCTTTGGTCTGATTGACGCACAGGCTATTAATAAAAACAAGTCCCGCTTGCTGGGGCTAAAGGCCTTGGATGCGTTGCAAACGGCGCAGGAAATGACGGCGCTGTTGCGGGAAAAAGGTGTGGACTACATCATTTTGCTTAGCTCGTTGGGCACCACCAAAGAGGACGGCTTGGGGGACCGTTCGCTGGCGGAGGAAGTGTCGGGCATTGACCTGATTTTAAGCTCTAACAAAGACCGCGAAACCGCCGAAACCGAACAGGTAAACAACACCTTTATTGTGTACCCTGGTTCCAAGCTGGACAGCGTGGGCCACATTACCCTTTCTTTTGATAAAAACAAACAGCTCAAAAAAGTAAATTTTGAAGATATCCCTCTCTTAAAGGAAAACTACGGCGAGGACCAAACGCTGGCCACCCGGGCGGAGGAGCTCCGTGCCGAAACCCGCAAAAAAATGAACGCGCGGGTGTCGGAAGCAGCGTCGGAAATCAAAACCTACTTGTCAAAGGAATCTCCGTTGGGGGATTTGCTTGCGCAATGCTTATATAAGTGGAGCAAGCAAGACGGCGCCGTTTTAAATTCGGACTCAATCCGCCATTCCCTTCCAGCCGGGAAACTGACCGAATACGATTTGTACAAAATGTATCCTTACGGGGATAATATCACTTTTTTAACGATCAAAGGCGCCGCCTTTACCAAAGCGCTGGAATTGTCCCTCAATGCAAAGGATAATTTTCCGCAGATAGCCGGTTTTACCGTTACGTATACGGAAACACCCCGCGGCAAAAAAATCCGCCAAATTACGCTTGAAAACGGGCGGATTGTCCGTCCGCAGGAAACGTATCGTTTTGCGGTGACGGACCATGTGCTAGCCGGTGGCTTTGGACACGACGGTTTTATTGATTCCCTGGAGTTTAAAAACACCTTTGTGGAAGCGCGCCAAATTATGCGTTCCTGCCTGGCCCGCCAAAAAAAGGTGGAAGCTCCCAAAACAAACCGCTGGAAGAATACGAAATGACCTATATTCATCCGCTAAAAATCGGCACCTTTACCGCGCCCAACAATTTGATACTCGCGCCCATGGCTGGCATTACGGATTCTCCCTTCCGCGTGCTGTGCTTAAAGGGCGGTGCGGGGTTGGTCTGTGCCGAAATGGTGTCCGCGCACGCCTTGCATTACGGCAACGAAAAAAGCGGCCGCATGCTGCAGGTAAATCCAAAAGAACACCCAGTGTCTATGCAAATCTTCGGTTCGGATGAAGCCACCATTGCCGAGGCCGCCAAAAATGCCGAGGCACGCGGGGCGGATATAGTGGATTTAAACGCAGGCTGTCCCGTCAAAAAAATTAACAAGGCTGGGGCAGGGTGCGTGCTGATGAAGGACGAAGCCAAGCTGGGGCGCTTGTTGGAAGCGGCTGTTAAAAGCGTTAAAATACCTGTCACTTTGAAAACGCGCATCGCGCTGACGCACCGGGAGCTACTGGGCGCGCGTCTTGCCAAATTGGCCGAGAATTGCGGCTGTTCGGCGGTTACCCTGCATGCCCGTGCGGCGGTGGACGTACACAGCGGTGCCCCTAATATCACAGCCGTGGCGGAGGCTTGCGCCGCCGTTAAAATCCCTGTCATTGGCAACGGCGGAGTGGTCAATGCCCAAGTGGCCAAACAATTTTTAGAGGCTGGGTGTGCCGGCATTATGATTGGCCGCGGCGCCGTGGGCAACCCGTTTATTTTTCAGGACATCATCAATGTCTTTGCGGGGCAGGAGCCCCTTTCCAATACGCCCGAAAAAAGACTGGAAATTTATTTGGCACTCATCCGCGAAAACGTGGCTTATTACGGCGAACGTATTGGGATAAACCGCAGCCGTAAGACGGCCGGATACTGGGTGCGGGATTTTGCAAACGCTTCCGAAATGCGCGGGATCTTGGTCCGCTTAGAGACACTAAGCGACATAGAAAAGCTGTTTTTGGACACTTTTTTGCGTCTAAAAAGTGAAAAAACGCTCTAAAATCCGCTACATTTTGATATAATATATAGGAAACCACGAGTCATTAAGACAGCGGCCACCACTCCGCTGCGCATTAATTACACAAGGTAGAAACAAAAATTATGACAAAAACTTTTTTGCCTTCCGTAAAGGAAGTTGAAACCACCCGCAACTGGCACCACATTGATGCCACGGGCCAAACCCTGGGCAGATTGGCGACCCAAATCGCCGTTTTGCTGATGGGCAAACACAAAAAGACCTACACGCCCAATATGGACTGCGGCGACTTTGTCGTCGTTACCAATGCCGGCAAAATCAAATTGACCGGTAAAAAAATGGAACAAAAGGTTTACTTCTCTCACTCTGGCTATGCCAAGGGTGGTAAAGAAACCCCGGTCAAAAGAGTGTTAGAAAACAACCCCACCAGAGTTTTGGAACTGGCCGTTAAGAGAATGTTGGACGAAAACAAACTCCGCGCTCCCAGAATGAAACGCCTGCGCTTGTTCGCCGGCGAAGAACATGCTTTCACCGAACGCTTTGGTAAATAAGAGGGATAGAAATTTATGAACAATACGAAAGAACTCAAAACCGGAAGAAGAAAAACCTCCGTTGCCCAAGTTGAACTTTTGAAAGGCAAAGGGGTTATTACCGTAAACGCCAAATCTTTGGATGAATATTTCGGCAACCACGCCCGCTGCAAAGCCGCTGTTAAGGCTCCGCTCGTGGTAACCAACCTGGAAAAAGAATACGACGTAACCGCCAAAGTCGTGGGCGGCGGCGTGTCCTCCCAGGCGGGCGCCTTGCGCCACGCGATTGCGCGCTCTATCGCCGCGATCAGCGAAGATCTTAAAAAGGCCGTCAAGAAGGCCGGTTATCTTACCCGCGATCCCCGCATGGTGGAAAGAAAGAAACCCGGTCAGCCCGGCGCCCGCAAACGCTTCCAGTTCTCCAAACGTTAATTGTTGGCTGGAAACTTGCAGGAAATGTTTTACAAACACCCCGCTCTACAAGAGCGGGGTGTTTTGCGTGAGAAAATGATTTTTGACTTCCGTTTTGGATGTTTGCAAACAAAAAAAGCACCCCGCGCCATTCATTGACGCGGGGTGTTTTTAAAGCATTTGAAACTATTTTGTTTCTTCTTTTTTCTCGTCCAACGCGCAGGGCACCTTGGGGCTGCTTGCCACTAAATCCTTAATGGGTTTAATGACCATAGCTTGCTTTTTCATCGTGCACGGCCCGCCAATACAGCCGCCCTTGCAGTTCATTACTTCCAGGAGCTGAAAATCGCCCGCGCCTTTGGCAAACGCATTCAGCAGCAGCATGGCTTTTTTGTCCAGACCGTTAATTGCCATTTTCTTAAACGTTTTTTTGCCTGCAATCGCGTTTTCCACTGCTTGCGCCACGCCGCCGGTTACCCCGTAATAGCGGGCCTCCCCGGAGATGGACGGGTCAAGCGGCATTTCTTCGCATTCGGCGGGATTAATGCCTTTGGCGTCCAACATGGCTGCCAGCTCCTCGTAGGTCATGACAAAGTCAATGTTCGGGTCTTCCATGCCTTCCACGCGTTTAGAAACACACGGGCCGACAAACACGGTCACAAAGCCGTTCTTTTTTTCAATGTCAGCGGTATAAGACGCCGGAGTTTTGGTGTGGGAGACAAATTCTTTTAAAGCCGGCAGATGTTTTTTAACGGCTTGCACCCATGCCGCACAGCAGGAGGTGGTCATAAACCGGGCTCCGCCTTCCAAGCGCTCCACCAGTTCACGTGCCTCGTTGGCAGTGGTCACATCGGCGCCCAGGGCCACTTCGGTCACCTTGTCAAATCCGGCTTTTTTAATGGCCGTCATCAACTGGGGGAGTGTGCAGTCAAATTGGCCGACGATAGACGGCGCAATCATCGCGCAGACCTTGTTGTTGCTCTTGATTTGGCCCAAAATATCAATTAGCTGGCTGCGTTCCATAATGGCGCCAAAGGGGCAGGCTTCCATGCAGTGTCCGCAGGAAATACACTTGTCAAAATCTATTTCGGCAAATCCGTTCTCGCCTTTATGAATAGCATTCACCGGGCAGGACTGTTCGCACGGAACCGGCACATAGGTAATGGCGTTGTAGGGGCAAGAGGCCTTGCACTGACCACAATTTTTGCATTTGTCGGCGTTGATATGAGAGCGGCCATTTTCAAACGAAATAGCGCCAAATTTGCACGCCTGCTGGCACGGACGGGCCAAGCAGCCTTGGCACGCTTCGGTAACCAAGTGACGCGCCTTTACGCAACCCTTGCAGGCAATATCCATAACGGTAAGCGGCACTTCGGGCACCGCTTTGCGCAGCAAGGCCTGTTTGGCATATTCGTTGAGTGAAGTCGCTTCGTCGTCTTTTTCAACGCTCCAGCCCATAGCGGCTAAAGTGCGGGCGCGGAAAACGGCCCGTTCTTTGTAAATGCAGCAGCGTACCGTGGATTTGGTATCCGCGGGCAGAACTTCAAAAGGAATGCGATAAGCGTTCTTTTCAAGTGTGCCTTGGTCAAAGGCTTCTACTACTTTTTTTAACGCTTCGCGTTTAAAATATACGGCTTTATTGTCTGATGTGTTCATAATTACTTATATTTTACCATATTTGGGGGGAGCGTCTTTGGCTAGCATACTTCCAGCCGGGCCAAGAGGGGATTGTGGTCGGAACCGAGCGTTTCCCGCACGCTGGCGGTGCGTACCGTGAGGCCGCGTACAAACAGGTAGTCCACTGGGAGGCCTAAGCAGTGGGTGCGCACGTCCGGTTCAAAGGAAACTTCCGTTAATCCTGCAGTTTTAACCACTTCTTGCAGCAATTGCCTGCGTTTAGCGCTCCAGGCGTTGAAGTCCCCTCCCAGCAAAATCGGTCCTGGATAGTTTTGCAGTAGCTGCAGGGCCCGCTGTAAGTTTTGTGCAAAGGGTTTAAGTCCGGTAAAGTTAATGGCGTGAATGTTGACGGCCAGTAACGGGTGAACAGAGCCTTCCAGCGGAATAAAAGCAGCCAACGTCATTTTGGGCATTTTAAAAAAGGGTTCCCGGGCGCCGCGGGCAAAGAGGAGTTTTTGCGGCGCGGCAATGCTACCGGTGGCTACCCCGATGGGCGTTTTCTCGGTGAGCGAAAAAAAACTCACCGCCCCGCTCCAGCGGTAAGGCGTTTGCTCCATTAATTGCTGGACGATAGGGGAACGCCGCACCTCTTGTGCCAAAAACAAATCGGTCGCTTTTGCTAAGGCAAGGAATTCCTGCTTCCATGCTTTTTGTTTGCTTTTTTGCCAGTTCCACACGCACACCGTAAAACAGCGCGGTAATTTCTTTTGGCGTGCGCGGCCGTGTTCGGTTAGTACTTGGCAAATGGGTGGCTGTTGATAAAGCATATTAGTAATAAGGGGTTAAAAGCTTAAAAGCGTTGCACAAAACCAGCCGCCAAAAGGCGGGGTGTTTTTCCAGCTTTTCCAAGCGGGCTCCCTCCTTTTTATGAGCAATGATTGCTCCCACTTCCTGTGCTAGTTCAGTGTCCACGCATTCCAGGTTGCACTCAAAATTTAATTTAAAACTGCGCACGTCCCAATTGGCGGATCCTACAAACAGCCAGGCCCCGTCTACCAGCATTACCTTGCTGTGGTCAAAGGGCGGTTTGGTGCGGTAAATGCGCACGCCTTTTTTTAGAAGTCGTGCAAAATTGGCGCGCATGGCAAAATCCATGCCAAAAATATTGCTCTTGGACGGCAAAATAATTTCCACTTTCACACCCCGCATGGCCGCCACTTCCAAGGCCATGAGGATATCGTTTTCCGGCAAAAAGTACGGTGTCAAAATGCTGACGCTTTTTTGCGCGCAGGAGAGCGCGCCCAGCACCATCAGTTCTATTTTGCCAAAGTCGCTGTCCGGTCCATCAGGGATGATACGTGCGGGCATTTTTCCGGGCAGTGTGCCTTGCGCGTGAAAGGACGCGGGAATAAAATGCTTTTTCCCGGCAAAGAGCCAATCTTCTTCAAACACGCGGGACATTTGGTCCACCACCGGGCCCTCTACTTTAAAGGTGATGTCTTGTATGGGTTCTTTAGGTGAGGTTGCCACCAAGTTTCCTTGGGCAATGTTCATCCCGCCAAAAACGGCGGTTTCTCCGTCCACAATCAGCATTTTGCGGTGGTTGCGTAAATTGACGAAGGGCAAATTAATGGGGCTTTTGGATTTTAAAAAGACGGCAAATTCCAACCCTTTTATTTGGCGTAGGGCAGCGGCAATGGTGGGTTTGGAATAGGTAAGCCCCACGCCGTCTACCAGCACCTTCACCTTGGCGCCGTTTGTGACGGCCTGTTTGAGCGCGGGCAGAAAGAGTTGCCCGGCTTTGTCGTTATCAAAAATATAGCTTTGCAGGAGGACTTCCTTTTTGGCGCCGGAAATCAAGCGGCACATTTCGGGGTAGGCGCTGTCCCCGTTTACAAAGGCTTGCGCCCGGTTGCCAAAAGAAAAAAGCTGTGGGTGAACCTTGTATCCTAAACGTAAAAGTTGCAGAAAGGAGGGCGGAATTTCCTTTTCAATTTCCTGTACGCTTTTACCCGTTAATTTGAGCAGATCCGGCCCTTGGTTGCGCAACGCCAGCGCCCGCCGGCGGATGCGGTTAATGCCAAAGATAACATAAATAACACTGCCCACCAGCGGTGTCAGCCACACGAGGCCTATCCACCCAATGGCGCTTTTTACGTCGTCCTTGTAGCGCAAAATATGCGCGGTGACAAACAACTGCAGTGTTACATACAGTAACCCGGCAACCCCAAAGGACGAAACCGAAACGGGATCCATTTCCATATTTGTATTATAGAAAATCCGGCTCCTTTCTGTGCGTTGGAAAAGGATTATGTACAAAAAGAAGTGACCCTGCCTTAACAACGTTGTGAAATAAAAAATCAGGCGTTGTGCGAGCCCGCAGGATTCCAGGATGTGGTTGTTCATCTATAAGGTCATTCTAACTTGATTCAGAATCTCCCTTTTGTGTTGTACTGTCGTTGTCGTTTCAAAATAAAAGTCATGCTGGAGTGTTTTAGTCCAGTATCTTTCCTTTTTTGTCTTTGCTGTTGCCTTTTCTTTTTTGTGTCGTTTTTGGGCCGGCAACGTATAAAAGGGTTGTAATCGTTTTTTTTTTGATAAATTTTGCATATAGGCAAAATTTATCAAAAAGGAAGGAAGTTATGAAAAATGTTACCATGAGCCGATTAGGCGGGTTTATACGGGGGATTTTTAAGTCGTCATTTAATAAACAAGGAGGTCATCCTGAACTTGATTCAGGATCTACCGCTTGGGTTGTTGGTCATTTGCATTGTTCATCAATAATCGTGTACGGTTTCACACTCATAGAACTCCTCGTAGTCGTCCTCATCATCGGTATCCTAGCCGCCATTGCCGTGCCGCAATATCAAAAGGTGGTGGACAAATCCCGCTATGTGCAATTGCAGAGCAATGTGGAAGCGCTTCTTAAGGCGCAACAACTCTACTACATGGCCAACGGGGTTTACGCCACAACTTTTGCAGAATTGGGTGACGACGCAAAGCCCGCCGGGTATTCGGTGGATGAGAAGGGCAATTGGACGCGTCGGAAAGGGAATGGACTAAGAGATTATATTGTGATAGGGTTATCAACGGATAGAACGGAAGCCGCTTATTTGTACGCACGCGAGCTGGGGGCCCATGTGGCGTACTGGACAAGCCTCTCCGGCAAATTCAAACGTTGCCTAGCGTATCCCGAGGGCGGGGAGCGGGGCAAAGCCGTATGCAAAAGCGTAACCGGAAGGAGCACTCCCTCCCGGACCGGTGCTGACGGGGAATCGTACGATTTCTAACGCTTAGTCCAGAGGTGTCCCTGCCGGGATTTTGCTGGGCGTTAAGGGTGGCAGTGGTTTTGGGTTTACCACGCGGGGCATATAGGCTTGGTCGTTGGCGGTCCCGCCGTCCACCAAGGCCTTTCGTACGGGGCGGTTCGCCTTCTGCAGTGCTTTTTGCCGGGCTTGCCCAGCTTGTTTTTGCCGGGCTGCTTCGGCCTCTTTTTTTTCTTGTGCAATCTTTTTGTTTGCATCGGACAAGTTTCCAACAAACGCGTAAAAAGCCTCGTCCCCCGCATAGGTGTTTATCAGCTGGTCCTTTTCAAACACAAAATAGTAGGGGGAAGGCTTTTTGTGGTTGACGTCTGCATAATTAATGCGATAGGCCTGATAGGTTTTTCCGTTTTTTTCATCTTGCAAGTTGGTAAGCGTGGACTCTTCTTCATAGCGCCGCAAAAAATCCTTTAGGTGCACCCCCAAATTCACCTGGTATTTTTGATTGACGGCTAAGACATCCTCCAAATTTGCCGCACAGGCCACAAAGGTCTGTGGGTCCTCGGCCTTAAAGAGGAATTTTCGGTAGTCCCCGTCGTCACTGCCGTAGCGCACGTAGGCGTATTCAGTTCCCTTGGGCGTACGCAGTATGTCATCCTTGGAAGACACATTAGATACGTGATACAACACAAAGGTGCGGTCCTTCCCGCGGAAGGTCCTCGTTAACTGGCGGGCATTCTTATCCCAAATAGAAACAGCTTGCGCGGCCGGGGTAGGTTCGCCGTGCATTTCAATCACAATTTCTGGTTCGTCCGCGGGCGCGGCGGATACAGGCGCCCACACGCACAAACCTGCCAAAACAAGGAGCCATTTCTTCATATTCATCTCTTAGTCAAAAAGTCCGGTGCTTAGGTAACGTTCTCCGCTGTCCGGCAGCAGGGCCACAATGTATTTCCCTTTATTTTCAGGTCGCTTGCCTACTTCCAGCGCGGCCCACAAGGCAGCCCCGCCCGATACGCCGGGCAGTACACCTTCCAGCTTGCCGGCCAGGCGGGCCATTTTCTGCGCCTCGGCCGTTTTAACTGGGATAATTTCATCAATCACTGTTTTATCCAAATTGGCGGGTACAAAATTGGCCCCAATTCCCTGTATGCCGTGCGGTCCGGCCTTTCCGGCGGACAGCAGCGGCGATTCCGCCGGTTCAACTGCTACAATTTTTACCGTGGGATTGTGGCGCTTTAAAAATTGGCCCACGCCGCTAATCGTTCCGCCTGTGCCCACGCCGGCCACAAAAATATCCACCCTTCCGTTTAAATCCTCCCAAATTTCCGGCCCGGTGGTTTTTTCGTGTGCAAGTGGGTTGTTGGGATTGTTAAATTGTCCGGGCATAAAGGCCCCCGGCGTTTCGTTCACTATTTTTACTGCGGCGCTTACAGCCCCTTGCATGCCTTCTGCTTTGGGCGTCAGCACAATTTGCGCGCCCAGGGCTTTCACCAGTTTCACGCGTTCAGCGCTCATGCTTTCCGGCATGGTTAAAATCATTTTATACCCCCGTGCGGCGGCCAAAAAGGCAAGTGCAATCCCAGTATTGCCGCTGGTGGGTTCCACAATCGTTCCGCCGGGTGCCAAACGGCCCTCTTTTTCGGCGGCGTTTAACATAAATAACGCGGCGCGGTCCTTGACGCTAAATGGGTTAAACATTTCCAGCTTGGCCCACAGGTGAGTGGCAGTTGTGTTTAATTTTTTCAATTCTAAAATTGGCGTATGTCCAATAGCTTGCTCCAAATTTGTCAGTTTCATAGTTCCCCCTATTGTTCCCTATATTATAGGTGTTTCCGCCTGCTTTGTCAGCCGGATTTTAGGGCTAGGCGGATTTCTAGCCTAAAAAATGGATGGTCTGGGGAAAAAAATTTTATACAATGACAGGTAAGCCCGTCTATAGCGGGCACATTTATAGAGAGGAATTATGAACAGAAAATTTGTACCGGCGGCTTTGGCCGTCTTGGGCCTGACGGCTCTGTTTGTGTGTGGTTGCGGCAAAAAAGCCGAAACCGGCGCTATGCCCGCGCCCGTTGTTAGCGCGGTGACGGTCCTTCAGCAGGATCTGCCTTGGGATATTGAATACCCCGCCCAAGTAGCAGGTTCCTTAGACATTCAAATCCGCGCCCAAGTGGGCGGTATTTTGGAAGCCCGCCTTTACAACGAAGGCGAATATGTGGCTGAAGGCACACAGCTTTTTCAGATTAACGATAAAGAATATAAAGTAGCGCTGGAAAAGGCGCAAGGCGCCTTGGCACAGGCACAAGCCGAAGAACGCCGCACCCAGCGCACCTACAAACGCATGAAGGCGCTCCGGGCGGAAAATGCCGTCAGCCAACAGGATTACGACAACGCCCTTTCTGCGTATGACACTGCCAAAGCCAATGTACAGGTGGCGCAGGCGGGGGTAAGCAATGCGCAAATCAATTTGGATTACACCAAAGTTACCGCGCCCATTTCCGGCATCGCGGGCAAAGAAACGCAATCTGTAGGCAGTTTGATTTCTCCTGCGGGAGAATCGGGCTTGCTGACCACCATGGTACAGATTGACCCCTTATATGTAAATTTCTCTATGCCCAGCCGCCAGTTTGAAAAATTGGCCGCCGGTTTTATGTCCGGCCAAATTTCCATTGGCACCGAAGACCAAAAGGATAAATTAAAAGCGGACCAATACCGTTCCGTGCGCGCGGAAGACGCGCCCATTTATGTAGAAGCGGTGCTGCCCAACGGGAAAATTTATCCGCAAAGGGGCAAAATTATTTTCTTTGACAGTTCCGAAAACGCCCAAACCTCCAGCTTGGCGATTAAGGCGGAATTTGCCAACCCCAAAAACAGCCGCGCTTTAATGCCGGGGCAGTTTGTACGTGTGCACTTAGTGGGTGCCGTGTACAAGAACGCTATTTTAATTCCTTCCTCCGCGGTACTTAATTCCGCGCAAGGCATGCTGGCTTATGTGGTGGACGCCAACAATACGGTGGTGGCGCGCCCCATTCAAGCCCAGTTGCAGGATGACATGTATATTGTAACCGACGGTTTGAAAGCGGGCGAACGCGTGTTAAGCGAAGGCTTGATTAAAGTGCGTGCCGGCCAGCAAGTGCAAGTGCAGATGAAGGACTTTAAAGTCCCCACCAAACAAGCGGCTGAACAGGCCCCCGCACAGGACGGCCGCACCGTGGCCGCCTTGGAAGCGGAAATTGAGGCGGATGTAACGCCCGATGCACAAGCCGTGCCCAATGAGGCACAGCAAGAGGCTGTTCCTGCCGCAGCGCAGGACGCTCCGGCCGCTCAAAAATAGGAGAAACTCATGTTCTCTAAATTTTTTATTAACCGGCCAATTTTTTCAACCGTACTCTCTCTTTTAATTTCGCTCGCGGGCATCGTGTCTATCACCATGCTCCCGATTGAGCAATACCCGGATTTAACGCCGCCTACCGTAGAAGTGGCGGCCAGCTATCCCGGGGCCAGCCCGGAAGTAATTGCCAACACCGTGGCCGCGCCGATTGAACAGCAGGTAAACGGGGTGGAGGATATGCTGTATATGAACTCCACTTCCTCCTCCAACGGCGATATGAAGCTCACCATTTCGTTTAAGGTGGGCACGGACCCCGATCAGGCCATGATCAACGTCAACAACCGCGTGCAAGGCGCCACCGCTACCTTGCCCGAGGACGTCCGCCGTTACGGTATTGAGGTAAACAAAAAATCTTCCGCTATTTTGCAGTTAATCGCTTTGTACTCGCCGACGGGCCAAAGTGATACGACCACTATTGGTAACTATGCCCTGCTTAACATTGTGGACGATTTAAAACGTATTGAAGGCGTGGGCGATGCGCAGGTTATGTCCGCCAACGACTATTCTATCCGCATTTGGATTAAGCCGGATGTCCTGTCCCAACGCGGTTTGGCGGTGAGCGACATTGTCTCCGCCGTGCAGGCACAAAACGTTCAGCGTGCCGCTGGTAAAATTGGCCAGCCGCCGTTGCCGACGCCTGTCAACCGGATGTACTCTATTATTGCACCCGGCCGTTTGACCGATCCCAAACAGTTTGAAGATATTATCCTGCGTGCCAATGCGGACGGCACGTCCCTGCGCCTTAAAGATGTGGCGCGCGTGGAACTGGGCAGCCAAACCTATGAATTTAGTGGTAACTACAACGGCAAGCCCGCCGTGCCGATTGGGGTGTACCTCTCCCCGGGTGCAAACGCCGTGGCCACGGCCAAAGCCGTCCAAACCCGCATGGCAGAATTGGCAGCCAACTTTCCGGCCGATTTGGATATGGAATACAAAGTGGCGTACGATACCACGCTGTTCGTAAAAGCCTCTATTGAAGAGGTAATCCATACCTTAATTGAAGCCATGATCTTGGTATTTTTGGTGGTGTACCTGTTCTTAAAAGACTGGCGCGCCACGCTCATTCCGTGCTTGGCGGTGCCGGTGTCCATTATCGGTGCCTTTGCCGGGATGAAGCTCTTTGGCTTTTCCATTAACACGCTGACGCTCTTTGGTCTCGTTTTAGCCATTGGTATGGTGGTGGACGACGCTATTGTAGTCATTGAAAACGTGGAACGTATCATGCACGAGGAAAATCTCCCCGTCAAGGATGCCACCGTTAAGGCCATGGACGAGGTGTCCGGCCCGGTAGTGGCCATTGTGTTGGTGCTCTGCTCCGTGTTCGTGCCGGTGGCGTTTATGGGCGGCCTCACGGGTGTTATGTACCAGCAGTTTGCTATTACGATTGCCGTCTCCGTCGTCATTTCCGGTTTGGTGGCGCTCACCTTAACTCCGGCCTTGTGCGCTTTACTGCTTAAAAAGCAAACGCCGCCCACCAAAGGTTTCTTCTATCAGTTTGACCGCTTTTTTGAAAAACTGACCAAAACCTATGGCGGCTGGGTGTCTTATTTTATCCGCAAGTTTGCTGTAGCCGGGGTGATCGTGCTGGCACTCTTTTTGGGGGCATTCGGCATGTTCAAAATCGTTCCCGGCAGCTTACTGCCCGATGAAGACCAAGGTATGATTATGGTCGCCACGCAGCTAGACCCGTCTGCTTCTCTGTCCAGTAGCGAATCCGTCGGCGCCCAGCTGGAAAAAATCATCATGCAGCAGCCCAGCGTATCGGATGAATTAACCTTTTCCGGTTTTGATATGCTCAGCAGTACGATGAAGAGCAACTCTATTGCCTCCTTCATTAAATTGAAACCGTGGGAAGAACGCAAAACCAAAGAGCTTTCCTCCGCCGGCCTCGTAGCCAAGCTGTATGTGCTTTCGCAAATGCAGATTCCGGGCGCGGTGGTCATGCCCTTCAACCCTCCGCCCATTATGGGTATGAGCACGACGGGCGGTTTGGAAGGTTACATTCAAAATCGCGGTTCGGGCGGCCCAGCGGAATTGCAGGCCCAGACGCAAAAGTTTATTGAAGCCGCCAAAAAACGGCCCGAACTTTCCAGCGTCAGCACCACCTTCTCGGCGGCTGTTCCGCAGTACTCCATGACGGTGGACGAAATTAAAGCCCAGGCTATGGGTGTGCCGCTGTCCTCGCTCTATTCTACCCTGCAGGGCACGTTTGGTACGACGTACGTGAACGACTTTACGTACTCGGGCCGCAGCTTTAAAGTAATGTTGCAGGCGGAAGGACAATACCGTGCCAAGCCCGAACAAATTGCGGAAGTATTTGTCCGCTCCAATTCGGGGGCGATGGTGCCGCTTTCTACCCTGGTTACGCTGACGCCCAGCTTGGGGCCGGATGTGGTGGAGCGCTTTAACGTTTTCCCGGCGGCCAAAATTTTGGCTAACCCGGCCGCTGGCTACAGCTCCGGCGACGCTATTAAAGCCGTGGAGGACACTGCTAAAGAAGTGTTAGACTCCAATTTCACGCTTGCGTGGACGGGCACCACTTACCAGGAAAAAATCTCCGGCAGTTCCTCTGCCACGGCGCTGATGTTGGGTATGCTGGTGGTATTTCTTATTTTGGCGGCCCAGTACGAAAAATGGAGCCTGCCGGTGGCGGTGTTGATGGCGGTTCCGTTTGCTATTTTCGGGGCGCTGGCCGGAACGTGGGCGCGCGGGCTTTCCAACGATATTTACTTTCAAATCGCGTTGGTGGCCTTAGTCGGGTTAGCCGCCAAAAACGCCATTTTGATTGTGGAATTTGCCGTGATGCTTAAACAGCAGGGCTACCAGACGGCACAGGCTGCCGTGCAAGCGGCCGAACTGCGCTTCCGCCCGATCGTTATGACGTCCCTCGCCTTTATTTTAGGGTGCGTGCCGCTCGCTATCAGCACGGGCGCCGGTGCGGCCAGCCGTCACTCTATCGGTACGGCGGTGGTGTTTGGTATGCTCGTTGCTACGGCGGTGGCTCCGTTGTTCATCCCGCTCTTCTTCTGCCTGTTTGACGGGTGGAAGAACCGTGGTTCGGTGGATGGCACAACCGTACAAGCTGAGCAAAAAACGGAAGGAAATAAGGAGAATTTATGAGAAAAATCCACATGTGTGGCCTTTTGGGCGCGGTGCTTTTGTTGGCCGGCTGCTTAATGGGGCCCAATTACAAACAGCCGGAGCTTGATTTGCCTACGGGCCAAGCGGCCGATAACTTCAGCATTTTCACCAACGCCCAATGGTGGACGGTGTTTGACGACGAAGTGCTGAACCAATTGGAAACGGAAGCCCTGGCTTACAATAAAGATCTGCAAGCCGCCGTGGCGCGTGTGGACGAAGCGCGTGCCGCTGTAGGTATTGCCACCGCGGACCAGCTGCCCAGTCTGTCTGCTGCGGCTCAGTCGGGCCGCGCCGGAAGCAAGGCCGGGTCGGGCGAATCGCAGAGCACGGCTAACGTATCTGTTTCTTTTGAGCTGGATTTGTGGGGCAAATACCGCCGCTTAAGTGAGGCGGCCCGTGCCCAATTGCTGGCCAGCGAGGCCGCGCGCGATACCGTGCGCTTAACGCTTACGGCCGACGTTGCCAAAAACTATTTTGCCTTGCGCATGTTGGATGCCCAGCTGGAAATTGCCCAGCGCACCTTAAAGGCGCGCCAGGAAAATGTGCGCATCTACACCAGCCGCTATAAAAACGGTTACAGCACCGAAGTGGATTTAAAGCGCGTGGAGGCCAACATGGCCAGCGTCCAAGCGCAGGAACAACAGCTGCGCTTAAAAATTTCCCAAACGGAGACGGCTCTTTCCGTCCTGGTGGGCAAATCTCCGCGGCAGATTGCGGAAGGCGCCACGCCTCGCGGTAAAAAATTGGCGGAAATTACACTCATCCCCAACGTGCCGGAAGGGCTGCCTTCTGACCTGTTGGCCCGCCGCCCGGATGTGCGCTCTGCGGAAGGCAGTTTGATTGCCGCTAACGCCAATATCGGTGCGGCCCGTGCGGCTTACTTCCCGTCTATTCCGCTGACGGCCTCTGCCGGGTATGCAAGTGGCGCGCTAAACAATTTGTTCACAGGTTCGTCCGGCGTGTGGGCAATCGGTGGGCAGTTGCTGGCTCCTATTTTTGAGGGCGGCAAAATCCGCGCGCAAAACAAGCAGGCCGAAGCCCAATACCGCGAAATGCTCGCCACGTACGAAAAAACAGTGCAGGGCGCCTTTAAAGAAGCGCTGGACGCTCTGTCTGCCAACCGTATCAACCGCGAAATTTTTGAATCGTACAACCAGCAGACGGTTGCTATGCAAAGAAGTTACGACCTTACCAAAAAGCAGGAAGATGCCGGCTTAATCGGGGTGACGGATTTACTCAGCGTGGAGGAAAACCTCTTATCTGCCGAGATGAACCTGGCCTCTGCCCGCAACGACGAATTGGCCGCAGTGGTCAATTTGTCCAAGGCGCTGGGTGGCGGTTGGAACGTGCAGGACGGTTTCGGTCCGTACGAAAATTTAGTCAAAAAACAGCAGGCTGAACTGAAAAAATAAGAGGATCAAAAACCACTTTTGCCCCGTTAGAGCTTTTGCTTTAGCGGGGTTTTTATTGGGCGCATAGGGAGAAATTTGCTAAAATAAAATTATGAAGAACTCGGCGCTGTGCCCGTTGGACGGCCGCTATAGCGGCAGACTGGGCGCGCTCAGAAGTGTAATGAGCGAAGCCGCCTTTGTTGCATCCCGTGTGCGCGCGGAACTCGCTTGGTTTGAGCTGCTGTCCACGCTGCACTTTCCTCATTTTAAATCGCTTTCCGTTTCCGAAAAACAACTTTTAACAAAACTAAAATCTTTGTCCAAAGAGGATATAGAACTGGTCCGCGCGCTGGAATTTGAGGGTGCCCAAGGCATTCCGCCCACCAAGCACGACGTAAAGGCGGTGGAATACTTTTTAAAACTGCGTTTGCAGCATACCTCTTTAAAAGACCGGCTGGAATGGCTCCATTTCGCCCTCACGAGCGAGGACATCAACAGTGCGGCCTATGCTCTTTTGTTAGCGGACGGTTTGGAAAAAGCGTTGTTGCCAACGCTGGAAAAACTGCAAAAAGCTCTTTTAAAGCTGGCCCGCAAAGAGGCCCGCTCCGTGCTCTTGGCCCGCACGCACGGACAGCCCGCCGTACCCACAACGTTTGGTAAAGAAATCCGCGTTTTTGAGGCGCGTTTGGCCCGTCAGCTGGCCGAACTCAAAACGCGCAAAATTTCCTTTAAATTCGGCGGTGCCGTGGGGAACTTCAATGCGCATACGGCGGTGTTTCCCCAAATTAATTGGCCACGCACCGTGCAAAAAATGGCCACGGCTTTTAACAAGGGCCGTAAAATAAAACTCTTCTTGTCGCCTCTTTCCACGCAGGTGGACAACCGCGACACTTACGCCGAACTGTTTGATAATTTGCGCCGCGTTCACGTCATTTTATTAGGCTTGTGCCGGGATATGTGGCAGTATATTTCTGCCGGACTGGTACAGCAGCAAACACGCGCGGGTGAGGTGGGTTCCTCCACCATGCCGCAGAAGGTCAATCCAATTGATTTTGAAAATGCCGAGGGAAACCTGCAGTTAGCCGACGCTTTGCTGGAATTCTTTGCCAACAAATTGCCGCTCTCGCGCTTGCAGCGGGACCTGTCGGACTCTACGGCCCTTCGCAATATATCCGTGGCCTTTGGCTATGCGCTTACGGCGTATTTGTCGTTACTAAAGGGGCTTGAAAAAATTTCCTTTAACCGTCAAGCGGCCCGCTGTGAACTGGCCGCCCACCCCGAGGTATTGGCGGAAGGTATCCAAACGATTTTGCGTGCAAACGGGGTAACGCACGCGTATGAACTGCTGCGCGATTTTACACGCGGCAAACAGGTAACGTCCGCCCTGTTGGGCGAATTTATTGAAAGCCTGCCCGTGGACGGGCAGGTAAAATCTAAATTGCGTGCACTTACGCCGGAAACATATGTGGGGTTGGCGGGTGCGCTTGCAGAGGGAAAAAATGATTGATATTGTATGCGGCGGTCAAGCCGGAGACGAAGGGAAAGGTAAAATTTCTGCCTATTTGTCCTATAAGGGCAATTACGACTATTGCGTGCGTGTGGGTGGCCCGAATGCGGGCCATACCGTGGTGAAGGACGGCAAATCCTACACGCTCAAAAACATTCCGTCCGGTTTTTTAAACCCCAAAACCAAGCTCGTCTTGGGTGCCGGGGCGTATACCAAAACCGAGTGGCTGTTGGACGAAGTAAATTTTACAGGCACCAAAGACCGCTTGATTATTGATCCGTATGCGGTGTTGATTACCGACGAACAAACTTCGGCCGAAAAGAATGCCGCCCATTTTATGCAGCACATTGGCAGCGTGGGGACGGGTCTTGGGCAGGCGGTGCGCGACCGCATAGAGCGGCGCGACATTAAGTTCGCCAAAGACGAACCGCTTTTAAAAGAGTTTATCCAGGATGTGCCCGAGCTTTTAAACAAGTGCTTGGACAACGGGGGAGACGTCTTGCTGGAAGGTACGCAAGGCATTAAGCTCTCTCTTCTGCATGGCGAATATCCTTTTGTCACCTCCCGTGATACCACAGCCAGTACCTTTTTGGGTGAAGCTGGCCTTGGCCCTAAGAGCGTGCGCGATGTATACGTGGTGTTTAAGCCCTACATTACGCGCGTGGGCCCCGGCCCGCTGGACCACGAAATGACAGACGAAAAAGAGCTGGAAGTATACCATACCAAGGGGCACGAAATTGGCAGCGTCAGCAAGCGCTTGCGCCGTATCGGCGCGTTTGAAAAGCGCTCCGCCTCCCGTGCTATTATGATTAACAACTGTACCAAAATCGCCATTACGCACATAGATATGTTCCCGGGCAACGACCGCGTCAAAAAATACGCGGATTTCACCCCCGAGGCCAAAGCGTTTCTGGACAGTTTAAAACAGCTCTCCGCCGAGGTGTATCCACACCCAAAGATTGCCCTTATTTCCACCGGGCCGGACATGGAAGATACGCTTGTTTTATAAAGTTAAAGCCCCGGAGAACCGGGGCTTTTTAGTCTTTCTTTGCGGTTGTTTTTTGACAGAGCGAAAGTTATAATAAAGCAAAGGGGGAAATTTATGATAGACATTGTGTTTGATTTGGGCGGGGTACTGATTGACTGGAACCCGCGCTATTTGTATAAAAAGATTTTTGCCTCTACCGAGGAAATGGAGTGGTTTCTCTCCAATGTTTGCACGCCGGAATGGAACGCCCGGCAGGATGCCGGACGTCCCTTTGCCGAAGCCTTGGCACTGGTGACGGAAAAATATCCCAAATACGCAGCGCAGATTAACGATTACTATGCCCGCTGGGAAGAAACCCTCGGCGGCCCGATCAAGGGCACGGTGGCCCTGTGGCAGGAGCTTAAGAACAAAGGCTGCCACATCTATGCGCTTACCAACTGGTCGGCAGAAACTTTCCCTATCGCCAAGCAGAAATATGATTTTTTGCAAAAAATGGACGGCATTGTGGTTTCCGGCGAGGAAAAAATGAATAAACCCAACCCGGAAATTTACAAACGCCTCTTGGCGCGCTACGGGCTGCAGGCAAACAACTGCGTGTATATAGACGATTCTCTGCCCAATGTAGAGGCGGCAGTCCAACTTGGTTTTGATGCCATTCATTTTGTTTCGCCGGAGGTCTTGCGGCTGGAACTTTTAAAACGCGGACTTTTGTGATTTTTAACCAAACGTTAAAAACGGGGAAAGAAATTTTTTCTTCCCCCGTTTTTAAGTTTTACTCCATTTTGCTTACCAAAGCTTCCATTAGTTTGTGGCGCCTAAACTTACGTGTTTCCAAGAGTAGGCCGTTTGCGTGGATTTTTTCATTTTTGGCAGGGGTATGTCCCAGCTGCGTGCTCACCCAATTTTCTACGGTCATATTCCCGGCCACATTGGCGGGTATCGGCAGATCCAGCCGTTCAAATACATCTGCCATTTTTGCAGTGGCGCTGGCCACAAGTGCATGCCCAAACGGTCGGATATAGGCCGGGAAGAAATCGTACTCATCCTCAATTTCGCCCACCATTTCTTCAAAAATATCTTCCAGCGTCAAAATCCCGGTAATCTTTTCCCCTTCTGTCACCAGGCACAAGTGCTGTTTGTTTTTCATCATCTTTTCCAATGCGGCCGAGATAATGGTGTCCGCCTCCAGTTTAAGCACCGGCCGCACGATGTTGCGTGCCGAAAGTGGCGCCCCGGCCGACATTTTGGTGGAAAGGAAAATATCTTTAAAGTTGAGGTATCCGATAATGCTTTGCGGATCCTCGGGGTTCTCCCGTACCGGGAAGCGCGTGTGCATGTCCAGGTGTGCCTTTACAAAGGTATCGGCAATAGAGTCCCCCGCATCCAGCATATACACCTGGTTGAGGGGTACCTGAATTTCGCGTATTTTGCGAATGCAAAACATGGCGCTGGAGAGCACAATTTTTTCCTCCGCCTTGCCAAACAGGCGGGAGGACGAGGCAATGGAAACCGCCGTGCGTAAATCGGCCATAGCGGCCTTTTGCGCTTCTTTAGTATCGTTTGTTTTGGAAAGCGGCTTTTGCGTGGCCAGGCGTACAAGCGCCTCCATAATGTGCACAATGGGGGACAACACGGAATACAGCACCCGCATGACGGGCGAGCATTTAAGCACCACAAAATCTTTATTTTTAATGGCAAAGGTTTTTGGGGTCAGCTCGGCAAATACAATGGTCACAAAGCTAAGCGGTACCACCACCAGCCCGACGGAGAGAATATCCGCCAAGCGTTTGGGCAGGTGGAGCCATTGCTCCAAAATGGGCGAAAATAAATCATCCGCACCCGCTCCACCAGCCGCCGCGGCCACTGCGCCCACCAGCGTGATGCCAATCTGCACCACGGCCAAGCTGCCTTCCATGTGGTCCTTCATATAAAGGGCCTGTTCAGCCCCAGGCCGTTTTTCCTGCGCCAAAATGGAAAGTTTCGTACGCGAAATGGACGCCAGGGCCATTTCGTACGCGGCCAGCACCGCGTTGAGCAAAAGCATTAAAATAATAATCAGTATGGTCATCTGTATATAGTGTAGCAAAAAAGCGCGCCCTGCGCGGCCGGGGAGCTACTCTTCTTTCCTTCTTGACAAGTTGCTCCGCAGAGTTTATTCTTATTATCAGGGGGATTTTGTATGAAAAGTAAATTTCCAGTTTCCGGAATGACCTGCTCTGCCTGTCAGGCCCATGTGGAAAAGGCCGTTGCTCTCGTTCCTGGGGTGCGCTCGGCGGAGGTCAATTTATTGCAAAATACTTTATACGTGGATTACGACGAACGCCGGCTAACGCCAGCGGATATTGTTTCCGCCGTCCGCCAAGCGGGGTACGATGTCCCCGCCCAAAAGTCACAGTCCGCCGCCCCGCAAACCCTTGCCACGGCCGAGGCTGCCGCACTCAAAACGCGCTTTTGGCTTTCACTCGGTTTTTTGGTGCCCTTAATGTATGTGTCCATGGGACATGTGGTGGGCGGTTTGGTGCCAAATGTAATTTCGCACAATCCGGGCATTTTTGTTTTAGTGCAATTTTTATTGGTGCTCCCCGTGTTATTTTTGAACCGCAAATTTTTTACGCGCGGCCTTAAACAGCTCTTTTTAGGCACGCCCAATATGGATAGTTTGGTAGCCCTCGGGTCCGGTGCGGCGGTTGCCAGCGGGGTGTGGACCCTTTTTCGGGTCTTGCATTTAATGCAGCCTGAGGGCTGGACGGGTGCCCTTGATGCGGCCGGCAATTTATATTTTGAATCCGCCGCCATGATTTTAACATTGGTTACTTTGGGCAAATGGCTGGAGGCGCGTGCCAAGGCCAAAACCTCCGAGGCCCTCAATAAATTGGCTTCTCTGGTGCCTTCTTTGGCCACGGTGGTGCGTAACGGACGCGAGGTGCAAATTCCGGCCGAAGGATTGGTGGCGGGTGATATGCTTGTCGTGCGCATGGGGGAACGGATTGCGGCGGACTGTGTGGTGAGCGAGGGCGGCGGCGCGGCGGATGAATCTGCCCTTACGGGGGAAAGCGTCCCGCAGGATAAGCTGGCGGGCAGTAAACTTTCCGCAGGTACCCTCTTAGTCAGCGGATACGTACAAGGGCGCGTGACGCATTGCGGCGCGGAAACGACCTTGGCTCAGATAATTTCGTTGGTAGAGCAGGCCGCTGGGAGTAAGGCGCCGATTGCGCGCCTGGCCGACCGCGTGAGCGCGGTGTTTGTGCCGGCGGTGCTGGCGTTGTCTCTGCTCACCTTAGGGGCCTGGCTTTTGTATGGAGAGCCCTTTTCGTTCGCTCTTTCCTGTGCTATTTCCGTGTTGGTTATTTCGTGCCCTTGTGCATTGGGGCTGGCCACGCCGACCGCCATTATGGTGGGAACGGGGGCGGCCGCCAAACGGGGCATTTTGATTAAATCCGCCTCCGCGCTGGAGCGCGCGCATCGGGTCACAACGGTCGTGCTGGACAAAACGGGCACGGTCACCACGGGGCGTATGCAGGTGGCGCAAGTGTCTGCGGCGCCGGGAATTTCTGCCGGGGAACTCCTGTCCGCCGCGGCTTCGGTGGAGCGTTTTTCGCAGCATCCGTTTGCCTTGGCCTTGTGTGCCTATGCGGAGGAAAAGCAAATTCCGCTCCTGCCGTTAAGCGGTTTTAAATTGGTGCCCGGCCGCGGCGTGATTGCCTATAACGGTACGGAAACCATTATTGGCGGGAACCTTTCTTGGATGAGTGACAATCACATTACGGTTCCGCCCGCGCAGGAGGAGATTCTCCGCGCGGCCGAACAAGGCCAAACGCCGCTCTTTTTTGCTCGCGGCGGCAAGTTTTTGGGCCAAGTGTCGTTTGCGGATACGATTAAACCTTCCTCCAAAACCGCTGTTGAGGCCCTTCAAAAAATGGGGCTTCGCGTGGTACTGGTAACGGGGGATAACGAACAAACCGCGCGCTATGTGGCCCGACAGGTAAACATTGGCGGCGTGTACGCCGGCGTTTTGCCGCAAGACAAAGAATTGCTGGTGCGCCGGTTGCAGGAGCAGGGGGAAACCGTGGCCATGGTGGGTGACGGTGTAAATGACGCCCCGGCCCTCATGCGGGCCGAGGTGGGTGTTTCCCTTGGCGCGGGGACGGACGTGGCCGTAGAATCGGCCGATATCATTTTGATGAAGGACGACCTGGCCGATTTGGTTACCGCGCTGGAGTTAAGCCGTGCCACTTTGCTTAACATTAAGGAAAATTTATTTTGGGCGTTCTTTTACAATGCTTTGGGCATTCCGCTGGCGGCCGGTGTATTTTATGTGCCGTTTGGTTGGAAGCTGAGCCCCATGTTTGCAGCTGCCGCCATGAGCTTAAGCTCAGTTTGTGTGGTGGCAAATGCCCTGCGGCTTCGGTTTTTTACGCCCAAATTTATTCATAAACAAATAGCAAAAGGGGGAAGTATGCAAAAAACATTAATTATTGAAGGAATGGTTTGTTCCCACTGTGCCAGCCGCGTGGAGCGCGCGTTAAACGCACTTCCGGGTGTGCAGGCGCGTGTCAACCTGGGCCAAAAAACGGCAGTGGTGGAATCGGCGGGAACGCTGGACGAAGCCCTGTTGCGTAAAACGGTGCAAGATGCCGGTTACGAAGTAGTATCTATTCAATAGTCCCTATAGCTGCAAAGCCAAAACGGCCGGGAGCATTAGGCGCCCGGCCGTTAGAATTGCTAAAATACAAGAAAGAAACCCCTGTCCGTAAGGAGCCAGACCATGAATCATTTTGGATTTGTAAAAGTTGCCGCAGGTATTCCGTTGGTAAGGGTGGGAGATCCTGCCCATAATGCCGCCCAGCTGGAAGCACTCATCCGCGAGGCCGCCGCGCAAGGCGCGCAGGTGGTTGTCTTCCCCGAGCTCAGTGTAACGGGATATACCTGCGGGGATTTGTTTCTAAAACCCTTCTTAGCTCAAGCGGCCGAACGGGTGCTGGGTGCTCTTTTACGCCGTACGGAAAGCTTGGACGTGGTCTTTTTAGTGGGCCTTCCGGTAGTGGCGGGTAATGTGCTCCTCAACGCGGCGGCGGTGTGCTTCCGGGGCGAAATTTTAGGTGTAATTCCCAAAACCTATTTGCCTAATTACAAAGAATTTTACGAACAGCGCTGGTTTGCCTCGTCGTTGGAATGGGGCGGCGGCGAAGTGGAGTTGTGCGGCCAACCGGTGCCCGCCGGAACGGATTTGCTTTTTGAGGCGGCCGGCATGAAGTTTGGCGTGGAACTGTGCGAGGATTTGTGGGCGGTGGTGCCGCCTTCTTCCCGTGCGGTATTGCAAGGGGCGGATGTGATTTTCAACCTTTCCGCCAGCAATGCGCTGGCCGGCAAACACGCGTACGTGCGCGAATTGGTGGCCCAGCAATCGGCCCGCGGCCTGTGCGGCTATGTGTACGCTTCTTGCGGATTTGGCGAATCTACGACGGATGTCGTGTTTGGGGGCAACGCGCTGATTTACGAAAACGGCACCCCGCTGGCGTTTTCGGAACGGTTTTCCATGCAGGCGCAGTTGATTACCGGCGAGATTGATGTGGAGCGTCTGCGCGCGGAGCGGCTGACCAATTCCACCTTCCGCCAAGATGCCGCCTTTGAAGCGGCCGAACCGTACGAGGTGATTGAGAGCGGCCTGGCGCCTCTCCCCGTTACGCATTTGACGAGGAGTATTGCCCCGCTGCCGTTTGTGCCCAAGGGCAGCCGTTTAGACGAAAACTGCCAGGAAATTTTTAACATTCAAACCACCGGGTTGGCCACCCGCCTGTTACACGCGCACGCAAAAACGGCGGTGATTGGCGTGTCCGGCGGGTTGGATTCCACGCTGGCGTTGCTGGTGTGTGCCAAAACTTTTGATAAATTGGGCCTTTCGCGCAAGGGGATTATCGGCGTAACCATGCCCGGCTTCGGCACGACGGACCGCACCTACCAAAACGCGCAGGTAATGATGAAATCACTCGGTATTACTTGGCGCGAGGTGGATATCAAAAAAGCGTGCCGCCAGCATTTTGCGGACATCGGCCACGACGAAAAAGTGAAGGACGTTACATACGAGAATGTGCAAGCGCGCGAGCGCACGCAAATTTTGATGGACGTGGCCAACCAAACAGGCGGAATCGTTATTGGGACGGGGGATTTGTCGGAACTGGCGTTGGGGTGGGCCACCTATAACGGGGACCACATGTCCATGTATGGGGTCAATGCGGGGGTGCCCAAAACGTTGGTGCGCTCCCTGGTGTTGTGGGCGGCCCGGCACGAAACCAACAAAAAGACAAAGGCCGTGCTGGAGGACATTGCGGATACGCCCATCAGCCCCGAGCTGCTGCCGGCCGATAAGCATGGTAAAATTGCGCAAAAGACGGAGGATTTGGTCGGCCCGTACGAATTGCATGACTTCTTTTTATTCTATTTTTTGCGGTATGGTTTTGGCCCCGGCAAAATTTATTTTTTGGCCAAGCAGGCCTTTGAAAAGAAATTTTCCGCCGCTGTTATTAAAAAGTGGCTCAAGGTCTTCTTCCGCCGCTTTTTCGCCCAGCAATTCAAACGCTCGTGCCTGCCGGACGGCCCCAAGGTGGGT
This sequence comes from uncultured Elusimicrobiales bacterium, assembly GCA_934667625.1. Taxonomy (GTDB): domain Bacteria; phylum Elusimicrobiota; class Elusimicrobia; order Elusimicrobiales; family Elusimicrobiaceae; genus Avelusimicrobium. The sequence continues at coordinate 110,251 of CAKUMH010000006.1, forward strand.
GCGGTAGCCCTGTCCCCGCGCGGGGATTGGCGGATGCCCAGCGACGCCAGTGCGGATGCCTGGCTGGCCGAAGTGGACGCTTTGCGCTAAGCGTATTAAGCTTGTTTCTTGTTTACCTGCCGCTGGGCTTAAGACCCAGCGGTTTTTGTTCGCCCAAACGGGTTCCGTTTGATCGTTTTCTTTGCTGTTATAAGTGCCGTCATGCTGAACTTGTTTCAGCATCTACTTGTTGGGTTGTTGTGTTCGTTATTAAATAATGGTCATTCTGGAGAGTTGTAGTCCAGGATCTCTTCCTTATTTGTTGTAGTTGTTGTCCTTTCTTTTTGTGTCGTTTTCGGGCCGGCAAAATATAAAAGGGTTGTATTCGTTTTTTTTTTTGATAAATTTTGCTTATAGGCAAAATTTATCAAAAAGGAAGGTTATGATGAAAAATGTTACTATGAGCCGTTTAGGTGGGTTTATGAAGGGTTTATTTAAGTCGTCATCTTGGCGAGTTTGGCGGTCCACAAAAGAGCCGTCATCCTGGAGTGTCAATCAAAAGCCCCAGAAGTCGTCATCCTGGAATGTCTGGTGGCACGCAAAAGAGTCGTCATCCTGGAGAGTTTTAGTCCAGGATCTCGTCGTTTATAATAATAGGAACACAACAGATGCTGGACTGAAACCTTCCAGCATGACCTTATCTTACAACGGAAAGAGTATTTGTCATGCAGGTTTTACCCTTATTGAACTTTTGGTGGTTGTTTTGATTATCGGCATTCTAGCCGCCATTGCCGTTCCACAGTATCAAAAGGCCGTGCTCAAGGCGCGCGCGTCTGAAGCGTTGGTGCAGGGGAAAGCGCTCTTGGACGCAGAGAAGGCCTATGTCTTAAGCAACGGGGCCATGACGATGGATTTGGACGCGTTAGACGTTACCCTGCCCGAAAATTTCCAGTGGACTTGCACTACTCATTGTCGGTGTGAGCGGTTAGGTTCCTATGGCCTTGTCTATGAAATCGGCGCTTATTTTGGTTCGGCGATTCCTGCTGTGTGGTGTGTGGCCGATCCTAGGTTTCCGTTGGCTCGTCAAATATGTGCCTCGCAAGGGGAGCTCCATCACACCTCAGACTTTGGTTTTGAATACTATTTAATCTTTAAATAAAAAACCGCCCCGGAGCTTTCTTCGGGGCGGTGCAGTTTATACAACGTTTTCTAATCGTTTAAAAAACTTTTGCCAAATTTAAGCGGCGGCAATTGAAAGTAGTCCGCAATCGTTTGCCCGATATCGGCATAGGAACTGCGCTTGCCGATAAAGGCCGGTTTTACGCCGGGGCCGAACATAATCACGGGCACATGTTCGCGCGTATGGTCGGTGCCTTTGTAGGTGGGGTCGCACCCGTGGTCCGCCGTAATAAAGGCCAGGTCGCCTTCCTTCATTTGGGCGGCTAGCTCGGGCAGGCGCGTGTCAAAGTATTCCAGCCCGGCGGCATATCCGGCCACGTCGCGGCGGTGGCCCCAGGTCATGTCAAAATCCACAAAGTTGGTAAACGTCAAACTGAAATCCGGCGCCCGGTTGGCTTCTTGTAGGGTAACGTCCCACAATTCTTCCAGCCCCGAGGCCTTTACGGCCTTGGTAATGCCTTGCTTGGCGAAAATGTCCGAAATTTTACCGACGGAAATCACATTTCCGCCCGCATTTTTTATCTCATCTAACACCGTTATCATCGGCGGTTTGACGGAATAGTCGTGGCGGTTTTTGGTGCGTTTAAATTCGCCCTTCCTTTCCCCTTCAAAGGGGCGGGCAATCACGCGCGCAATGTTGTAGGGCGCCACTTCTTTAAAGGCAATTTCGCACAACTTGTACAGGCGGTCCAGGCCAAAGTGTTTTTCATGCGCGGCAATTTGGAACACGCTGTCTGCCGATGTGTAGCAAATCGGTTTTCCGGTTTTAATGTGTTCCTCGCCCAGCTCGTCAATAATTACGGTGCCGCTGGCGGCTTTGTTGCCCAAGATGCCGGGCAGGCCGGCCTCGGTACAAATTTTTTTAACAAGTTCTTCGGGGAAAGACGGATAGTCCGGCTTAAAGTAACCCCATTCAAATTGCACGGGGGACCCGGCCATTTCCCAGTGCCCGGATGAAGTGTCTTTGCCGTGGCTGATTTCCTGCATAAAGCCGTATTTGGAAGGTAAATTGATTTGTGCGCCCGGCTGTTCTGCGGCGGCAGGGGCGTGCCCGGTGGAAGCTTCGGCCGCTTTTAATAACCCCAGCTTGGCCATATTGGGCACCTTTAAGCCCCCGCGTGCGGCGGCAATGTGCCCTAAAGTGTCAGCCCCTTGGTCGCCAAATTTGGCGGCGTCTTCGGCTCCGCCAATGCCAAAAGAATCCATCATCAAAATAATTGCGCGTCCTTTCATGTTTCTCCTCCTTCGCGTCTTTTCTTTATTATACCCCAAAACGCAGGGGTGCGTCTAACCCCTTTCCGGGGCTGCAAATGGCGCGCAAAATGCTATAGTATAGAAGAGTAAGGGGGATGTGATGAAACAAGCTTATATCAATATGCGTAATTTTTGGTTGGACGTCAAAAATTTAGAAAACCGCAAGGGCGTTATTGAAATCGGCCCGGACAGAATTTCCGTCGCCGGGATTGAAATGGCCATGCGGGACGGTGCCGAAACCAAGCATTTGTTTTTGGCCACCAATTCGCTGGGGGACAGCAGCCTGTATTTTGAAAACAACAGCAAAAGCGGTTTGGGCGGAGTGCTTGGCGGGCACGGACACGAGGCCTTGCAGGAAGCGGCGGCCCGCATGTTGGCGCATGCCAGCAAATTAACCGAAAAGATGACCGCACTTCCCGCCGGTAGCAACTTGCCTGCGCCGTCCGGCCCGGAGATGATTCGGCTGTTTGCGGTCTCTAAGGAGAAGATTTTTCACACGGAACTCCCGGAAGCAAAACTGCGCAATCCGGAAAACGACTTTTATCCGTTTTTTGCCTATTCCCAGCAAACCTTGGGATTTTTTAGGCAGCAGGACACGCAGGCGTCCGCCCGAGAAGCCCATTCGTAATTTTGCGTGGTTTAAGCAGTAAAAAAGCCGCCCTTTTCCGGGCGGCTTTTTGTCGGCCAAAACGCTAATTGCAATTTATTTTTTCTTCCACCAAATAAAGCGGGCGCTGTTTTACTTCTTTAAAAATTCGCCCCAAATACTCGCCGATGACTCCCAGCGAAATAAGTTGTACGCCGCTAAAAAATAAAATCGCCACCATCAGCGACGCATACCCGCTGACCGGGTTGCCGTAAATGATTTTTTGGGCCGCCACCCACAGCGCATACAAGAAGGCAAAGCCCGATACCGCAAAACCGAAATAAGTCCACAATCTAAGTGGCAGTGTGCTGGAAGCGGTGAGCCCCTCTAAAGCAAAATTCCACAACTTCCAATAGTTCCACTTGGTTTTTCCGGCGGCGCGCGGCGGGCGCTCAAACGGAACAGACGCGGTTTTAAAACCGACCCAATTAAAAAGCCCCTTCATAAACCGTTCCCGCTCCGGCAACTGTAAAACGGCTTGCACCACGCGGCGGCTCATCAGGCGGAAATCGCCCGCGTCCGCCGGAATCGGCCGGGCGGCCAAACGGTTGTAGCAGGCGTAAAACCCCCGGGCCGTCACCCGCTTTAAAAAACTGTCCGTGCCGCGGCTGACGCGCCGGCCGTATACCACGTCAAACCCTTGGCGGAATTTTTCAATAAACGCCGGGATTAATTCCGGCGGGTCCTGCAAATCGGCATCTAACACCACGGTAGCGTCTGCGCCGGCGGTCTCTTGCAGGCCGGCGGTTAGGGCGGCTTCTTTGCCAAAATTGCGCGAAAGGGAAACCACCTTTGCCTGCGGATGTTCGGCCGCCAACTTACGCAGCGCGGAAAGCGTTTCATCCGTGCTTCCGTCGTTGACAAACACATACTCAAAAACGGTTCCGGGTGCGTGCGGCGGCACCTCCTCCAACCGCTGCCACAAAATCGGCAGGACGGCGGCCTCATTATAAACGGGGATTAATAGCGCAATTTTCATACCAAGATTATAGTATTTTTGGTTGAAAAATTCTTGTATCTTGCACGTAGAACGGAAGGATAAATGGTATAATAAAGACGCCGTTTTCCACTACGCGCGGGAGCAAAACATGCAACGGATTAAATTTCGTTCCTTTATTTTCTTTTTTCTGCTTGCGGCGGGGCTGATCGCCGCGGGCGTGACGCTCTATTGGAAACAGGTGAGCCAAGTGCTGTCCGCCGATGTGAAAACCCACATTTCCGCCGCCAGCGAAGAAGCCGCGCAAGATTTTAACCGCCTGATTCAAACCGACCGCCAGGTGCTCCGCTCTATTGCCGTCATGGCGGCAGAGGCCTATCCGTGGGCCGACGCCGGAAAAATGGCAGATTTTTTGGCGCGCCAGGCAACCCTCAATTCCTTTAAATTGCTGGGCGTAGTAACCCGCGAAGGCAAGGTGTTTTTGTCCGAGAGGCGGGAGCTGGCGCCCGCTTTTTTGGCGGATATTGCCGCCCGCACGCTGGAAAAGGGATATTATCTTTCCTCGCGCAAACTAGACCCGACGGACAAACAACCGATTTTAATTCAATCCGTGGTGTTGGAAGCGTCGGGCAAGCGCCTGGGCGCGCTTTTTGCTTTTCAGCGGCCGGAACGCTATGAGCCGCTTTTGGCGTTGTCCGCCTTGGGGGATAAAGGGTATTCCCGCATTGTGGAGCGGAACGGCACACCCGTCCTTTCGCCGCGCAAGGGAAATGCGGACAATTTGTTCGTGCGGCTGCAGCCCGTGTTGTTTGACGACGGTGTTACGTTGGCCGCTGTGCGTGCCCGGATGCGCCAGCAGGAACATTTTTCGGTCGGGTTCTCCACGGCGGACGGCCACCGCCTGCTTCACTTTATTCCGCTGTCTGTAAACAATTGGTATATGGTCTCCTCGTTGCCGACGGCACACGTGGAAGCGCAGGCCCAGCAGCTGGCGGCGTTGTCGCTGCTATTGGCGGGGGCCATTGTGTTGGTGTTCTTTGCACTCATCTTTTTTATCTTTCGCATGCGAGCCTACAGCAACCGCCAACTTTTCAATACGGCCTTTGTAGACCAGCTGACAGGTGCCAGCAATTTCAACCGTATGTGTGAGGAATTTGAAGATAAACTCGCTGGGCTGAACGGTCATGCGGCCTTGGTCATTTTTGATATCAATAAATTTAAAGTGATTAACGATTTGCACGGGTACGAGCGCGGCAACCAGGTGTTGCAGCGGGTGGCGCGCGTGCTGGCCGAAAATACGGATGCGGAAGAGTGTTTCTGCCGCTCTACGGCAGACAATTTCATCTTGTGTTTAAAATATACCGAGCGCAAGAGCTTTCTCTCCCGCTTAAAAAATTTGGCCACGCTGCTGCGCCGGGACTGCACGGTGGAGGACTCGTGTCTGATGATTGATGTCGCGTTTGGCGTGTATGAAATCAAAGAGGACATTCCCTTCTACATTATGCTGGACCGCGCCCACCTGGCGTTGGAAAAAGCCAAAAAAATGCAAGGAGACAAAGTGCAGTTTTACGAAGAGGCCGACCGCAACCGCGTGGTGAACGAAAAGCAAATTGAAAGCACCATGGAGGCCGCGCTGGAGCACGGCGAGTTTGCCCTGTACCTGCAACCCAAGTGTGACTTTGCCACTGGCGAAATGCGCGGAGCGGAAGCCTTGGTGCGCTGGAACCGCCCGCATGAAGGGCTGGTTCCGCCGGACGAGTTCATCCCTATTTTTGAAAAAAACGGTTTTATTATGCGGTTGGATATGTTTATCTTAGAGGAGGCCGTGCGGCTGCTTGCGGCATGGAAGGTAAAAGGGTTAAAGCCTGTTCCGCTGGCGGTTAACTTCTCCCGCTTGCATTTAAACGACTCCCGCTATATTCCGCAAATGCTGCGGATTATGGACAAATACGGGGTGGCGCACGAACTGATTGAGGTGGAACTGACGGAGAACGTCATTTTTAACAACCTCTCGCGCGCGCAGCGCATGATGACGGGGCTGCACCGCTTGGGCTTTTCCGTAGCCATGGACGATTTTGGTTCCGGTTATTCCTCTTTAAATGTGCTTAAAAATCTCCAATTTGACAGTATCAAGCTGGATAAGGAATTTTTAAGCGGGTTTGAAGACAACCCGCATGCCCACCAAGTGATAGAAGGTGCCGTGTCCATGATTAAAGCCCTTGGGGTAAAGGTGGTGGCAGAAGGGGTGGAAACCAAGGAGCAGGCTGCCTTTTTGCGTCAGGTCGGGTGCGATTTAGCCCAGGGCTATTTGTTTTCCAAGCCGGTGCCTGCCGCCGAGTTTGAAACGCTTTTAAAGCAGAAATAGTTGTGTCGGATATTAACAAAAATGCTTAGAAATAAAGGAAAATTTCCTAAATTTCTAAGCATTTTTTGGTGAAACTGATTGGTTTAGCTTTTAAATTACAATGAGCCGAATCCCCATGATGATGAGGATGATTCCCGCTACCAACTCCACCTTTTTGCTGGCAATGGTTTTGGAGGATTGCTTGCCCAAGTGAAAACCAAGCAGCGTCATCACAAAGGACAGCAGCAAAAGGATCAGCACTTGCGGAAAGCAGGATTTGCCCATCGTTTCCACGGCATAGCCCACCAGAAAGGAATTCAGGGCAATGACGGAGGATACCTTGATTATCTTGCGGGTGTCATCGGCGTCCAAGTTGCTAAAGCTGGGGGACTTTTCAATAGATTCCAACATAAATTTAATGCCTAGTAACAACAAAAATGCAAAGGCCACCCAGTTGTGGGCAAAGTATACCCAATCGTGGAAGAACACCAAACTAAGCAAATAGCCCAGCACAAAAAACAAACCGTTAAATCCCGCAAAAAACAGTGCCATTTTAATGGAGAACACGCTCTTCTTTTCGGATGTCATCTTCATAGACGACATATTGGCCGAAACCATATTGTCCACACAAATGCACAAGAAAATGATTGTTACCGCAATTATTCCCATAAATCCTCCTCTAGAGATACCTGCATTCTACCAAATGCCAACGCCCTCAAGCAACAGTTTAAGCCCTATCACAATCAATGCCAGGCCGCCCAAGGCCTCCATGGCTTTTCCAAATTTCCGTCCTAAAAAAACACCTAAATAAAACCCCGTCCAGCTGGTGATAAACACACACGTTACCAACGTCCAAACCGTCAGCCAAAAAGGCGCTTGTGTAAGGGCGAGTCCCATGCCCACTAGCAGCGCGTCCACGCTGGTAGCCACGGATAAAACAGCCAGTGTTTTGAAGGAATGAATCAGGCAGACGTCGTTTTCGGCCTTGGCCTCGCGGGATTCCTTCACCATGCGGGACCCAATAAAGGCCAAAATAAAAAAGGCCGCCCAGGGAGACACGGCGCCAATCAAATGTCCGACGCCTTCCCCGCACACCCACCCCGCGGTAAACATGATAAAATGCGCCAGCGCAAAGAGCACGCTGACCTGCAAAATATGCGCGCCGGAAACGGCGTTATGGCGGGCACAGCCGGAGGCAATAGTTACGGCAAAATTATCCATAGAGAGCCCAAGGGCCACCAAAAGGGATGAGAGCATGGTCATGGAAATATGATAACATTTTTTATATTAGCTTTAGACGGAGTAAATTATGCAATCACTCAGAGAACTTTACAAAATCGGGATGGGCCCTTCCAGCAGCCACACCATGGGCCCGCGCAAAGCGGCGGAGGATTTCCGCCGGTTACATCCGCAGGCCGAAGCGTACCGCGCTACCTTGTACGGTTCTTTGGCCGCCACGGGCAAAGGCCACTTGACGGATTTTGCACTAAAAGAGGCTTTTTATCCCGCTTCGGTGGAGATTTGTTGGGAGCCGCAAACACAGCTGCCCAAACATCCCAACGCCATGCGGCTGGAGGCACTGGACAAGGCCGGGCACGTAACGGGCACACAGGTGGCATACAGTATTGGCGGCGGGGATGTGCGCACGGATGAGAATTTTCACCGGGAGCTGAACCATGTTTATCCCCACAAATCCATGGCGGATATTTTGCAATATACGTCCGAAAAAAAGATGCTGTTATGGGAATATGTGGAGGAATTTGAAGGGAGCGCCATTTGGGAGTATTTACAAACCGTTTGGCAGGCCATGCAAGACACCATGAAACGCGGCTTGGAAAAACGTGGCGTGTTGCCGGGCTCTCTTAATTTGGAACGCAAGGCGCGGCGCTATTTGTATAAGGCGGAGAACTCGCCCCAATACCTGCGGCGGATGAACAACCTGTTTGCGTATGCGCTGGCATGTTCGGAAGAGAATGCCGCCGGCGGTACGGTGGTAACGGCGCCTACCTGCGGTTCCTGCGGCGTGCTTCCGGCCGTATGCCGGTTAGTGCGCGAGATTTACGAATTTGAAGATACCACCGTCCTGCATGCGTTGGCCACGGCCAGCTTGTTTGGCAATATGGCCAAGAGCAATGCGTCCATTTCCGGCGCCGAAGTGGGGTGTCAGGGCGAAGTGGGGGTGGCTTGTGCTATGGCTGCGGCGGCGACGTGCCAGCTGGAAGGAGGGGACAACAGCCGTATCGCTTATGCGGCCGAAATGGGGTTGGAACACCACCTGGGGCTTACGTGCGATCCGGTGGACGGGCTCGTCCAAATTCCGTGCATTGAACGCAATGCGCTGGCGGCCTCGCGCGCGCTGGATTGCGCCACCTACGCCCTTATGTCGGACGGGGAACACCGCATTTCTTACGACGACGTGCTGGCAACGATGATGCAAACCGGGCTGGATATGAACAATGACTACCGCGAAACAGCCCGCGGTGGGCTGGCGCGGTTTTTTAAAGAGAAAGTTCTGCGCATTAAGCGGGAGCATAAGTAAACCTTCGTAAGGGACGTACTGTGCCCCTTGGGTTGCTGTGAATGTTTTTGCAGGAAGGCAGTTAAATTGGTATAATATAGTACCGATTTATGGTGGATGTAGCTCAGCTGGTTAGAGCGCCGGTCTGTGGAACCGGAGGTCGCGGGTTCAAATCTCGTCATCCACCCCATATTAAATGCTTAGAACTTTTTGGGATTTTTCCCTTAATTTCTAAGCATTTTTTATTTCCTTCCGCAAAAATATTGAAAGGTTCCCTGTATTTCGGCCAAATTTTATTGTCTTCCAATACGTAATCGCTGGCAATATGGCGCAAAAGCGGCTTTTTCTCCGCCAGCGGCGCGTTGCGGTAAATAGTACCCATATTACATAATAACTTCAAAACATCCACGCTTTTTTGACGTACGGCTTGCGGATTTATCTGCTGGGCTTGTATTTGTTGGGATAGTTCGGAAATACGCATTTTATAGCGTCTTTCATTATGGTTTACAAACTCCGGCGAATATCCCCTTTCCAGCCCCTCACTATACAGCTGTTCCAGTTTGGCTTCCGTTTTACTAAGTTCCGTTTTTAAAGCGGCCATTTCCTTATTTTGGGTCTTTTCTACGTGTTTTAAGCGCAAATCCACCGCCTTTTGAATCCATTGGGCAATATCCGGCGGGATACTTACGCCGTCTATCATAGCCGCAAACGCCGCGTCTAATTGTTCTTCGTGTATATAGCCTTTGTGCTTATGTTGCCCTTTGGCAAAGGAACAACGGTAATACATGTATTTCTTTTTAGCTAAATTCCCCACAATAGAGCACCCGCATTCCTTACAATGGAGTAAATTGGAAAACGGATAATTCCGCGTGGTTACGCGCGGACGCTGAAATTGAGAGAGGGCCTTAATGGCCCTCTCGTACAAGTCTTTGCTGATAAGGGGGATATGCTTCCCCTGATAGAGCTTTTTAGCCCAACGGAATTCCCCATGATATATTGGATTATGAAGGACGCGGTAAAGCGTATTCTTGCGCACCCTGCTGCCGTGCAAACGCTCCCGCAAGCCGTCCTTATACAGGATTTCCTCAATCATAGGCAAAGAATATTCCCCGCTTGCCGTCAGTTCAAACAACTTCTTAATCAACGGCCCGCGCACGGGGTCTACGTCAATTTTACCCGTATTCCGGTTATTCAAATACCCGATAGGCGCGCAGGAAGGATAAATTCCCTGTTCGGCCTTTTCTATCATTCCCATAGTGGTTTTACGGGAAATGTCATTAGACATTTTTTTAGCGACGGCCACTTGCACATCTAGCATAAACTCATCGTCAGAACTGGATTCCCGGCTGTATATTTTATTATCGCGGGAAAAGTGAATAACTTTGTCATATTCTTTTACCAACTCGGCGATTTTAATTTTATCCACGTCATTGCGGGTCATACGGTCTAACACGTCAAAAATGACGTGTCTGACATCAGAATGTTTTTTCACGTAAGCAAGCATTGCAGAAAAGTTCTGCCTTTCTATTTTTCCCCACGCAGACTCGGCCCCTTTCCAAATTTTTACTACCTTTAGTCTATGTTTGGTGGCGTATTCTATTGCCAGTTTTTCTTGTGCGTCTAAAGAAAAACCGTTTTCTTCTTGTCCTTTACTAGATACCCGCAAATAAATTACGGCTTTTTGCATTTGTTCTAACATTGTACTTTCTCCTTAATGTATTATTTTGACGCACTAGGCAGCTGGGCCAAATGTTCTAACTCCTCTGCAAGGCCCAGCCAAAATTCAATTATTTGCAAAGCCTGCTCTGTGCTTATTTTGCGGCCAAGCACGCCGCCCCACAGCTTTTTAGTATCTTCAATAAAGCTGGTCGGAAAGCAACCTTTTGCAATAAAAAAATCTCTGTCTATGTGCATCATAAACAGAGTTTAAATTTTTCAACAGGAACCCCCCGTGTCCGCCAGTTGAAAGACTAGCGGACACCCTAATGTAATTTTTTCCTTTTCTCACCGACAGGTAAAAATAATTCTTCAATTCTACCTTTCGCCCTACGGATAGAACTCTTAACTGCACTTTCTTCCACCTCTATTTCTTCTGGCAATTCTCTGTTACGGTTTAGTTCGTTATAAATCACATCAGTTACAGCGGGAACAAACTTATATTTTTTATGCAGTTTTAAAAAATTAAAATCCTTTTCAACAACTTTTGTTAAATTTTTAGCAGGCAAGGCCTTAATATATCGCTCCAAAGTTCCCCAATTTTGTTTAATAAATTTATTTAAAGCGTGCTTGGTAACTGTTGGTAAAGTTATTTCAATACGAATAACCCGCGGACTTAGATGTGTTTGCTTTGGTTCAACATCAATACCTATTCCACCCGAATAAGAATTAATATCATATACCAAGACCGCCTCTAATAAACCATACAAGGAATTTTCAATACAACCCTGCATACAATAAGACCGTTCTAACTTACCTAAATATGTAATGATTTGAAATATACGTGTACTTGTTATATCTCTTTTTTCATTTTCGTTCGGCGCAAAATATGCACCTTCTTCCAAATATCTTTTCAGATTGATATGATTGGGGACCTTAAACTTTTGCTTAAAATTTTTCCGTTCTTTTAAAAAATATTCATTGTGACCTAATCCTTTAAAAACTAAAAATACATCTTGAGTCAATCCTTTCAAATCGTATCCCTCTTGTCTCTTTTTCTCTATATCTTTCCAACTGCTCACGATAACAGGACTTTGTCGTATCCATTCTCCAAAATCATCTTTACGATATCGCCACAACGCAAATTTTATTTCCATATTTTTCTCCTCTGCTAAAATCTACTCTTAATTCTAACAAAAGAAAAAGGCCGACTTTTGAAGTCGGCCAAATAGAGAAAGAGAGAATTTTCGTTACCGATATTTTTATCTTTTGCAAAACAATAACGAAAATATCTATTTTCATATATTTTTGTTTTCCTCACAATTAGAAGCAGGTTTAGGAGCCCCCTCGTTATTCACAACCACCTTAATTTCCGGTTGGGCGGGCTTATCCTTTTTCTTAGGGGCGCGGAACCCGCGTA
>CAKUMH010000007.1 GCA_934667625.1 uncultured Elusimicrobiales bacterium
TGTAGAAGATTTGGGGATATTCGCTCCACCTCTCGGGCTTACGCCCGGAGTTCTTGCGAGCGGAATGTACAGAAAAGACGGGCGACCCTATCAGGTCGCCCGTCTTTGTATAAAAACGGAACACCTCCGGAGGGGTACCGGAGGTGTAGGGGATGAAATTCTACTTACAGGTAAGGGGCCTGCGTGGCCAAAAAGTCAACCACCTTATCCATGCCAGCCGCGGCGTGATTATCGCGCGCAGCCTGCGCTAAGGTACGGCCGCTGGCGTCTTGGCTTTGGGCAAAGACCTCAGCCACTTCTGCCTGAGCAACCTCGGCCACCAAACCGCCTTTGTCCAATTTCGCTTTTACACTTTTAATTTTATCGGCCAAATCCGTATATGAATAAGCTAAGAAGAACGTGTCCGCGTGGCCGTAATTAATTTGCGTTTGCACCGGCATTTCGTTCAACTGGTTGCGCTGGTTCATCAGCAAGTGGATTTTGGCCTTATATTCCGTAGGATAAAAGTGGCGGATCAAACGCGCCAAAGCTTGAAAGGTTTCCGCGTTGCGGGCCACGTGAAAAACATTGTTGCCGTCTTTTCCGGTTTTGAGCAAAAACGCCCCATTATTGGTTTTATTCTGCATATTCAGCAGCGCCTGCACATCGCCTTTTTTAGCAGCGGCAAAAACGGGCGTATCGCCAAATTCATTTTCCTTGTCCAGATCAGAGGCCGTAATGGCACGGGACACATATTTTTCCACCATATTCCAGCGGCGCTGGGACGCAACCTCCGCCCGCGGCGCGGCATAAGCGGCAGATACGATTAAAACAGCCATTAAAATAAAAAGAATCTTTTTCATATTTCTATCCTCCCCTTACTGTAGTATCGCTTTTTGGGAGAGAGTTTACGAGGGCCTTTGGACCTATCTTAAAAAAAATTTGGACCTATATTTTTATAGGTCCTCCCTAGGCCCTTGTATAGGTATCAAGTGCCATAGACGCAAAAACCCCGGAACAATCGTTCCGGGGTTTTAAATGGAGCGGGCGAAGAGAATCGAACTCTCGTCTCAACCTTGGCAAGGTCGCGTTCTACCATTGAACCACGCCCGCATAAATCTGCTCATCTTCAACACTAAAATTATAACAAATTTTTTCACGCAGTGCACATTTTTTATTTTCCAGTGCGTTTTTTCGCAGCAGAAGAGGATTTCTTTGGTGTGCTTGGTGTGGGCTTTTTACCGGCGGCCGCAACTGTTTTCCCGGCAAGCAAAATAGGCGCAATGTCCTTTAAGTACCGATTTTCCAACACCGCCACGCGCACATACGGATTTTGACGTACGGCACTTAAATACGGATTTTCCGCAATAATTTTGGCAGCCTCTTGCGGACGGTCGCGGAAGTACTTAACCGCTTTGCTAATGAGCAAATAACTCATAAAGCGGCTGCCCGCCACTGCGCGGACCATTTTTTCGTTAGAAAGAACGCTCTGCACAGTATCGCTATTAAAAAAGTCTGCCAGCGCCGCCGAATCCTGCGTAAAAGCAAGCAGCATTTGCGGGTCTTCCAATAAAGGAGCCACATCCGGACGCGCCAAAAAAGCTTGAATCATGGTATCATTTGCCAGCAAATAACGAATCAGGTCCGGATCGTTTAAATTAGAAGAAAAATTGGTGGTCAATGCCCAGGGCGCGGCCCCAATCAATTGATAATTTTTTGGCGTAAAGGAGCGAAAATTAAAACGACTGATAATCGGCAGAGTGCTCCCCAAATTGCTCACCGTCGCGTTACGGTTTTGGCCTTCCTGCACTTCTACATATAAGGTTTCTTGGTGGGGGTTAAACTCCGTTTCCGCCACCGTAAGTCCATTTACTTGTGCCGGGTCCAACGCGGGCGTCAAATTGTCCGCCCGATTGCGTGCCGAAAGAAAAAAGATAAGCGTCAAACACACCAACCCCACCACGCCAATTCCCACTCCGGCAAGCAGTTTGTCCTGCTGTGCTTTGCCAGGGGCGACCGGCGCCACGGAAGCCGACGGCTTTTGCTCCAGCTGTTTTTTTTCGGCACGGTATTTGGCGGGATTACGCAATAATTTCATCAAGTCTTCTTTTTTCATATTTTTATTGTAACAAACGCAAACGGTTTTGCGATCCGTTTATATCAAGTATAATTTAATTATATGAAATCTTATACGCAATATCTAACCGTTTGCACAGACAAACGGTATCAAATCGTCAATATTACGCCACAGGTGGAAGAGGCACTGGCCAAAAGCGGCATTAAGGAAGGGTTGTGTTTGGTTAATTCTATGCATATCACCTCCAGCGTGTTTATTAACGATAATGAACGCGGCCTGCACGCAGACTTTTTGCGCTGGACGGAAAAGCTGGCCCCGTACGGAGTGGACAAATACCAACACAATTTAACGGGCGAGGATAATGGGGACGCCCACTTAAAACGCACGCTTTTAGGGCGGGAAGTAGTGGTGGCTGTAACCGCCGGACGGCTGGATTTTGGTCCTTGGGAAACTATTTTTTATGGCGAGTTTGACGGCCAACGCAACAAACGGATTTTGATTAAAATTATTGGAGAATAAAATGAAAAAAACTATTTTTTATCACGATACAGACTGTGGCAACGTTGTCTACTATGCCAACTATTTAAAATACTTTGAAGAAGCCCGCACTTTGTATATGGCGGAAAAGGGTTTTTCCGTCCCAACGCTGATTGAACGCGGCTTGTACTTTGTGGTTGCCCGGCAGGAAGTGGAATACAAATATTCCGTGCGCTACGCGGACGAAATTGACGTTTCCACAAAGGTATTGGAAGTGTCCGACATTAGAATCGTGTTTGAAAACCTCATCACCAATCAAAACGGACGCCTATGCACCAAGGGAAAAACCACGCTGGTCTGCGTCAATAAAAACGGAATGCCCACCCCTATGGGAGCGGACGTTAAAGCAGCCATGATGCCCGCGGCCTAAGCTGTGCTTTTTGTGTAAAAGCCCCCGTTTCCGCTTGGGAGACGGGGGCTTTTAAATGGGCAAAGCTAAAACAACTCAAACAATTTTTTCTTCCTCTTCTTTAGCTTTAGCAAGTTCTTTATCCACCCGCACAGCCAAGCGGCGCAAAACGGCTTGCGTGTTCTTCTTCCATTCCTTCAAAGAACGCAATTCCGTTTCACTTGCTTTTAGTTTTTCTACCGCATCTTCCAACGAGCGAACCCGCGTTTTTAGCGCGGTGTTCTCTCCCTGCAAACCCTTTTGCCGGGAGAGAAGCTGCGTCGTTAAAAGTTCCAGCTGTTTGAGTTTTTCTTGCATGCTATCTCAGTTCCGCACCCACCTGTTGGTGCAGCTGTTCCACAATGCGGCTAAAGGCCGCATCGGTTTCGGGGTCTTTCAGCGTGCGTTCTTTATTGGAAAAGGCCAAGCTAAAAGTAACACTCTTTTTGCCTGCCGGGAGATGCTCTCCTTGATACAAGTCAATCAGGTGATAGGACATCTCCACATCCAGCGGGGTTTTTTCAAGTGCGCTGACAATCTGCGCATAAGACACCTTTTCATCCACCACCACAGACAAGTCGCGTAAGGACGGTGGGAACACGGCCACATCGCTGGCGGGTTTAAAATCTTGCGCGGAGAAGGCCTTTTCAATAAGCTTCGTGGCAAATTCAAAGCCCCACACTTCGGGCGTCTTAATGCCAAAAGCCTTGAGTGCCAGCGGATGAAATTTGCCAAACACACCGATTCCCTTGCCATTTAACACCAGGTCCATGCAAATTTTTGGGTGCATGTATACAGGGGCTGTTTTGGAAGGCACAAAAGACAATCCCTCCACATCCGCAAGCACGGCTTGCATCAGGCCCTTTAACCAGTAAAAATCCACCGATTTTTCAGGCGTGCCGAAGAACTTTTCTTGCTCTAATGTTCCCGTCACTACGCCAGACACAGCGTACCCTTCCACCGGGAAGCCCTTTACGGATAAGAAAGTTTTGGTCGTTTCAA
The DNA here is from genome assembly GCA_934667625.1 of uncultured Elusimicrobiales bacterium. Taxonomy (GTDB): domain Bacteria; phylum Elusimicrobiota; class Elusimicrobia; order Elusimicrobiales; family Elusimicrobiaceae; genus Avelusimicrobium. The sequence goes on from CAKUMH010000007.1 coordinate 3,984, forward strand.
ACAAAGCCAAGTTGTTGTTGCCAAAGCGGAAATTGCTTTCCACATTTTTAAGTAATGCAGGCAGCAACGTAGGGCGCAAATAGTCCCACCCTTGCGCCAACGCGTTTTTGATTTTAATGCAGAATTTGGGGTCAAAACCAAAGGTTTTTAACTCTTTTTCACCCAAAAAATCAATATTTTTACACTCACAGAAGCCCGTTCCAATTAAAGCATTGGCATATTTTTTGGTGATATCAATGCCTTTTGGATTATCGGCAAACGCCAAGCTGGCTTTTGTTTCACTGACGGGAATAATATCGTATCCCGCAAAGCGGGCGGCTTCCTCCGCCAAGTCCCACTTGTGGTTCAAATCGCGGCGATGTGTGGGAGCTTTAAACGTCCACTTGTCCCCATCGGCAGAAAATTCGGCCGCTAAGCGGGTAAAAATTTCTTTTAGGCGTTCGGCAGCAATATCCGCGCCCAAAATAGCATTGATTTCGCTGGGAGAAAACACAACCGTCGGGTTCTCGTATTTAACAGGGTACACGTCATTAATCTCGCTCGGTGCGCCACCACAAATCTGCACAAACAGATCGCTTGCACGGCGCAGGGCCAACATAGCCCCCTCAATATCCGTTCCGCGTTCAAAGCGTTGGGAAGAATCGGACGAAATGGCAAATTTTTTAACCGTTTTGTTGATAGTCGGCGGATTGAAATAAGCGGCCTCAATAAAAATATCCTGTGTGTCTTCTTTAATGCCGCTATCCAAACCGCCCATAATACCAGCCAAAGCTGTGGCTTTTTTCTCATCTGCAATCATCAGGCAATTGGCATTGAGCGTCAGCTCGCGTCCGCCCAACGCCGTGAATTTTTCACCCTCTTCGGCATTGCGTACGACAATTTTATTGCCTTCCACTTCACGCAAGTCAAAGGCGTGGAGCGGGTTGCCCAGTTCAAACATGACGTAATTGGTCACGTCCACCAGCGCATTCTTGGGGTTTAAGCCCATCGCGGCCAAACGTTCCTTCATCCATTCAGGCGACTCGGTATTTTTTACACCGCGGATAATCCGCCCCGCATAGCGCGGGCAGGCTTGCGGGTTTTTAATTTCCACTTCTAAAGATTTTCCCTGGCCTGCCAAGTCTTTAATAGCAGGCAATTTAACGGGTTTATTTAAAAGGGCGCCTAATTCGCGCGCCACGCCCAAGTGGGAAAGCAAGTCCGGCCGGTTGGAGGTAATTTCCAAATCAAACAACGTATCAGCCTTGCCGTACAAAGAGGCCACGTCCGTACCCAGTTCCAGTTTGTCGTCCAGCACCAAAATACCGTGTGCGCGCGTATGCGTAAGACCCAACTCATCAGACGAACAAATCATCCCTTCGGAAGGCACCCCACGCAGCACAACAGGCTTCATAATCATTTTGCCCACGCGGGCACCCAGCAAGGCAAGCGGCACCTTTTGGCCAACGGCCACATTCGGCGCGCCGCACACCACGCGCTGGGTTTTGCCACCCCCCAAATCCAGCGTAACCAAGTGCAAATGGTCGGAATTAGGGTGATTTTCTATTTGCAAAATCTGCGCCACGCGCACGCCTTCAAAGGCCGCCCCCATGGTTTGCACAGAGGCCACTTCAATGCCAAGGTCGGTCAGCTTTTTAACCAATTCCTCGGGAGTTAAATCAATATCAATAAAATCTTTTAGCCAAGAATACAAAATTTTCATAATTCGTCCTTAAAATTGTTTGAGTACGCGCAAGTCGTTTTCGTAAAAAGTGCGGATGTCTTTGATGTTGAGCATCATCATGGCCAAGCGTTCCACACCCATACCGAAAGCATACCCGCTGAACACTTCGGGATCAATGCCGCAGTTGCGCAGCACATTGGGATGAACCACCCCCGCGCCCAGCATTTCAATCCAGCCGCTGCCCTTGCACACGTTGCAGCCCTTCCCTTGGCAGAACACGCATTTTACGTCCACTTCCACGCTCGGCTCGGTAAACGGAAAGAACGACGGGCGGAAGCGAATTTCCGCCTTGTTGCCGAAGAGTCCTTTCATAAAGGCGGTCAAGTCGCTTTTCAAGCTCGCCATGCTGACGTTTTTGTCCACATACAGCCCTTCAATTTGGTGGAACACGGGGCTGTGGGTAGCGTCCAAGCTGTCGTTTCTAAATACGCGGCCGGGGGCCATAATGCGCAGCGGCGGTTTGTGTTTTTCCATGTAGCGGCTCTGCACGTTAGAGGTATGCGTGCGCAAAACAAGCGGCATTTTCCCGTCCACAAAGAAGGTATCCTGCACGTCACGTGCCGGGTGGTGGAGCGGAATGTTGAGCAAGTCAAAATTATGTTTTTCGTCCTCCACCCACGGGCCTTCCGCCCATTCAAACCCCAAGCGGGAGAGAATGGCGGTCATGCGGTCTTGTGCCACAGAAAGCGGGTGACGGTGCCCCTTCGCCACGGGATAGCCGGGGAGGGTCAAATCCAAATTTACTTTATTCAATTCATCGTTAATTTGTTTGGCGGCAAAAAAATCGGTCTTTTCGTCAAAGGCGGCCGTCAGGGCGGCTTTGAGCGCGTTGCCAAGCGGTCCGGCTTGTTTCTTTTCTTCTATGGAAAAATCTTTCAGCCCCTTTAAGAGTTCTGTCAAGGCGCCTTTACGCCCAAGAGCGGCAACACGCAGCTCCTCCACGGCGGCCAAATCGGCCGCTTGGGCAATTTTTGTTTTGTATTCCTGTTCTATAGCAGAGCAGGCAGATTGAAATTCGGTAATAGTCATATATCCTATTATAGTATTTTACGGGCTTGTATAGGGAAATTTGGCGTCATTTTTAACCCCTGCGCTAAAAAATCGCTTCTTTTTGCAAAAAAAAGGAGGAAAAAAGTACAATACTTTATATGGCCAAAGAGATTGTAGAAGTAGAAATCAAGCGGATTCCTCTGGAAATTGAAGCCGGCGAATTGGGCGCGGTGGAACTGGCCGATTTGGCCTCCACCGTAGAGCAATACATGCAGGGCTTGGACGAGATTGACACCCTCAAACAGGCACTGATCGCCGCTCTGCATTTTGCCGCACAAGCATATTTGCAACGCCAAAATGACGGCGGCAAACGCAGAGAGGAAGAATCGCGCGTGGACGATTTGATTGTAAAATTAAAAACGGCGCTCAACACGCCGCACAAATAGTTATGCAAGAAGAAAACAACATTCCGCTGGCCGCGCGCCAAGCACCCAAAACACTGGAAGAATTTGCCGGGCAGCCCCACTTATTGGGCCCGGGCAAAATGCTGCGCCGCCTGCTGGAAGCGGACATGATTAAATCCGCCGTGTTCTTTGGCCCGCCCGGCTGCGGCAAAACAGCCACCGCGCGTTACATTGCCTCGCGCACGCAGGCCTACACGGTAGAACTCAACGCGGCAGCCGCCGGCGTGGCGGACATCAAAAAAGTGCTGGCCGAAGCCAAGGACCGCGCCCGCACCCCGACTTTTGACCAAAAGCGCACGCTCGTTATCTTGGACGAAATCCACCACTTTAACAAAACCCAGCAGGATGTCTTGTTGCCGTCTGTGGAGCGTGGCGATATTATTCTCATTGGCATTACGACCGAAAACCCTTATTTTTACATTAATACCGCGCTGCTGTCCCGCTTTTCCGTATTTGAATTTAAGGCCTTAGGGGAGAAGGATTTGCTCAAAATTCTCACCCGCGCGGCCGAAAAAGAGCATGCGCACATTGACGATGACGCCGCCGAGTATTTTATCACGCAGGCCAATGGGGACAGCCGCAAAATGCTAAACGCGGCCGAACTGGCTTTTGTTACCACGGAACCGGGCGAGGATAAAATAAAGCATATTACCTTGGACATTGCGCAGGAGTGTATCCAGCGCCGCCATTTAAATTACGACAAAAAAGGCGACGAACATTACGACATTATTTCCGCTTTTATTAAATCCATGCGCGGCTCGGACCCCGATGCCGCCGTCTACTGGCTGGCCCGCATGCTGGAAAGCGGCGAGGACCCGCGTTTTATCGCGCGGCGTATTTTAATTTGTGCCAGCGAAGATGTGGGGCTCGCCGAACCGGCCGCCATTATGATTGCGCAGGCCGCCTTTCAAGCGGCGGAAGAATTGGGCATGCCCGAGGTGCGGATTCCCTTGGCACACGCGGCAATTTATGTGGCGTGCTGTCCCAAAAGTAATTCCGCCTATTTGGCTATCAACACCGCCCTGCAGGAAGTGCGCGAAGGCAAATACCGCCCCGTGCCGGACCATTTACGCTCCGGCGGCAAAAACCGCGGCTACCGGTACGCGCACGATTACCCCAACCATTACGTCAAACAGCTTTATATGCCTGACCCCATGAAGTTTTTTACCGCGGGGACCCTCGGCAAAGAAGCCTCCCTCATGGACCGTTTAAAAAAAATAAAAGGAGAATAAATGGAGCCGGAAGCGCCGTTTAGAGGCCAAGTTTTCACCGTTACCGCCATCACCCTGGCCGTTAAGCAGACCTTGGAGGGCGTTTTCCGCGATATTTTTGTGGAAGGCGAAATCAGCAACTTGCGCGAGGCGGGCAGCGGGCACGTTTACTTTGATTTAAAAGACCGCGAGGCCCTTTTGTCCGCCGTCATGTTTAAATGGGACGCCCGCAAATTTGTGGGGGAACTGCAGGAAGGGGTGCAAGTGCGGGTGTGGGGAAGTCTGTCGTGTTACGCCAAGCAAGGGCGGTATCAAATTGTCGTCAAAACGGTGGAAGCGCTTGCCAAAGGCAACCTGTATTTGGAATTTGAAAAATTAAAAAAGAAATTAGAGTCAGAAGGCCTTTTCGCCCCGGAACATAAAAAACCGATTCCCGCTTATCCGCAGCGTATCGGCGTGGTAACTTCTCCCACCGGAGCGGCCGTGCGGGATATTTTATCCGTTTTAAAACGCCGCAGCCCGCATTTGGAAATTATCATCGCTCCCGTACTTGTGCAGGGGGACGAAGCGGCCCCGCAAATCGCCCAGGCCATAAGCGACTTAAACCGTTTTAAGCCCGCGCTGGACGTGTTGTTGGTCGGGCGCGGCGGCGGGAGCATAGAGGATTTATGGGCCTTTAACGAAGAAGTGGTGGCCCGCGCCATTTTTGCCAGTAAAATTCCCGTCATCTCCTGCGTTGGGCACGAAGTAGATTTTACCATTGCCGATTTCGTGGCCGACTTGCGCGCCCCCACCCCCTCCGCCGCGGCGGAACTGGTGGTGCAAAATTCGCAAAGCACGCAAGAACACATTGCCGCTTTGCAAAAACGGCTGTTGCAGGCGGTCAGTTTGTTTTACGAGCGCGCCAAACGCCGTTATGACTTGTGCGTAAACAGCCACGTGTTTACCCAACCGCAAACGCTCACACAAAACAAAGAGCAGGAACTGGACGATTTGACCGACCGTTTAAATGCCGCATGGAAGGAAAAATTAAACACTTTTACGCACCGCTTGCACTTGGCCGAAAACCAACTGGCCGCGCTGGGGCCGCAAGCGGTTTTAAAACGCGGCTACAGCATTACCCGCAAGCAGGACGGCTCGGTCATCAGCCGCGTAAACCAAACAGCCCCCGGCGAAACGGTTTACATACAAGTACAAGACGGCATGATACATTCGCAAGTAAAGTGAGGATTTATGACAAAACTGAATTTTGAAAAACAACTCGCCCGCTTGGAGCAAATTGTCTCCAAACTGGAAGAAGAACAAACGGATTTAGACGCCGCCGTAAAACTCTTTGAAGAAGGGATTACCCTTTCCAAGGACCTGTCCCAAAAATTGGAAACCGTAAAATTTAAGGTGGAAGAATTAAAAAAGAAGGGCTCTCTGCTTTTAACACAACCCTTTGACACGGAACTGGCCGAGGATGACAGCCATGGCAACTAAAAAACTGCGCTTGGATATGGCGCTGGTGGAACAGGGCTTTTTTCAAAGCCGCAACCGCGCGCAGGCCTCCATTATGGCAGGCGAAATTTTGGTAAACGGCGAGGTAGACACCCGCGCCGACCGTACTATTTTGCCGGAAGATAAAATCTCCCTCAAAGAAAAATCCTGCCCGTACGTTTCGCGCGGCGGCCTAAAGCTGGCCGGGGCGCTCAAACACTGGAACATTGACGTTACCGGTAAAGTGTGTGTGGACATTGGCGTGGCCACGGGCGGATTTAGCGATTGTATGATTCAAGCGGGAGCCAAAGAAGTGTACGGCGTGGACGTGGGCAAAGGGCAGTTAGCCGACGAAATGCGCCGCTATAAAAACTTCCACTTTAAACCCGAAACAAATGCCCGCTACATGACGGCCGATTTGTTTGAAACCGCTCCGCAAGTGGCGGCGGTGGACGTATCCTTTATCTCGCTGACAATGATTATGGAACCGCTCTTTCAAGTAATGGCAAAGGAGAGCGAAATTGTGTTTTTAATTAAACCGCAATTTGAACTGACACCCAAACAAGTGCCGCACGGCATTGTAAAAACGGAAGAAAACCGCCGGCTGGCCATTGAGCGCGTGCAGAACTTTTTTAATGAAAATTTAAAAGAGAAATACGGCGCAACCAGCGGCGAGGTAATTGAAAGCCCGATTAAAGGCACCCACGGAAACACCGAGTATTTGTGGTATGTGCGCCTGCACAAGGCAGGTTAAAACGGCATGCTGTAGTAAGAACAGCCGGCGCTGCTCTCCGTGTCCCCTTTATGCCCAAATGTTCCACCCATGGCTTTACAAATGGAACAAGAATCATTCCAACCACAAATACACCATACCTTTTTATTGTGAAGATGTATTTCAAAATTGGGGAAAGTTTGTCTGATGTTGTTGTTCCCCCGTGTTTGACAAAAACCGGCGGTGCAGTAGATATTATATATGCTGCCTTGGGCAATTTCTCGCTCTCCTACTATTTTGACGGGCAAACTAAAATCCAGCTCGCTGATTTTATCCGTATAGGTGTTATTAGCCATATAGTAAAGCTGTTGCGCTTTATACAAGTTTTGCAAATTGAGCAAGGCCTCTGTTGCGCGGCTTTTGGCCACGGCAGCTTCATATTTGGGCAGCGCTATCGCCGCCAAGATGCCAATGATAAGCACCACCACCAAAAGCTCAATCAGGGTAAAACCCCCCTTCGTTTTTAACCCGCCTAAACGCCCCGTCTTTGCATTTTTCATAACAACCTTCCTTTTTGCTAAATTTTGAACATACTCAAAATTTAGCAAAAAAAAAAACGAATACAACCCTTTTATATTTTCCCGGCCCACCAGCGACCAAAAACTTTCAACAAAAAAACCCAGTTAATGCCGGGGGTTTTGCTTGTTCAAGCAATCAAATTCAGTTAAAACGGTTCATCGCTTTTTCAAGCCCGTCTTTTAAATACACTTCCAACGCCTCTACGGCACGGTTTAGGGCGCCGTCCAGGGCGGGCTGCTCCGCCTTGGGGAAGTTGGACAATACAAAATTGGCCAAATCAAATTTTTCGGGCTTCGGCCCGATTCCCACGCGCAGGCGGGCAATGTCTTGCGTGCCGAACTGCTCAATCACGCTTTTCATGCCCTTTTGTCCGCCCGCAGAGCCGTTTGCCCGCAGGCGCAGTTTGCCGATATCCAACGATACGTCATCAAAGCAAATCAAGCAGTTTTGCGGCGGAATTTTATAGAACCGGGCCAAGCTGGAAACAGCCCGGCCCGATTCGTTCATATAAGTGGATGGTTTGAGGAGAAATACCTCGCACCCGGCCACGGACACCTTGGCAAATACCCCCAAATCCCGCCAGGCTTTCCATTCGGCACCCCATGCTTGGGCGGCACGGTCCAACACCATAAATCCGGCGTTGTGACGCGTACGCTCGTATTGGGCACCCGGATTGCCAAGCCCGGCCAAGAGGTATTGCATAGGTTATTTCTTCGCGGCGTCCTTGCCGGCAGCAGCCGGCGCATTCTTGGTGAGGTTGCCCTCTTCGTCCTTTTTGCCCTTGGTGGAAGAGCTTTCCGGCTGGGCGGCCGTCTCATCAGCAACGGGGGCCGGGGCCGGCGTATCGTCTTTCGGAATGGCCAAGTGCACCACGGGGGCCTGCGCATCGGTTACGAGTTCCACGCCTTCGGGCAACTTGATGTCGCCGGCGAGGATACCTTTGTTCATCGTCATCGGGGTGATGTCCACCACGATTTCGTGCGGAATGGCGCTGACCAAGGCGCGCACTTCAATTTCGCGCAAAATGTGTTCCACAATGGCGCCGTAGTTGGTAACGTCAGCCGGGGTGCCTTCCAGTTTAAGCGGCACGACCACGTTCATCTTGTCCTTCATGCTCACGCGCTGGAAATCGGCATGGATCGGGTTGTCGGTTACGGCGTGGTATTGGATTTCCTTTACCAACGCGAGTTCCGGTTTACCATCCAAGTTCACTTCCACCAGCGTGTTTTTACCGGCTTTTACGATTTTTTCCAAATCTTTTACGCTTACGGTAACGCTAACAGGTTGTTCATGCCCGCCGTAGATCACGGCCGGGACTTTCTTTTCGGCTCTAATTGCAGAAAGAGCCCCTTTGACGCCGATGCCTTCGCGGGCGGCGGCAGAGATAGTTACTTTTTCCATTTTGTCTTATCCTCCAAAGTTTCTTTTGAGAAATTAATTAAACATATCGCTGATAGAGCGCCCGTCGTGGTTGCGCTTAATCGCATCCGCCAGCAAATACGAGACGGACAGCACCTCCACCTTGGGGCCCAAGTCGCGAATCGGAAGCGAATCGGAAATGATGAGCTTTTTGATGTCGGACTTGTTGATTTTGTCCATGGCGTTGCGGGAAAGCAACCCATGGGTGCACACGGCGTAAATTTCGCGCGCGCCGCGTTCTTTGATCTTTTGGGCTACGGTGGTCAGCGTGCCGGCCGTATCCACAATATCGTCAAAAATAATCGCTACTTTATCTTTCACGTCGCCGATGACGTTGTACACCACGGCTTCGTTCGGTTTCGGGCGGCGTTTATCAATAATCACCAACCCCGCATCCATACGGGCCGCGAACTTACGGGCGCGTTCCACGCCGCCCACGTCCGGCGAAATGACCACAAGGTCTTTGCGGTCAAAATCTTTAAAATGGTCCAAAAACACCTTGCGGGCGCGCAAGTGGTCCACCGGGATATCAAAAAACCCCTGGATTTGGCCAGCATGCAGGTCCACCGTCATAATGCGGTCGGCCCCGGCCTTGGTAATCAAGTTAGAAGCCAGTTTGGCCGTAATCGGCACGCGCGGGGAAGCCTTGCGGTCCGCACGAGCATAACCGAAGTACGGGATGACCGCCGTAATTTTGCCCGCACTGGCGCGTTTAAACGCGTCAATCATAATGAGGAGTTCCATCAAGTTTTCATTGACGGGCGGGCAAGTGGGCTGAATGATATAGCAATCGTGCGCGCGGACGCTTTCCAAAATCTGCACATCCACTTCGCCGTCGGCAAACCGTTCCACACGCAGTTTGCCCAGTTCCATGCCGAGGTGATCGCAAATCTTCTTGGCAAGAGCCGGGTTGGAATTGCCGCAGAAAATTCTCAAATCGCCGTTTACGCTTTTAGTCATTTTTCTTTACACCTTTTTTTTCCAAAACAACCTGACGCGAACGGGCAATTGCCAGAGCTTCCTCCGGAACCTCTTTGGTAATGGTAGACCCCGCGCCGATTTTTGCATATTCGTGCACCGTTACCGGTGCTACAAAATTTACGTTGGAACCCACAAAAACATGGTCCCCGATGACGGTCTGGTGCTTGTTTTTGCCGTCATAGTTGCAGGTAATCGTGCCTGCGCCGACGTTCACGCCCGCACCCATTTGCGTGTCGCCAATGTAGCTAAGGTGATTTACTTTAGAACCTTCCCCAATGACGGATTTTTTAATCTCGGAAAAGTTGCCCACCTTGGCCCCCTTCTTTAAAACGGATTTGGGGCGCAAGTGCGCGTAGGGCCCCAACTGGCAGTTTTCGTCCACCTGGGACTCCTCAATATAAGTCCCCATTTTAATCGTCACATTATCGCCGATGACGGAATCCTTGATATAGACGTTTCCTTCTATATAGCAATTTTTGCCGATGACGGTTTTGCCGCTGATGTAACAACCGGGGCAAATGAACGTATCCACGCCGATTTTGACGCCCGGATCAATAAACACCTCATGCGGGCGCACCAGCGTTACGCCTTCGTCCATCAGCTCGCGGACCACACGGGCCCGCATGATTTCTTCGGCCTCGGCCAATTGCGCCTTGCTGTTGACGCCCAGGGCCTGTTCGTAATCTTGGCTGGCAAAAACCACTACCGGCTGGTTCATTTGCTTGATTAAAGCAAGCGTGTCGGTTAAATAGTATTCGTGTTTGGGGCCTTGCGGCAAAAGTTGGGTGAGCGCCGTTTGCAGGGCTTTGGAATCAAAAACATACATGCCGCTGTTAATTTCGGCTATTTTTTTCGTTTCCGCGTCGGCATCTCCGTCCTCTACAATCGCCTCAAAGGTTCCGTCCGCCGCGCGGACAATCCGCCCGTATCCGGCGGGGTTGGGCACGGTGACGCCCAACACCAAAGCCCCGGCTTCATTGGCGTCAAACACTTTAACCATTTTTTCCAGCGTTTGGGGCTTAAGAAGCGGTGTATCGCCGTTGATCACCATCACTGTTTCAAATTTTTGCAAAAGCGGCAGGGCGGCTTTTACGGCAGAGCCGGAACCGGATAAATCTGTTTGGCGGGCAAAAACCACCGGAGCCGTAATGCCCCAATCCGCCAGGTTTGCTTTAACGGTGTCAATCACCGTGTCGGCCCCGTGTCCTACCACCAGGCCAATAGCGGCTGGGCCCAACGCTTGGGCCGCCTTTAAAATATGTGCGAGAATGGGAAGTCCACAAACCATGTGTAACGGTTTGGGAAGGGGGGATTTCATCCGCGTGCCTTTGCCGGCCGCTAAAATGAGAATACACAGATTTTTTTTGGCTACCATTTTGTTTAACTCTTGCCTAAAAAGAATCTAACTTGTTAAAAACAAATTATATTAATATTATACCAAAAACTCGTTCTAGCGCCAAGCAGACGGTTCTTGATACATCCTGCCTTAGGCCCGGGCATTACCTTATTTTACCATTTTGGCGCACGGGTTTACAGCACTTGGCCCACACACAGCGGGCCTTCGGCGCGGATAATGCGCACACGGACAAGGCCATGGACGGGCGCTTGCGTTTCCAATACGACGGGCTGAAAGTTGGACGTAATGCCGTGCGGGCGGCCGTCCTTGTGTTCTTCCACAAAAACGTCCTGCTCTGTGCCCACCAAGGATGCGGCAAACGCGGCGCGCAGTTCCTTATCCAGCGCGCGCAGGGCATCGGAACGGCGTTTGATTTCTTCGTGCGGCAGCTGCTTTAAGGCCGCCGCAGGCGTGCCCGGACGCGGGGAATAACTAAAAACATGGAGCCCCGCAAGTTTTACCTTCTTAATAAACTGATAAGTATCCTCAAAATCTTGTTCCGTTTCGGTGGGATATCCGGCAATTACGTCTGCAAAAACGCCCATTTGTGGCACACGGGCGCGCAACTCTTGCACCTTGACCGCATAGGCGGCGGTATCGTAATGACGGTTCATGTCTTTTAACACCTTATCGCACCCGGCCTGCAACGGCAAGTGAAAATAATTGCAAAAGCGGGCGGGATATTCATGCATCATTTCTATCACGCCGTCCGTTACCGTTTGCAGCTCAATAGACGAAAACCGCACACGGAAATGGCCCTTCATTTGGGCAATATGGCGGCAGAGTTCCGCCAAATCGCCCCCCGTTTGAGGGCATTTATAATTGCCAATGTTAATTCCCGTCAACACCACCTCAGCGAAGCCCTTCTTTTCCAAGGTGTCAATTTCTTGGAGCACATCGTTTAGCGGTTTAGAACGTTTAACCGGGCGGGCATATGGCACAATACAGTAGGAGCAAAAACAGTCGCATCCGTCTTGAATTTTGATAAACGCGCGGCTATGTCCCTCGTGGCCGGAAACCGTCCAGCAGACGTCATCCGTATGGAATAGGACTTTGCCCAAGTCGTACTTGCCTACAATTTCCGCCTGCGGGAATTTTTCACGCACCTCATCTGCATGTGCGGCAGCATAGCACCCCGTCAGTACAAGGCGGGTACGCGGATTGCGACGCAAAATTTGGCGGATTTGTTTTTCCACATCTTTATCGGCCTGGTGCGTGACCGTGCAAGTGTTGAGCACACAAATATCGGCCGTTTCAAAGGAGTCCGCCGGGGTGGCCCCCGCACGCAAAAACTGTTCCAAAATGGCTTGGCTTTCCACTTGGTTGACGCGGCAACCGAACGTTTTAATAAAAAAAGTGGTCATAAGAGTTTCGCCGCCACTGCAATACAGGCCGTTTCGGCCCGCAGTATGTTCACTCCCAGCGTAACAGGCAAAACATTGCACTGGGCCGCCACCACAATTTCTTCGTCTGTCCAACCGCCGGCGGGCCCAACATACACCCGCACGCGCTTGGGGTGACCCAGTTTTTCCAATCCCCATTGCAGGGTATGCGTTTCTTCCGCCTCGTAAGCAATTAAAGAAGGGACCTCCTGCGCCAAAGCCTCCTGAAATTTAAGCGGGGGCAGTAACGCCGGCACAAAAGGGGTATCACACTGTTTGCAGGCGGCAATCATAATTTGACGCCAGCGGTCATTTTTGCCGTCCCATTTTTTACACACGTCATATTCACTGCGCTCCGTCCATACCGGGCGAAACGCGGCCACACCGAGCTGGGTGCACTTATCCAGCACTTCTTCCAGCCCGGTGCGGGAATTGGGCGCAAAGCAAAGTTCCAGCTCCACGGGCGGACGGCGCACCGAAAGTGGCTTTAAAAGAGTTCCGCGCACAAACTTTTTTTGGATACGGTCTATGCGGGCGGTGTATTGACGGCCGGTGCCGTCAAACACGCGGATTTCGTCGCCCTCCTGATGGCGTGCGACGACGGAGGCGTGGTGGGCTTCCTCGTCCATTAAAAAAAATTCGGTTTCTTTAATATCAGCAAAATACTGCGGCATAGGGATATTTTACAAAAAAAAGGGGAGCCTTTCGGTTCCCCTTTTAGCGGTTATACTACTAGATTATTTGTCCACGACTTCCGCTTCTACAACGTCGTCTTTCCCACCGTTGTTGGCGGCACCGGCTTGCGCACCGGCGTTGGCTCCCGCCTGGGCACCCGCAGTTTGCTGCGCTTGGGCGCCGGCGTTGGCCTGCTGGGACTTGTACATTGCTTCGCCCAGTTTTTGGCTGGCCTGCAAAGCAGCATCCGTGGCAGCTTTCATCTTGGCGGCATCTTCGGTCTTGAGCGCATCACGCAGATCGTTCAACGCGCGGTCAATGGCCAAGCGGTCCTCTTGGGACACTTTGTCGCCGTATTCTTTCAAGGCTTTTTCGGTTTGATAGAGCACACTGTCACCCTGGTTTTTGGCCTCAATGACTTCTTTGTGCTTCTTATCTTCGTCCGCAAATTTCTCGGCATCCTTGACGAATTTTTCCACTTCGGCATCGCTCAGCTTGTTCGGAGAGCTGATCGTAATGTGCTGTTCCTTGTTGGTGCCCAAATCTTTGGCGGAAACGTTCAAAATACCGTTGGCGTCAATATCAAAGGTCACTTCAATTTGCGGCACACCGCGAGGAGCTGGCGGAATACCGTCCAGGTCAAATTTACCGAGCGGCACATTGTCTTTGGCCATGGGGCGTTCGCCCTGCAAGACGTTAATGGTCACAGCCGGCTGGTTGTCGCTGGCAGTAGAGAAAATTTGCGTTTTGCGCACCGGGATCGTGGTGTTGCGTTCAATTAAGCGCGTGCACACACCACCCAAGGTTTCCAAGCCTAAGGACAAGGGCGTAACGTCCAACAAGAGGACGTCTTTCACGTCGCCCGTCAAAATACCGGCTTGCACAGACGCACCGATTGCCACGCATTCCATCGGGTCAATGCCGCGTTCAATCTTTTTGCCGACTAAATCTTCCACATATTTTTGCACAATCGGCATACGGGTCGGACCGCCGACCAGAATGATGCGGTCAATTTGAGAGGCGGACAATTTGGCGTCGCTCAAAGCCTGTTCCACAGACTTGCCGCAGCGTTTGACAATGTCGTCCACCAAGCTTTCCAGTTTAGCGCGGGAAAGCGTCAAAGCAAGGTGTTTGGGACCTGTTGCATCGGCGGAAATGTACGGCAAGTTAATGTCCGTTTCCATGGTGGTAGACAATTCAATCTTGGCTTTTTCGGCCGCGTCTTTCAAGCGTTGCTGGGCTTGAATGTCTTTGGACAAATCAATACCGGTCTGTTTGCGAAATTCGTCTTCCATCCACTTAATGATGGCGTTATCCATATCCGTACCGCCCAGGTGCGTATCACCGGACGTGGCGAGCACATCAAAGGTGCCCTCTTTGCCCATTTCCATAATGGTCACATCCAGCGTACCACCGCCCAAGTCAAACACCAAGACCTTTTGTTCTTTACCGGCTTTGTCAATACCAAAAGCCAAGGCTGCAGCCGTCGGCTCGTTGACGAGGCGCACTACATCCAGACCCGCAATGCGGCCGGCGTCTTTGGTGGCTTGGCGCTGGTTGTCGTTAAAGTAGGCCGGCACAGTGATAACGGCTTTTTCCACCGGTTCACCCAAGAAAGCTTCGGCATCTTTTTTAACTTTCTGCAAAACAAAGGCCGAGAGCTGTTGCGGCGTAAATTCCTGTCCGCGCAAGTTATATTTAAAGTTTTCCCCCATTTTGCGTTTAAACGCAGTGACGGTGCCGTCCGGGTTGGCAATCGCCTGGCGGCGGGCCGGCTCACCCACGAGGCGCTGGCCATCTTTCGTAAAGGCTACATAAGACGGGAACGCTTTTCCGCCGATAGAACTGCCTTCGGCAGACGGAATAATCGTGCCTCTGCCGCCTTCCATAACCGCCGCTGCGGTGTTAGAAGTACCCAAGTCAATACCAATAATCTTAGCCATATGTTTATTTCTCCTTAAATGAAATTCTTTAAATCTTTTTCCTCAAACAGTTTTACCCTTCCGCATGCTGGCCGACAATAACGCGCGCCGGGCGCAGCACTTTTCCGTCCATAGTAAAACCCATTTGCACTTCCTGCAAGACGAGACCGTCCTGGTCCCCGGAGGAAGGAATCATCGCCACCACTTCTTGCGTGGCCGGGTCGTAAGGTTTATCCAGCACATCCATGTGTTCAATACCTTCGGCCTTGAAAGCTTTTTCCAGCTCACCAAACACCATTTTCAGGCCCGTTTTAACGGCTTTAAGTTCGGTAGATAGTTGGCCCTCTTCTTCTTTTTTGTCCATCTCCATTAGCTGACGCAAAAGCACTTCGTACGACGGGAGAAGTCTCTCAGCAAATTCCTTTTTGCCATACGCCAAAAAGGAAGCCTTTTCCCTATCGGTGCGTTTGCGGTAATTTTCAAAATCGGCACTCAGGCGTACCAGTTGTTCGTAATAATCCGGCTTTTTTTCTTCCGGCTCGGCCACCGGTTCCGCCTTTTGCTCGCAGGCACATTCCTGCGTGTTTTCGTCTTGTTGTTCGGCGTGTTTTTGATGCGCCTCTTCCTGATGTTTCTTACTCATAGTCGTCTTCTTCCTTGTGGGGCAAGGCTGTCCATGTCTGCATGGAGCTTTCCAGCAAACTGCCAATAAAATTGACCAAGGACATTACTCTCGTGTACTCCATATGTTTGGGCCCGATAATGCCCAACATTCCCACTGTTTTATCCCCCACCCGGCACGCGGTGGAAACGATGCTCAGGTTTTTAAGTTCCTTAAGTTCGTTCTCGCTGCCGATACTGACATTTAATTTTTGGTTGGATTTCTCCATGTCTGTCATCTTCTCGCTTAACAGCGAGGAAAAACGTTCGCGCTCTTCCACCACGCGCATCATTTGTTTCAAATCTTCGTAATCATCTTCTGTGGTGTTTTCCAATAGCCGCCCAATCCCTTCCACATACAACTCGTCGGCCCCCGTTTGAGGACGCTCAATATCTTTTAATACCTGCGTGGCCAAATCCGCCATCCCGGCAATTTCCGGGTGACCGCTGTGCAGGTGCTGCCACAGCACTTGGCGTGCTTCGGCCAAGGTGCGGCCGGCAATCTCATTATTAATAAAGCGGCTCAGCACACGCAAGCGGCCCGGCTCTATTACACACGCCGTGCGCACCGGCCAGTGGCGCACCGCACCGGACTGCGTTACCAGTACGGCCAAAATCATACCTGGTGTGAGCGGAATGAAATCAAGGCGCTGGATGCGTTGGTCGTCTACGTGAGCGGTATAGACAAATCCCGCCGCACCAGAAAGCATCGCAAGCAGGCGTGAGGTTTGTACCAGCATATTGTCTACCTCACTGACGCGAGCATCATATTGTTCTTCAATGCGCTGGCGTTCACGGGCGGCCATTTGCTGGACACTGGCCAAATAATCTACATAATAGCGGTAAGCTTTGTCTGTGGGAATGCGGCCACCGGAAGTATGCGGCTGGTAGAGATATCCTTCCTCTTCCAGCTCCTTCATAATGTTACGAATGGTTGCACTGGAAACATCCTGCAGGGCCCCGTCCGCAATCATCTGCGAACCGACCGGGCGGCGAGTTTCCACAAACTGCTGCACCACCCACCTTAAGATCTTTTCCTTCCGCGCTTTCGCAATTTCCGGTTTTAGAATTCTCATAACTTAAACTTCCCAAGTTCCTCGGAGTGACTGTTTTATTTTAGCACTCCTTGAACCTCTCTGCTATTATTATAGGTAATAATTTTATTTTTGTCAACCCCTATTTTTGAGTGCTAATTTTGAGGGCATTTTATTGTCCAATTCCCCTATACAAAATAGCCTTTCTTCCTTTAATTGGCAAGCGTTGTTTTGGGTTAGGAGCAAAAAAAGTTACAATATTATATATGCAATTTATTGATTCCCATGCCCACTTAAACGACCCGGCTTTTGATGCTGACCGGGAGACCCTTATCACGCAAACGCTCCCTGCAGCTCAAATTGCGCTGTCGGTGGAGATCGGCTGTGCGCCAGACGAATGGAAACCGGCTTTGGAGCTGACAGCCCTGCACCCGCAAATCATTCGGGCAGTATTGGGTGTTCATCCGGAATATGCCATTAAAACAAAAAAGGAACACCTGGTTCAACTAAAGGAACTCCTCCCGCACAAAGACTGCGTGGCCGTCGGGGAAATTGGGCTGGATTATACCTGCTTGGACGTGTCTGATAAAAACTTACAGCACCGTATGTTTTTGCAAATGCTGGCCCTGGGCAACCAAGTAAAAAAACCGCTGGTGCTGCACGTACGCCGAGAAGGTGACGACTACGCGGCCTACGACGATTGCTTCCACGCGCTCAAACATCATTGGGTGCCGGACTCCGCACGCGCCTATACCGGCGTACTGCATTGTTTCTGCGCCCGGTACGAAGAAGCCAAACAAGCGCTGGACCAAGGCATGCTTTTGGGCATCAACGGCTGCTTTACCTATAAAAAGAATGAATACATCCGCGAGGCCGTCAAAAAAATAGGGGTGGACAAAATCATACTGGAAACGGATTGCCCGTATTTATCCCCGCAGGGCAAACGCGGACAACGCAACGACCCGGCCAACATTCCGCTGATTGCACAATTTGTGGCGGATTATTTAAACCTTCCGCCGGAAGAAGTGGCCGAAAAAACCACCCGCAACACAAAATCCTTGTATGGGCTGGTGTAATTTGTTATATTTTGGAAACAGAGGGTTTATGAAAAAACAACTTTTATTTCTTTTAGCGGCGGCGTTACTGGCCGGCGGCTGTACCACGAAGGAACAGGATATGCAAATCCGCCTGTTTTGGCTGAACCAACTTGCCAATTTGTCCACCAAAACAACCGACAAAGATTTCCGCCAATTGCAACAACAGCTGCAAGCGCTTTCGCTGCAAGAGCAGGCCCCGTTAAGCCAATTGAAAAAAGCAACCGTCCCGGCCCAACAACCGGGAGATAATGCGGATACCCCCTCGGCTGAAGCGCCCGTCACCGCCACCCGCAAAGCAATACCGCAACCGCAGATTATGGACGTAACGCTGGAAGATGATGTGCTGCCCGGCAAAGCGCCGTACGCAGACCGCGTAAAAATGCAACAAGCCCTAAACGCCTTTCGGCAAAACAACCAAAACACCTTGGCGGATATCGGAAACGCATTTAACGAACAGGTAAAAAGCAAGGCCTTCTACATTACCGCGCAAACGGAAAAATCGTTGAAACAAACGGCCAAGACCAGCGCCGATTTTCAGACATTCTCTGCCGCGTTCAAGAAGGCCGCGGCCCAGCAAAACAAGCAACTGCGCCAACTGATGACGCAAAACAAAAACCAGCTCAAAAAACTCCGCCACTAATTTGCACAAACGAAGTTCTGTAAACAAACTTTTCCCCGGGTAAAATGACCCGGGGTTTTGTTTGCCCGTTATAAGTTTTACCAAAAGAAAAGCCCCGCACCCAAAAATTGGGCGCGGGGTTGCAAATTACTTGCTAACAGAAACGCTTAGGCGGCTTTTACCAGGTCCACCAATTTCTTGAAGGACACCGGGTCTTTAATCGCCATTTCGGACAACATCTTGCGGTTAAGCGTAATGTTGGCTTTGGCCAAGCCGCTGATGAATTTGGAGTAAGACAAACCTTCCTCTCTCACCGCAGCGTTGATGCGGACAATCCACATCTGGCGGTAGGTGGTTTTTTTGTCTTTGCGGTCCACATAAGCGTGCACGCCGGATTTATCCAGCTGCTGAGTGGCCATGCGCAAGCGGCGGGATTTATCTCCGTAATAGCCGCTGGCTCTTTTTAATACTTTTTTCTTTCTTGCGTGTCTGGGAACGCTGAATTTAATTCTCATTTTCTACCTCTTATTTGGCCATCGGGAGATATTTTTCCAAAATCTTCCCTTTGTTGGACTCGGGCGTAATGACGCCGGTCTTTCTCATGTCGTGCTTTCTGGAGGCAGAAACAGGCGTAAGCAAGTGTTTTCTGCCGGCTTTTCTGTGGGTGAATTTACCCGTGGCGGTTTTTCTAAAGCGTTTTTTGCCGCCGCTGTGGTTTTTCAATTTAGGCATTGTTTATATTACCTCTGTTTAATTAGTCCTTTTTATCCTACCTGCGGCGGGAGCCGGTCAAGCCCCGAACACAGTCACTGCAAAAAGAACCTAAAAATCGTTTAATTTTTGGGCACAAACGTCATAGACATACGGTTGCCCAACTGCTGCAGGCCGCCGTCCACATTGGCCAGTTCCGCCAAGCGTTTGGCTGTATCGTTTAAAATTTGGATGCCGATATCTTTGTGCTGGTTTTCACGGCCGTGAAACACCACCACGAAACGCACCATGTCTTTTTTGCGCAAAAATTCTTCAATTTGGCGCACTTTCACGTCCAAATCGTGCGGAGCAATGCGCGATTTAATGCGCAGCTCTTTCAGCGTTACTTTGGCTTGTTTCTTTTTGGCTTCGGACGCTTTCTTTTCCTGTTCGTACACATACTTGTTATAATCCAGTATTTTGCACACAGGCGGCTGGGCGTTGGGGGAAATTTCCACCAAATCTAGCCCTTGCTCTTTAGCCAGGGCGATGGCGTGTGCCACCGGCTTAATTCCGATCATTGTTCCGTCGGAATCAATCACGCGCACTTCGGGCACGCGAATGTTTTGGTTTCTGCGATAGAGGTCTTTTTTGTACTCTCTTCTGTTATCGTATCTGGCCATTTAAGTATTCTTTCAAAAAAATAGTCCCCCTATAGGGACCTTTTTATTATACAAACTTCCTATACAGCGTGTCAATTTCCGGGCTGGTAATTTCCGGCACGCCCCCGCCTTTGCATGCGGGGGTTGCCGTAAAACGTATTTTTACCTGCTTGGAGGCGTTATGCAAACAATTTTTGGAGTTCTCTGCGCACCGCTTCGTGCTCTTTTTCAAGCACAAACTGGTAATTTTGAGAGTAGCTCTTCCCGTTTTTCCGGCACCGTTCCGCCTTCTCTTTCTTGTTAAGGGCTTCATACATTTCGGCCATAAAGTCCCACGGGGCGGCCGCCGGATGCAGTTCCCCAACCTTTTCAAAATCGGGCAAGGCCTCCCGGATTGCGCCTTCCTGCTTTAACAGCGTTTCTCTATACGCTTCCTTCAAGGAAAGACATTCCCACACATTCAACCGGTGAGACCTAATTAAAATGGCCGCCCGCACGTAATACATGTGCCAGTTGGCGGGCTCTTTGTTAAGAACAGCCGTAGCGTATTTTTTAACATTGGCGGCTTCTTTGGGCGAATAGAAAAGCGCTCCCGTAGGCAAGACGGTGCCGATGGCGGCATAGATAATTGCCGCGTTGTAATAGGTAGTGGTATCGGGATTTTCTTTTATCTTTTTTTGAATCAATGTTGCAAGCGAATTCTTGGACTTTTGCCCCAGATACTGCTCGTTGACGGAAAAAGGCACTCTTTTATTTTGAAGAATCTTATCTTTGATGTTTTGAAAACTGTATGCGCGGCGCACCACGTTTTGCGCTTTTGCACCCGGGGCAAAAAGCCCGACCATTAAAGCAAGAACCAACATCACACCTGCCGCTTTTTTAATTTGCATATTTTCTCCTCATTGGGCTTGCGCCTACCTATTATCGTATATAATTTTGCACAAAAAAACATGGGTCTAAAGGCCTAGCATCCGCTGGGAAAAAGGCCCACTTTTGCCGTTACGCTTATAACGCACGCACCCTTGCCTTCGGGCCTTTTACGCAACAACCCCCGCCTTTGTTAAGCGGGGGCTGCTGTAAAACTGGTATTTACCTGCCTTTATGCGTGTGCCTGCCTTGATGCGTGTTAGTAAACTTTTTGATCTGCTTGGTAAACCAATTTTTGAGCTCCTGTTGCTTTTTGATTACCCGCGCGTTCTGGATTTCTTTATCCATTTTGCGGCAGTATTGGGCTTTTTCTTTGTTTCCGAACCCTTCATACAAGTCCGCCATATCCAGCCACGGGGCGGCATCTGGCCGCAACTTAGAAACCTTTTCAAAATCCTTCAAAGCAGCTCTGGCCTCATTGGTGTGTTTCTTAACAAAAGTTTTGAGCGGTGTTATACGAAACGGCACTTCATAAAAGCCCGCAACACGCAACGTTACCAGCCCGCGCAAATAATAGATGCCGAATGCGTTTGGATTAATGCTCAAAACTTTAGCGGCGTACTTTTTTACGTTAGCGAGCGCATTGGCCGGATGGTGGTAAAGCGCCTCTATATCCGTAAATTCGCTCGGCATGGCATAGACGACCACCGCATTGTAATAAGCGTTGTAGTTCTGATACTTAGCAATCATTTCCTGCGTCAACTGTTTAATTGCTTTTTCGCTTAAAGCAATATCCCACTCCGCGCCCAGGCGATAATCTAACAGCCCGTTCGTATATACTGTTTTCGCGACGGCACGATCGTCAGAATGAATACCCCTTTTTGCCAATTCTTTTTGGATACTGTTCGCCTTGGCCACCGGGGCAAAAAAACCGGCCACGAAGGCAAGGGCCAACGTCAAAACTGCCACTTTTTTAATTTGCATATTTTCTCCTTATTGGGTTTTGTCTATATACTTATAGTAGCTAATTTTGCACAAAGATACATGGGCCAAAAGTCCTATATCACACTGGGAAAAGGACCTATATTCCTTTTGTGGGCTATATCCTTTTACGCGCCTGCAAGGGCACCCTAAATTTGCTAAAATGAAGATAACTTTTATTATTCGTTTTATTTTTTAAGGTGGAATCATGAGCAACAGAAGAATGGCCCGGGAGTGCGCCCTCCAAGCACTTTACTACGCAGACAGTATCAAAGCGTCCGACGAGAACGCCCTCTTGCGTTATGCGCAGGAATTTAAAGGAGAGCTGGCGGAATGCTATCCCTTCTGTGAAGGGTTAGTAAAAGGCACCGTGGAACACTTAGCCGAAATTGACAAGCTGGTTTCCACCTATGCCAAAAACTG
Organism: uncultured Elusimicrobiales bacterium; assembly: GCA_934667625.1. Classification (GTDB taxonomy): domain Bacteria; phylum Elusimicrobiota; class Elusimicrobia; order Elusimicrobiales; family Elusimicrobiaceae; genus Avelusimicrobium. The sequence goes on from CAKUMH010000007.1 coordinate 25,950, forward strand.
GACCATTTCCCGTATGTCTGCGGTGGACCGCTCCATTTTGCGCATGGCCACATACGAGCTGGTTTTCAGCCCGGACCATACGCCCGTTCCGGCCGTGATTGACGAAGCCATTGAACTGGCCAAAAAGTATTCCACCGAAAACTCCAGCAAATTTATTAACGGCCTGTTGGACCAACTTAAAAAAGAACGAAACTAAAAAGTTATGTCTCCCAAAGAAGAAATTGAACGGCTTAGACAGCTGATCAATTATCACAACGACCTCTATTATAATTTGGACAACCCCGTCTTGTCCGACACGCAGTACGACGAGCTTTACAAACAGCTCAAAGATTTAGAGGACAAATACCCACAGTACCGCACCGCCGCTTCCCCCACACAGCATGTGGGCGGGCATGCCAGCAGTTCCTTTGCCCCGGTTACGCACGCCACGCCCATGATGTCGTTGGACAACTCCTATTCGCCCGACGAAATCCGCGAATGGTATGCGCGTACGGAAAAAGTATTGGGAAACAACCTTTTTGAAATGGTGGTGGAAGCCAAGATTGACGGCGTTTCCTGTTCGCTTACATACAAGGACGGAATCCTTATCACGGCAGCCAGCCGCGGGGATGGCAAAGTGGGCGAAGACATCACCGCCAACATTCGCACCGTTAAAAATATTCCGCAACAGCTTCCCCACGCGCCCGCAGGGCTCCTAGAAGTGCGCGGGGAAGTATATTTAGATAAAAAAGATTTAGCCGCCCTCAACGAACGCCAACAGCTCAAAGGGGACAACATTTTTGCCAACACCCGCAACGCGGCCGCCGGTTCCCTGCGGCAAAAAGACCCGGCCATGACGGCCACGCGCCCCCTTAAATTTTTTGCACATTCGTTTGGCGCGGGCGAAATCGGCGCGGACAGTTTCAGCGACTTTATTGCCAAATGCAAAAGCTGGGGCTTTACCGTCTGCCCGGTGCGCACGCAGACGACGCAAATCGCGGACGTAATCCGCTTTTATAACCAATTTGAATCCTCCCGCCACCAGCTTCCCTTTGACGTGGACGGCCTGGTGGTAAAGGTAAACCGTTTTGAGGACCAGCGGGTCCTGGGCGTAACAGCCAAAAGCCCGCGGTGGGCCATCGCCTTTAAATATCCCGCGCCGCAAGCCACCACCACGGTTAAAAACATTGTCTTTTCGGTGGGCCGCAGCGGCATTATCACCCCGGTGGCCGAGTTTGAACCCGTCCCCTGCGCCGGAGTGATTATTTCCAACGCCACCTTGCATAATTTTGATGAAATCAAACGCCTGGACGTGCGCGTGGGCGATACCGTGATTATTGAACGGGCGGGAGAAGTAATCCCGAAAGTAATTAAGGTGGCCGAACACAAAGGGGAAAACGAAGTGCTGCCGCCTGCCGTCTGCCCCGCGTGCGGAGAGCCCGTCTTCCGTGAACCGGATGAAGTGGGGTATTACTGCGTCAACCCTTCCTGCCCGGCGCAACTGCGGGCGCGGCTGTTACACTTTGCTTCGCGCGGTGCCATGGATATTGACGGCTTTGGCGATGTAGTGGTAGACAAGCTTCTGCGCCGCAAGTTCATTGCCAATTTTTCGGATATTTACAACCTGTCCTTTCTACACCTGTTAAGCTTGGATAATTTTAAAGACAAAAAAGCACAGAATCTCTTAGACGCCATTGAAGCCAGTAAACAGCGGCCGCTTTCGCGGTTGCTGTTTGCACTGGGGATTGCCTTTATCGGCGCTAAAACGGCCGAAGTTTTGGCTGAGCGGTTTGGCTCTTTGGACGCTTTAAAAAGCGCTTCGTTGGAAGAATTGCAAAGCGTGCCGGACGTGGGAGAAGCGGTTTCGCAAAGTGTGTACGACTTTTTCCACAGCCCGGGGGCCCTGGAACAAATTGAAAAACTGCGCGCGGCAGGACTCAACTTTACACAGCCCCACAAAGAGCGCGCCGGCAACGTGCTGGAAGGCAAAACGCTGGTGTTTACGGGCGAATTAAAAACGCTTACCCGCACCGAGGCCGAACGATTGGCCAAGGAGTGCGGCGGGAAGGCCAGCGGAAATGTGTCTAAAAAGACTTCTTTTGTGGTGGCGGGCGAAGCAGCCGGCACCAAACTAAAAAAAGCACAGGAATTGAACATTCCCGTGCTGAGCGAAGAAGAATTTTTAAAACTGATTGGAAAATAGTTAATCAAATTTCCGTAAACCCATACGCCTCAAGACCTTTACAAAAAGATGAGTCTGCTACAAGGTTCAGGCAGCGGTACTTAACTCCTTCGTTTGGTTCCCACACAACCTGCAGGAAATATGTCAACGCTTCCGGGTCCTTGGTCTTGGCCTCCTCCGCGCTAAAAGCTACAACGCTATAGTATGGATCATAAGACCCCAAACCATAAACAAAATTTTTCGTTTCATAGTGCTGGCCTTCCTGATCTGGATCTACCCCACCGGAACCTTTATAGGGATATCCTTCAAAATACTCGCAATCATCTTGGGGCGTATCATTCAAGGCACATAGTTGGATGTTATCTCCCACCTTTTTAAACACGCTCACCACCTCGGCAATGCGCGCTTTTTCTACCGCTTTTTGGTACTGGGGCACAGCAATCGCCGCAAGAATCCCAATAATAAGCACAACCACCAACAATTCAATTAGCGTAAAACCGCCTAAACGACTCATAGTAACATTTTTCATAACGGCCTTCCTTTTTGCTAAATTTTGCTCATAAGCAAAATTTAGCAAAAAAAAAACGAATACAACCCCTCTATGTTTTGCCAGCCAAAAAATGGCCAAAAAATAAAAGGGTTCCCTTTAAATAAATCCAAACACAGACTGTACGCAAAACCGGGGAGCAGAAAAATTTCTGCTCCCCGGTTGCAACCCAAACCTTTTCATTTCAATCAATCATAAAACAATTCGCCATCGTCCAAGCAGGCGGTATACCCGTAATTGAGCCGCATGCTCAGCCACGAGTTTTTGGGCACTTTAATGCGTCTGTCTTTCTTGGATTCCGCCAAGCGCAAATAATAAAACGGCACTCCTTTTTTGGGGTCGCGCGTTTTGCGGGCAATAATAAAATAACGGTTGGTTTTATCCGTCACCGGCAAAAGGTAAAGCCCCATGTGGCGGCGCAAGGTTTCCTCGGAACATTTGGTTTTATTTTCAATCATCTTAAGCTCTGAGTAAGAAATTTCCACATACCCGGCATCTTTTAATTCCTGTTCGCGTTTTTTGATTTGTGCCAGCTGCTCCGCGGACGGTGGTACGGCTTCATTGGGCAGCAAAAAGGCCTTGCGGTTTTTTAGCGCTTCCGTATACGCATAAAAACCGCTGGGCGTAAGCGTGCTCTTCTCCGTAAAAATCTTTTCGCCCTTCATATCGCGCAGTTCAAAAACAGAGGTCACGGGCACGCCCGCCTTTTGGAACACAGCAATGGCATCCTGGCCAATGTGCTTTTCAAGCGCGTTGTAACCGTCCAGCGTCAGCATATCGCGTTCAAAGCTGGTGCCTTTGTTAAGCGTGGTAACATACCCTGCAGGGACCTTGGTAAATTTGTTTTTTAAATAATCCACGCCGCGCCGCTGCTCCGCCCGGTGAATGTCCGTAAACAATTTCCGTTTTTCATCCGTCAATTCTTTGGCATCCGGCTCCACCGCGTAGCGCTGTTTAAGCGCGGCTAAAATTTCCTCATCCGTCAGGTAGAACGGCTCCAAATTCACCAAGCGCCGCCGGGCAATTAAGTTAAGCGGCTCCACCGCCAAGGCCGAACGGTAATACTCCGCCGCCCCTTTTTTATCGCCCTGGTACTCCACAATCACACCCTTTCCCACCAACGAATTTACGTTAGCAGCGTTGTATTCAAGCGATTTGGCGTAAAGCTTTAATGCCTCGGCATTTTGCTGGCGTTTGAGGGCAATATCCCCCAACATGGAATACGTATACGACCAATACGGCGAGTTACGCGGCATGCTCCGCAAGGCCGCATTAAAATACTTTTCTGCCCCGTTTAAATCGTCCTGCGTCAGCAGCACCCCGGCCAGCGAAAGCTGCGCGTCCACATTGTCCGCATCCAGCTTTAAACAACGGGTAAACACCGTTTTGGCCTGGGAATAATCCCGGGAGGAAAAGGCCTGCTTGCCTGTTTCCAAGCACTCGGACAACGTCTCCGCCGCGAACGACGGGCACACGAGCCCGCATACTCCTAAGGCAAAAACGGTGTTAGAAAAAAGTTTTAAATAATGCATAAAAAACGCTCTGTAATTTTTCCCGTTTGCTTAACTTGACCGGGGACAAGAGGGGAAAACCCGCTCTCTCTATTTTAGCAAGATTTTTGAGATATACATACCCCATCACACGGCACGGAAGCATTTTCCAGGGAGAAAAGCCCTTCATTAAGGCAAAGGCCTCCCGGTAATGCCGGGCTGCCATTTGCGCTACTTCCGCAAGCACTTTTTTAAGCGCAGTGGGGGGATTTGCGGCTAGCACATCCGCACGAGAAAGACCCTGCCGGGCGAGCAAAGATTCGGGCAAATACACGCGGCCCAGTTTTTTATCATCGGCCACGTCGCGGACGATATTGGTCAGCTGCACCGCACAGCCCAGCTGCCACGACAGCGCATCCGCCTGTGCCCCTTTAACGCCTAAAATATCCAGCGTGGCGCGGCCCACAATCACCGCCACCCGCAGGAGATACTCCTCTAGGGCTTCCTCCGTGGCGTACCGCCGGCCGGATAAATCCGCCTGCATGCCTTCTATAAGCAGTAAAAAACGGTCAGGCAGCATGCCAAAAACGCGCATGTCCTGCGCCAGTCGCTGGCCCAGCTCCGTTTCGGGGCTGCCTTCGTACAACCGGTGCACTTCTTTTTGCCAAAAAACCAGCTCCTGCTGCGGATTTTGTACCGTCGGTTCGTCAGCGATATCATCCATTAAACGGCAAAATTCGTAATAGTCGGCCAATGCTGCGCGGCGGCGTTTCCCCAAAAAGAAAAACGCCGGGCCAAAACTGGATTTTTTATACGAATTTTGATTTGCCGTCATTTTTTAAGTCCGCTTTCATACAAGTACGACAAAGCCGCCCCTGTAGCGGTGGCATAAATAGCATTCTGCGGAATAATAAAATTAATTCCGTGCATTTTGTATAGGGCGTTAAACACTTTCTTAGCACACGGCACCAACGTCAGCGTACCGGTCAGCACCACATCTTTTACGTGGTCGTTGCGGCAGGCAAACACCGCCATCATGCCAATGGTTTGAAACACCATATTCAATACACCCAGGGCCAAATCCTCCTGCGTGGCGCTGTCCGTCATTTTGCCAAAGTTAGAGGCTGTCGTATCCGGCGTGAGGGTGGAAATGACCCCCTTGCTAATGTCGCCAATGTTCAAATCCACATGGTTTAAAGCACCTTGTGCCGCCTTCTCCACCACGGTTTTAAATGAGGTCGCCCCGCTTAATTTGCTGCACAAGCCCACCACCGTGCCGCCGCCAACGCCGGATCCGCCAATGTGGCGAATACCGTCCTTGCCCGCGCGCACAAAGGCCGTGCCCGTGCCCATGCTGACAATCAACCCTTCCTCTTTGCCGGACAGTGCTAGCCCGCCCAAACCAATGGCTTTAAATTCATCCACCGTAGCGGTTGGAATACCGTATACTTCTTTTTTAAAGAGGGAAGACCCGACTCCCGTTAAAATAATTTGCTTTACATCCGCTAGAGAAAGGCCGTTTTCATTAATAAATTTGCCCAAAGCGCCATAGGCGGAGGTAAGCGGGTCTGCCGCCTCCACCTTTAAAACGGAAATCAACTTACCTTCGTCCGTGTATCCCACAATTTTGGTGGTAGAGCCACCAACATCAATACCAATCACTGCGCTCATAACTCCTCCAATCCGATGGCTCTTAAAAAGGGCTCGTTGTTGGCGGGGCGGCCCAAGAAGTTTTCCACCATTTTTTCTTCGTCCAGCGTGCCGCCTTTTTCCAAAATTGCACGGCGGAATTTTAAACCGATTTCCGGATTAAACACACCGTGTTTTTTAAACTCGCCAAAGAAATCTTCCGCAATTACTTCCGACCATAAGTACCCATAATATCCGGCATCGTATCCGCCCATAATGTGCCCAAAGGAGGCCTGTGGAATAGTGCCTTTGGTCAGCGGCAGGCCGCGGATTTTTTTTGTCAGCTCAAAGTAGAGCTTGGTAGAATCGGGCGTCGTGTCTGCGGTGTGGAGTTTCATATCGTACTGGGCAAAAAAATCCTGCCGCAAATAGGTGCCGCCCGAACCGAAATTTTTGGCGGCAATCATACGCTTGATTAACTCGTCCGGCAGGGCTTCGCCCGTTTTGTAATGCTTGCTGATTTTTTTAAGCACTTGCGGGTCCCACGCCCAGCGCTCCAACATTTGGCTCGGCGCTTCCACAAAGTCCCACGACACGTTCGTCCCCGAAAAAGCCGAGTATTTGGACTTCGTCAGCGCATTATGCAACACATGTCCGAACTCGTGGAATAAGGTTTCCACTTCGCCGTGTTTTAAAAGAGAAGGCGTGTCCTTCGTCGGTTTGTTGAGGTTGGCCACAATGGCCACGAACGGCTTTTGGTAGGTGCCGTCTTTTTTCTCTTCCCCTTCCACTAAACCAAAGCAGGCCGCGTGCTTATACTTGCCTTCGCGCGGGTACAAATCCATGTAAAAATAGGCAATCAGTTCGCCGGAAGACCGGTCTTTAATTTCAAAGGCCTTCACATCCTCGTGCCAAACGGGAATGTTTACCGGTTCAAACGCAATGCCAAACACGCCACCAAACAAATCCAGCATACCGTCTATTACTACCTGGGACGGGAAATACTCTTTTATTTTTTCGCTGTCCAGTTCCAAATTTTCTTTGCGGAATTTGTTGCTCCAATAACCGCTTTCCCACGAATAGAGCGTGCGGCTGCGTTTGCCTGTTTTGGCATTTTTGTAAGCAATCATTTCTTTATCTTCTTTTTTGCCGAGCGGTTTAAGCTTTTTTTGCAAATCTTTCAAAAATTTCATCACCGTTTTGGGATTTTTGGCCATACGGTCTTCCAATTTCAGTTCGGCGTGGTTTTTGTAGCCCAGCAAGTGCGCGATTTCGCGCCGGAGCGTGAGCGTTTTTTCCAGCAGTTCCACGTTTTCCTCTCCGCCGCGGCGGTTGAATTTAAATTCCAATTCTTTGCGCGCTTTTTCGTCATCCGCGTTTAACATAAAGGGCACATAGTCCGGGTAATCCAGCGTCACCAGGTATTTGCCGTCCTCAGTCCTGGAAAGTTTGGAAATATAATCCTCACCCAAGCCCTTGAGCTGTTCTTTAGTCACGGGAAGCGGGTCTTTATATTCTTGAATGTTTTTATCAAATTTAATAATGTACTCGGCTTTTTCTTTATTTAGGGCCTTAAATTTTTCCAAATCTTCATCATTTAAATCCATACCGCTGTTTTTAAACCCGATCAGCATTTCTTTAACGAGTTTGGCCTGCACTGGGTCCAGCTTGGGGTTGGTGTCGGTATATTCGCGGATTGCTTTGTAAACATCGCGGCGGGTGGCCACGTCCACCATGTATTGGCTGATTTTCATTTGCAAATCATTGGCGGCATCGCGGAATTTTTTATCGGTGGATACATAAGACAAAAAGCCGCTCATCCCCAGCGCATTACCGTAATCATCAAAAGCGCGTTCGTACCCCATAATCGTGTTTTCAAAAGTGCGCTGTTCCTTGGGAATGTTAATAAGAGCCTGCAAATCTTTTTCTAGTTTTAGGCGTGCAGCGGCCTCGGCCGGGGCCAGTTCCTCCGCCTTATAATCAAAATGTAAAACGCCGTTTTTAAACATATCTGCCATAGCAAATGCCCCCGTCGCGGTGAAAAATAACGCCGTAACCAAAAGTAATTTTGTTTTTTTCATATTAATATAATACACTTTTATTGTAGCGGTTTTCCGCACAAACGGGCAAACCGTTAAAAAATTGTGTTATCCTATAACAAAACGCAAGAGAAAGCCTTTTTTCTTTTCGTATTTGTTATAATTAATATTATATTAATTCACATCAAGGAATTAGTGGAAAAATAAAAATGTACGAAGCGTTTGTACCCAAAGAGATATTCCTTACCAAAGGAATTGGCAGACACAAAGAAAAACTGGCCAGCTTTGAAGAAGCGTTGAGAGACGCCAAAATTGCCAGCTTTAACTTGGTGCCTGTTTCCAGCATCTTCCCTCCCGGCTGCAAAACCGTGCCCGTTTCCAAAGGGTTACAAGAATTGCACCCGGGCCAAATTCTGCATTGCGTCATCAGCAGAAACACCAGCAACGAATACCGCCGCTTGATTTCCGCGTCCGTAGGGTTGGCCATTCCGAAAGAAGGCAAAACCACGCACGGGTATATCTCTGAGCACCACAGCTTTGGTGAAACGGATAAACAGGCCGGCGACTATGCGGAAGACTTGGCCGCTCTAATGCTCTCCACGACGTTGGGCATTGAGTTTGACAATAACACCACTTGGGATCAGAAAGAAGAAATCTGGAAGATGAGTGGTAAAATCGTCCGCACCACTAATATTACGCAGTCCGCCATTTGCGTGGAAGGTCTTTGGACCACCGTTGTGGCCGCGGCTGTGTTTGTCAAATAACTCCGGTAACATTGTGAGCGATAACGTACAAACCGATAAGTTTATGGGGCTAGAGAGCAAATACAGCTCTCTGCCCCTTTGTAAATTCGTGGTAGTGCCCGTCCCGTTTGAAAAAACGGTCTGCTATGGGCATGGTACCGCCAAAGGCCCGGCCGCCGTTATTGAGGCGTCCACGCAAATTGAGCTTTGGGACGAAGAAACCAAAACCGAAACGTGGGAACTGGGCATCAATACGCAACCTGCCGTCAACTGCAAAGGTTCCACCAATACGGTTTTTAAGAACATTGATAAAACCGTCCGCAACCTAATGCAATACAAAGCCATTCCGTTCTACATCGGCGGCGAACATACGGTGACGCAAGCCTTGGCCCAACCGTATATTGATAAATACAAAAATTTGAGCATTCTGCACTTTGACGCCCACGCCGACTTGCGCGAAACTTTTGAAGGCACTCCCAAAAGTCATGCCTGCGCGCTGTATCCGGCCAGTCGCCAAGTGCCGGTGGTGCAGGTGGGCATCCGCAGCGTTGCCAGCGAAGAAAAGCAGTACTGCAACGCAGGCAAAGTGACCACATTTTTAATGCACGAACACCGTGACATCAAAAAACTGATCCCACAGGTGGTGGAAAAACTGACGGACACGGTTTACATCACCATTGATGTGGACGGTTTTGATCCGTCTGTCATTCCGGCCACGGGCACGCCGCAGCCAGGCGGTTTTATGTGGTATGAAGCGCTGGACTTGTTCCGCGAAGTCATTAAACATAAAAAAATCGTGGCGGTAGACGTGGTGGAAGCCTGCCAACGTAAGGCCGACCCCATTACAGAGTTTAACGTTTCCAAGTTAATCTACCGTTTAATGGGCTACCTGGCCGTAAAGAAATAATTTAAACCCGCTCTTCGGAGCGGGTTTTTAGATATAAAAAGGGCCTGCGCGGGTAATAGCGCAAGCCCAAGTAAAACAAGTTTTACGACTGATTAGAAGTAGAAACGGCCGGTAATCGCACCGCTAAAACCCGTGTGGTCCGAATAGACGTTTCCGTCTTTTTCCAATTTGGCATTAAAGTTATATTTGGCTTCAAAACCCAAAGCAAACAGGTTCGTAAACCGGTATTCGGCCCCCGCTGCGATATGGGGCACAAATTTGCTTTCATGATATTTCATTCCATCCTCTTTTATTTGCGTGCGGAAGAAGGATACGCCGGCGCCCACAAACGGACTCCAGCCCTTCACACCGTTGTCTCTTTTGTAATAAACGGTCAACGGAAGAGCAAAGGTCGTTTCCGTTATTTTGCCATACACGGGAGAATAAATTTCCAATTCATTTTGGCCAAACACATCAACGCCCAACTTAACGCCTAATTTGTTGGCTTCATCCTTCAAATCAAACTCATACAGAACTTCCGCTCCAACAAAACCAGCCCCGTCCTCCGTCAGCTCGGAACGATAGGAATAATCTTGGACCTCTTTCAGGGTTTTCGGGTCGTTTTCGCTAACACCGACTTTCACGCCAACGCCCCAATTATCTGCTTTAGCCGCCGTGGGCCAGGCGCACAAAATGCTTAAAAGCACGCCAAAAATTGCTAATTTTTTCATGTTTTTTCTCCTTTTTTAATTAGGCAAGAGGGGCTTGCCATTAGCAAATCTTACCACTTTTCTTCCGGCCGCGCAAATACTCTTAGCCAAACCGGCGCGCCCACAAAAAAGCCGCCCGGAAGGGCGGCTAAAAAGCAACGGGAGTAAAATTACAGCAAAGGAGGCAGCGGCCCTATATTCCCCCCCTGAGGCACGGCATAGGGCGTTTTTAAAAGGGTTCTGGCGGCATCATCAAAGCCCCATTTGTCTTTAAACGAAAGCACATACTCATATTGCGCCTTGGCTTTTTCGCGCTCACCTAAAATATCATACACCTCGCCCAGGCGGAACTTATTCCACACGCCCCAGCGGCTGGGCTCCTGCTTTTCAAGCGCCTTATGTCCTTGTTCAAACAGGGTTTTGGCGGCCTCAAAATTGCCCTGCGCCATTTGCGCAGTACCTAATGCGGTGTACGCGCGGGAAATGTAAATGTCTTTATAGAACGGGTCTTTGCCGATAAGTGCCAAAAATTTTTCGGCCTGTTCGGTTACTTCTTTGTAGTGGCCCGTTTCGTACAGGCAGATAATTTCCACATAATGCATTAGCGGGTTTTTGGGGTACTTGGCGCGCAGCTCGCGAATGTACTGCAGCGATTTTTCCGGGTTATAGTATTTGCTGCCCCGCGTGTTTTGGATTTCAATCAAAATCAGTTTGGCACTGTCAGACGTAAAATGCGCCTTCTCGCGCGCCAGGTTGAGTTGTTTGACCCCTTCGTCCGGGTCGCCCTTAATTGCCACGATTTTAGCCAACACCTTAATCACAGCCGGCAACGTGCCGGCATAATACTGGTAAATGCCCAGGCCAAAATACGCATCGTAATACGTAGGGTCCAGCTCCAGGGATTTTTCCAAATTTTTAATCGCTTTTCTGCCGCTGAAATACGCCGTAATCCAGCTGCGATTGCGCATGGTAAACATGGCGCGCAAACCGTACAGCGCACCGATACCCATATAGGCATTGGAATCATCCGGGTTCTTTTTAATCCAGCGTTTAATGCCGGTAATGGAATCATCCAAAATCTGCTCAAATACCTTGCGCTGTTTATCGTCGCTGAGTTCATATTCGTACTCATAACGGCTCCACGCAATCATCGCGTTGCCAAAGTGCGCAAACGGGTGGTCCGGGTATTCGGCAAACACCTTTTGGATGTTTTTATCCGCGGTGTCAAAATCCAAACTGTAGACGCCATTGATTCCTTCCGTGGCGTAAACCATCACATCCGGAGGAAGCGTAAGCTCCGCATGGGACGAAACGGCGGCGGACGCCAACAGGCATACCGCCGCCACCAAACGTAAAAACTGCTTCATTATTTTTTGGCCTCAATCTTGTCTTTGCCAAAATACGGACGCAACGCCTGCGGGATAATCACAGACCCGTCCGCCTGCTGGAAGTTTTCCAAAATAGCGGCAAACGTGCGGCCGACAGCCAAACCGCTGCCATTTAACGTGTGGACGTACTCCAGCTTTCCTTGGGCGTTTTTGAAGCGCAGCCCCATACGGCGGGCCTGGAAGTCCAAGCAGTTGGAGCAAGAGGAAATTTCGCGGAAGCGGTTTTCGCTCGGCATCCAAACTTCAATATCATACGTCTTGGCAGACGAGAAGCCAATGTCCCCGCTGCACAGTTCCACCACGTGGTACGGCAATCCCAATTCTTTAAGCACTTCCTGCGCGTCGGAAACCATAATCTCCAACATTTGGTACGAATGCTCCGGGTGGGAAAGCATGACGAGTTCCACTTTATCAAACTGGTGATTGCGGATTAAGCCGCGGGTGTCTTTGCCATAGGTGCCCGATTCTTTGCGAAAACACGGGGAATACGCCGTCAGTTTTACAGGCAGTTCTGCCTCGGGAATGACGCGGATGCGGTTCAGGTTCGTTAGCGGGATTTCGGCGGTGGAAATCAAAAATTGTTTCGGCTCGCCCACCAGTTCGTACATATCTTCGCGGAATTTGGGCAATTGCCCCGTGCCGACCAAAATGTCCTCGTTGACGATGACGGGCGGCAGGACTTCGGTATAGCCCTTTTTGGCATGCATATCCAGCATGAACGAAATAATGGCACGTTCCAAGCGGGCGCCGTCTCCTTTAAACAAGGCAAAGCGGCTGCCGGATAGGGCTGCGGCCGCTTCAAAATCCAAAATTCCCAGCTTTTCGCCTACGGCTTGGTGGTCCAGCGGTTTAAAATCAAACTTGGGCAGCGAAATCGTGCAAGGCAAGTATTCTGGATTATCCGCATCACTCACGCCCACCGGTATTTTTTCGTTCGGCAGGTTAGGAATGCTGAGCAATAAATCGTTAATTTCTTTTTTAAGCGGTTCCAATTCTTCTTCTTTTACCGCCATTTCCGCCTTCAGCTTGCCCACTTCGGCCATGGCTTCCTTGGCAGCTTCGTCCCCCTGCTCTTTTTTAATTTTGCCGATGGATTTAGACATTTCGTTGCGTTTGGCACGCAATTCCTCCACGCGGGCCAACACCGTTTTGTAAGCAGAGTATTTGGCAAGTACCTCGTCAATTTGGGCGGACAGCTCCGGCTTTCTTAAAGACAGACGTTTTTTTACTTCTTCAGGATTTGCAACGATATATTTAATGTCTAACATAATAAACAGACCTCGGTTATTTAGTTTCTAAATCTATCAAATACGGCTCGGGAAAATACGAGCGGTACGGTTTAAAGGTGCTGACGGCATACTCCATAGCATACGAAGTAAGCAGCCGCGCGCTGACGGGAGCGACAGAACTTTGCCCCGCCACCAACGCCCCTACACCCAGGGCCAACAGCACAAACAGCGTTTTTGTAAACATAAAAAACGCCCGAAAAACGACTTTGGCCGACTGCTCGGCAAAAGAAACTGACTGCATACTCATTCTTCCTGCAATTTGGCCAGCTCTTTGGTAAAACTTTTTACCAACCTGCGCGCCACTGTATCAGCCGCGTCCAACGCGCTGGCACTAGACGCATCCGATGAACCAATCCATACAATTTCCGCCGTCTCCACATCCACCAATTTGGCAATAATCCCCACCCGCGCATTAATGGTGTATTCCGTTGGGCGGACCTCCGTGGTATGTGTGTATTCGGCACCCACATTACGCGTATATCCCACGTAAGTACCGTCAGGCAGTTGCATTACATCCTGCGTGTAAACCGGGCGTGACTCTGTGCGGCGGGTACTGGTAAGCGCCAGCTCCGTGCGGGCGGGCACATAAGAGCTCACCTCGCCGATAAGCAGTACATCTACACCTAAAATTTTTCCTATCTCGCGCGTGGTTTCGGGCGACAAATAACCGGATACAGAAATGTTATGTTCCTTTAGCACGCTTTCCAGTTGGGCGCGCTCCACCACTTTAAATCCGGAGCTGATAAGATATTTGGCAAACAGATTTTCCACTCCCTGCATGGCTGCCCACGAGTTGGTAAACGACATCACGCCAATACGGTCCATCCGATTAAAATCGTAGGTTTTACTAATTACCGTTTTCGGCATGCAGCCAGCTGCCAGCAGGCAAGCCATCAGTGCCAGACCCAAAATTTTCTTCATACGATAATTATATAATTTTTAAGCCTTTTTAAATAAAGGTATAATAGGATTATGAAAAAATTAAATCCACTTTTTATAGAAAGAGCCAAAAAAATTAAACTATTTTTGACTGATGTTGACGGCGTAATGACCAACAGCCAGCTGAGCTTTTTTACCGACGAAAAAGGCAGTCTGCGCGAGATCAAGCACTTTGAATCGCTAGACGGCATGGGCATGATGTATTTGGCCTATTGCGGGCTGACCACAGGGATTATTTCCCGCGGCTGGAGCGATACGCTGACCACTTGGGCCAAACTGCTAGGCATGCGTTATCTGTTTTACAAAACCACGACCAAAACACGCGCCCTGGACTATGTGCAAAAGGAATTAAACATTCCCTTGGAAGAAATTGCCTTTGTGGGCGATGACCTAATTGATTTGGGCGTTCTCGCGCGCGTCGGACTTCCCTTGGCGGTGGACAACAGCGTGCCGGAAGCCAAACAATACGCGCTTTATACCTCCCCGCGCCACGGCGGAGACGGAGCCCTGCGCGATATTGCCGAACAGATCTTGCGCGCACGCGGACAATGGAACCAAGTCGTGCAGGACAATTTGGACGGCACCTTTAAGGATATTCCGCAAGAAATTCACATTGTAAAAGGGTTATAAAATTTTTACAATATAAGTATCTCATTTACAAATAAGGAGTTGTATGAAAAAGCTACTTTTGTTGTGTGCGCTGCTTGTAAGCGTGCCTGCTTTTGCGCAGGATTACTACGGCCTGCAGGAATATGGCCTTCGCAAAAATACCACCCGTATTGAATTTTACGGTGGTATGGTTTTGCCGCAGGATGATTGGTCCCACGACGGTCAAAACATTAACCTCGGCAACACGGGCTGGACGGCCGGCATCGGATTTACCCGCAATATCATCCCCGTATTCTCCCTAGGCGTGGACGGAAACTATGCCCAACTCGGTGACGGAGACACTTTCATTTCCGGCGGACAAGAATCCTACTACCGCACCGGTATTGCCACCGGGCTTATTACAGGGCGCGTAAACTTTTTCCCGTCCCAGGCTACCCGCTTGTATGTGCCTTTCGGCGTCGGTGTAGGCCACATGTTCGCCCGCCAAAAATTTGACGACGGTTCCCACAAAACCACCTCCAGCACCGATTTGGCACAAATGTTGGGCGTAGGATTGGAATTTGATATTGACGAAACCGTGATCTTTGGGGTGGAAGGCCGCTACTATTTAGTGGAAGCCGACAGCGATTTTAAAGACGCCTTCGGTAAGAGCCGCTACCATTACTTGACGGTTATGCTCAAGCTGGGTTACCGCTTTTAGTTCAACCGCTTGATCTTCCCGCCGCCTTTTTGACGGCGGGATTTTTTATGTCCGCGTTTGCTTTTCCCGGCGCGCTATTGTATGATAGAGATATGGAAGATATTTTAACAAAGGTTTTTTTATCCCTTGTTTTGGGCGGGGTCTTGGGCCTGGAACGCCAATACCACGACAAACCCGCCGGGTTTGCCACCAATTGCCTTATTTGTTTGGGAGCGATGCTGTTTACCCTGCTTTCCGAATACATGGGCACCCAGGGCGGAGATCCCGGGCGCATTGCCGCGCAGGTGGTTACGGGCGTCGGTTTTTTAGGTGCCGGATCCATTTGGCGGGACGGCAATAAAATCTCCGGTTTAACCACTGCCGCAGGCGTATGGCTGGTGGCGGCCATTGGCATGTGCATTGGCTATGGCCAGTACTTGTGGGCCTCTTTATCGGCCGTTTCCATTTTGCTTGTGCAATTGGCCGTACGTAAAACCTTGCGCTTGGTGGAATTTGTAAAACACTATGACACATTTTACGTCACTTGCAAGCCCAGCTGGGATGTAGTGGAACAAATATCCAAACAAATTGAAAAACAAAACATTACCATTTTGAAGAGCGAAGTGACCAAGCAAAATAACCAATTTCACGTTAGTTTGGTGGCCACCTTCACCGGACACGATTTTCAGAATATCACGCGGGAGCTTTTGGCGATGCCCGACGTGTACAGCTTATACAAATAAAAACAGGAGAACATTCCAACTTATGACGGACGATATAAAACCGATACCGCTATTTAACCTCAAGGAACAACACGAAAGTTTAAAGGCTCAAATCAACGCCGCTGCCACAGAAGCACTTAACTCCATGCACTGGCTGTTGGGCCCGCAAACGGAAAAATTTGAAGAAGAATTTGCCGCCGCAATCGGCGTAAAACATTGTATCACCTGCTCCTCGGGCGCTAGCGCCATTCAAATTGCGCTAGCCGCCGCCGGTATTGGAGAAGGGGATGAAGTCATCACCACCCCCTTTACCTTTATCGCTACCACCTCGTCCGTCAGCCTGACGGGCGCCAAATTTGTGTTTGCCGATATTGATCCCCGCACGTACAACATTGACGTGCAGGACGTAGAACGCAAAATCACCAAAAAAACGAAGGCCATTTTACCCGTCCATCTCTATGGCTACCCCGCCAATATGGACGCTATTATGCACCTGGCCAATGAGCACGGCCTCAAGGTAATTGAGGACTGCGCCCAAGCGCACCTAGCCATGGCAGACGGCGTGATGGTGGGCGGCATTGGGGATGCCGGATGCTTTAGCTTTTATCCCAGCAAAAACCTGGGTGCCTGCGGAGATGCCGGCTGTGTTACCACCAATGACGATGAAATTGCCGACCGCTGCCGCTCGCTGCGCCACAGTGGCCGCGCCAAAGACAAGGCCTATGAGTATGACTTGGAAGGTTCTACCCTGCGTATGGACGAAATCCAAGCCGCTATTTTGCGCGTAAAACTTCCGCACTTGGCGGAATGGACCGAAAAACGCCGCAAAGCCGCGGCCCTGTACGAGGAAGGCTTAACGGGCGTTCCAGTGGTCTTACCTCCTACTCCGCCAGTGGGATATGCACAATCTTACTACGTCTACACCATCCGCGCCGAAAAGCGCGACGAATTGCAGGCATATTTAAAGGCGCATAACATTGGCTGCGCAGTATACTATCCGGTTCCACTCTACAAACAGCCTGCATATAAACATTTGGGCTTTAAGGCCGAGGAGTACCCAGAAGCAGAAAAAGCCGCCAAAGAGGTGCTTTCCATTCCCATGTTCCCGGAAATTACGGAAGAACAAATCCACCGCGTATGCGAAACGATCCGCGCCTTTTACGAAAAAGACGCTACCGTGTAACCTGCGCGTTCAGTAATCTTTATACCCGCCGTTCCACGGCGGGTATTTTTTGCCGCTTTCCCCCTTCCTTGTATACCCAGGTGTTTAAAAACGAGCAACACCGGTCAATTTTACAAATTATATTTATTTTTTAAGCATTTTTTATAATTCCTTGTTTTCTTGTGTGGCAATCTGTTTCCCCAGCTGCGTGTCCATAAAAAAGTTTTTAAATTTTCCCACAAAAAACCGCCCTGGCCCAAAAGCACAGAGCGGTAAAAGAAAAAACAACCAACGGTTGTTTATAGCATTTTATTTTTAAGGCGGCCAGCAATGTTATCCAATTCATCCAGCGAATGATAATGGATGACCAAAGTACCTTTTTTTATATTCTTGCCGTATTTCACTTCCACTTTTGTTCCCAAAGCAGCTTGTAGGTCATTCTCAAATGAGGTCACTTCCACCGGACGGGCGGCCTTCTCCGCCTTTTTGGCAGGGAACATCACAGCGCGGGCGGCATCTTCCGCTTGGCGGACAGACATTTTGTTGTTTAGCATCTTTTTAAACAATTGGTCGCGCTTGACGCTGTCCGTCACCATGAGGAGTGCCCGGCCATGCCCTTCCGACAACGCCCCTTCCTGAAGCGCTTGCTGGATTTCCGGCTCCAAGTCCAACAAGCGCAAGGCGTTAGAAATAGCCGCCTTGGATTTTCCGCAATAGGAGGCCAAATCCGTCTGATTGATATAGAATTTGCTCATTAAATTGCGGTACCCGAGGGCTGTTTCTATGGGATTTAAGTCCTCACGCTGAATGTTTTCAATAAGCGCCAGGGCGCACATTTCTTGGTCGCCCAAATGTTTATGTACAATCGCGTCAATTTCCTTTAACCCGGCTAATTGTGTGGCACGAAAGCGGCGTTCTCCCACGACAATTTCATATTTATCCAAACCGGCATCGTACACGACTACAATCGGCTGGGTAAGGCCATGCTCTTTAATGGATTGGGCCAACTCCTGCAATTTTTCTTCATTAAAAACACGGCGCGGCTGAAAACGGTTCGGCACGATTTTATTCACATCAATGCGCGTAACACTCATGCCGGGGGTTTGCGCAAGGCTCTGCGCCGCCTGAGCGGGCGGCATTTGCAGCACTTCTTGCGTTTGTTTAATTAAAGCATCTAAGCCTTTTCCTAAAGCTTGTCTGGACATCTCAGCCTCCAAAATCGTAATTTACCGGGAGCGCTCCCGTCATTTTAAAATCTTTATATTGGGCCACATCCGCCCCGCGGCGGCCCAAGAATTCAATGGCCAGCTGTATATAGGCATTGGCTCCGCGGCAGGCGGGGTCGTAATCAAAAATAGACTGCCCATAGCTCGGGGCTTCTGCCAAACGCACGTTACGCGGAATGGGAGTTTTGTACACCTGTTCCCCAAAAAAGCGGCTTACCTCGCTAAACACCTGTTTGGAAAGGTTCATGCGGGCATCATACATCGTAAGCACGCAGCCGTCCATTTTAAGTTTTGGGTGCAAAAATTGTTTAATTTTTCCCACCGTGCTGACAAAGTGCGCCAACCCTTCTAAGGCATAGTATTCGCACTGAATGGGCGTAATAACGCTGTCCGCCGCCATCATGGCATTTAACGTCAAAAGCCCCAAGGACGGAGGACAATCAATGATGATAAAATCATACATCTTGCGCAGCGGATCCAAGGCGTCCTTTAGCATATTTTCGCGGCCGCGGACATTTACCAACTCCACCTCTGCTCCTGCCAAGTCCTTGCAAGCAGGAAGAACATCCAACATTTCGTTGGAACTTTGGCGAACCACCTGTTCAAAATGAGCCGTTTTGGTGAGCAAATGGTAAACTGATTTTTCGCCATCTGCCACGGTAACACCCAAGCCGGAACCGGCGTTTCCCTGTGGGTCAAAATCTACCAGCAGGACATTTTGGTTTAAACATGCCAATGCATAGGAAAGGTTAATAGATGTGGTAGTTTTACCTACGCCACCTTTTTGGTTGGCAATAACAACAATTTCACCCATAAATCCTCCGTAAAAATATACCTATATTAAACATTAATTCGCAGTAAAAATCAATATATAAAGAGCGTTTTCACGTAAAAATTATTTTTTACATAGCCTAGTTTTCACGTGAAAACATTCATTTAATCCAACGAATCCGGTTGAGCGGCCAATGCACAAACCAAGCCTTTCCTTTAATGTTTTCGCGCGGGACAGGGCCCCAAAAACGCGAGTCACAAGAATTATCCCGGTTATCCCCCATCGCAAAATAGCTGTTCGGCGGAACAACAACCGGACCAAAAGAATCGCGCAAATACAGCCCCAAATACGCATCTAATTCATGGTCTTCCCATGTTTTTTGGTACTCTTCTGCATCTTCTAGCGGGAAGTATGGGCTTCTTTCCACATTTTCGTATACCTCATACGGCTCCTGCGCAAGCGCTTTGCCGTTCACCAGCACGTGGCCCTGAATGACCTGCACCGTATCTCCCGGCATGGCAATTACCCGTTTCACAAAGTCTCGACCGTATTGGCTGCCGCCGCAATTTTGCTGTTGTTTGTCTTGGGCTGGAAAGCGAAAAACAATAATATCTCCCGGTTTTATATCCTCAGAAGCCCCAAAACGAAAATTTGTAAAAGGAATACGGAATCCATATACAGCCTTATTTACAAATAAGTGATCCCCTTCCACCAAGGTATATCGCATAGATGCAGAGGGAATTTTAAAAGCTTGAATAAAAAAGAACATCACGAAAGAGGCCACAAATCCCGCAAAATACACAGTATTACTCCATTCTAAATCTGCCTTCATTATTTTGGTCTGTTTGTCCGCAGCGGCTTTTTTACCTTGAACAAAACCATACAGGCCGCAAGCCAATGCTACACAAAGCCACAAAACAACCTTTCCCGGGCCAACAGGGTCGCCGCTTCCCTCCCCAAGCAAAAAGAGTAAAATATACAAGGCACACAGCAAAATGACTAACAAAAATGATCCGTGCCACACACCAAAAGCCATAGGAGTGGACAACTTTTCCTTCTTTTTTAAATAACGCGTCAACAACGTGAAGGCATACATCACACACGCCACCGCAAATAATCTTTGTTCCATAAAAGCTCCTTTAATTAGTTTTCACGTGAAAACTATCTGTTAAAACTTGTTGATAAAGGTGTTGATATTGTTGAGAAGTTTGCCCAATCCGTTCAGAAACAGCTATAGAATTCTTTCCCATTTGCACACGCAAAGTTTTGTTTACAATCAATTCTTCCATTAGGCAGCTAAGCAGTGTCACATCACCCGGCTTTATCACAAATCCATTTTTTCCATGTTCCACCCATAAAGGCATATCACCCACGCGGCTTATAATACACGGAAGCCCCACCGTTACCGCTTCCAACAAGGACAACGGCAAACATTCCTCTACAGAGGGAAGAACAAACACATCCGCCGCATTTAACCATGCATTTACATTGTCTTGCTCTCCGGCTAAAATTACCTGTTTTTGCAATTGGTTTTGGACAATATAGTGTTCTAACTTCGCGCGCTCTTTCCCCTCTCCCACATAAATAAGGCGACCTGCTTTTCCATTACGCAATACATTGCGAAAAGCAATCAAAAGCGTCAGCGGATTTTTTGCCGGAACCAATCGCCCCACGCTTATAAAAACCGTCTCTTGGGACGCAATTTGGTATTTGTTACGCATTTGGGCACGCAAAGAGTTATCGCTAAAAAAGACCTTTTTATCCACTCCATTTGGCAGAAAATATACTTTATCTTTTCTATATTTTTGCTTTTCTACCAAATACTTAGCGGTAGCAAAAGATTCCGCTACCGTTAAATAATCCACGGGACTTAATAATTTGTCCACAAGCCGCAGCAAAAATGTTTTTTTAGAAAGGTCAAAATGTGGGGTACAAATCAATTTAACCTTTGTTCCGGCACAAGCCAAACGACTGTATTGCATGGCTTGATAAAGCATAGCATGCACAATATCCGGGGAAAATTTTTGTATTTCTTTTTTAAGTACCGCCACAATGCCGCGGCTAGTCCAACGCATATTCAACGAAACCACGTCCACCCCTGCGGCTTGCAATTCTTGGGCAACTGGCCCCAACTGGCGGAGTGAAATCACCCGCACTTGATTGGTTTTGGCACAATCAACGGCCAGCCGGGCCAGCGCTTTTTCCGCGCCGCCTACATCCGTTGTGGTAATTACGTATAAAATTTTCATCTAACTCATTATAGCAAGTTTCCGCACCTGCGCGTGACATTACTCCAAATAAAAACCGGGCCATAAAAATAGGCCCGGAAAAAGGGTTTAAAAAATACTTAAAATTTAAGTATTTTTTTCAAAACTGCCCTTATTTTTAATTTTTAGGCTGGAACTGGTCCTTTCCTACCCCGCAAACTGGGCAAATCCAGTCTTCTTTTACATCCTCCCATTTGGTTCCGGCCGCAATTCCATGCTCCGGATCCCCCACCGCGGGATCATACACATATCCACAAACTTCACAAACATATTTCACCATAAAACGTCCTCCTCTTTTTTTTGTTTTATAAATGCGTTGCGCCTGCCGGGGTTTTCCCCTTGATTACCTGATGGTAATAGGCGTATGTCAACGCGTGGCCATTTGGTTTTAGCACTCCGGCCTCTTTCACTTGTCCAATAAACAGCGTATGTGTGCCCACATCCACTGTTTGTTCCACCTCAGCTTCCATGTAAGAAAGGGTATGCTCCATAACTAAAGGACACCCTAAAACACCCATTTTATAAGGAACTTGGGCTAACTTATCAAAGGCACGCCCGGTACGAAAACCAAACGTACCAATAAATATCAATGGGGTGCTTACTTCAAGCGGCATAGCGGCAAAAACGCGGCTCTTTAAAATAATTTCGTGCGTTAGGCTATTTTTATTGACGGAAATAGCTACCCGTGCCGGCTCCGCCGTCACCTGAAAAACAGTATTCACAATCATCCCGTTTTTTCTGGTTCCGTCCGCGGAAGTGACAATATACAAACCATACGTCACATAATTGAGCCCTTCGTTAATGTCTTGTCCAGCCATATAAGCCTCTTGGTTATTTGACTTTTTCTGCCAACATCCGGCTGATAGTAATCCCCAATTCCCGGCACGATGCTTTAATTTTATCGTCGGGCACAAAAGGCGATTTTACCGCCGGAGCCACCACTTGTACCTTCATACTTTCCAGTATTTTGGTAAGCTCATCAATCGGCGCCCCATTCCACCCGTAAGACCCAAAGGCA
This sequence comes from uncultured Elusimicrobiales bacterium, assembly GCA_934667625.1. Classification (GTDB taxonomy): domain Bacteria; phylum Elusimicrobiota; class Elusimicrobia; order Elusimicrobiales; family Elusimicrobiaceae; genus Avelusimicrobium. Next base: position 48,226 of record CAKUMH010000007.1, read on the forward strand.
GCCCCTATCAAATTCTTTTTGCGAAGGCCCTTTAAATAGCACAACACATCCGCCATAGACGGAAAAATTTGGCTATTTAGCACAGGAGAACCAATAATCAGCGCACTGGCATCTAATAGTTCGGTGGCCACATCACTGCGGTGATTGCTATGCATGGAAAGCTGCTTTACTTCCGTTCCCCCTGCACGTAACCCATCGGTAATATAATTAGCCATTTTCTCTGTGCTGCCCCACATGGTGTCGTACACAACAATCGCCTTATTCTTAGGCGCCTGCGTGGCCCATTTGGCATACAAATTGATAATTTTAGACGGATCCTTCCGCCACACAAATCCGTGGTCTGGTGCAATCAAACGCGGGGAAAGACCCATTTGTTTAACCTGCGCCAAAAAACGCAGGACAATGTCCGAATACGGAAGGACGATATTGGCGTAGTATTTTTCCGCCTCGTAGAGCCAAAGGCGTTCTTCGTTTTCGTCGTCAAACAGTTTTCCGGTGGCATAATGCATGCCAAATACGTCGTTGGTAAACAGTACATTTTCCTTCTCTAAGTACGAAAACATACTGTCCGGCCAGTGGAGCATCCGCGCCTCCACAAACGAAATAGTATCACCGCCAACATCAATACGGTCCCCAGTTTTAACTGTTTTTAATTTTAAATCACAATGAAATTGCGCCGTAATATCCTTAAATCCCATGTCGGAAACATACACCTCTTGTGGCTGAACGTAATTCACCGTTTGCGGCAGTGCTCCCGAATGGTCCATTTCCGAATGGTTGGAAATAATAATCTGAATTTTTTTCGGATCAATTACGCTTTGGATACGCTCCATCATTTCACCATAAAACTCTTTCTTTACGGTATCAATGAGGGTGGGTTTTTGGCCCATTACCAAATACGCATTGTAGGTTGTACCGCGTTTGGTGGAATATCCGTGAAAATCACGAATATTCCAATCAATCGCCCCTACCCAATAGACTTTTTCCGAAATTTTTACTGCTTCCATTGTCATCTAAAATCTCCTTATTCTTTTCCAATTAATTTTCTTTCTGCCACAACCCGTGTAAATTGCAATACTCTCGGGCTAATACTTTGTCCGACTTGCTGGCAAATTCTGCACAGGGTTTATCCCCGGGGCGCAACTGTTTGCGCTGCACTTTACCGCATTTTTCACAAATCAGTTCAATCCATTCAATGTGGTGTTCTTCCGTCATTGGATGTTCCACGCTACCAATGGTAACGCGGTATCCGCCTTCTATTTTTTCAATCACCGGAACATGCTTTTCGGCTGCACCGTCCGAGGTACCTGCCTCCATTTTTTGCATAGGTTTGCCACAGCAGACTAATTCTCCGCCGGAGGCATGCACCACCTCTACTATATTTCCACATACACTGCACTTGTAAATTTCATTCATTTTTGTCATATTTTTCCCCTTTTTTACACATTTTACAAACATTTTTGAACTTCCGTTAACACGGTTTTATAGTCCGGTTCATGCGTCACTTCTGGAACAAACTCTACATATTGAACCAGGCCCTTTTTATCTATCACAAATACAGCCCTTGTTAATAATCCCAAGTCCTCCAGCAAAACTCCGTAATCTTGGGCAAAGCCAAAGTTTCGGTAATCGGAGGCAGTTTTTACGTTTTTTACACCATTGGCCGCGCACCAGCGGGTTTGCGCAAAGGGCAAATCCCGACTGACCGTTAAGACCACCACATCATCCGACAATTTATTCGCTTCCAAGTTAAAACGCCGTGTTTCCACACTGCACACAGGTGTATCTAACGAAGGCACGCACGAAATAAGGAGCACTTTTCCGTCAAAATCGGATTTTTGCACCAATTCCAACGCATTTCCCACCAGTTTAAAATCGGGCGCTTTATCCCCCCGTTTAAGCGCCTTCCCTACTACGGAAACAGCTAAACCGTTCATAGTAATTTTTTTCGGTTCCATATTACTCCCCTTTTTTCTTATTAATAATAATTCTTATTAATAGTATAGCTTATTTTTATCTTTCTGTCTTTTTTATTTTAAAAATCATTTTTTGTTTATACAAGAAAAAAAAGTGATTAGTTTATGTTAAAAAATTAAATTTTGCTTAAATTTACGTTTTAACAAGCTTAATAACAATTTTTAATACACATACACTTAAATTTTTTAAAAATGGCTTATTGCGCATTTTTATCCCATTTAACGCTATTTTTGTATTTTTTTAATTGACCTATGGGTTAATAAGTGGTAATATTAAATAAATCATTCTTTGTATGGCGGCGTTATTGTGGATAATTTACAAGTATTTCCCCAGTTAGTTCCTGTTTTTCAAGAAATAGAAAACATTATAGGTAAAGATACGTACGATATGTGGCTGCGCCCGGCCGATTTTGACTATACGGGCACAGTACTTACTATTTCATTACCTAACCAATTTTGGGGCAAAACAATTCGTGAACGCTACGAACATATTATTAAGGACGCCTTTTTAAAACACTTAGGCGCGGAAATTTCTGTGGCGTATGCCTTGTCTACTCCGGAACCGGTTTCTACTGTCAAATCCGCCCAAGATATTTTGGCCACGTTGCCTGCCTATTCACAGCCGGCAAATAACACAGCCCCTCAACAGCCTGCGCCTACTGTAAATCCATTTGCCTCGCGCTTAAACGCCTCTTATACTTTTGATAATTTTATTGAATCTCCCTCTAACCGCTTTGCTTATAAAGCAGCTGAAGCAGTTGTGCATAAAATGGGACACCGCGAAAATAATCCACTTGTTATTTATTCTGCTCCTGGTTTGGGTAAAACCCATTTATTGCACGCTATTGGAAACCAAATTTTAAAAGAAAACCCTAACGCCAAAGTGCTTTACATGTCCGGCGAAGAATTTGTCAGTGAATATATTGAAGCTTTACAAAATAAAGAATCGGAAAGTTTCCGCAAAAAATACCGCTCACTGGATTGTTTTTTAATGGATGATATTCAATTTGTAGCAGGGAAATCAGCCAGCCAAGAGGAATTTTTTTACACCTTTAATGCTTTATTTGAAAGCCATAAACAAATTGTCTTATCCTCCGATCGGACACCGCAACAGCTGGAACTGACCGAAAGACTTTCTTCGCGTTTATTATCCGGCATTACAGTGGAAATAAAACTGCCTAATTTAGAAACGCGTATTGCTATTTTGCGCCAAAAAAGAGAGAGCACAAATTTTGATATTGGAGATGATGTGCTGGCTTTTATTGCGGAAGGAGTACAAAGTAACATCCGCGAGCTGGAAGGGTCTCTCTTCCGTTTGGTGGCCTATTGCGGTATGCACGGCGTCACACCGACTATTGCTATTGCCAAAGAACTGCTGGCTGATATTTTAGTAAGCGAAAACGATTTATCTATTAATGTTAATTCCATTAAAAAAATGGTAGGAAAACATTTTAATATTCGTATGGAGGACTTTAACTCCAAACGTAAGACGCAGTCTATTGCGTGGCCACGCCAAATTGCTATGTTTTTAACTACGGAGCTGACGGACCTGTCGCTGCCGGAAATCGGACGCGAATTCAACCGGGACCACAGTACTGTAGTACACGCACGCGATTTAGTGAAAGAAAAAGTAGAAACAGATCCGTTTTTTGCAGCCGAAATAAACCAAATTATCTTGGATATTAAGGCTGTGGATAAAAAGTAAACAGGTTGTGGATAACCCGTGAATAAGTGAATAAAACAGCGGGTAAATTTTTTAAAGGTGGAAAATGTGGACAAAAAAAGAGGGTTGTGCACATCGCCCAGAAATGGAGTGTATAGGTAAAGTCACATTATCCACGCAATCAACAGGACATATAATTAGGGATTAAGATATGAAAATAAATATTACTAAAGCCACCCTTTTGGAAGGCATTCAGATTGTTTCCGCAGGCGTTTCGTCACGCACTACGCTTCCGATTTTGCACAACTTTTTAATGGAAGCCCAAAATGGCAAGTTAAAGCTTGTCCGCACCGATATGGAAATGGCTACCGTGCACTACGTAAATGCCGAGGTGGAGGAAGAAGGAAGCATTACTGTGCCGATGAAAGAATTTTCCGACATTATTAAAAATTTAGCCGATGATAAAGAAATTAATCTCTATACGGATGAAAATAATAAATTTCACATTAAATCCGGCAAAAGCAAATTTTGGGTGATTGGTACGCCTAAGTCCGAATATCCGGCCATTCCCGATGTAGAACTGTCCAACAGTGTGGCGTTAGACCCTTTGGAATTGCAAAAAATGATTGAAAAAACGGCTTTTTCTGCTTCTACGCAGGAAACCCGCTATATTTTAAATGGTCTGTTGTGGAATAATACGGCCGAGAAATTTGAAATTGTAGCGACGGACGGCGGCCGTTTGGCGGTGGCCGCGCATGAGGCGCTCCCCGGCAGTAAAGAATTTAAAATTATTATTCCCACTAAAATTTTAAACGAAGTGTGCCGCTATATTTCTATTGCCAAACCGGCAAAGGACAGCAAAATAAACGTCAATGTATCGTCCAATCAGGTAAGCTTTATGATGAACGAAACCACGTTTATTTCGCGCTTGATTGAGGGAAATTTTCCCAATTACAACCAAGTTATTCCTACCAAAAAGAATATCTTTTTTGAAGTATTTGCCAAGGAATTATTAGCCTCTACCCGCCGTGCCGCGCTCTGCTCGGGTGAGTTTGGCAGTGTAGTGAAATACAAATTGGAAAATAATACGCTGACGGTTTCCTCCAATTCCCAAAATATGGATTTTACGGACGAATTGCCTATTGAATATATTCAGGAAGCGTTTGATGCAGCCTTTAACCCTCAATACATTATTGACGTGTTAAAGAATATTTCCACGGAAAAGGTGGCCTTTTCTTTTGTAAATGCCTCTCAGCCAGTACTAGTGGAACCCGTGGGTGATACGACGTTTAAATATGTGATTATGCCGGTGCGTGCCTAATGAAATTTGGCGCAAAACCCCGTAAAGAGTGGCGCAGTTCCAAAGAACTGGAGTATAGTTTTAACCCGCTCCACCAACAGTTAAACCGTTTGATGATTTTAAATCACGTATGGAACGAGTTGGTGGGCAATAAAGGCCGCTTTTGGGTGCTTACGGCAGTGCAGGGAGGGACGTTATTTGTACAAGTTAAAATTTCCGTAGCAAAAAATGAACTGATTGCCCGCAGGCAGCAGCTGATTACGGAACTCAATAAACATTTTGAACGTCCGTGGATTAAAAAAATTGAAATTAAGTAAGTTTTACATTTCATCAAGGAGTTGTAAATGACGACTGAAGAACAGAAAGAGAAGGATTATGATTCTTCCAAAATTACCGTTTTAGAAGGGCTGGAAGCGGTGCGTAAGCGCCCGGCCATGTACATTGGCTCAACGGGTCTGCCCGGTTTGCACCATTTGGTGTATGAGGTGGTGGATAACTCCGTAGACGAAATTTTGGCTGGTGGCGCCACCACGATTACCGTTACGATCAAAGACGATATGACCTGCTCCATTCAGGACGACGGACGCGGTATCCCGGTAGACCTGATGAAGAACGCCAAGGACGCCAAACTGCGCAACAAATCCGCCCTGGAAGTAGTAATGACGGTGTTACACGCCGGCGGCAAATTTGACAGCGGCGCTTATAAAGTGTCCGGCGGGTTGCACGGGGTAGGTGTTTCGTGTGTAAACGCTCTTTCCGAAACCATGGATGTGGAAGTAAGAAGAAACGGGCATATTCACTTTCAGCGTTATCACCGCGGTAAGCCGGAAGCACCCGTACAGATAATTGGCGACACCGATGAACATGGTACCAAAGTAACTTTTCACGCTGATAAAGAAATTTTTGGCGATGTTGCCTTTTCGTACGAAACGATTGGCAACCGTCTGCGCGAATTGGCGTTTTTAAATGCCGGCGTAAAAATTATTTACACCGATGAACGCAAAGAGGACAACCCGACAGTTACCTTCCACTTTGAAGGAGGTATTGCCCAGTTTGTTAAATTTTTGAACACCAACAAAACGGTCATTAACCCAGAACCTATTTACCTGACCAAAGAAGTGGGTGATAATTACATTTCCTTTGCTATTCAATACAACGAAAGTTATTCCGAAAACGTGTTTTCGTTTGTGAACAACATTCACACCGTGGAAGGCGGTACACACTTAAGCGGTTTCCGCGCTTCGCTCACGCGTATTATTAACGAATACATTAAGAGCAATAATCTTTCCAAACATAAAGATATTTCTGTGGGCGGGGATGATATTAAAGAAGGTCTTACGGCGGTGTTATCCGTTAAAATTCCACACCCGCAGTTTGAAGGGCAGACTAAAACCAAGCTCGGCAACTCAGAAGTGGAAGGTATTGTCCGTTCCGTGGTGAGCGAAACCTTATCTACTTTTTTTGAAGAAAACCCCAAAACGGCCCGTGCCATTTGCGAAAAATGCGTGGGAGCGGCTATAGCGCGTGAAGCGGCACGCAAAGCGCGTGACTTAACCCGCCGCAAAGGAGCCTTGGAAGGAGGTGGACTCCCCGGAAAATTGGCGGATTGCCAAGAAAGAGATTCCGCTAAGTGCGAGCTTTTCCTGGTAGAGGGTGACTCCGCAGGCGGTTCTGCCAAACAAGGGCGTGACCGCGTGTTTCAGGCTATTTTGCCGCTCCGCGGTAAAATTTTGAACGTAGAAAAAGCCCCACTTGTTAAAATTTTGTCCAGCGATACCGTGCGCGACTTAATTGCCGCCGTCGGTACCGGGGTGGGGGAAGGCGAAGGCGGATTTGATCTCTCTAAACTTCGCTACCACAAAATTATTTTGATGGCTGATGCTGATGTGGACGGACAGCATATTTCTACCTTACTTTTGACATTCTTCTACCGCCAATTAAAGCCGCTTATTGATAACGGACACATTTACTTGGCCCAACCGCCGCTGTACAAGGTGAAAAAAGGCAAAGTGGAGCAATATCTGCAGACTGAAGACCAAATGCAGCAGTGGTTGATGAAAGAGGGGCTCGCCACGGTGACCGTGACGGATATGAAGCAAAATATGGCCCTGACCACCGAACAGCTCAAGGATTTGCTTAAAATCTTGCGGGACGTAGAGGATACGCTTGGCAAACTGGAAGTAAAAAACATCACCCTGAACGATTTTATGGCGTTTTTGGCTGAAGGCAAAGTGCCGGTGTATCGTATCCCGTTAAGAAGCGGCGGTTTCCGCTATTTCTACACGGAGCAGGAATACCGCGAATACGAGGACCAGTATATGCAGGAAAAACGCGAGGAATTGGCGGCTGACGGCGTAGACGTGGCAACGATTAGCAACGAAAGTTTGGTCCCCGAACACCAAAGCTTATTTGAATTCGGCAAGCTCTTGGCTGATGAAAAGAAGATGGAGGTCTTTGGCTTTACCTTTGCGCAGTACCCGGTAATTGAAAGTGAAAAGGACCGCATTAATCCGCTCTTTAAGGTAAACAACGGCAAAGCAGATGCTTTGGTATACAGCTTGGCGGAACTTTTACACGCAGTGAAGGAAGCAGCCTCCTCCGGGGCTACCATCCAGCGCTATAAAGGTTTGGGTGAAATGAACCCCGAACAGCTGTGGGAAACCACCATGGACCCGGCTAAACGCAAACTCATCCAGGTAAAAATCAACGACGCTACTGATACAGAACAAGCGTTTACGATGTTGATGGGTGATAAAGTAGAGCCGCGCCGCGACTTTATTCAATCCCACGCCCTGGAAGTAAAGAACTTGGATATTTAATACACTGGGCCCGTGTGGCCCCTGTACGATTTAATCCGTAACAGGAGATATTTTTAAATGAGCGAAGAAATGAACAACCAGCCGCAAGCCCAAAACACGAATGTGGACTTGTTTGGCAACATTCAACAGCGTGATATTGCGGGCGAAATGCGCTCGTACTATATTGATTACGCCATGAGCGTTATTGTAGGCCGCGCCTTGCCGGACGTGCGTGACGGGTTAAAACCCGTTCACCGCCGCGTGCTTTATTCTATGAACGAAATGGGCTTAAAATATAACAAGGCTTACAAAAAATCCGCCCGTGTTGTGGGTGATGTGCTCGGTAAATACCACCCGCACGGCGACACCGCTGTGTATGATACGCTCGTGCGTATGGTGCAGGATTTTTCTTTACGCAAACCTTTGATTGACGGCCAGGGCAACTTCGGCTCTATTGACGGCGACTCTGCCGCCGCCATGCGTTATACGGAGTGCCGCCTGCAGCGCATTTCCGAAGAAATGCTGGGCGATTTGGACAAAGATACCGTCAAAATGATTCCCAACTATGACGGCTCTTTGATGGAACCTTCTGTGCTTCCGGCCAAACTGCCAGCGCTGCTGGTTAACGGTTCCTCCGGTATTGCCGTGGGTATGGCCACCAACATTCCTACCCACAACTTGGGCGAAGTGTGCGACGGTATTATTGCCTACATCCAAAACCCCGATATTTCCACCAAGGAAATGATGAAAATTATCAAGGGGCCGGACTTCCCCACGGGCGCCATTATCCGCGGGACCAAGGGCATTTACGAATACTTTGAAACGGGTCACGGCAGCGTAAAAGTGCAAGCCACAACCGAAATTGAAGAGCGCAAAAACGGCCGCGAAGCGATTATCGTCACCGCTATTCCGTACCAGGTAAACAAAACCGCGCTGATTGAAAGTATCGTGGGTTTGGTGCGCGATAAAAAGATTACGGATATTGCCGATATCCGCGACGAGTCGGACAGACGCGGGATGCGTCTGGTGATTGAAGTAAAACGTGACGGCAACGCACAGGTAGTCTTGAACCACCTCTTTAAACATACCCAGCTGCAAACCTCTTTTCCGGTTAACATGCTGGCGATTGTGGACGGCCGCCCGCGTGTGCTGTCTTTGAAAGAAGTGATGAAGGCGTATGTAAAACACCGCCAAGAGGTCATCACCAACCGCACTAAATTTGATTTAAACAAAGCGCAAAAACGCGAACATATCTTAAACGGGTTGCTCGTGGCCATTGCCAATATGGACGAAGTAGTAGCCATTATCCGCAAAGCCAAAGACCCGACCGAGGCCAAATTTACCTTGATGCAGCGCTTTACGCTCTCTGAGGTACAGGCCCAGGCCATTTTGGATATGCGGTTGCATCAGTTGACGCAATTGTCAGCCTTGGCTATTGAGAACGAACGGAAAGACCTGTTAAAGCTCATTGCCGAACTGCAGGATATTTTGGCCAATCCGCAGAAGATTTTGGATATTATCGTGAGCGAACTGACCGATCTCAAAAAGACCTACAACGACCCGCGCCGCACCCAAATCGGCCCGGATATGACGGACTTCTCTATGGAGGACTTTATTGAGAAGGAAGACGTGGTCATCACGATTTCCAACGATGGCTATGCCAAACGTATTCCGCTTTCCACCTACAAGAGCCAAAACCGTGGAGGAAAGGGTATCATCGGCAGCAAAACCAAGGAAGAAGACTTTATGGAGCATCTCTTCATTACGTCGTCCCACGCGACCATTTTGATGTTCACCAACCGCGGCCGTGTGTTTGCCTTGCGTGCCTTTGAAATTCCCGAAGGGAACCGCATGTCTAAGGGAAAGGCGATTGTGAACCTCCTGCAGCTGACGGGCGAGGAAAAAGTAACCTCCGCAGTAGCTATTGAAGAGTTCAAACCTGAACATTGCGATAATACGTACCTGACCATGTGCACCCGCTTGGGTACCATTAAACGTGTGCAGTTAAGCGAGTTCTCCAACATTCGCCGCTCGGGCATTATTGCCATTAGCTTGGATGAGGGGGATGTGTTGGTGGGCGTGCAGATTACGCACGGCAAGTCCGACATTATCATCGCCACCAAGAACGGCAAGTCCATCCGCTTTGACGAAAACCAAGTCCGCTGTATGGGCAGACAAGCCCACGGTGTGCGCGCCATTAACTTGGGCGCCGGTGACGTGGTGGTAGGCATGGAACACGCTCCGACTGATGAACCGCAGCCGGATGTGCTGTCCGTATGCGAGAACGGCTTTGGTAAACGCACGGAATTTAGCGAATACAAACGCCAAAACCGCGGCGGCATGGGTGTGATTACCATTAAAACCAGCGCGCGAAACGGCTCTGTCGTAGGCATTAAGTTGGTGGATGAGAGCAAGGACCTTATGATTGTGACCGAAAAGGGCATGACCATCCGCGTCCGCTGCGCCGACATCCGCTCTGTCAGCCGCAACGCACAAGGCGTAACCTTGGCCAAGCTGGACGAAGGCGACAAAATCGCCCGTATCGCCCCAGTGGTTAAGGCAGAAGAAGAGCAAACGGACGAAAAGTAATCCGCTTGTATGATAGTTGTTTTTAGCCCCCGTGTATAGGATGACACGGGGGTTTTTATGTGTCCAACTCATTCAAATAAAACAGTTTACATTTGCTTGCGAAAGTGGTATAAACGATAATAGGGGAAATCTACTATGAGGACAAATCCGCACATTTTGGAAATAAACACGCGTTCCTGGCTTAAACGCTTGGAAACGCAGTATGGACGCCCCGTCACGCTGGCGACGGTTCCGGATGAGTTTTGGGACAAAGTCAAAAAAGCGGGGTTTGACGCCATATGGTTTATGGGGGTATGGAAGCAAAGTCCTGCCGCGGCACAGATTGCGCGGGCCAATCAGGATATTCAAAACCAAGTCCGCGCCATTAAACCCGATTTTAAGCCGGAGGATATCACGGCTTCGCCTTATGCCATATATGCATACGAGGTGGATGACTCGTTGGGTGGTAATGCCGCACTGGCAGCCTTACGCGCCAAGCTAAACGGCATGGGAATAGGTGTCTTGCTGGATTTTGTGGGCAACCACGCCGCCATAGATAATCCGGCCGTTACCGAGCACCCGGAGCTGTTTATCAACACAGGCACACAGGAACCGGCGGTGCATAAAGATTGGTTCTTCAAAAATCCGAACGGGGTGTATGTGGCACACGGGCGCGACCCGTATTTTGCCCCTTGGACGGATACGGCGCAATTTAACTATTTTAACCCCAAAACACGTGAGTTTATGCTGGCGAATTTGGCGCGCGTAGCCGATATGTGCGACGGAGTCCGCTGTGATATGGCCATGCTGGCGCTCAATAAGGTGCACCGCGATACCTGGTGGGAGTTTATTGGCGGAGAACTGCCCAAGGAGGAATTTTGGCGCCAAGCCTTAGATACCGTGCGCGAAACGCATCCGGAATTTGTGTTTATTGCGGAAGTGTATTGGGGATTGGAGTGGGAAATCCAGGAAATGGGGTTTGATTATACCTACGATAAAGTGCTCTACGACCGCCTGCGTTTCTCCAATGCCGAAAACATTAAAGGGCACTTGGGTGCGGAACATTTGTTTCAGATGCGCTCTATCCGCTTTACGGCCAACCACGATGAAGAGGAAAGCCTTAAGGCTTTTGGAAAGGAAAAATCCCTGGCGGCCAGCACCATTATCGCCACGCTGCCCGGTGCCAGGATGTTCCAGCTCTTTCAAATTTTAGGTCGTCCGGCCCGTATGCCGATTCAGTACATAAACGACGATTTTACAGAGGATTCGCAAGTAAAGGAATACTATTTAAAATTGTTGCAAATTGCGTCTGATCCGGCTTTCCACGGCGGCCAATGGACGTTGCGCGACGTGGCACCTTGTGAAATGGGCAACGAATCTTACCGCAATATTTTAACTTGGCAGTGGAAACAGATGAATACGGGTAAGATGGTTATCATCAATTACAGTGATGCTCCGGCTAAGGGCCGCCTGTCCATGAAGGGCGCTTATGGCGAACAAGCCCAAGTGGTGGAGGAACTGACCGGGCAGAAACTGGCTGTTACGCCGGAAGTGGTATCCCAAGGGTATTTGTTGGACCTAAAACCCTATGAATGCCGTATTTTTACGTATTCTGTATAAAATTGCGTGAAAATGAGTCTTTTTTGCCCGCACTTATTGTATTTGGTGCGGGCTTTTTTATTGTAAAATAACCCAAGATAAAACTGCCTTTTTTGCTTTAGATTTACTACAATAAAATAAAGCGGTGTTTTTCGTGCAAAAAAAGTAGCTTTTTGGACGAAAGTTTTTTATAATATATGTATAAACTTACCGCTCGGTAAAACCGGGAGGAAACAACCCATGGCCATTGGTCCGTTTACCAAGAAGGATCATGTAGAAATTACAACGTTGGGCCTGGAATTTGCCGTATCGGAAATTTTGGGTGCATACGCGGGCTATTGGCTGGACGGTAAACTGGGCACCAGCCCGTGGGGGTTGATTGCAGGAGTATGGGCCGGATTCGGCCTTGGATTTTACCAAATTTTACGAGCTGCCAAAGCCATGCAGGCCGAGGCCGACAAGTTGAAAAAGGCGGGTAAAAAAGATGGACGTAGCTGAAATTATTTCTCATCACATTTTGGACCACGACTGGGGAATTTCCTGGGCCGGGGTTCGTCTTCCCATTACGACTCATTCTGTAACGTTGCTGACCATCAGCGTGCTCTTGCTGGGAACGCTGTACTGGATTTCGCTGGGCCGCCAAACCCGTTCCGGCCGCTTGCTGACCACCTTGGCCGAGTGGTATGTGTCTTTTATCCGGGACGGCATGGTGCTGCCCAATATGGGGCAGGAAGGCCGCGGCTTTTTGCCGTATTTTTGCACCTTGTTTTTATTTGTGCTGTTTTGCGCGTTGGCCGGACTTGTGCCCGAGGTGAAGACGGCTACCTCCAACATTTCTGTCACCGCCGCGCTGGCGTTGTGCTCGGGCGGACTTATCTTGTACAGCGGGCTTAAATTTCATGGTATTATCGGGTTTTTGAAGGGCTTTGTTCCTTCGGGTACACCGGGCTGGTTGGTGCCGCTTATCTTCCCGTTGGAAGTGGTCAGCTTGGTAATCAAGGTGTGTGTGTTGGCTATTCGTTTGTTTGCCAATATGCTGTCCGGCCACATGGTGCTGATTTGCCTGCTGCTCATTATTTTTATTGTAGGCAAAATGCACATAGCCGCCGGAGCGGGGGCTTTTTTGCCGGCGATGGTGCTGGAACTTTTTATGACGTTTTTGGAATTGTTAGTGGCGTTTTTGCAGGCGTATGTATTTACGTTACTAACCGCTATTTTTGCGGGCTCTGTCATTCATACGCATTGATTTAAAAATCTAGTCAAAAGGGGCGTTGCCCCAAAGGAGAAAAGTATATGGAACTCGTAGCATTAAAATACATTGCCGCCGGTATCGGCGCGGGACTCACCGTCATTGGTGCGGGTCTTGGTTTGGGTAAAATCGGTACGGCCGCCTTGGAAGGCACCGCCCGCCAGCCCGAAGCCGGTTCTGACTTGCGCACCACGATGATCATCATCGCCGCGTTGTTGGAAGGCGCCGCCATGTTGGGCTTGGTTATCTGCTTGCTGACGATGGTCATGAAATAAGCCGTCCGGAGTAGGATATGGAAGATTTATTGAAGCCGGACTACGGCGTGATGGCGCTGACCATTTGCAATTTTTTGCTCTTGGTATACTTGCTTAAAAAATTCGCGTGGAACCGCATTATCGGCGGATTGGAAGCGCGCGAGGCGCAAGTGAAGAGTGATAAAGAGCAAGCCGCTGCCGCACGTGTAGACGCGCAAAAATTAACACATGAGCTGGATGAAAAATTGTCCAAAATTTCGGAAGAAGCCGCTAAAAAAATGGCTGAAGCCGTAAAAATGGGCGAAAAACAGAAAGAACAGCTCCTGGCCGCGGCCCAAGAACAGGCCGAACGCCTTTTGGCGCAGGCAAAGGCGCAGATAGAAGCGGAAAAGAATAAAGCGCTGACGGATGTGCGCGGCGAAATTGCCCGCGTGAGTGTGCTGGCCGCTTCTAAGGTCATTGAGCAGCAGCTAAACGAATCCGCCGCCGATGAAGTAGTGGCGCGCGTATTGGAAGAAGTAAAGGCGAAATAACGCTATGAACAGTTCTGAAAGAATTGCGGCCCAACGCTATGCCGCAGCCTATAACGAGCTTAGCTCTTCTACGCAGGAAGCGGTGCGCCGCGCGGCCGATTTGCAGGCCGCCGCGCAGGCCTTAGCGGCGGTTCAAACCGTCATGCAAAGCCCGCGTGTTCCTACGGAAGAGAAGAAGAAAGCGGTTCGCGCGGCCTTGCAGGCCACCCCGCAGACCGCGGCTTTTGTGGAACTGCTGTTGGAGGCCAAACGCTACTCTCTGTTGAGAGCCATTACCCAAGAGGTGCAGCTCCTGGCCGAAGAGCGGCAGGGCATTGTGCGGGCTGAAGTGTTGTCCGCACGCGAATTGACGTCCGCACAAAAGCAGGAAACGGAGCAGGCTCTTTCGGCCCGCTATAATGCAAAGGTGGCGGTTTCTTTCGCTGTAAATCCGGCGCTTTTGGGGGGACTCAAAATTTGGTGCCGGGGAGAACTGATAGACGGCAGCCTGCAAGGGCGGCTCGCCAAATTGCAGGAAGAATTGACACATTAATACGGTAATTTTATGGCAATTAGACCCGAAGAAATAACCAACATTATTAAAGAAAAAATTGAACACTTTGACGCTTCTGCCGATGTCAGCGAAGTGGGTACCGTCATCCAAGTGGGCGACGGTATTGCCCGCGTGCACGGCTTAAACAACGTAAAAGCGTCCGAGCTGGTTGATTTTGGAAACGGCGTCAAAGGGATGGCGCTTAACTTGGAATACGACAACGTCGGTTGCGTGTTGATGGGCCCGGACCATTTGGTTCATGAGGGAGATACCGTCAAACGCACGGGTGAAGTCATCAGCATTCCCGTCGGTGCGGATATGATTGGCCGGGTGGTGGACCCGCTTGGCAACGCGTTGGACGGAAAAGGTACGATTAAGACCGACAAAACCATGCCGCTGGATATTGTGGCCCCCGGCATTATTGATCGCCAGCCCGTCAAACAGCCGCTCCAAACCGGTATCAAAGCGATTGACGCCATGGTGCCGATTGGCAAAGGCCAGCGCGAGCTGATCATCGGTGACCGCCAAACCGGTAAAACGGCTATTGCGGTGGATGCCATCATCAACCAAAAGAACATTCCCGCTGCTGAACGCTGCATCTGCATTTATGTGGCCGTCGGCCAAAAGCAGAGCACCGTAGCGCAAGTGGTCAAAACATTAACTGATTTCGGCGCGATGGATTATACGATTGTGGTGTCCGCCACGGCGTCCGATCCTGCGTCCTTATTGTACATTGCCCCGTACGCGGGCTGCGCCATTGGCGAGTATTTTATGTGGCAGGGCAAAGATGTGCTCATTGTGTACGATGACTTGTCCAAACATGCCCAGGCGTACCGCCAGATGTCTTTGTTGTTGCGCCGTCCGCCAGGCCGTGAGGCTTACCCTGGCGACGTGTTCTACTTGCATTCCCGCTTGTTGGAACGTGCGTGCAAACTGTCCAAGGAAAACGGCGGCGGCTCCATTACCGCTTTGCCTATCATTGAAACGCAGGCTAACGACGTTTCTGCCTATATTCCGACGAACGTCATTTCTATTACGGACGGTCAAATTTACTTGGAAAGCAGCCTGTTCTTAAGCGGCATCAAACCGGCTATTAACGTAGGTTTGTCCGTTTCCCGCGTCGGCGGTTCGGCTCAGCGCAAAACCATGCGCAAGGTGGCCGGTACGCTGCGTATTGATTTGTCCCAGTATCAGGAACTGGAGGGTTTTGCCCAATTCGGTTCCGAGTTGGATAAAGAATCCCAGCGCCAAATCGCGCGCGGTAAACGCATGACGGAGCTGCTCAAGCAAGGGCAGTATTCGCCGATGAAGGTGGGCGAAGAAGTGCTGGTGCTGTATGCTGGAACGCACGGTTATTTGGATACGGTGGAAGTTTCCGACGTATTAGAATACGAAAAACAGCTCTTGGCCTTTGCCCGTGCCGAACGGCCGGAAGTATTGGATACGCTCAACACCGTTAACGAACTGACCCAGGAAGTAGAAGAGAAAGTGGTCAGTGCGTTAGAGGCTTTTAAAACGGTTTTCAAACCTGCTCAACAGGAGAAATAACATGGACGCTAAAACGAAAACGAAGAAAAAATATCTGGTTACCGGCGGGGCTGGGTTTATCGGCAGTAACATTGCCAAAACCTTGGAGGCCCAAGGACACGAAGTAACCGTGTTGGATGATTTTTCTAAGAACGGTCATTTCAAAAACCTGATCGGATTTAAAGGGGACGTCATTACCGCGGATTTGTTTGAATACATGCCCACGGATATGTATTTTGACGCCATCTTTCACGAAGCGGCTATTACTGATACCACGGTAATGGACCAAAAAGCCATGATGGAACAGAATGTGGAAGCGTTCAAGAACCTGTTGTCTTTTGCGGCGGAGAACGAAATTAAAAAGGTGGTGTATGCCTCTTCCGCGGCTACTTATGGCAACGGGCCGGTGCCCAATGTGGAAACGCAGCCTACTCACCCGGAAAACGTGTACGGATTCTCCAAGGCCATTATGGACAATGTAGCCCGTCAGTTTGCCGAGGACAACAACGATATGACCATCATCGGTCTGCGCTATTTTAACGTGTACGGCCCCGGTGAATACTATAAGGGCAAAATGGCCAGCATGGTGTACCAGCTTTATAATCAGATGAAGGCTGGCAAGCGCCCGCGAGTGTTTAAAAATGGCGAGCAGCAGCGCGACTTTGTATACGTAAAGGATATCGTTAAAATTAACCTTTGCGCTTTGAACAACGGCAAAGAAACGGGTGTCTACAACGCGGCGACCGGCGTTCCGCGCGACTACAATGCTATTATCCGCTGCCTGAACAAGGAACTGGGAACCAACCTGGAACCCGAATACATTGACAATCCGTATCCGTTCTTCCAGCTTAAAACCCAGGCGGACATTACCAAATCCAAGGAAAAGTTAGGCTATGAGCCGGACTATTCGTTGGAAGCAGGTATTGCGGATTACGTGTCCATCTTGGAAGGCCGCGACAAATAAGGGACTTTTATGGAATCGTTAAGGGACATTCGGCAAAATATCAAAGCCATCAAATCCACGCAGCAGATTATGCAGACGATGAAGATGATTTCCAACGCCCGCATCCGCCGCGCACAGGACGCGATGACCGCCGCCCGCCCATTTGCCAAAAAAATGCTGCAAATGGTGGACGATTTAAAACAGGATATTTTAGCCATGCCGCAACCCGACGAGGGAGAAAGCTGGGCCGGACGCTTTTTTGTCAACCAGACCGGGGACCCGAAGAAAATCGGGCTCCTGGTCATTACGGGGGACAAGGGGCTGGCCGGCTCGTTTAACGCCGTTATTTTAAGGAGTGTTTTGCACTTCTTAAAGGCAAACCAAGACAAGGAGATTTTTCTCTTTGCTGTAGGCAAAAAAGGCCGCGATTTCCTGGCCCGCTTAAAAATGCCGAACCTGCATTTAGTGTACGAAAGCGTGGGGATCTTCCCCAAAGTGTCGTATGCACATGCGGAGCTTTTGGGCGAGGCGGTGCTTAAAACGTTTTACGAGCAGAAACTTGGACAAGTGACGCTTATTTATAACGATTTTAAGTCCTTGGCCAGCCAGAATTTGGTTCAGCAGAAGCTGCTTCCCTTTGATTTTGAGGCCATTGCCAATAAAAAAGAGGAAAGCGACTTTGTGTTTGAGCCGGGCATGGTGGATATTTTTAAACTCTTGGTGCCGCGGTTGTTTAAAGCCAATATGTACCGCTTTTTGTTGGAGTCCCAAGCCGCTAACTTGGCCGCTACCATGAACGCCATGGATGCCGCCAGCAAAAACGCCGGGGAACTGGTGACAGCTTTGGGCGTAAAGCTCAACAAGGTGCGCCAGGCGAGCATTACCAACGAAATTTTGGATATTGTCAACGGGGCCGAAGCCCTCAACAGTTAAACTTATAGGAAACGATATGAAGACCGGAAAAGTAATTCAAATCATTGGTGCGGCAGTGGACATTCAATTCGCACAAGACCATTTGCCCGCCATTGAAAATGCTATTGAAATTGAAATGGAAGGCGGCAAAAAAATCGTAGCCGAAGTGGCGCAGCAAATGGGCGACGGGATTGTCCGCTGTGTGGCTTTGGAAAGCACGGACGGCCTGCAGCGCGGCGCCAAAGCCGTGGATACGGAGGGCCCGCTTGCCGTGCCGGTGGGCGAAGCCTGCCTGGGCCGCTTAATGAACGTGCTCGGTAAAGAGCAGGACCACAAGGGCGACATTAAAGCCGCTATGAAGATGCCCATCCACCGCGATCCGCCCTCTTTGGAGGACCAAAACCCGACCCCGGAAATTTTTGAAACGGGTATTAAAGTTATTGACTTGATCGCTCCGTACATGAAGGGCGGTAAAGTAGGTCTGTTTGGCGGCGCGGGCGTAGGTAAAACCGTGCTGATTATGGAGCTAATTAACAACGTGGCGCGCGAACACCACGGCAGCTCTGTCTTTGGCGGCGTGGGGGAAAGGAGCCGCGAAGGAAACGATTTAATGCTGGAAATGAGCGAGTCTAAACTGGCCGACGGCAGCACGGTGTTGGACAAAACTGTGCTGGTTTACGGACAGATGAACGAACCGCCAGGTGCGCGTGCCAAGGTGGCTTTGACTGCTTTGACGCAGGCGGAGTACTTCCGTGACGTAAAAGGGCAGGATGTGTTGCTGTTCTTGGACAACATCTTCCGCTTTGTGCTCGCAAACTCCGAAGTGTCCGCGCTCTTGGGGCGTATGCCGTCTGCTGTGGGCTACCAGCCTACTTTGAACACCGAAATCGGTAACTTACAGGAACGTATTACGTCTACCAAAAAAGGCGCCATTACGTCCATTCAGGCCGTTTACGTGCCCGCCGACGACCTGACCGACCCCGGTGTGGCCGCCACGTTTACTCACTTGGATTCCACGTCTGTGTTGTCCCGCCAAATTGCCAGTTTGGGCATTTACCCGGCAGTGGACCCGTTGGAATCTACATCCCGCATTTTGGATCCGCGTATTATCGGTGCGGAGCACTACAATGTGTCCCAAAGCGTGCGCAAAATCTTGCAGAAATACAAAGATTTGCAGGATATTATCGCTATTTTGGGTATGGACGAGTTGGGCGACGAGGACAAAAAGACCGTGGCCCGCGCCAGAAGAATTCAAAAATTCTTGTCTCAACCGTTCTCGGTGGCCGAACAGTTTACGGGGCACCCGGGCAAATATGTTAAACTGGCCGACACAATCAAAGCCTTTAAGGGCATTGTGGACGGCGAGTACGACCATATTCCGGAATCGTGCTTCTACATGTGCGGCGGCATAGAGGACGTGTTGGCCAATTACGAAAAAGTGAAAGATAAAGAGTAAACTATGGCCAAAAAACTGACCCTTAACTTAATTACGCCGGAGAAGCAGTTAATCTCCAATCTGGAAGTGGATATGGTGGTTTTGCCCGCATTATTGGGCGAAATGGGTATTTTGCCTGGCCATATAAAAACCATTGTCCAGCTGGGGATGGGCTCTCTGCGTTACAAAAAGGACGGGAAGGAAGAGGAGTTTGCCGCACTCGGCGGGTTTGTGGAAGTACTCAACGATGTGGTAAACGTATTCGCCGAAGGAGCGGAACTGGCCGAGGAAATTGACGAGGAGGCCGAAAACCAGAAAATCAAAAAGGCGAAAGAGTCTTTGTCCCAAAAAGACGCCGATATTGATTTTGAACTCGCCGAAATGGAACTCAAGCAAGCCATTGCCCGCATGAAGGTAAAAAAACGGCACATGTAACCGGATTGTTTGTTTTAAAACCCCGCGTCGCTAGTTTGGCGCGGGGTTTTTGTATAATAGAAGAGACCTTTCAATCTTGTTTCATGGAATAATTGGATATGAAGACAACGCTTAAAATTTTGGCAGCTATTTGTTTGCTTTTGGCCGTATATTGTTTTGTATTTTATAAAACGCCGGAAACCCGCCGGTTTGAAAAGACCTTGTCTGCCGCCCGGCAAGGGGACAGGCAGTCGGCTTTTGCCGTGGCGGAGCTATATGCCAGGGGACTCGGCGTTAAGCCCAGCGGCGAGCAGGCAGCGCAGTGGTACCGTCAGGCTGCGGCGGATGGGAATGCGCAGGCAGCCTACGAGCTGGCCCAGTTGTATGTGGTGGGCACGCTGGTGCCCCAGGATTTTGAGGAAGCCGCCACCTATTTGCAGTTAGCCGCGCGCGAGGGCAATGCACAGGCGCAAAACCGCTTGGCTGATTTTTACGAAAAAGGGTTGGGCGGGCTGGCGCAACATCCCGGAGAGGCCTTGTTTTGGCGGCTAAAATCGGCCGCACAGGGCAATCGGCAGGCCCTTGCGCAAGCGGAGCGGGCGCAGACCCAAAACCAGGCGTTATACACCGAAATAACGCAATTTATGGCGCTTTTGGATAAGGCCGCGCAAGGAGATTCGCAGGCGCAACTGCAGGCAGGCCAGGGATACCGGGACGGGGTTCCTGTTTTGGCTAACCCCGAAGAAGCCGCCCGTTGGTTTACAAAAGCCTGGCAGGAAGGGGAACATATCCCGCAGGCCGCGTATGAGTTAGCACAATTGTACGAAAAGGGCGACGGGGTGGAAAAAGATGAGGCAAAAGCGCTGCAATTGTTGGGCGAGGCGGCTGAAGCGAAAAATGCACAAGCACAGTATCAGTTGGGGATGATTGCATACGAACAGCAGAAATACACAGATGCCTTTGCGTGGTTTTCCAACGCGGCCGAAAACGGCAGTGCCGCCGGGCAGTATATGACAGGCTTTTTACTGATGCAGGGCCAAGGGACGGAGAAATCCGTTTCGCTGGCAATTAAATTCTTCCGCGATGCCGCTGCTCAAAATTACACTTCCGCCCAATATGTATTAGGGCAAATCTACTGGAAAGGCCTTGGCGTGCCCAAAGATAAGGCGGCCGGCAAGGAGTGGCTGGACCGCGCGGCCGCCAACGGAAATACGGCCGCACAGGCCTTGCTGCAAGGGGCTGTTTAAGCTGCTCGCAGCAACGGCCCAATAAGAATTAAAGAGCCGGACTGAGATCTCGTTAAAAAAATCACTGCATGTATCCCTCATTTCTTTCCAGTGGGGGAGAGGTCTGTGTCAATCATTTTGGTAGTTTTTTGGTTTTTTAAATTACACGTTATTATGAAACGGCTCTCTTTCCGCATATAGTACTTCTCGTTATACGCACTCTCCCGCACCACCGTCAGTTCTATTCTGTCAGCGTTGGGATGGTTTACAAAGTTTTCCAAGTGCTCATAACTAACCGGGATAGTGGGGCTTTTGATAAGTTTGGAATTCAATAACACGGATCCTTGAAAGAGACGGACGGAAAACAAGTACTCATTCACATTAATTTCACCTACAGGTATGCCATTGTAGCGCAGTGTGCGCAGATGAATCCCGTTATGCCGATAAGCGTCAAGCAAATCATGTACTTGTTCTACCGGGATGGCGTAGCTCACGCCTTGGGTGTCGGAGCTGCCGCAGTGCACGCCTACCACCTCGTTTTGGGCGTTGAGCAGAGGGCCTCCACAGGCGCCGTTGCGGTCTACCTTGCCAAATTCCAAGGAGGTAACCACACGCCCCGGGCCTGAGCGGAAAATTTGCCTATTTTCAGTGACATGAAAAGACCCATTAAAAAAGCCATAAGAGCGCACTTTTTCGCCCCAGCGGGAGGTCTTCTCGGCTAAACGAAGCGGCCGAATATAATGCCAAAATGACTCGGGCACGGAGAAAAGCAGAACATCCGTCCTGCCTGTTGCTCCACGCATTACAATGTCAGCCGAGAAGGTGAGTCGTTTCCCCAGTTTTGGGGAGAAGACAATGTTTGCCGTTTTTTGCAACGATCCGCTCCAGTGGGCGGCAGTGACGCCCCAAATGTACTTCTTTCCTTCAAATTCTTCTTCAATAAAGAAAGCCGTACCCCCATACATGGGGTTATCTTCGTAAATGGGGAGCAAAAAAATAGCGGTGGATTTGCGCGCTTGCAAATCAAAGGCGGTGTTGGCGGGAAAAGGAGCTGCCCGCAGAAAGGTGCGGTTGAGGCTTGCTTGTAACCGTTGGGCGAGCGAGGCCTCTTTTACCTCGGGAACAGCCAACACACTGGTGTTTTTAACAACACGCGCGGCGGAAGCGCGCGCGAGTTTTGTTCGTACAGAACGCGGCGCCAGCTTGACGGTTTTGCGCAACGCACCCACCTTACGCAAGAGTCCTTGCGCTTGCAAGGTGCCGGAGCTCATACAGAGAAAAAGTGACAACAAAACCACTAATTTTTTCATCATTTTAATTCCTTGTTATTTTAATTTAAATTCATACACCAATTCTTTGGGGCGTGCGGTGAAGCGGTCCCCTTTTTGTACAATCAGGCGCACCCTGTCCGCCCCGTCTAGGCGTAAAAAATACTCCAAATGTTTGTAATCCATAAAAGGATAAGCGGAAACCGTTTGGAGAATGTTGTTGTTACCTAACACATAAATCGTTCTGATAAATTCATCCGGGGCCAATTCCGCAATTTTATGTTTTTTCAAATATAATTTAATGTTTTGTACCGGCCGGTGTTCGGCTTTGTGCACAAGCATACGCACCCAATCCAGAGGTACTACTTGTGCAAAGCTGGGAATGGAGGGATTGCGCGTGTATTTGGAAAGCATGAAAAACCAATCAGCGTGAATAAATTCGCTTGCTATCTTTTTGCCTACAAAAACGCCCACCACTTTTCCATTTACAATAAAGGGGGATCCGCAATAACCGCTTAAAATCGGCATATCCTCATAGCGTGCCAAAATGCGGTGCTTGCTGGCGAAGAGGATTTCTACTGCCGGGTGCCAGCCAAAATTCCCACGCGAAAATCCGGCCGACTGCGCATAGGAATTGACCTTAGGCAGGGAAAAAGAAGACGGGAGAGGCTTAATGTAGGGAAGGACTTCTTCGGGCAGCCGAAAAACAGCTACATCGGCTCCGTTTACGTTCCCTTCCGCAGCGGAGTTCACCTGAAAAAAGAGCGGTTTTTTGCCGTGCGGCTGAATAGAAATATAAGGGCTGCGGCCGACGTCATCTAGCACATGTCGCGCCGTAACACCCCACGCTTTTCCGTCAATCAATACAGCAAAAGCAGATCCTTTCCCGTGTGAATCGGGCCTCGCCTGCAGCGTAAATACGGCGTCTGTGACGGGCTTGGGCGGCAGCATTAAATTGGGCGGAATGATTCGTGGCGTTACTCTAGGGGAGAGTAGCGGCTTTAAACGAAGGGACAAAAGCGAAGCATGTGTGGCGTCTACAAGCGCTGGAAGCCGTACGGCAGGAATAGCAGGGAGCCTGTTTCCCTTGATGACAGGCGTGCGCGGGACGCTTGGGACGCGGAAAGGCTGGGCGATAGGTTTCACGGGCCGTAACCGCGGAATTCGCCCGGCAAAAGCAGCAGTGTTTGCACTCACTAGGAGCGGTGCAACCAGCAAAAGCGGCAAAAAGGGAGATTTGTTCATGGCATGAGCTCCAAACGGGTGACTTTGCTTGTCCCCACATTCAGGCGGTAGCCATAAGAGGTCCGTCCGGGACGGTTAATGCGGATGTCTACCGTGTAAAAATCTTGCGGGCGCCCCGTAAAAAGCTTTTCCAGATACGCAATATCCATATCCGGCGAATACGGGAGCGTTACCTTCATGCCGTTGCGGTAGCGGACGGAAATTTCTTCTATAAACTCATTGGGGGCTAACTTACCGATCCAGTCGCCAAAAAATAATATCACCCGGTCAGCAGATTGGGGATCGCGTAATTCGCGCAATAAATCCTGAATGCGGGAGGCCGGCAGAATTTCCGCCATAGCCTTTGTTTCACCAAAAACTTCTAGCGGCGTACTGTTTCCCAAAAAGAGACCCACGGCCTCGCCGCGTTCGTTTACTACCAGGCTTCCTTGGGCCCCGGTACCGGCGGGGGGCCATTTTTTCGGCGCTGCCAACAGACGTTCGGTGCCGATAGAATGGACCGTGCGGCGTGCTTTTTGGTAGTCTTTGCCAGTGTAGCCAAACGAGAAAAGTTCTTCGCCTTTTTTAGGGGATTCTTTGGCCCACAGCACGGGGCGGGCCACTTCCAGGGCTCCCGGCGGGATAGCAATCAATGCCGCGTCTGTTGCGTGGGTGCGGCCTTTTAACACAATTTTGGTTGGGTAAGTAAAAGTTTGCCCGTTAAAATAAAAGGAAATGTTAACGTCCTTTCCCATAGCGCGTACGGAGGTCGCGTCCGAAACACCCCACAGCATTTGTTTGCCTTCATATTCTTCCACGAACACAAAGCCGCTGGCGGTTTGGGTGCCGTCTAAAGACGAAACACGGAAAATAAAACGGCCAGAAAATTGTTCAAAGGGTTGTAGAACGGGCATTTGAAGTAAGGGCTTGCGCAATTCTACCGCTTCCAGCAACTTGGTTACTTGTTTGAGTGCAATGGTAATTGAAGGGCGGATAGAAGTGTTTTTTAAGAGGGTTCTCATGACCGGGGAAAGCGGGCGTGTGCGGCTGACAATGCCACTTGTTTGTATGCGTTCTAAGCGTGCGGCTTGTGTGGCAGCATTGCGGCGCAGGGTAGCTGTAGTTTTGACCAAGCTGCCTTGGCCCCAAGCGGGCAGTGTGGTTAAGAGAAAATAACCGACAAAAAACAAAATAGATTTCTTCATATCTTTCCCTTGCTAAAAGCCTATACTAACAATATAGCGCTTTTGCGGCCAGGGCAAAAGGGCCCAAGGGCCTAGACAGAAGGAAAAAATGGACCTAGATAAAAATAGGCCCATAAAAAACTCCCGGGGGCCAAACCCCGGGAGAATACAGTTTATTGCAAGGAAGGATACAACGGAAAGGAGGACAGGAAGGCTTTTACTTGTTCGGCAATTTGCGCCAAATACGTCTCGTCCTCATGGTGGGAGATTGCCTCGTCCATAAATTCAGCCACCTTGGCCATATCCGTTTCCTTCATCCCGCGGGAGGTGATAGCGGGCGTCCCTAAGCGCAAGCCACTAGTGACAAACGGTTTTTCGGGATCAAACGGAATAGTGTTTTTGTTGGCGGTAATGCCGGCTTTGTCTAAGGCGGCCTCGGCAGTCTTTCCCGTTAAGCCCTTGGAGCGCAAATCAATGCACATGACGTGGCTGTCCGTGCCACCGGCTACCAAGCGGTATCCGCGGGCCATGAGTTGTTTGGCCAGTTCGGCGGCGTTAAGCTTTACTTGGTGTTGGTACACTTTAAATTCGGGTTTTAACGCCTCGCCAAAACAAACGGCCTTAGCCGCAATCACGTGCATAAGCGGCCCGCCTTGCGTCCCGGGGAAAACAGCCGAGTTAATGGCTTTAGCTAAGGATCCCTTGCATAAAATCAGTCCGCCGCGCGGGCCGCGCAAGGTTTTATGCGTGGTCGTGGTGACCACATCCGCATACGGCACGGGACTGGGATACTCGCCCGTGGCGATGAGTCCCGCGTAGTGGGCAACATCGCACGCCAGGTACGCCCCGCACGAATCGGCAATTTCCCGCAGGCGTTTCCAGTCAAATATGCGGGAATAGTTGGAGGCCCCTGCCAAGATGAGCTTGGGTTTGTGTTCCAGGGCTAATTTGGCGGCTTCATCATAGTCAATTTGTTCTGTATCTGGGCGGACGTTCATGGCAATAATGTTGTATAACTTGCCCGAAAAATTGAGCGGATGGCCGTGCGTTAAATGACCGCCGTGGGAGAGGTTAAGCCCTAGTACTGTGTCTCCCGGTTTGAGTAATGCAAAATATACGGCCATATTGGCTTGTGCCCCGGAGTGCGGTTGCACATTGGCGTGTTCGGCGCCGAAGAGCTGTTTGGCGCGGTCTATGGCCAGCTGCTCCACTTGGTCCACAAATTCGCAGCCGCCATAGTAGCGTTTTTTGGGGTAGCCTTCGGCATATTTGTTGGTTAGCACAGAGCCTTGGGCTTGCATGACCGCGAGAGAGGTGAAATTTTCCGAAGCAATTAGCTCCAATTTTTCGCGTTGGCGGGTCAGTTCGTGGCGGATAGCATCAAAAACGGCCGGGTCGGTTTTTTGTAAATCGGGATACATTTTTCTGCTCCTTGGGCGGGGGGACGCTCCGCACCGAAAAAAGATGCGCAAATTTTGTATATTTTTCTAGGAAAAATGCGCGTTATTTATTATAATTTACTAAATAGAAGTAAATAAATCCAGCAGAGGTGTAAAAGAAATGGCAAAACTTACCAAAAAAGACTTTCTCAAAGACACCATTAAGCACATTGACCTCAAAAAATACAATGTGGTTCCGATGGTAGAAGCCTTTGGGAATATGGCCTACGCTTCCCGCGAAGTGGCCAGAGCGAGCAAAATCTACAACATGATGCTTTCGGACAAAAAATGCTCCGTTATTTTGTGCATCGCCGGTTCGCTTGTTTCCGCGGGTATGAAGAAAGTTGTGGTGGATATGATTCAAAACAACATGGTGGACGCGATTGTCTCCAACGGCGCGAACATTGTGGACCAGGACTTTTTTGAAGCCTTGGGATATAAACATTACGTCGGTACGCCCTACAATCAGGATGACAACCTCCTGCGCGACCTGCATATTGACCGCATCTACGACACCTATATTGACGAAGACCAGCTCAAAGAATGTGATGAAACCATTCACAAAATTTGCAACGCCTTGGAACCCCGCCCGTACTCTTCCCGCGAATTTATTTGGGAAATGGGCAAATGGCTGGAAAAGAAAGGCAAAGGCAAAGATTCTATCGTTTATAACGCGTACAAATACGGCGTGCCCGTGTTTGTGCCGGCGTTTTCGGACTGCTCGGCCGGTTTTGGTTTTGTAGCCCACCAAACCGAACACCCAGAAGCCCATGTGTCTATTGACAGTGCCAAAGACTTTTTGGAACTGACCAAGATCAAAATCAAAGCCAAAGAAACCGGTCTTATGATGTGGTCCGGTGGTGTGCCGAAAAACTTTGCGCAAGACACGGTGGTAGCGGCTGAAATTTTGGGTGCCGAAGCCCCCATGCACAAATATGCCGTGCAGATTACGGTGGCGGACGTGCGCGACGGAGCGCTCTCCGGTTCCACGCTCAAAGAAGCCTCCTCTTGGGGTAAGGTTTCCACCGCGTTGGAGCAGATGGTGTACGGCGAATGCACGACCTTGATTCCGCTCATCATCGGTTACGGTTACCACAAAGGTGCGTGGAAGAAACGCAAAGCCTCCAACTACGTCAAATTTTTGCAGGATGAAGACGCCAAGGTGGCTGCGCTGAAGGCTAAAAAAGCCAAAAAATAAGATTGAATGCGCTTGAAAACCGCCATTCTTTGTTTGTTTGTTCTGATCTGCCCGTGTGCGTTATGCTACGGGCAGCTCAGTTTTTCTGGGGTGAACGGGGAACGCGGTTACGCCGCCTTTCGCGGGGCGTATAAGTTGGACTTGGACAACGGCTTTGTATTGACCCCGCGGTACGGCTACTACCGCATGAGCGACAAGGAAATTGACGAGGCCGGATCCACTTCCCGCTATGGCCTTACTGGGAGTTATGAGTTAAGTGACAGCTGGCAGGTGCTGGCAGGTGGGTTTTGGCAACCGCAGGCGGTGGGCTATCAGGCTGTAGGGTATCAGGCGGGCCTTATGTGGGAGCCATTTTACCGTGCGTGGCAGTTTAAAAACCCTGTTTTAAAAGTGACGTCCGGGCAAACGCGTTACCGCACTTACGTGGATAAAATGGGGCGCGATTTAGCGGATGGATCTTTCAGCCAAATAGAGACTGCGGCAGATGCGGAAGCCTCGGTAGAGGCGGGTAGTTGGCAGTTGAAAGCGGCGTGGCATAAAGTGATAAAATATAGTAGCCGCCAGCCACAGGATGTAACATTTAGCTGGGCGGATATCCCGTTTATGACGGCCGTAGTGCAAGGGTTTATAAAAGAAGCGGCGGCCGTGCGCGTAAGTTATAAAACAGAATTACTGACGCCCTATGTTTCGCTGGCGCGCTACCGCTATGCGGAGCTGAGCGATACGGCCGCCGCCGTGTCGGCCGGAATCCATTTGCACGTGTGGGAAATGTCCCTTTCCGGCGGTATAGAAGTGTTTGAGCCGCGGCGTGAGGCCAACCGCAAGACTTATTTTTCCATGTCGGCCGACGTACAATTTTAGCAGGAGGGAGTATGAACCGGTTTCATTTACATTGCCAAATAGATGAGGATATGTTTTCTTTAACGGTTTTTTTAACGCGCTTGTTAAGCGGGCTGACGCTGCTTTACGTGACGGCAGGTTGTTTGCTCTTTTACCGCGAGTTTTTATTTAACGCCGCCGCCGTTGGTTTGCCGCTTCCCGTGCCGGTAGGGCTGACGCTTTGTGTAGTAGAATTGTTTTTGTCCCTCTTGCTGTTGCTCGGTTGGTTTACGCGTCCGGCGGCGGGGCTTTCACTTTTGTGTACGGCGGGTTTGTCCGTCGTGTTCTTTGCCGCAGATTTAAATAAAATATATGTGGCACTCTTGGTGCTGTTGTGTGCGGCCTTGCTGCCTGCTTTACTGTTGGGCCCGGGAAAGATCAGCTTGGATTATTCCCATGCAGCCAAACGCGCCAAAAAAACGTTTAGAGGATAAGCTATGGAAATGAATGAAAACACCTACGTCAGTTTAGCTAATAAATACCGCCCCCAAAAGTTTGAAGATATGGTGGGGCAGGAGAACATTTCCAAAACGCTCCAAAACGCTTTGAAGCTGGGCCGCATTGCGCATGCGTATTTATTTTACGGCCCGCGCGGCTGCGGCAAAACCACCACAGCGCGTATTTTGGCGAAGGCACTTAACTGTACGGGTCATGGTAATGATAAGCCAACGGCAGAACCGTGCGGGGAATGCCCCCAATGCCGCGAAATTGCGCAAAGTGCTGATTTGGATGTGCTGGAGCTAGACGCGGCCAGCAATACGCAGGTGGAAAAGGTCCGCGAGGCAATTATTGATACGGTGGCGTTGGCCTCGTCCCGGGACCGCTTTAAAGTGTTTATTTTGGACGAGGTGCACATGCTTTCCACCAGCTCGTTTAACGCACTTTTAAAAACGATTGAGGAGCCCCCCGCTCATGTGGTATTTATTTTGGCCACGACCGAAAAACACAAAGTGCCCGCCACGATTGTCAGCCGTTGCCAAACCTTTCGCTTTCGTCCCATTACGGGGGAGGAAATCAGCAATCATTTGTTGGACTTAGCCGAGGCGGAGAGTTTGGATTTGACTCCCGCTGCGGCAAAAATTATTGCCAAAAACGCCGGCGGCGCCATGCGCGACGCACTGACGCTTTTGGACCGCGCCATTGCGTATTCCGGCAGCCGCATTGACGAAAAAAGTGTGGGTGAAATGTTGGGGCTCACCCCGGATGATTTAATCAAAAATGCGGTGGAAGCCTTGATTCAAAAGGACAACCAGGCCTTGCACCAAGTGTTTGACACGCTTAAAAATGAAGGCTTTGATGCCAATTCTTTCTTAAAAGATTTGAAAAATGCCTTGGGTGATTTGTTCTATTTTTCGTTGGGCCAAGGAAGTGAACCCTTTGAAGGGGCCAAACAAATTGCACAAGGCGTTTCACCCGGTTTTTTGGCGCAGGTTTCCCGTAAAATTAACAAAATTATAGAGGAAGTGAAGTTTTCCGACAATGCGCTTGTAAGCGCCGAAGTGGGCATGTTTACGGTGATGGACAGCTGTTTAGATATTGAGGGTTTTGTGCGCCGTTTGGAAGCCTTGGAACGTGGCCTTCCGCCGGCGGCCGTACCGCCGGTCCGGCAGGCTCCAGTTGTCCCCTCCGCCAAACCCGCTCCGCGCTCGGCGCCTGTGCGTCCCGTGCAAAAGGCAGCTCCTGCTCCGGCCCCAAAGCCCGTTTATACAAAACCGGCCCCCGTGGAAGAAATTGTAGCGGAGGAAGAAGAGGTGTTGTCCGAGGAACCGGCGGCCGCTGTCTCTTCCGCCGTTTCCAACCGACAGCTTTGGGACAAAATGCTCAAGCAGTTTGAACGGAGCCCCTTTGTTTACGACGTGATGACCAATTGTCAAATCAACTTTGGAGAAACGGAATGGACGCTTTCTTTCCCGCCCGGCAAAGAGTTTTATCAAATCCCGGCGCAGAATAAATTGGCCGATTTAGCCGCCGCCGCTAAAAAACTGAGCGGGCGTACCATTCAATTCAAACTAGGGGGCGCTGTGGCAGACCCCGCTCCGGCCAAGCAGCCGACGGCCGTCCCTGTCCAAAAACCTACTCCTGCCCCCACGCAAGCGGTCGCACAAGGGAAAGATAAAAAACCGAGCATTTCTGCAGAAGAGCCTTTTGTAAAGGCGGATTTTTCGGCCGATGTGCAAGCCGCAGGTGCGCCTGCTGACGTGCCGGAGGAAGTAAAGGAAATTTTGGAAATTTTCCCGGGGGAATTATTGGCGTAAAGTATGAAAAGTTTAGATAGACTGGTCCGTGCTTTTCGGCGTTTGCCCGGTGTAGGACCGCGGCAGGCGGAGCGTTTTTCGGCTTATTTCTTGCGTGCCTCCCAGGGGGAGACGGAGGAATTTGTCAACGCGCTGCTGTCCATGAAGCAGGAGGTAAAGCTCTGCCCGGTTTGCTTTTCTTACAGTGAAAATGATTTATGTGATATTTGCCGCGACCCGGACCGTGACCAAGGCCTTATTTGTGTGGTAGAGGACCCGCAGGATATTGAGTCTATTGAAAAAACAGGCGCTTATAAGGGGCTGTATCACGTATTGCATGGAGCCATTTCTCCCATGGAAGGCCGCGGAGCCGAACAGGTAAAGGCGCGTGAACTGCTGGAACGCATCCAACATTCCGCTATGCCCATTCGCGAAGTGATTATTGCTACCGACCCAGACAGTGAGGGTGAAACCACTGCCTTGTACTTGGCGGATTTGCTGCGCGGGCTAGTAGGGCAGATTACGCGCATTGGTTATGGGGTGCCTCTCGGGGGAGATATTGATTACATTGACGAAATGACGCTGGGTTATTCTCTAAAAGGCCGTACAAAACTTTAATGCATCCGGATATTTATAAGCGCCCGTTGCTGTGGTGTTTGGCGGCGCTGATTATAGGTTTAGTTCTATTTTATCGTCCTGCTCCTTCCGCGCGGGACGTTTTCCATTTTATTCCGCAGAAAACAGTGACGCTGACCGGCCGCGTGGAGAGTTTTGCTGTTTCCAAAAAGAAATCCCAAAATGTAGTGCTAAAAGTGTCGGCTGTTGACGGTGCGCCCACACAGGGTCTTGTGTATGCTCGGCTGACTGATTTTGACCCACAGTGGAAGGATACTTTGCAAATTACCGGACGTTTGCAGGAACCGTACGGCATTGATTTGCTGGGCAACTTTAACTGGCGGGGCTATTTGGCCACCAAAAATATTTTTACCGAAATCAAAAGTTCCCGTGTGGAAGTAGTGCATCAGGCCGCTTGGCCGTTCCGTGCCATTCGGGCGGTTCGGGCAGACATTCTGCGGGTGTTTAATGAGTCTTTTTCTCCGGAATTGGCAGGCATTGCAGGTGGGGTGCTGCTGGGTGAGCGGGGTGAACTTCCGCCTTCGTTATTCACGGCGTTTCAAGACAGCGGTGCCATTCATTTGCTGGTGGCTTCCGGCGGAAACGTGGGGTTTGTTACCCTTGTTACCTTGGCCCTGTGCGGACTGATTGGCGTGCGCCGTAAAAAGGGGTTGCTTCTGGCGTTGTGTGTAGCTGGCGTGTATACCTTGATTGCGGGAGCAGATGCCCCTTTGGTGCGAGCTTATTTTATGGCGGCCAGTGCATGTGTGGGGTATTTACTCGGGCGCAACAGCGGCGTTTTTCAGGGCTTGCTGGTTTCCTGCTTTTTAATTTTGTGTGTGGCTCCGGCGTCTGTATTTGAGACGGGGTTTCAAATGTCTTTCTTGGCAACACTTGCCATTATTTTGTGTTTAAATAACTATCAAATTCCTGTCAAATGGCCCAAGTGGGTGCGCTTTTTTGCCCAAATTTTTTTGGCCACCCTCTCCACCCAGCTGGCGCTGCTCCCCGTTTTTACCAATGTGTTTTATAAAGTCTCTTTGACGGGACTGGTTTCAAATATGATTTTGGTGCCGTTGGCGTCGTTATTAATGGGGTTGTCTTTTGTGTACTATTTGTTTTGTAAACTGCATGTGGGGTGGCTTTTATTTTACCCAACACTAGGCTGTTTGGAAATATTTCGGTATCTGGTGGAGTTCTTTGCTTCGTTTCGGTTTTCGGCGCTGCCGGTATCGGCTTGGAGAGGTGGCACAGTAGCCGCTTATTATATTGGGCTGTTTTGGCTATTTAACTGGCCATTAAAGAACTTGTCCAAGAAAATCTTATGGCCCAGCGTGGTCGCCGTGGTGCTGTTGTTGGGGGCAGAAAGAATGGTCTTCGCTCCCAAGAGGGTATACCTGTTAAACGAATGGAATAAAGGCGCGGTGCTGGTGCAGCTTGCGAAAAATGAGGTTTTCGTTTTTTATGACGGCTTGGAGCGGGAGAAAATAACCGCTGCCCTGCGCAAGATTGGGGTTTCGCAGGCGAGCGCGGAATTTTATTTAACTGTGCCTAAAAAGGAAAAGGACCCCACAAATTTACGGCTTCTGCCCTTTGTGCAGGCGTGGCCGGGGGAGTCCTGGAGAGTGGGGGATACACACGTAACGATGCGGTGGGGATTGCACCGCGCCAAAGACGGACATCTGTGGGAAAATACCGGTTATAGCGGTACGGATAAGGACGATGTTTCATATTGCGTGACCCGTGCCGGGAAAGAGGTTTGTGTAGGGGCCCGGGCCCGGTTTGTGCAAGCGGGTGGCAAAATAGCCGAAAGAGAAAGAAACAAAACCGTTTTATTAAAAATTTAGCTATAATAGGAAATGCACCTAAGGAGTATATTTATGGAACAAGCAGAATTGAAATTACATCGCAAATTTTTGAAGAAAGCCGTCAAAATGGCTGAAAAAGGTATGTTAAGCGGCAAGGGCGGCCCGTTTGGTGCGGTGATTGTAAAGGACGGCAAGATCATTGCGCGTGGCTGCAATCAGGTTACGTCCACCAACGACCCGACCCGCCATGCGGAAGTGGACGCGATTAGAAAAGCATGCCGGAAATTGAAAGATTTTGAATTAAAAGATTGCATTATTTATTCGTCGTGTGAGCCGTGCCCGATGTGCTTGGGAGCTATTTATTGGGCTCGCCCCAAAGCGCTCTTTTTTGCGGCAGATCGTGCGACGGCCGCGCAATACGGTTTTGACGATGCGTTTATTTATAATGAAGTCCCTCTTCCTTTGGAGAAACGATCTCTTAAGACCTATTGCCTTGCTTTGGAAGAACGTCAGGAACCCTTTAAAAAATGGGGCGAAAAGGCCGACAAAATAGAGTATTAATTTTGACTGTCCGACAAAAACTCCCGCCGTTTTACTGCACGGCGGGAGTTTTTGTTTGTAAAGAATACGTTATGCGTCAATCACACGCGTCAAAAAGCCGTTTGCCTTTTTGAGCATTTTCTCCGCTTCGGCACGGGTGGCTTTCTTTTTGTGCATTACCACGGCCGTTTTTACATTCTGTCCGGCGGCTTTTAGCAATTTGGCGGCTGTTTTTCCATCCGTTTGTGCGACTGTGCAAATAAGGCGTTGGGCACGGGCCACCAGTTTTTCGTTGGTGGGCTGTACGTCCACCATCAAGTTCCCATAGGTTTTGCCGCAAAGAGTCATAGCTCCGGTGGTGATGGCATTTAAGGCCATTTTGGTGGCGGAGCCCGCCTTCATGCGGGTGGAACCGCAAAGGGCTTCCGGCCCGGTCGGCAGGCAGACGTGTACTTCCGCATCGGGGGCAACGGCTTGCGGATTGCAGGAAATCAGAGCCGTGCGGGCACCCAGTTTGCGCGCTTGTTTCAGCGCACCCATGACGTAAGGGGTGCGGCCGCTAGCCGTTAAACCTACGACTAAATCACCTTTTTTGGCGTTTTTGGTCACATCGTTGGCACCGAGTTTGGCATCATCTTCTGCCCCCTCCTGTGCGCGGAAAATAGCTTTTTTCCCTCCGGCGATTAAGCCGATAATTTGCGAGGGTTTGGTGCCGAAAGTAGGCACGCATTCCACTGCTTCCAAAATGCCCAAGCGTCCGCTGGTGCCTGCGCCCATGAAAATAATTTTCTTTTTGGCGGCATAGGCTTGCGCAGCCATAACCATAACGGCAGCCACTTCTTTATTGGCGGCTTTTACGGCACGAGCGGCGTTGAAGTCCTCGTTATTAATTTTGCGCGCAATTTGGCGCGGGGAAAGCCGGTCCAAGTCCAGGGTGTTTTGGTTGCGGGTTTCTGTAGCAATTGTGTTTAAGTTGACGGTTGTCATGGTACGTCCTCCGAATCAGAGTAAATAGTAAATTTATTTAAAAGAATACTTGCCGCCTAAAATATCGGCCAGCGGCTTGGTGGTTTCGTATTGTTCAAAAACCATTTTGATGATTGCGGTCATCGGTACGGCCAGTAAAGCTCCCATAATGCCCCATACCAGGGCCCAAAAAATTAAGCAGGCAATGACGACAATCGGGTCCAAATCCATGCCCTTGCCGAGCCATTTGGTTTCCAATACATTTCCAATGATAAAGTGGATAGTGGTAAGTAATACCAAGGCCAGCACAATGTGCCAATCAAAGCCGTATTGCAAAAACAGCACCGGCACGGGCATAAGGGTGGAGATAAATGGCCCAATGTTGGGGATAAAGTTGAGGATAAACGTCAGTACCGCCAGCATAGGGGCCAGTTCTGTCTTTACCGAGGCCAATACAATCCAGGTAAAAACAGCGGCCAACAGCGAAACAAAAATTTTAATCAGTAAATAGAAAGAAATTTGCTTTTGAATAGAGCTCACAAGCGCCGGTTTGTTTTCGGAAGCTTTGCCCATGAACAGAAAAATGACAAACAAAATAATAAGCATTAGATTTGTCAAAATGGAAACGACAGTGCTTCCTACACTTTTAACCATAGTAAAAACGGGCAGTTTGGCTACCGTATCGGCCACAAATTGGGCGTTGAGATTGACTCCGTACTTTTGCGAATGTGAAAGAAGCCAATCCAGCGTGTCGTTTAAGCGTTCACTGTAAATATCCGCTCCAGCGACGAAGGTTTCTATGGACCCCGAAATAAAAAGCACTGCGGCGGTAATTACAGCCAAAAAGGCGGTGCCGCTAATACCCAGCCCAAGGCCATAAGGAACGTTCCATTTTTGTTTCATCCAACCGGCCAACGTGCTGGCCACCATATAGATAAAAACAGCGATGATAAAAGGCATTAGCATGGTGCGGGTGTATATAAGTACCCATGTGGCGGCGGAGGCCGCCAAAATCATTAGGCAGACGGTGTTAA
The DNA here is from genome assembly GCA_934667625.1 of uncultured Elusimicrobiales bacterium. GTDB lineage: Bacteria > Elusimicrobiota > Elusimicrobia > Elusimicrobiales > Elusimicrobiaceae > Avelusimicrobium. Next base: position 83,544 of record CAKUMH010000007.1, read on the forward strand.
TGGGGGTGAAGCGTTGCAATGTATTCCGGGTCAGCATAAAAACCTCTTGTATTTAGTATAGCATAACCCAACCCCCCTATGGGGAGAATTTGATGCAAACAAAGCAGTTTGTTTGCTTACTGCCAAAAGAGGAATAAAAAACACCTCCCGGAGGAGGTGTTCTCAAATGGTGGGCAGTACGGGATTTGCCTTCCGGTAAAATTTCTGACGAAATTTTCCTGCAGGCCGGGCTCGCGGTTTTTGCCTTGTGCGCAGAGGAACAAGATAAGCGCACAAACAAAAACATCGCTGCGCCTTTCAAATCCTGCCGTAACACCAAGAAGTTGGTGTTACTCCTGCCCATAACGGCAAAAAAATACCCCCGACTAGTGGGGGTATTCTAAATGGTGGGCAGTACAGGATTTGAACCTGTGACCTTTCGCGTGTGAGGCGAACGCGCTACCGCTGCGCCAACTGCCCGAAATCGTGTACATCTATTATAACAATTTCCGGCGGTGTTTGAAAAGTTTTCTTTTTCTTCCGACGGAGCTTTCTTGTCTGCGCATTACTTGTGTCTTGGGGGAGTGTTCGCGCGGGTCTTTATTTTATATACTATAAAAAGAGTCAAAACTGTCTGCTTTTTAAGCAGGCAATTTTTCATTTAAGGAGCTAATTACAAGTATGGATTGGAGTTTGCTGGTCAACGCGTTTATCGCTACGCTGGCTATTTTGAACCCCATCGGCAATATGCCGATCTTTTTGGAACACGTGGAAAACGAAACACCCAAAGTGCAGCGGGTAGTATCGCTGTTAATGGCGCTGTCCATTTTCATCATGCTGACCGTATTTTTTATTTTTGGCAGCAAAATCCTCACCGTTTTTGGTATTACCATTCCGGCCTTTAGGTTGGCGGGTTCCATTATTTTGCTTGGGGTAGGGATGCGCATGTTACAGGGTAAATCCAAATTTGACCGTAACGGCATTGAAACCGCAGCGGCCAAGGGCAACACCTTTGACCAAGCCCGCACCAGCTTAAGCCACATTATGGTGCCGGTGGCCATGCCGCTATTTATCGGGCCCGGTTCTATTACCACGGTAGTTTTGTATGCGGAAAAAATCACCACCTTCCCGATGGCGGTGATGATGATTTTGGTGCTGTTTTTATGCTCGGCGGCGGTGGGGTGCGTGCTGTTGGCGTCGCGTTACTTGTTTAATAAAATCGGCCCAAACGGAACACAAATTGTTATCCGTTTTATGGGGATGATTTTGTGCGCTATTGCCATGCAGTTTATGATTGACGGCGTGGGCCAGCTTTTGCCCGGGGTGCTGGATTCCACCTTCACGCACGTGGCTGCAAACGTAAAATAAATTTTTAAGTCATGGGGGCGGCTTCGGCCGCCCTTTTTTTATGGCTTTGAGGTAAAATAAAACTATGGGGCTTTTTAAACTTGTATCCAATTTTAAACCGGCGGGCGACCAGCCCAAGGCCATTGATGCCTTAACAAACGGGGTGCTGGAAGGGCATTCCCGTCAGACGCTGCTAGGGGTGACGGGATCTGGCAAGACCTTTACCATGGCCAACGTGATTAACCGTTTGAACCGGCCGACGCTGATTTTGTCGCCGAACAAGGTGTTGGCTGCCCAGCTATACGGCGAGTTTAAACAGTTTTTCCCGGAGAATGCTGTAGAGTATTTTATCTCTTACTACGATTACTACCAGCCGGAAGCCTATATTCCGCAAACGGATACATATATTGAAAAGGACTCCGCCGTCAACGACCACATAGACAAATTGCGTTTAAAAGCTACTACTTCCCTGGTAACGCGCCGGGATGTGATTGTGGTGGCGTCCGTTTCCTGCATTTACAACATTGGCTCGCCGGACAGCTTTCGCGAAATGCGTATCTATGTTAAAAAAGGTGCCGAAATGACGCGTTCCCAGCTTTCCGGCCGGTTGATTAAAATCCAATACCACCGGGATGAAATGGAATTTACCTCGGGTAATTTTCGTATGCGCGGCCCGTATACGGACATTATGACGCCCTACAGCCAAAACGCCTTGCGCGTGGAGATTGCAGGCAAAACTATTTCGCACATATACGAAATTCATCCCATTACGGGCAATGTGCTAGCCGAGCTGGAGGAGGCCTGGATTTACCCCGCCAAGCACTTTGTGGCCACGGATGAGGACACACAAAACGCTATTGACGACATTCGCCGCGATTTGGAAATCCGCCACGCACAGCTTTTGTCTATGGGAAAAGAACTGGAAGCGTACCGCTTAAAACAGCGGACCGAGTACGATTTGGAAATGCTGCAACAAGCTGGTTTTTGCCCCGGGATTGAAAACTATTCCCGCTACATGGACGGCCGAAAACCGGGCGAGCGCCCTTCCTGTTTATTGGATTATTTTAAACGTTATGACGATTTTTTGATGATGGTGGACGAATCTCACGTGGCACTGCCGCAAGTGCGCGGCATGTTCAACGGAGACCGCGCCCGTAAACAAATGTTGGTGGATTTTGGCTTCCGGTTGCCGTCTGCGCTGGATAACCGTCCGCTCAAGTTTGACGAATTTGAAAAATTACTGCCGTCCACTATTTTTGTTTCGGCTACGCCCGGACCATACGAGCTGACCGTAAGCGGAAACAACATTGTGGAACAGGTCATTCGTCCGACGGGGCTGGTGGATCCGAAGGTTACCTTGCACCCCACGGCAGGACAGATTGACCACTTGGTGGATAAAATAAACGAGCACAAGGCCCGCGGGGAACGCACGTTAGTGCTGGCGCTGACCAAAAAAACGGCGGAAGATTTAAGCACCTACTTTACGGAAAAGAACATCAAAACGCGCTATTTGCATTCCGACATTGAATCCTTGGAGCGCGTAGAAATTTTAAAACAGTTCCGCCAAGGCAAGTTTGATGTGCTGGTGGGGATCAACCTGCTGCGTGAAGGAATTGATATCCCGCAGGTAGGCTTGGTGGCGATTTTAGGCGCGGACAACGAGGGGTTCCTGCGTAATACGACCACGCTAATTCAAATTTCCGGTCGTGCCGCCCGCAACGCGGATGGGGAAGTAATCTTATATGCCGACCGTAAAACGGACTCCATTAAGTATGCCCTTAACGAGATGAACCGCCGCCGGCAATTACAGGAGGCGTACAACAAAGAACATCACATTACGCCTAAGACCATTCAAAAGGCAGAGGTGGAGCTAAAAGAATTTGAACAGCAAACCAAAACCAGCGCGTTTGGCATTTTAAGCCAAACCCTGCCGGAACCGACGCTGAAAAATATTTCCTCGGTGGAAAAGGACATTGAAGCCCAAATGCTGCAGGCGGCCGAAGCGCTTAACTTTGAACTGGCAGCGGAGTTGCGTGACCGGTTGTACGAACTGAAACAAATGCACGTAAAGGGTGTTGGGAAACGGCGGACGAAAGCATAAAATTGGTAGAATAAATATATGCAAGAATGTACAATCCCTTTGAAAGCTGTAACAAAAGTAGTTGGTTTGGAAAGTGTAGACAGCACGCAAACCGTGGCGTCCGCTTTGGCGCTGCAAGGCGCGCAAGACGGTACGCTGGTGCTGGCGTGTGAGCAGACTGCCGGGCTATGCCGGGACGGAAAGCCCTTTTCTGCGGCGGAGGGCGGCGTGTATTTTACGCTTATTTTACGGCCCGAAAACCCGCTTGCCAAACCGGAGGACCTTTGTGCCCAAACGGCCGAAGCTGTGGCCGAAACGGTGGCTGATATTTTTGGAATCAAAACCAAAACCCATGGCGAGGGTGATGTGCTGGCGTGGTCGCCCAAAAAACATGCCTATAAAAAATTGACGGGTGTCTGGGTGCAGCCACTGCAAAAAGATTGCCTGTTGGTAGGAGTGGGCATTCACGTCAACGACCGTTTGTCCGCCAAAGCCAAGGATACGGACGTTACGTTAAAGCAGCTCATTGGTGCCGAGACGAGCAAGGAATTATTCTTGGATGAAATTTTAAATGCCTTTTTCAAGCGGTACGCCTATTGGCTGTGTGCCCGTTAAGTCTTTAAGTATGTAAAAACCCCGGCTTACAAATAAGCCGGGGTTTTTATCTGTTTGATAAAATTAATCGCCGATAGCTTGTTTCACCTTGGCAACAAACTCTGTCAAAGCAAAGGGTTTGGAGCAGAAGCTTTTTACCTGCGGGTAGGGGACGAACATTTTTTCCGATTCCACCAGCGCCGAGGTGACAATCACCGGGGTGGAGGAGAGCATTTCATCCTCGCCCATAATTTTGACGATGCTTGCCCCATCCAAGCCGGGGAGCATAACGTCCAAAATAACCAAATGCGGGTGCACCTTCTTCATTGCGGCGATAGCGTCGCGGCCTGTTTGGCAGGAGTGGACCTCGTATCCTTCGCGGGCGAGAACAAGGGTTAATAAATCAATGATACTGGCTTCGTCTTCTACAATTAAAATTCTTTTTTTCATACTTTTTAAAATCCGTTATTATTTATTATACTTTTTTATATGACAAAAAAAAGTTTTAACGCCTCCGTACTGCCGCGCATGCGTGCTTTTTCCGCCAAGTTGATTGGACGGAAGGATGCTGTTTTGGTGGGACTGAGCGGTGGGGCGGATTCGGTATGCCTGTTGCATTTTTTGCGGTATTTATCGTCGGAAAAACATTTTGCGCTGGGGGCGGTGCATGTCAACCATGGTTTGCGCGGAAAAGAAGCCTTGGCGGACCAGCGGTTTTGCGAAAAAATTTGTAAAGCGTGGGATATTCCGCTTCTAATTCAAAAAACAAATGCCAAAAAAGTGGCTGAAAAATTTAACTTAAGCCCAGAACACGGCGCCCGCAAGGCGCGTTATGACGCTTTTTTGCAGGCCGCCAAAAAATGGGGAGCCACCAAGCTGGCGCTGGCACATCATTTGGATGATCAGGCGGAAACCGTTTTACTAAACATGTTGCGGGGCACTAAAGTAAAGGGACTGGCCGGCATTCCGCTGCGCCGCCCATTAGGGAATAGCGTGGAGATTATCCGTCCTCTTTTGTGTGTTACACGTACCGAGGTGGAAACATATTTGCAAAACAATCATTTGACGCACATTACGGATAAAACCAATTTTGACGAGGCCTTCACCCGCAACTGGATCCGCAATACACTTTTGCCGCTCCTAGAAACCAAACAACCGCAAATTAAAAAACACTTAGCCCAAATGGCAGCGGAGGTAGAGGCTTTATTGGAGCGTGCAGAATAACCGGTTTTTGTGACGGTTCTTTTGGCAATTTGATAGGATACTTATATGTCCAGCTATGTATTAGAGAAAGCCCGCGCCTGCGGTGTGCAAGTAACGGGGTTGACGTTTTCCTCCCGGGAAGTAGAGCCTGGGTTTGTATTTTTCGCCCTAAAAGGGGCGCATGTGGACGGGAATTTATTTATAGAAGAGGCCATTGCCCGCGGGGCCCGTGTGATCGTGTCCGCTTTCCCGGCGGGGCGGGAGTATTCTGCGCTCTACATACAAACAGCGGATATAGACCGCGAAATGGCAGACGCCGCTTATGAATTTTATGGCCGTCCGTCGGATCATATGACGATGCTGGGCATTACCGGCACGAAAGGGAAAACTTCTATTGCCTATTTGCTGGAATCTATTTTAAGGACTAATGGGGAAAAGGTGGGCGTGTTTGGCACGGTGAATTACCGCTCCAACGGCCATGTTTTATGTGCGGCGCCCAATACAACGCCCGCGGCTCTGCCGCTTTTTAAACGGTTGGCCCAAATGCGGCAGGACGGATGTAATGCAGTGGTGATGGAGGTTTCCTCCCACGCGTTGGAGCAACAACGGGTGCGCCACATTTGGTACGATACCGCCGTGTTTACCAACCTGCAGCGCGATCATTTGGACTACCACCACACCTTTGAAAACTATTTTAAAGCCAAACAAAAATTATTTGAAAACTTAGCTGATCCGGCCAACCAAAAACCAAATCGCACCGCTGTGATTAATGCGGACGATCCATACGGCTGCCGTCTGGTGGAACAAGTAAAGGGGCGCGTGCACGTGGTTACTTATGGGATGAACACGGCGGCGGATTTTCAAGCGGACCGTGTACAGGAATTTTTGACGCATACCTCTTTTTGCATCAATGGCCGACCCATGCAGATTAACCTTTTGGGCCGCCACAATGTATACAATGCCTTGGCTGCCTATGCGGTGGCGCGGGTGAACGGCGTACCAGAGGAGGCTGCAGCAGCAGGACTTAAAGCTCTTTCGGGTGTTCCCGGGCGAATGGAGCGCATAGACGTTGGGCAGAATTTTTTTGCCTTTGTGGATTTTGCCTATACGGATGAGGCCTTGCAGCGTGCCTTTGACACCTTAGAACCCTTCAAAAAAGGGCGGATTTTGCTGGTGTTTGGCTGTGGCGGGCAACGGGACCGCACCAAACGGCCGCTTATGGGGAAAACGGCCTGCACGCGGGCGGATTATGTTTTTTTAACCAACGACAACCCCCGCTGTGAGGATGAAAAACAGATTTTTAACGATATTTTGGCTGGCATGCAAGGCAAAACCAATTACGAGGTCGTGCCAGACCGGGCCGAGGCAATCTGCCGTGCCCTAACAAATGCCCATGCCCAAGATATTGTGCTGGTGGCAGGAAAGGGACACGAGGATTATCAAATCATCGGTACGGAAAAACGTCACTTTTCCGATCAAGAAACGATTCGCACTTTTTTGCGGGGGAACCGGTAATGTTTAAAAAAGAAAAATTTGCAGGGAAAAAAGCCTGTGTGTTAGGCCTGGGCAAAAGCGGGCGCGCCGTGGCACGCCTGCTGGCGCACCATGGTTTTAGCGTGCTAGTCAGCGAGGAGGCACCCGTTGCGCATGTGGAGTCTTTTGCTCTCCCGCCGGAGGTTCAGGTGGAAACGGGCGGGAATACGGAGCGTATTTTTGCCTGTGATTTTTGGGTCAAAAGCCCGGGGTTGTCCCCGCGGCACCCAGTGCTGGTAGAGGCTAAAAAACGCAAAATCCCCGTGTTTAGCGAGTTGGAAGTGGGCCTTGCCTTTATGCCCAAGCAGATGCGCGTGTTTGCCGTTACGGGCACTAACGGAAAGACTACCACGACGGCCCTGTTGGGTGAAATTTTAAAGGAACAGACGCGGCAAACGGGTCACACGGTGCATGTTTGCGGCAATATCGGCTGCCCTGTTTCCTCTTGTGCAGATGCGGTAAAACCAGGGGATGATTTGGTTATTGAGGTCTCCAGTTACCAGCTGGAGGACAGCACGTATTTCCGCCCCCGCTTTGCCTGTATTTTGAATGTGACGCCGGATCATTTGGAGCACCACGGCGGCATGAAGAATTACATTAAAGCCAAAGGAAAGATTTTTAAAAATCAACGCGAAGGCGACGTTTTAGTGCTTAACGGGGCCGATATGGCTTGTGCGGAACTAGTGGAGAAGGCAAAAAGTGAGGTGTTGGCCTTTTCTACGCAGCCCAAACATTTGCTTAAGACAGATGTATTTTTTGACGGGGATGAGCTGATTTTTAGTGAAGGTCACCAAATTCGTCCGCCGCACTTGAAAGGCATTCACAATGTGGAAAATGCTATGGCGGCGGCTTTAATGGCGTTGGCTGCGGGTGTACGGGCGGACGTAATTCAACGGGTGTTTGACCGTTTTGAAGCCATGGAACACCGTATTGAACAGTTTGCCTATCACCGTGGGGTGATTTACGTAAATGACTCTAAAGCGACAAATTTGGATTCCACCATTACCGCTCTTAAAAGTTTTGAAAAACGCCCCACCCTGTGGCTGATTTTGGGCGGGAGGGACAAAGGGGCCTCTTATGAGGTTCTTGTGCCCTATTTAAAGCAGTATTGCAAGCGTGTTTTGACCATTGGCGAGTCTATGGACAAAATTGAGCGCGAGTTACACGGGGAATTCCCGGTAACGCGATGTGGTACCTTGGAAAAGGCGGTGGAAACTGCCATGGCAGGTGCCAAAAAGGGAGATACGGTTATCCTTTCCCCAGCTTGTTCCAGTTTTGACCAGTTTAAGGATTTTGAGCAGCGTGGCAAAATTTTTAAGCGATTGGTAGATGCGCGTATTTTTAAAGAACGTACAGAAAAAAATAAAACAAAGTAAACAAAAAAAGGCCCCACAACATGGGGCCTTTTTAGTGATGTAATTTTATTTACTGTAATGCATACAGCAATTGCCCAACATACAGGCCGGGCAGGCGGGAACAGGTTTGCGTTCTTTAAGCGCTGCCAATAACTTGCGTGCAAAATCCGTAAGGGTTGGGTCACGGGCGCCCAGCACCAAGAGGATATCTCCCGGCTGGGCCGCGGCGGCCATTTCTGCCAGGAGGCGTTCGCGGCAATCGTCATAGCTGACGTTTGCTCCACGCGCCTTGAGCCCTTCGTATACGGTGCGGCAGGAAATCCCTTGGGGAATGGTTCCTCCCGGATAGTACACTTCCGTTAGCCACAGGTGGTCGTTGGGGCCCAAATGAGTGGCAAAGCTTTCTACAAACTCCGGCGCCAGCATTTTGATTGAGGTAAACGCATGCGGCTGGTAAAAGGCCAATACGCGTTTGCCACGCAGGTGTGCGGCTTCTATGGTGGCGGCCAATTTGTGTGGGTTATGGGCAAAATCGTCCACCACCTCTATTTTGTTGTAGCTGCCAACGCTGGCAAAGCGGCGTGCAATGCCGCTAAATTTGTTGAGCGCTTTGGCACAGGTATCCAGGTCTACTCCCATATGCACCGCGGCCGCTACGGCGGCGGTGGCGTTGGCCACGTTGTGCAAACCGGGCAGGTGCAGCCGAAAAGGCTGGCCATGAATCGTAAAATCAGATCCAAAGCCGTCCGCCTTGATGTTTTCCGGGTGCAGGTCTCCCGTGTGCAAGCCAAAGGTTTTGGCTTGTGGTGCCAGCGTGCGGAGATTTTCTTCTTCGGCATTGACGATAGCCGTTTTGCAGTGTGAGATGAACTCCTTAAAATAACCTTGCAAAATGTTGATTTCTTTGTGGTCCTTCTGCAGGTTAAGACATAATCCCAAATGCGGATGATATTTGACGATAGAGCCGTCGCTTTCGTCGGCCTCTATGACCAAAATATCGGAAGATCCCTTGTACACATTTCCAAAAACGCCCTGCTCTTTTTGCAAAGATAAAATGGAGGCGCCCGTAATCACGGACGGGCTCAGCCCGGCAAAGGCCAAGATGTCGTATACCATGGCGGTGGTAGTGCTTTTGCCGCTGGTGCCGGAAACGGCAACCGTGCGGTGCTGCGCAACGTGTTTAGCCAGCAGTTCGGAGCGGTGCATGGTTTTAATGCCCAATGCTTGCGCCTTTAATAGTTCCGGATTGTCCGCTTCAATGGCGGAGGATAATACTACCAGGTCCGTTTGCCCGTCAATTCCGCTGCCGTCTTGAGGATAGAGGGCAATGTTTAATTTTTTAAGGCAGGTCCACAAGGCCATATCGGTATAGCCCTTGCTGATAAGCCGGTCCGACCCGGTTACTTGGTCGCTGCCCATGGCGTGCAGTTGTGCGAGAGCGCTCATGCCCACGCCGCCGATTCCTACAAAGTGAATTTTCATTTTTTCTTTTCCTTCAGTTTAAATTTTGCATAATCCGACATGGTATAAAATCCGCTCTCCCGCTTGGTGAGCCATAGGGCAATATGCAAGGCCGACTGTGCAAACAAATCGCGGTTTATGGCTTCGTGCGTGAGGGTGATTTTATCAAAGGGGGAGTTAAACTGCACCTCGTGTGTGCCCACAGTTTCGCCGATGCGTTCGCTGGTTACCTGTGCATAGGGGAGATTTACCACATCTGCCAATTTTTTGGCGGTACCGCTGGGGGCATCTTTTTTGTGAATGTGGTGAATTTCGTGCAGTTTAATATCGTACCCGGCATACATTTTGGCGGCCTGGCGGGCAAGTTCCGTAAAAAAATACACGCTCAGACTGACGTTGGGCGCATAAAACACCGGGATTTTTTCCTCCTCTTGCATTTGGAAGAGGAACATTTCGGGCAAATTGGTGGTGCCCGTTAAAAACGGTTTGCGGTGTTTGCGCGCCAACGCGAAGGCTTCTTGTGCGCCTTGCGGGGTGGAAAAATCAATGACGAGGTCAAAGTCGCCCACCGGATTTTGCCCGCTTTCACGTGTCATAGCCACCTCTAACCCCAGTTCGGGTTGGACTGCTATCAAGCGGGCCAAAGCGCGCCCCATTTTCCCGTTGGCTCCGTTTAAAAGAACTTTTTTTGTCTTCATAAAAAACGCTCCAATAATAGTTCCACAATTTGCCGTCCGTTCATGGCGGCGCCTTTGAGCAGATTGTCAAAAGTGACGAAATAATGAATGACGTTCGGCTTCTCCACATCCTGGCGCAAACGGCAGATGAAGGTGGTTTCCTGCCCGCTGGCTTCTTTGGGGGTGATGACCGTTTCACTGTAGCGTAAGTGTGGAAACGCGTTCCATACCTGCTTGATTTGCTTTAAATCAAAAGGTTTGTCCGCCTTTACTGTGATGCCCAGAGAGTGGGAATTTTCCACCGGCACGCGCACGGTATGGCAGTATACCTTCAGGTCCTTTATTTCCAAAATTTTACGCGATTCGTAAAGCCCCTTTAACTCCTCGCTGGTGTGCCCATTTTCCTGCAGGGAGCCAATCATCGGCACACAATTTCCGGCGTAGTATGAACCGGGGGTATGGAAATCGTCCAACAGTTTTTTCCCGCCGCCGCTAATGGCTTGGTAAGAGCAAAAGAAAACTTCGTCAAACCGGTAAAAGGGTTTTAGCGGGGCGAGGCTCATCACAAGGCCGGTAGTGGTGCAATTGGGGCTGGCGATCAGCGGTGTATGGGGCGTAATGGCGTGGGGATTAATTTCCGGGATGACCAGTGGCACGCCTGGCGTCATGCGGAACTCGGAGGACATATCCACCGTAAACTTGACCCACTTTTTTAGTTTTGGGGCCAGCTCGCGGCTAACGGGGTTGTCCGTACATAAAACAGCCACGTCCAACGGAGTAAGTTCGTCATTCCGTCCGAAGGTTTTTATGTGAAAAGGTGTTTTTATTTTCTTTAGTTCGGCCAGCATTTTTTGGCCGACCATTCCGTTTATGCCGATAATTCCCACAGTTTTCATAAGAAATCCTCAACGAATAAAAAAGCTTTTGTCTGCAGCCGCCAGCAAACGGTTGATTTTTTGTTTGTTTTCATCCAAGATTTCCCCCAGCGGCAGCCGTGCTGTTTCTGTTCCAAAGCCCAATTGGGCCAGCATATATTTAATGCAAGTGGGATTGGTTTCCAAATAACACGCCTTGATTAAGGGGTATAAGGCCGCAAAAATTTCAAAGGCTTGGTGGGGGTGGCCCTGTTCAAAGGCCCGGTAAATACGGACGAAAGCCGGTGCCAGTACATTTGCCGCCGCGCTGATAATACCGGAGGCATGCAAAGCTAAAAATTCGGGGAAGAGGTCGTCGTTGCCACAGAGGTAACTGAGGTGGTTTGAGTACGTGACGGCTGTCTCCGTCACGTGGGCGATGTCATAGTCGGACTCTTTAATTCCCACGATTTGCGGCACCTGCGCAAGCAGTTGGCCTAGCACGCCGGCCGGAACCTTTAGGCCCGTACGTCCCGGAATGTGATACATGACGATAGGCAAACCCACTTGGGCAACGGCTTGATAATGCGCCACCAGCCCGGCGGGATTGGGTTTGTTGTAGTAAGGGGTGACGACTAAAACGCCGTCTGGTTTAAATGCGGCGGCGCGCCGGGTGTTTTCTACGGTTGAAACAGTGTTGTTGGTTCCGGTGCCGATGATAATTTTGGCTTTGCCCCGAATTTTTTGTGTGCAAAAGTGCAACAGCTCCTCTTTTTCCGGTGCGTTTAATGTGGCTGCTTCTGCCGTGGTTCCCAAGAGGACAACGCCGTCCACTCCGGCACTCAGTTGTGCCTCTATTAAACGGGATAAGGCAGGGTAATTGACGGCGCCGTCTTTCGTCATGGGGGTGGCCAGCGCGGTGTATATTCCTTTAAACATAACGCCTCCGAAAAAGTAAAAACCTCTCTCTCGCTGTAATGCAAAAACAATGCGGGCAACTGCCCATATTTTAGCAATTTAATTGCTATAATTAAGTAATAATTTTTGACGTAAAGGACGAACTATGCCAGAAAACGAGAAACAAACCAAACCGGACAATACCGATACAAGCCTGCCGCAGGAACAGTGGGAACAAAAATTAAAGGAAAAAGAACAGCTAGCGGCCTTGCCTGCGCCGCAGCCGCCCGCGGAGCAAACGCCTAAAAAGGCGCATAAATATCCGTCGGCCAGGGGGGTGTGGTCTTTCTTCATTTTGGCGGCGTTTGCCGTTTCAGCCGTGTGTGGCGTTTATCTGACGATAAAACCCGTTTCCGCCTGCAAAGAGGACCCGGCAGAAAAACAACGTGTGAATTTTAGCAAGATGTTTGCACGTAGTGAGGAAGAACCTGGGGTGGCCTGGATTAAAGTACGAGGGATTATTTCGCAGGATGACAATTCCTCTCCGTTTGCCCGCCCGTCGGGGGCGTCCGTCATTGCCAAAAAAATCCGCGAAGCAGGCAAAGACAAAAACGTAAAAGCGATTGTGCTGGATATCAATTCTCCCGGCGGGACAGTGGCCTCCGTGCAAAACATTTACAGCGAAATTTTAAAGGCCAAAGAAAGCAAAAAAGTGGTGGCATTGTTCCGGGATGTGGCGGCCTCCGGTGGATTTTACATTGCCATGGCTGCCGATAAAATTGTGGCGGAACCGGGCACCATTACAGGATCTGTCGGTGTGATTATGCAAACCAGCAACGTAGAAGGCTTGTTTGATAAGATCGGCGTGAAGGTGGTGCCGATCACTTCGGGTAAATATAAGGATATTGGTTCTTCTTTCCGTCCGATGAGTGATGCGGAAAAAGCTATTTTGCAGGATATGGTCAACGATACTTATACGCAGTTTTTTGCTGCGGTAAAGGCCGGACGGCCCGATGTAAAGCCCGAAGATTTAGCGGAATATACAGATGGGCGCGTATTCACCGGCCAGCGTGCATACAACTTGGGCTTTGTGGATAAGCTCGGTGGGGAGCAAGAAGCGTTGGCCTTAGCCGGGGAGCTGGCCGGGTTAAAGGATCCCAAAATTCTTTCCACCAAGCCGGAAGGCTTGCGGGAACTAATCTTTTCGTTCGGTTCTTCGGTGCAAAGCCAGTCTTTGGCTAAGCAGCTGCAAAGCTTGGCTACGCCCAGCGTATCATATCTGTGGGTGAACTAGAGGCGCGTATGCGGTTACTGAAAGTTTACTTTAACTACATGCAGGATCCGGCCTCTGCACTCAAGACGCTTTTGCAGGAGGGCACTTTTAAACAAGCCTGTGCAGGCTATTTAGCCGCCACCTTAGGTTGGGTGCTGTTCTTTAACGTGGGAGCTGGCCTAAGCGTATGGGCACTGGTCACCAAGTTGTTTTTGGTTTTTGTGGCAGAACTGACAGTGGGTTATTTGCTGGCGGCTGTTTGCGGGTTGTACTTGGATTTCCGCCGGGTGCAGGCTTCCCCCTCCGGGCTCTTTTGTTTGATCGGCTCTGCGGGCTTTATTAAGGCGCTCTTGGTGGTTTTTGCGCTTTTGTCTGCGGCGGTACCCTTCCTTCATTTAAATGTGTTTGCCCCGTTGTTTTTGCTCTTGGTGTTGGGGCTGCAGCTTGGGTATCTTACACGTGCCCTGATGCGGGCCTACCAGCTTTCCGCCGCGCAGGCCTTGGGGGCATGGTTGTTTGCCTTCCTTCCGGCGGCGGTCTTAGGCTTTTTGACAGTGGCCTTTATGGTGTGGGGTGTGGTGCTGTTAGTATAAGCGTATTTATTTCTTTTCCCGCGGGAGGCGTTTTGCCTGCCGCGGGTTTTTCGTTTTATATAACCTCTTAATTTGGATATAAAAATGTACAAGCCCCTTGCCTTTTTTGTAAAATATACCTACCGGTAGGTAAATTAATTTTTGTTTGAGCTTTTATGAAAAACAACGAAACAGAAAAAAACGACAAGTCCGAACGTGAAACCCGGATGCGTTCGCTCATTAAAAAGGCGGCTTTTCACCTCATGGCAGAAAAAGGGCTGGATAAGGTGTCCATGCGCGAAATTGCCGAAAAGGTGCAGGTAACAAAACCCGTTCTTTATTATTATTTTAAGAACAAAGAGGATCTGTGCCGCAGCATTATTGAAGAACACGAACAACTGTTTAGCCAACTGTTGGACCGCGTGTCCGAACACGCCAGCGGTCCGGCGGAAATACTAAACGAAGGGTTAAAATCCCACTTGGATTTTTTTACCAAGGACCCGGTTCACTCTAAGTTTGTTTTACAGATGATTTCTTACACCTTGAATGTGGACCCTAAAACCCTTTCCGCCCAAGATCGGCCCTGCGTGCAGGATATGTTGGCCACGGCCTTGATAAAGGAAGAAAAAAAACACAATCTTCCGGAGGGCAGTGTGGGAGATATTATTCGGTTAGTGTCGGGTTTATCGGCGGAGATTATGTTTAGTGCCTATTTGACCCAGCACGTCAATCCCGCCGCGTACCGCGGGGGATCCTTTGACCGGCAAACCGTAGAACGGTTAGTCAAAATCATTTTGCTTGGAATTAAAGAATACTATAAGGATGAAAAGAAATAGACATATGAAAAAGTGGGTATTACTTGCGCTTATGGCAGCATATGCGCCTGTATGCCTGGGGGCAGCCCCGGGCAACTCGGCAAGCAGTCTGTTTGCCGAAAGGGAAGAGGTAGCCGGAGAAAAGATTACTATTGCCGATGCAATCCGCATGGCTCTTTCGGACAGCTACCAAATCATTGATGCACAAAAGACGAAGGAAATTTACGAGCGCCAGCTGACGGAAGCTAACGCCAATTTCTATCCGTCTTTATCGTTGGATGCCTCTTACAGCCGTGCGCTTAAAAAGGGCCAAATCGTTATGGGTTCCGAGAGTATTGAAATCGGCCAGAACAATACGTATCAGGCGGGGTTAAACGCTTCTTATGTGTTGTGGTCTGGCGGTGCGGTGCGCAACTCGGCGCGTTTGGCAAAAGTGGGGGCCGAAACAGGGCTTTACAATTTGCGTCACGTGCAGGACGCCGTCACCAAACAGGTGGTTGGCTTTTGCTATGACATTATTTACGCCGCCGCTTTAATTCGCGTGCAGGAGGAGTATTTGGACATTGCCAAACAGCACCTAGAAGAAGCTCAGGCCAAATATAAACAAGGGCTTGTGAGCAACTTGGATGTGCTGACCCAAAAAGTAAAAGTGGAAAACATTGAGCCGACGGTGCTACAAGCCAAAAAGAATTTTGAATTGGGCAATTTGTATTTGCGCCAAATTTTAAACCGCGATCCGGAAGATCGTGTTTATTTAACATGGTCCCAAAAAGATTTGGAACTGCCACAAACGCCGTCCTTGGATGAACTGTACAACATTGCTATGGAAAGACGGCCTGAGTTAAAGCTTTCCAAATTAGCGGTGGACGCAGCACATTACAACATTAACATTGCCAAGTCCGGCCATATGCCGGTGCTTTCGTTAAACGGCAATTACACATACAACGGTGTGACGGATAACGGATTTCCTCAGCATAAACAGGACTATTACTGGACGAGCTCTGCCGGCGTTACCTTTAGCCTGCCGCTTTTTGAAGGCTTTAAGGTTTCCGCCCAAGTGGCCCAAAAAGAGCTTGCCTATGACCAAGCTGTGGCGGCGTATCAGAATAAAATGAAGAATGTTCGCATTCAGGTAAAGGAAGCGTGGCTCAATTTGCAGGAGGCCCGTTCCCGCATTGAAGCGACCAAAGGCGTGGTGGAACAGGCGCGCGAAAATTTGAGCGCCCAAATGAAGCGCTACCGCGCGGGGCTCACCAGCCAGCTGGAAGTAAACGATGCTATTTCCAACGTGAATGATTCCGACTTGCAATACGTGCAAGCTGTGTACGACGGCGCAATTGCGCTTTCCAATTTAAAATTCGCCGTAGGTGCGGAGGTAGATTTGTATGAAAAAAAGAACTAAAAAAAGAGTTATTTGGGGGGTAATTGCCCTGGCTTTTATTCTGGCTTTGGCTGTTATTTTTAAGCCGAAACCAGCCGGCCCGTTAGACGGCGTGGCCAAGGATGAGTTTTTGGTGAAGCAGGAGACGGTCCAAAAACGTCATTTAAAGCATGAGCTGTTGATGTCAGGCAGTATCAAAGCCGAAGAAGAGGCCACGCTGTTTCCGCGTGTGAGCGGCAAGCTGATGAAGAATCTCTTGCGCGAAGGGGATTCGGTGAAAAAGAACCAAACGGTTTCCTTGATTGAGCGCGACGAAGTGGGTGCCGTGTACGAACCGGTAGTGGTGCCTTCCACCATTACGGGGGTTGTGGGCCGGGTGTACTTGGATCCGGGTGCAAATGTCACCGTCTCCACACCGATTGCTTTGGTGGTCAATCAGCAAAAGGTGCGCATTGCCGTGGACATTCCGGAACGCTACATTGGCGAAATTTATAAGGGCCAGCCCGCCACCTTGCGCGTGGATGCTTTGCCCGGTCAAGAGTTTGAAGCCAAACTCCGCATTATTAGCCCGGTGGTGGACTCTACCAACCGTGCGGTAGCGGTGGAATTTTGGGCGGATAACACCAAAGGGCTGTTAAAATCCGGCATGTTTGCCAAAGTGGATATTACACTGGCCGAAAAGTTAAACGCCACCTCCATTTCCAAACAAAGCCTGTATACGGATGAAGCCACTGGCAAAACGTATGTGTTTGTGGCCTCTAGTGACGGGAAGACGGCCGTGCGCAAAGACGTCAAGGTGGGCTTTGTGAACAGCAATCATTTGGAAATTACCGAAGGGCTGTCCGCCGGGGATGAAATTCTCTCGTTTGTCTATGGTCTGAAGGACGGCAGCAAAATTGCCTTGGAAAAATAAGTATGGCAGAAAATAACAACAATTTACAAGCGTCCAAAACGCTGGAAAAGGAGAAGATGAAGAAAGGCGGTTTTACCGCTGTGTTCATCCGCCGCCCCGTGGCCACCATCATGATGTGCTTGGCTGTGGTGGTGATTGGGCTGATGTCTTACTCCGGCATGGGTGTGGGGATGTTCCCGAACGTGGACGTGCCTTACGTGCTCGTGCAAACCACGCTGGCAGGCGCCAGTCCGGAAGAAATTGAAACTTCCGTTACAAAAGTAATTGAAGAGTCCGTCAACCAGGTGGAAGGGATTGATGAAATTAAATCCCAAAGCATGGAGGGCGCTTCTTTGGTCAGCATTAAGTTTTTGATGGATAAGGATGGCGACGTCGCCGCCCAGGAAGTGCGCGATAAAGTGGAACTTGTCAAAAACGAGTTGCCAGACGGGACCGAAGCTCCGGTGGTGCAGAAGATTGATATGGATTCCATTGCTGTGTTAAACGTCGTTGTTTCTGGCGAACGTGACATTGTAGAACTGACCGAAATTGCTAAGAAAAAAGTAAAAGAAAACATTGAAAACATTCGTGGCGTTGGTGCGGTGAACATTGTGGGCGGACGTGAACGCGAAATCCATATCACTGTCAATCCGCTAAAATTGTTCTCGCTCAATTTGCCGATTAGCGATGTTTCTAGCGCCCTGGCCGACCAGAACGTAGAAATCCCGGGTGGCCGTGTGGAGCAGCAACACCAGGAATATACCCTGCGTATTTTGGGCCGTATTCCTACTGTAAGTGCCTTTAACGATGTGTTTATTGCCAACCGTAACGGTGCTTCCATTAAAATTGCTGATATCGGGTACGCCGAGGACTCCGGTGAATATGAACGCGAATCCACGTTCTTAAATAACCGCCGCGCCGTCACGCTGGAAATTACCAAGCAGTCTGGTACGAATACACTGGCTGTGGTGCAAGGCGTAAAGGACAAGCTGGAAAAAATTAAGCCCACCTTGCCGAAAGATATTCAAATTTCGCTTATGATGGACCAGTCCGGCAACATTCGGGCTTCCGTAAACAGCGTGCTTGAGCACTTGATTTTAGGCGGTTTTTTGGCCGGGGTCATGGTGTTCTTCTTTATGGGTTCGCTGCGCTCCACCTTTATTGCGTTCTTGGCTATGCCGATTTCCATTATCGGTTCGTTCATCTTTATGAAGATGAGCGGATTTACCATTGACACCATGACGCTTTTGGGCTTGTTGGTGGCGGTTGGTATCGTCATTGACGACGCCATTGTTATGTTGGAAAACATTTTCCGCCACATGGAAAAATATGGCAAAAGCCCGAAGGTGGCGGCGGTGGACGGTTCGCACGAAATTACCTCTACGGTAGTGGCAACGACGCTCTCCATTTTGGTTATCTTCTTGCCACTCGCGTATATGAGCGGCATTGTAGGCCGTATCGTAAACAGCTATGGTATGACGGTGGTGTTTGCTATTGCACTTTCTGGTGTGGTAGCATTGACGCTGACGCCGATGCTTTGTGCCAAAATGTTAAAGCAGGGCGAACAAAAAACCAAGCTGGATTTGTTTGTAGATAAAGTAAATAAACAGTTGGTGGATTGGTATATTCCGGTATTGGATTGGGCTATCCACCACCGCAAAACGATGGTGGGGCTGGCCTTCTTGTGCTTGGCCTTGCTCGTGCCGATGTTGGCCCGCGTGGGTGGTGAATTTATCCCGACGGACGACAGCGGCAAAGTGCAGGTTTCTGTAGAAGCTCCCGTCGGCACCAGCTATACCGATACGCAAAGCATCTTAAAACAGATTGAAAAGGACATTCGCCGTCTGCCCAACGTAAAGGACACCTTGGTGGCGGCCGGGGTGGGGTCCAGCAGTTTTGTCACCTCCAACCCGTCTAACAAAGGCAATATCCGCATTGAGTTTGAGGACCGCGACAAACGCAAAGGCGTTACCACCAAGCAGTTTTTGGATGCGGTGCGCGGCCTCATGCAGAAATACACGGGTTTAAAAACCAACTCTTACGTCGTGAGCGACGTGCCGTCCTCCGGTTCATACGAGTTGGAATTCGTTATTTCCGGGCCGGATATTGACAAGCTGAGCGAATACAGCGAGGCCATGATTGCACAGCTTAAAAAGGACCCGCGGTTTATTGACTTGGACTCCTCGTTGGATTTGTCAAAACCCGAATACCGTGTGGTAATCAACCGCGAAAAAGCACAAAACTTAGGTGTCAAGATCTCCTCCATTGCGGCTGCGTTGCGCACCATGGTGGGCGGTGAGGATGACATTACCAAGTTTAAAGACGGGGATGAACTCTATGACGTCCGCGTGCGTGTGGGCGAAGAGTACCGCGATACAAAAGAGGCCATTTCTGCCCTCTTGGTATCTGGTAAAGTGGACGGTAAAGATACCATTTTGCGCTTGGACAGCGTTGCCGCCATTGAGGAAGGCACCGGGCCCAGCCAAATTGACCGTTTCAACCGCCAGCGCCAGGTAACCGTGCGTGCCAACTTAAATGGCATTGATACGCGTTCTGCTTTGGCCATTATGGAAAATGTCTACAAGCAATTGGGCGCCAGTGCCGAATACTCCGGCGGTGTGACGGGTATGTCTGAAGAAATGACCAAGATGTTCGCTTCGTTCCTCTTAGCGTTTGTGTTGGCCTTCTTCTTTAAATACATGATTTTGGCCGCGCAGTTCGAAAGCTACACACACCCGGTGGCCATTATTGTTTCGCTGCCGCTGACGCTGCCATTTGCGGTACTGTCCTTGTTCATTACGGGGCAGTCGCTTAACTTATACAGCTTGCTGGGTATCTTCATGTTAATTGGTGTGGTCAGCAAAAACGCTATTTTGCAGACGGATTATACCAACCAACTGCGCGCCCGCGGCTACGGACGTACGGATGCTATTTTGCAGGCGAACCGCGTGCGCTTACGTCCCATTTTGATGACGACGCTTACCCTGATTATGGGTGTTGCGCCGATGATCTTCTCCAACGGAGAAGGGGCAGACCAGCGCCGCAGCTTGGCTATCGTCATTGTCGGTGGGCAGATGCTTTCACTGCTCGTTACCTTGCTGATGACGCCCGTGACATACATTTTGATGGACGAACTTGGCGATTGGTTTAACTACAAGTTTAAGGGAATTCCTTATCCGGAAGATAAGAGCAAGAAAGAAATTTTGCCCGAAGTGCCGGAAGAAGATTAATCCTTAATTGGAAAACAGCCAAACCCCCGCTTACGTACTGTAAGCGGGGGTTTTCTAGGCACAAAAATAACCCTGTGTCCTTTTAAACACAGGGTTCAAATCGTAAGGTGCGGGCGGGAATCGAACCCGCGAATATGAGTTTTGCAGACTCACGCCTTACCACTTGGCCACCGCACCGTGTACAGATAAATTGCTAAGACCTAATTATTATAGCAAAAAATTTTGGCTTTAGGAAGGGAAAACCGAAAAAATGAAAATAGGTCTTGATTTTTTTCACTTATCTCCTATACTACCAGTATGGGAGTGCCACCATCACCCGTTTTAGGGTACGCCTCTTGTAGGGGACAAGGCCTCCCTCTTTTTTTGTCTAAATTTCAAACCGGCGCTCTTTTCATAAAAAGGTCCCATTTTTTCCTTATATTTTGCTATAATAAAACAGAGGCTCCCGCATGGGGGCCGTTTTTCGCGCAGAGGCCAAGGCGCCTTTTCGTCGGAAAGCTTTGTAAAAGGCTTATTTTTTGATATAATAAAGTACTGCCTTGTGCGGGCGTAGTTCAATGGTAGAACACTAGCCTTCCAAGCTTGATACGTGGGTTCGATTCCCATCGCCCGCTTGGCAGTGTTACTGATTTTGGTCCGCCTAGGCGGAAAATGCTGGGGTAGCTCAGTCGGTAGAGCATCTCCATGGTAAGGAGAAGGTCGTGGGTTCGATTCCCACTCCCAGCT
>CAKUMH010000008.1 GCA_934667625.1 uncultured Elusimicrobiales bacterium
ATGTAGAAGATTTGGGGATATTCGCTCCACCTCTCGGGCTTACGCCCGGAGTTCTTGCGAGCGGAATGTACAGAAAAAACCCCGTCGCCTTACGGCCACGGGGTTTTATAAAGTCCTTCAAAAAATTACAGTTTGACGACTTTAACGGCTTTCGGGCCTTTTTCGGATTCCACGACTTCGAATTCCACTTCCTGGCCTTCGGCCAAGGTTTTGAAACCGTCGCCCTGGATTTCCTGATAGTGCACAAAGAGATCTTTAGAACCGTCTTCGGGGGTCACGAAACCGTAACCTTTCTGGTCATTAAACCACTTAACTTTTCCTTTAGGCATTTTACTTAATACTTCCTTTTCTAGTTTACGGGTACTTAAACTTAATAAGTACCTACAATTATTATACTATAAATTAGGAAAAATGGCGCAATTTTTTTGCAAGCGGTTTTGCGGCAAAACGGGTATAATTTATTTTATGAAAATACTGGAGGCCGTGCCAAACATTTCCGAAGGGCAAAACCGCCCGGTGCTGGATGAAATCTTCCGCCGGGTGCGCCAAGCGTCCAAGGCTCAGCTGCTGCATACCGATTCCAACCCGGACGCTAACCGCACCGTACTGACGCTGGCCGGAACGCCCCGCGAAGTCCGCCAAAGTCTGTTAGCACTGTACCAGGCAACAGGTGAACTGTTAGATATGCGCACGCAACACGGGGCGCATCCGCGTTTGGGGGCGGTGGACGTATGCCCGCTTGTTCCCGTGGCCGATATGACGCTAAGCGAGGCCGCGCAAGAAGCGCGCACGCTGGGCCAAGCGGTGGCTAAAATGGGCCTGCCCGTATACTTTTACGAGCAAAACGCCTCTTCCCCCGTGCGGCGAAACCTGGCCTTTTTACGCCGCGGCGAATACGAAAGTTTGCCGCAAAAGCTCACCGCTCTCCCCCCCGATTTGGGCCCGCAAAACTTTTCCCCCGTTGTGGCCAAAACAGGGGCCACGGTCATTGGAGCGCGCAATTTTTTAATTGCGTTTAATATGTCGCTCTCCACGCAAGACGTATCCGCCGCCAAAGAGATTGCCGCCGTTCTGCGCGAAAAAAACGGCGGGCTAAAAGCCGTCAAGGCAATCGGCTGGTATATGCCCGCCTACCACGCGGCACAGGTTTCCTGCAATTTAACGGATTTTCATCAAACGGGGTTGGCGGGTCTTTTTGAAGCGTGCCAACGGGAAGCCGCCAAACGGGGGCTGAAAGTAACGGCGGGAGAACTAATCGGATTGGCACCCCGGGAAGCACTGTTGCAGGCAGGGCAATTTTACGCGCCGCACGAAACGGACGAAAACGCCCTTATTGCGGCGGCGGCCGAACAGTTAAAACTAAATGAAATCCGCCCGTTTATCCCCGGCGAGCGGATTTTGGAAGAGCGCCTAAAATTGTTGCAGGCGGGCAAGTAAATCCACATACCCGGCGGGAGAAACCTGCTCCGGGCGCACGGTGGGCGCCAGCTTTAGGCCGTCCAGCGCCAAGCGGATTTTTTCTTTATCGTACCCCGCCAAAGAAAGCGAATTAAACAAGGTTTTGCGCTTGTGTAAAAAAGCGGACGTCACCAGTTTTTTGAAGGCAGGCCACTGGGCGGGCGCCACCGTGTTTTGCTTTAAACGCGTAAACGCCAGCACGCGGCTTTCCACCTTAGGCGGCGGATTAAAGCAACCGCGCCCAACGTTGCAAATCAGCCCCGTTTGCGCACGCAGCTGGCTAAAAATAGAAAGCGGACCGTAAAATTCTTCCCCCGCGCGGGCGCAAATGCGCTGGGCCTGCTCCTTTTGGAACATAAACACGGCAGCCGCAAAGTGCGGACAATTTAACACGCGGTCCAAAATATCCGCCGCGTCTATGTAAGGCAAATTGCTCACAAAAAGAGTTGGCCGCGGGGCCAAGACAGTCAAATCCGCCTGTAAAAAATTTTGCAAAATAATTTTTACTGCCGCTTCCTTCGGCAGTGTTTTCTGCAGGTATTCGGCCATTTCGGGGTCAATTTCCACGACGGAAAAATTGCTGCAGCCGCGCGCAATCAGCGCCTCGGTCAGCGCGCCCTTTCCCGGGCCTATTTCCACCAAATTTTCGCTTTTTAACAACAGGGCCGCATCCACAATCTGCCCGATGACGTTTTGATTAATCAAAAAATGTTGTCCGTATTTTTGCATATTTTTTTACTCCGCCAGCACCTTTAAATTCCGCGCGGCTGTTTTGTTTTTGGGATCCAGCTCCAAGGCGCGCTGATAAAACTGCACGGCCGCCTCATCCTCGGCCCGCACAACGGCCGCGGTGCCCAACCCCAACTGGGCCAGCACGTCCTGCGGGGCAATTGCGGCCGCTTTCAAAAATTCCGCCTGCGCCGCATTTCCATCGCCGCTCGCCAAGGAGGCCAAACCCGTCAGCAATGCACAGGTATTGTCCGGCGGGCAAGCGGGAGCAAAATCTTGCAGTTCCTCGCGCGCCTCGTCCACCAGCAGCAGCCAGGTGCGGCCCGTTACCCACAGCCCCATGTCGTTGCCGACGATACGCGGGTCGTACACCGCTTTGGGCGCGGCGGTGTTGGTTTGCGTGAGCGCATAAGGCGCCGCATAATCTACCGTGCGGCCCTGCAGGGAAAGGTTCACGTTGTAGTCCTTTCCTCCGGCGGCAACCGCCTGACGCAACCCCTCCACAAATTGTTCAATTTGTGCGTTTCGCTCGTCGGCCGTTCCTTCGGCCAACATAAAACTGCGTTTGAAGGTGCGCTCGGCCTCTTCTTGGGCGAGGGAATTTTCCCCGCGCAGCCGCGTATAAGCTTGTTCAAACGTTTCGCCGCGCGCAGACGATTGGGCCGATGGAGCGGCAAGCGGCCGGTACTCCAGCGACGTTTCTATCTGCACCGGTTTGGACGGTGACACCTTGGCCAAAGCCGCGGCAAACTGGCTGATTTGGGTTTCAAAATCCTGTGCGGTGCGGCCACTTGCGCGGTAGACCGCGTTTAGGGCCAGGCCGTCTGCTTTAAAACGGGAAATAGAGAAGGCCTCTTCCAGCACGGAGCGCGCCTTTTGCACCTGTCCTTGGCGCGTGAGCAAAAAAGCATAACGCAGGCGGGCCACGTAATCGCCGGGCTTGGTGCGCACGGCTTTTTTATAATATTTTAGAGCATTTTCAAATTCACCCAGTTTTTCGTACAACGCGCCCAAACTGAGCTGGGCGTCCTCGTACGCGGGGAAAAGCCGCAGGGCTTTTTTAAAGGAGTCTTTGGCCTGTGCGTCGCGCCCCAGCGCCTCGTACAACGTACCTAATTGATAGTGGTAAAGCGGTTCACGCGGGGCCAGTTCCACCGCTTGGCGGTAGTGCTCCAGCGCTTTATCCGGCTCGCGCAGTACGGTATAGGTGGAGCCCAAATTCATGTGCGTGTCTGCCTTGTTGGGGTCCAATTCGTTGGCCTTTAAAAAGTATTCCTGCGCTTGGCGGATGTCCCCCTTCCACCCGGCGGCAATGCCGAGCAGTTGGTAAGCCAGGGGCTGTTTGGGGTCCAGGCGGAGGGCTTCGCGGTATTCGCTGACGGCCTCGTCCACGCGGCCTTCCCAGTACAGCGCGGCGCCGAGCAAGAGGTAGGGAAGCGGGTCCTGCGTGTTTTTGATGACGGCTTTGGCAAAGGAGTTGGAAGCATCTTTATAATGAGCTTGGCTCATTTCGGCCAACCCACGGTGCACGTCCAGGTACGATTGTTCCAACATCATGCGGTCCCAGACGGTTTGGGTGTAGTCGGTTTTAATTTCCTGCTTACCGAAGGAAAACGGGAAAAACGCCCACGCCCGCGGGCCGATAAACAGTCCGCACGCCACCAACATTCCCGCCAAGCAAAAACGAAATCTGTGCATACGTATATGATAACAAAAAACCCCGGGTGTAAAAAACACACCCGGGGAATAAAACACAGTAGGACTAGTTAACTGACTTAACCTGTCTGTTGTTTCCAGAGGATCCGGATCTATCTCTGGAATTACCTCTGCGGCTGCCAGCTGCTCCATAAGGCTTGTAATTCAGACCATTCGTACAAGCTGCCGTCACATAAGCAAGTGCATCGGCCACATTCATATCTCCGGTCGGGCACTGTCCTTGCAACAACGACGCCATGCTTTTTGTGTACTGACGTCTCTGCGGACCGCAACCTTCTTTACATGCACCCGGATTGAAGGAAATACCTTCAGCTAAAGCCTTCAGCGGATATTTTTTCATTTCGGGCTTCAAGCTCTGCAAATACGCCCTCGTATTACCGTTCCAAGCATAGTTGCTGTGGTGGTACTGCTTTTTATCCTTTACTTCCGGTAAAAGCGTTCTGCACCCGCTCTCAGAGAGTGCTAAGAAGCGCTTATCGCAGTTACCAGACTCTTCGTAATATTTAGCCGGATAAAAAGCTGCCTCCGGATGAACATATGCCAAGTAGGCCCCTAACTCGTTATGGAAATAACGAGTCTCGCCACTCTTCGTTTTCCAAGTAGCATTTTGAGCATGCGGATCGCGGGAAATCCCTGCCATGGTTCTAGCCACTTGGCAAACGACTTCCTTGGGAGCCGTTGTTACCCCAACTTGGGAAGCGATGTTCAGAGAATCAACCACCTCACCCAAGGTAGGATACGCTACAACTTCCGCCATTTGCTGCGCCCCGGCTTTTTTCGCATTATAAGCGGCCACCACTTGGTTTACAAATTGCTTCGCTGATTCAGTCTGCACGACTCTGTTGCTGGAAGCAGCACCGCAATGTTGTTCGTCAGTGGCACCAGGAATCAACTTTCCGGGGCCGAAAGAACCTCCGCCCAAGTCGCTTCCCTGCACAACGGATTGGCGGTCATCAAACCGTTTGGGCACCCATTCAATCACTGGGGCCAAGCTTACTAAGTCTTTCCCAGGAGCAGGCGGATTGAGGCTTGGATTCGGGCTACCGGGAAGACGACCTCCACCCTCCTCCATTTTTTTGGGTTCGCATTTTCCGCCCTTCCACTCGTACTGTCCCTGTCCAAGTTCCTCGCAGCATTCCGGACTTTCGTCTCTGGATTGGCACTTTGGTTCTTCCACCGACGTAGAAGTACCGTCTTCATCATCGCCGGAGCGGCCATATTCGCAGACCGCAGTGCTCAGCACCACGCCCGGCAATTTTTGTCCTTCCGTGCTAACCACGTTTCCGTCCTTGTCATAGTTGGTCCATACGCCGTTGTCACAACCGCCGTCCTTCAGATCATCGCCAGCGATAGCAGCATTGTCGCACTGGTAGATTTCCCACTTGATGACTCTGGACGCATCTCTGTTGCCGCCCTCTTTCTCTTTCACCAAGGCTTTTTCTCCAGCGGCAATCACCTGGTAGGTATTGCCCGTGTTTTTAGCCGTGCGGTTTCTGGTCACCCAACCACCACGCTCGCTTCCACCGTTTGCTTCACTGCCTTTAAACCAGCTTTCGGTGTAAGGCTTAATCGTATTATGTTGAATGACGTAAACACCGGTCTCGTGGTCGTTCTTCAGGGTCTTGCCGTAATCATTACCTTGCAACACTTTATAAACAATCTTAAACTTCGGTGCTAACGTTTTATAAAACTCCTCATTATCTGCCACACCCTTGGCAAACTGAATATGCGCAAACGGGTAGATTTCTTTCCCTTTAGGGCCGGTAAGTGCCGTATCTTCGCACGTTACTCTGGCAAACGGCACCTGGCAGCGTCCGCCAACAATCCAATCCTTCCCTTTTTTGCCGCCCTTCAGGCTAAACGTAGCCGTACCTTCCGTCGCAGTATCGGAATCCGCTGCAATGTCATTACGCGTATCGTAAAAAACGCCGCCATCCGCCAATGTTGCGATCAAGGCGTCATACGTCATGGCATTTTTGCCCTTTTTGGTACTAGCGTCCGTCAAGGCGGATGCGGCATCCTTTTTAGTCTCTACCTTGCTGCCGTCATTGTTGACCTTTTTGGGCTTTACGGCTACGCTTTCCACAAACAGCGGGACAAAGCTCTTTCTGTCTTTCAACAAGTTGAGGTTGAGCGTCGTCCCCGGGACAACGGCCCCCACAACCCATTGCTTGCGCTGTTCCGTCGGCTGCATTTTGTAGTAGGCCACCAATTTATTGGTCGGGATACCCACCACATAAGAGAAGTACTTGCGGTCTTCCCCTTTCTGCGAGGAGTAGCTGGCCGTGTAAACACCCGAGGTCATCAGCCCATAGCAGTTCCCCTTCACATCGCCTTGTTCCGAAAGTTTCTTGCTCCGCTTGCCAAAACCTTCTGTCAAGCAGTCCCAACGCGCTTGGAAGAAGTTCAGGTCTGCATTCGCTTTATCTCCACCCTTCCAGGGATCTACCTTATTTTTATCTCCAGGAGTATATCCAAAAAGAGTTTGACAAGCTGCTTTTGTCATTTTGGCACCATACTTCTGGCACTCTGGACACGTATCCCAATCTTTTTGCGTCATTTTACCGCACTTATCGTCATCGCCGGCACCTGCCACCGTACCAAACAATTTGCCCATACCACCGTCGTCTTTACCGGTAATTAAGCAGTTCAGGATACCGCCCAAAATGTTTTGGGCCAGCTTGTCGCCCCATTCAATCCAATTCCAATGGCGGTTGAACTTTTTCTCCCATT
Organism: uncultured Elusimicrobiales bacterium; assembly: GCA_934667625.1. Taxonomy (GTDB): domain Bacteria; phylum Elusimicrobiota; class Elusimicrobia; order Elusimicrobiales; family Elusimicrobiaceae; genus Avelusimicrobium. The sequence continues at coordinate 6,637 of CAKUMH010000008.1, forward strand.
CCATTTGGGAGCGCTTTTTCATCATGTCCCACCACCAGGGTTCTTTGCCGTTCCATGTAAAGTGACGGTCCAACTTGCCGTTTCCGCCGCCGGGGCCAAAGGCACCGCCGCCCAAACCGCCAATTTTGCCGGGTTCCACGGGCTTCATGGCAGCATCGCGCAGGGCCTGCATAGCGTTGGCCTTAGACATAGCGTCCTTGGAGCGTCTGGCTTCGGCCGCCGCACCTTGACCAAAATAGCTGCGGCTCGGTTTGCCCGCCGCTTGGAGCGGCTGCAAGGAAACCGGCTTGGGGCTCGTGCGCGGAGCAGAAGAACCGACCTTCTTCGCGGCCGACTTTAAGTTGCCGCCCCACATGCCGACGCCCAGCTTGCCGCCGCTGCGTCCGGCCATGCCGGCACTGCCCAGCGTGCCGATTTTGGTAGCCGCACGGCGGAAAGCCGCACGCGTGGCGGGGGCCGCTTGGCGTTTGTAAATGTTGGTATTATTTTCTTCTACCGTGGAGCTGTTGTACGAGTCATCGTCCGACAGGCCGCTGCGGTCCACTGGCTGGTCGTAGCGGGCATCGGCCGTATTCTCGTCCTGAGAGCCAAAGCCCTTAATCAGGCTCAACGGGTCGCGGCCGGCCAACTGTTCAATTTGGCCGTCCGGATCGCCGGTGGCGGTGTCAAAACCATACCGCTCGGGATCAAAAATAGATTCCTCACTACCGGGCAAGACCACAGGTTCTTCGGACACTTGGCCGCTGTACTTATACAAGAACGGCAGCAACAAGAGCGCCACTAACGCGGCAATGAAGAACGGCGCATCCCGTCTGGTTCTCTCAAAGAGAGTCTTTTTGGGTTTGCCGTCGCTCCCGATTTTGGAGGAAATACGATTAGCGAAAGATTTAGACGGAACAGGCTTGCTGTTCTTGATCTTATCGCTAAAGGTAAAACTATCCTTCTTTTTTTCCTCTGGCATAAAAGCCTCCTATTAAAATAAAACGACTTGCACTTCTATCGGCCCAAGGCCGAGGGAAAAACCCGCTTGGGGCCCTTCCGTACGTCCAATTACATAATAAATAAATCCGTTGTTCGGAACTGGTTCCCCATTCCGTAACAACTTGCGTTACATACTGCCTTACTTCTATTATACAATTAAATCCGCTTTTTTCAAGGGGGATTTTTAAATTTTTTTAAAGTGGGCCTTCTGCCAAAAAGGCGCTTGAAATACGCCTCTAGCCGCCCAATTAATACAGGCGGAAGCGGCCCCAGTCCGTCTCCGGGAAGAAATCCCCCGCCGACGGATCCACATCCTCGCCGTTTACCGGCACGTTAAAGGTTTCCCGCACCACGGTGTTTACGCCGCTCTCGGAGCAGCCGCCGCCCGCGCAGTCTCCCCCGTCGTAACTGGCGGCGGATTTAATCCCCGCCAAGCAGCTTTTTTGCTGGGCAGGGTCGGTCAGTCTGGCGCACTTTTGCTTGGCGGATTGGCAATACGCGGCGTACTGGTCGTAGCGGTCCTGCAGGCGGTAGGTGGTGCAGCTGCCCTCGCGCCCCAGTTTAACGGCTACCCCACACTTGGACACCAAAGCGGAATACCCTTTCTTTACCTGTTTGCACTGGTTTTGCAGCGCCACTAATTTAGCTGAGAAAGAGCCGTTCACATCCTCGCACGTTTTGGGAAAGGATCCCGCCAACCCGTTGATATTTTTCTGTGCCTCAGCTACTTGATCGGGAATGTTGTTGGATTGGATAACGGCCTCGCACTCCTTTTCGTGCTGGAGGCGGATTTTTACGTTTTCCATATTGGCCGTTACGTCTTCCTTCAAGAGCCCAATCCCCGTTCCGCCGGACATTTCAAAAACTTTTTGCGGCATTTCGGCCCCGTCAAACGCGGCGGTGGCCAACGTCTTTTTCAGCACCACGTTATCCACCCGGCGCGAGGCCATGCCCGTCAGCCAAGCATAATACAAATCGCGGCGGGCCTTGGTGTCTGCCACCTTGGACGACGCGCCAAAACTCCCCAGCATGCCGCTGGAATCCAACTTGTCGGCCAAGCCGTCTAACCCCGCATCGGCGCGGGTGGCCCGGTCCGCCAGGCGAAACAGCCAGTCGGTACGGCCGCTTGGGCCGCTGCCGGACACCGGCGTGTTGGCGGCGCGTTTAAGTAAATTTACGGAATTAAAGCCGTCCTTGGTGTTGCGCGCCACGGCGGACGCATCCGTCCCAAAATACACCTCGCCAAGCACGGCCGAATTGGCCTGTGTGGCGGCGTGTTCATCGCCGGACAGGTACACATTCGGGTTTTTAGTGCCGTTGCCGGTATCTACCTGCACATGCGTTCCGGCCAGCAAATCGCCCTTTTGACCGTTTTTCGCCAGCACGGCATTGACGGTGCGCAAATCTATCAGGCTGGATTGGTTCCCCCGTTCCAACCGCTGGCGGGCGGAGGCATAGCCGCCGTCCCTGCCAAAAATGCCAACCTCATCCGCGGAAGGGTCCCCTTCTGCCGGGACGGAGCGGACCTGTTTGGCGTGTTCGTTCCACGTAAGCAGGGCCTTTAAAAAGGAGATATTTTCTGTTTCCTGGGAATCATACCCCATGGCCCAGGCCAGCTGACGCAAAAAAGGGATCTTTCCCACGGGCACCACACCCGTAACTGCCACCCCCAACAGGCAGACAGCCAGCACCGCCCACGCACGTTTGGAACGCACCCAAGGACGCACCCGTTTCCCGAGCTCCGGCCGGGGCGCTTGCCCGGGCTGAGGCTTGGAGGATAACTCCTTTTTGGGATCCACCTGTGCGGACGGGATGTTTTGTTCGTTCATATAAAAAATCCACAAGGGCGGAGATTTTCCCCCGCCCTTGGTTTAGTAAGGAATTTAAGGTTTTTTAGTATCGTTAAACGCCTTCATTACTTCTTTTTGGGCAATGCCCATACCAGTAGTCTTGGCTAAATCCTTTCCGGCATTTAAAACACTCTTTTTCATACCCGGCATAATCTTGGTAAAAAATTTATGTAACGGGCACTTGTCTCCTTTCAACGCGGCCCAAGCCGTCAAGCCCAAACAGGCAAGGGCAACGCCGCCAACCACTCCGGAAAAAGTGGACACGAACCCGCCCGAATACGTGTCTGCATACTCCGAGGCCTTCCAAATCAGCACCGACGCCACAGCAGCCGCCGCGGCCAAAATAGCGAGCCCAGCGACAATTTTCCAAGCGCCCACAGGATTTGTAATCTTCCCCGCCCGGATGAGCCCGTACCCAAACGGAATAGCTAACGCCGTGGCGGCCACCGTGCTCAACAGCAGCCAAAGGAGCGTCCGGCGGGCCTTTTGGCGGGCTTTTTCTTTTTCATCCTGCTTGTTGCCCCAGTCTCTGATTTTGTTGGCGTTTTTTACTTCCGCCTTTTGGAAATCAGCCGAGCCCACTTCTTCGCCGTTCACATCTCCAAGCACACTCAATCCGCCCGAATTTTGGGTGCTGGCCAAAAACGCGCGGGACCCTTCGTTAGCGGAACGGTTGACGTTACGCGCCGCATCCGCGGAGCGTTTGGAAATATCCTTTAAATCGTTGGCCTCACGGCCGGCACGGCTGGCCTTCCCGGCGCGGGATTGACGGTCCCCCGCGCCAAAGGAAGAGGAACCCCGTTGCGCGGCAGCACCGTTTTGCAACGCCGCCACGGCAGTGGACGAACCGGGCATAGCGCCCGAAAGCTGATAACCGTCCCCGGAAGAGGCCAAACCGCCCTTACCGGACGGAGCGTTAGACCTGCCCATGGAACCCGCCGCCGCATTAAAGGCACTTCCCGAGGCGCGGGCCATAGAGGCCGTGCCCAAGGTGTTGGTTTGCGTGCGGCCCTGTGCGGCATTCGCCACGGACGAGGCACTCACGTTCGGGCCTGCGGCACCACGCGCGGACCCCAGGGGGCCCGACTGCACGGCACTATTTCCGCCCATGCCTAAACCGTCAGAAGCGCCCGTTTCCGCCGCGGCACCAACGCTTTGCAAGTTTTTGTCTAAATTGTTCAGGCTGTCCAGCCCAAAATCATTTGCCGCGCCGGAAGCCCCTTCCAAACGAGCACGGTCCGCCTCGTTGGCAATTTGGCCCAGGGAATCGTAAACCTGGGTAGAGGTCAGCTGGCCGTCTTTGCGCTGCAAGCCCTCGTAAGCCGAGGAGCTGGCAACGGAAGAAAGCGAACGTACCCCCAGTTTTTGTTTGGGTTGCGCGTCCGGCATGTTCATCACAATACCCGTAACCAAACCGCCCGCCACCAGCACGCCTGCCGAGGTGTTGAACAGGTTCAGCCGAATTTTGCCCGATACACTCTTAAAGTATGTTAAGATATTTTTCATAAATTCTCCTTACCTGCCTAATGCGTCCACCGCGTTACGCACGCCGGACGGAGTTGCTTGCCGCTGCTGCACCGCACGGCGTAAGTCGGCCTCGCGGCGCAGGAGTTCCCGGCGCTGTTGTGCGGCCTGTTGTTGGGCCTTTACGGCCGCCTCCAGGCGGTTGCCTTCCAGCACCAATGCAATGCCCCACCACACCCACGCCGCCACTAACAGCAGGGCGACGATGCGGTACACCGCATTTTTTTTACTCCAGGGTAAAATAACCAAATTTCCAATTTGCATAAGGGATCCCGTATTGCAACTTGAGCTATTGATTACTCAAATATCACAATAGCCCTCCAAGGAACGCTCCACCAGCAGCACTACCAAGCATCCAAAGTGCAGCGGTCCCAGCGCTCATAGCAGTAGTTGCCGCAGTGGTAGTAGTAACGGCTCCGGCTCCACCAGCGGCGGCTCCGGCTCCACCAGCAGCAGCTCCGGCTCCACCACCAGCGGCTCCAGCACCAGCAGCACCTGCTCCGCCACCAGCGGCTCCTGCGCCGCCAGCAGCGCCGCCACCAGCAGCAGCTCCACCACCAGCGGCTCCTGCGCCACCAGTAGCGCCGCCACCAGCAGTAGCGCCCCCTTTTCCACCAATACCAAAAATTTTGGCCACCTTTTGGTAGAAGGTCTTAAATGCATCGGCAAAGTGAAAGGATGCCCACACCCCACCAATCAAAATAGGAAGGACTATCATGAAGGTTGTGGATAAACCACTTTTACCCCAGTGACTAGCATAGTTCAACGCTTTTATAAAACCAATAGCAAGAACTCCAATCGCCAAACAAGCCATTACCAAGCCCAAATTGATGCCAAAAATGGTGATGTTTTTTAGGAATGGAATTGCAATCATTGCAGCAACGGCAGTTCCCAACGCGGCCCAAAACCATCTTTGCATAGAAAGACGGTCTTTGTGGCGATCGGCCTCCTGATTGGCCACTGCTTCCATAGCTCCCCGAATACGCCCCGAGCTGACGTTATAATCCGAATTAAAATCTTTAGAGCCCTGGCCTTCGCCCAGGACCACAGAGTCCCCGGTGACGCTCACCCCGCCCGAAATTTTGGTGCTGGCCAAAAAGGCGCGGGCGCCTTCGTTTGTGGAGCGGTGCTTATTTAAAGCCGCGTCTGCAGAGCGTTTGCGGATAAATTCCAAGTCCCCGGCCGCTTTGGAATGGCGCTGATCGGCAATTACCGCGTTGCGGCTGCCGCCCAGTCCGTCTTCCTTGCCAAAAGAGGCTTGACCGCGCATACGCATGCCCTCGGTCATCCCCATGGCCTGCTGCTGCGCTCGGGCAATCACGTCCCCGGCCTGCGCCATAGCGGCGGCTTGGCCTTTGCCGTCAGCCGCGCCACCCGCTTGGCCCTGAATGGCAAAAGTGGAATTAAAGGCACTGCCATTTCCACCGGAAAGGCTTTGTTTGGCGGCAGAAGAACCCCAATCCTTGGACGCACTGGCCAAGGTGGGCACGGCACCTTCGGGCTTTTGGCCCGCTTGTGCGGCGGCCCCCTGCGCCTGCGACTGCACACGGGACAGGGCATCCGTCACACCCGCCATAGAGCGCTGGACCATAGCCATTGGGTTGTTTTCCTCTCTGGCTGCATTGGAACCCATACCCAAGCCTTCGCTGCTGCCCATTTGGTAGGCCGCCATGGCAGGCTCTGCCGTGCTAGACGGCAAGGTGACGGAATCGTCGTACTCGTCGGCGCGTTTTTGGGCGGCGGAGAGTCTTTCCGTCATTTCAATGGCCTTGGAGGATTTGGCCTGAAAGGCGGATTTCACTTCGCCATTAGCATCGTACGAGCCGCCGGCCGTACCGGCGACGTAAACCACCTCGCCGGGGTCATACGACTGCGGCGAAAAAGCGGTATTATCGGCAGGGGCACCCAAAAATTGCCACGCGGCAATCCCGGCTACGCCCACCGCGGCCGAAAGCCCCACCGCCTGCATAGCGGAGAGGGCCATTTTTCCGGCCCGGCTTTTGATGATCCAATGAAAGATTTTCATAAATTCCTCCTAAAATTTACTTGTCCGTTCCTCATTTTCAAGGGCACTTAACTACCCTTATTTATTCGCTTTACAATAGCAAGATTTCGTCGTCCCCCCAGAATAAACACTGGTGTCACACGTGTAAGTAGTATCTTTCGGGCAATTCATCGCAGAGTTATCATTGTTGTTGCCAAAAACCCCACGAGCACCATAGGCTTCTCTGTTTATTTCCCGGTGTCTGAGGCCCAAGGTTTGAACTGATTCCGTTCCATTTTCACCCGTAGAACGGGAGACAATAAATTCATCCTTGTGGGCCTTCATATTTGATTTTAAATTAATGGAGTTTCCACTAGCATAGGTACCAAAATCTTGCCCTGATTTCTGCCAAGCCTTTAGTTCTATACCACGGCCATCCCCGCCCAACATAAAATCCATATTACGCCTTTGATCAGGCGTTAATGTGTCAGTAGGCTTTAACCCCGTGTACTTAGCCACTTCCGCACTATTAAAAGCGCTCCGGTCCGAATATGCATCCATAGAGGCAAAAAGAGAATCAACACCCTTATCAATCATTTTGCCCATGCTATTCATGGCCATATTCACTAACCCACTCAAAAGCTGTTCCATTAAGCGGTCCCCTAAGCTCTGTTTTTCTTCTTCCTTCTTTTTTTCTGCCTGCTTGGCCTTTTCGGACACTTTATCGCCCAAGTTGCTTAAATCGGCCGACGTTACGGGGGCATTGGTATCCAGCGCCAAACCGCCCGTTTTACTCAAATCCACGCCCGAATCCGTAAACGCCTCACTGCCCGTAATGCGTCCGCCCATTAAGGCGCGTTTGGCATTAGCGGACTTGCCGTCCCGCAGTCCCGCCGCCGCACGGCTGGTTTGCGCAAACTGTGCCAGCGCGCGCTTGGCGTCTTGGTTCTTTAACTGCGTGGTGGGAATTTCGGACCCTTTATCCTGGCTTTTATACGGAGAAAAGTCCCCCCGCGGAGCCCCCCAGGTGGCGCTCACGCCACTGCCGCCGGAATGGCCCATGCTGGCGCTGCCCAACTGCCCCACTTGCGTGGGCGTACCGGCCCCACCGCGGCCGCCACTGTATCCACCGCGGCCGCCATATCCATGGCTGGTAGCGGCAGAGGAATCCGCCCCGCTCTGTGCCTCCTTGGCACCGTCTTCGGCGGCTTTTTCCTCGGCTTGTTTGGCGTCCTCCTCCTGGCGTTCCTTCTTTTCCGAGGAAGAATAAAGCAAGGAAGCACTGTTGCCCTGCATGTCTGGGTATTTGGAGGCCAACAGGTATTCCTCAGCCTCGTCGTTTACAAAGGGCATTTGGGCCAAATCGTACCCGCGGGTGTTCATCCCGTCAAAAGAGGTTTCCTCTGCATCGCCCATAAACGAGGCCAGCGTCAAAAGAGCAATAAACAACGCCACCACAATACCCCCAATGGTATAGGCTTGCTTTTTGTTCATCTTCTGCATTTTTTGAAAAACGTTACCCGGTTTTAACTTAAACATATCCAACCTCTTACATAATAATAAAAACTACTCTTGTTGACCCGCACCCCACAGGGGTACGCTCAAACACAGAGTTCTCATCGCTTGCTACTTTTAGTATAGGTAGAAAAAGCCCCTTTGTCAAGAGGATTTTTCTAGTTGGCCGCCTCCGGCCGCTGGTAGGGCGCGGGGCGTTCGTTATGGCCGATATACTTGATTACCTTCACCTCGCCGCCGGTCTCGCACAGGTAGTTATACCCACGCACGCACATTTCGTCCTGCTGGCAGACGTGGTCCCGGTCGTACTTGCACAAAAAGCGAATGCGCGGCGGACGCGTGCGGGCAATCAGTTCCACCTTGGTCCAGGTGCCGGAGGTGTCGTACTTGATTTTTAAATCGTTTAAACTTAAAAATTTGCGCATGCCGGGGTTGTCAAAACCCAGGTAGTTTTCCACCTTTTTTTGAATGTCCTTTTGCAGGTAGCGGCGGTCCCAGGTGTTTCTGTAATAGTCGGTCTCGTGCGACTGCAGCTGATAGCGCCGCCCCACATAGTAACCGGCAATTTCCATTTTTTGGCTCAAAATCAGCAAACCGAAAATTTTGATAATAAACAAAATAAAAATGACCAAAAGCGGAAACAGCAGCACCACCTCGGTCGTGGCCTGCCCTCTGGACGAATGAAAAGGAAAAAATAAATTCCGCATACTAAGGATCCAAAGTAATGTTGTATTTGGGCAGCGGGTTGGGCCACACGCAGTTATTGTTGCCGCGCGGGCAGGACAGCGTGACCGTGGTGTGCACGTACGGCTTATACTTCTGCTCCAAATTGATATTAAAATAGTTCCGCGGCAGCTTAAAGGGCTGCTTTAATTTAATTCCGCGGCTCAAGGGGCGCAATTTACTCACAGAGGAATTGCTTAAATGCGCAAACTGGAAAAGCGGCGGCAAATTTAATTCGGACATGGACAAATCCAGCTCGTAAGCTCCACCGTGCGAACCGGAACGCTCACTTTCCGTAAAGTAAAAGCGTGCCTTTTCCAGCTTGACGGGAACCATTTTTAAGGTTAAAAACTGCCGCAGCTGCGCCGCACTCTGCCGCCCGCATTCCGATTTTTTGCAATCGTTGCTGTTTAAGTAATAGGCCTCACGGAACATGAGGGCGTTTTTGTTCACCTGTTCGTATGTATAAGTCTGGGAGTCATAAATACTGCCCACGCGCACGAAAGTTTCCAAATAGTTTTGAATGACGGGAATTAACAACCCACGCGCCGGCAGGTAGTGCGTTTCGGCGATTTCCTTGCTCATCACAGGCACCGGATCGGCCCCCGGGCTCTTGGGGAATTCCTTCTCCCAATCCGCGCGGGAGTATTCTTTGTTGGACGGGTCATAATGCACCCCCCAGTCCACCGATTCTGCCCTAGGCGGGCGGTTGATACCCGTCTTATAATCGGGCCCAATGCTAGGCACCCCACCGCCGTGGTAGAACAATTCAAAAATAGACACGGGCTGCTCGCCGGGTTTGGGCGTCAGGTTTTGGTCCTGGTACATTTGCAGCAGCACGCGGTATGGGAGCGGCCCGTTAAGCAGGGCCACGGAGTTCAAATAGGTGCTGGTGGCGGACATTTGGGAGTAGGCCGCATTGTCCAGCGCAAACTGCTGGCGCACCTTGCTCATGGATACCTTGGCCGTTTCAAACAGCAGGTAGATAACCAAAATAAAAATAGGTACAAGCATCACCGCAGGCAGCAAAATCTGCGCCCGTTTTTCCTTGAGTTTTCCGACGGCTTTGCCAAGCACCCGCACCATGTTTTTACCTAGTAAGCAGCTGGCCGATGAACATAAAGAACCAGCGGACTATTTTATCGTTAAAAGCAGTTAGAAAGGCGGCCACCAGCACCACCACCGTTGAAAGCATAAGCACATATTCAATGGTGGCTTGTCCGTTTTGGTTTTGCATGCGTGCGGCCGGTCCTTTGCTGCCCATAGGGTTTATTCGTCTTCCTCCGGGATGACGGTGCCTTCCGAAGAGATAAGGCCCTTTTCAATGGCCTTTACCACCGCCTCGGTGCGGCTGCTGACGCCCAATTTGTGGAAGGCGCTGTTCAAATGGTTTTTAATCGTTTTGACGCTGCAGTCCAATTCCTTGGCCAGTTCCTTATTGCTCATGCCCTTGCCAAGGTAGTCCATTACCTTAATTTCGGTTTTGGTGAGCGTGGCCTGTGTGGGCATACCGCCGTCGCCCATTTTGCGAAGGCCGTGCAAAAGTTTGCCCATTAATTGTTGGGGAATCATCAGCCCTTCGCTGGTGAAGGTTTTAATGGAATTTACTAGTTCGGCCGCGGGCAGCATTTTGGAAAGATACCCGTTGGCCCCCGCCTGAATGGCGTCCAGCACGTGTGCTTCGTCCTCAAAGCTGGAAAGCATAAGCACATTGACCTCGGGGCAGGTTTGGCGGATTTGGCGCGTAGCGTTGATACCGTCCAACTTAGGCAGCTTAATGTCCATCAGCACTACATCCGGCCGGAGCTTTTTGGCCTGAGCCACTGCTTCCACACCGTCGGCCGCTTCGCCCACGACTTCAATCCACTTCTCACCCGTCAGCACATCTTTAATCCCTTCCCGAAACAGCGTCTGGTCATCGGCGATTAATACGGTCACTTTTTTCTTCTTATTCATTGGTCTACTCCCTAGCTAGTCAAAGTCTACGAATTAGCAATCGGCAACGTAAAATTAAACGAGGCGCCCTTGCCCAGTCCTTCACTGTGCGCCCAAATGCGGCCGCCGTGGTTGACAATAATATCCTTGGCAATGGAAAGCCCAAGGCCCAAGCGGCCCACCCGGTTTTTATCCCCCAGCTGGGTAAAGCTGGTGAACAAATTGGGGGCCTGTTCGGGGTCAATACCGTCCCCGGAGTCCGTTACCGACACTTTAGCATTTTTTTCATCTATTTTGCTAACAACAATGCCGATCGTCCCATTATCGGGCGTATGGCGCACGGCATTTTCCAAAATGTTTGAGATCACTTGGCGGATGCGTTTCTCGTCGGCCACCACCGGCACGGCGCCGCAGCTTTCAAACGTCACGCGAATGTTGCGCTTGGCACCCTTGGCGCGGAAAATTTCGGCCGTTTTCTTTAAGCTTTCCGTCAATTCAAAGCGGTCTTTTTCTATGCGCAGCTTACCCTTTTCAATGGCGGCCCAGTCCACCAGGTCCTTAATCAAGTGTTCAATTTGGCCGATAGATTCGTCCATGAACATCATCTTTTTTTGCTGGTCCGCGTCCGGCGTGAGTTTCTTTTTAAGCATGTCAAAACTCATCTTAAGCGTCATAAGCGAGTTGGACAAGTCATGCGAAACGATGGAAAAGAATTTGGACTTCATGTTGTTCAACCGGTCCAAATCCGCGTTGCGCGTTTTTAACTGGGCGAGTAATTCCTTGTTGCTCTGTTCCAAGAAGAACTTATCCAAAGCGCGGTTAATGGTACGCTTTAAGTAATCAAAATCCACGGGTTTTACCAAAAAGTCGTATACGGATTCCTGCATGGCCTCCATAATGGCGTTAATAGAGGCATAGGCCGTAATCATAATGATTTGCGTATCTTGGTTGAAGGTGCGGATTTTGCGAATCAGCTCCAGCCCCGTTTCGCCCGGCAGGTTGTAATCCATTAAAATCACGTTAAAAAACTCATTGGCGCAAATGTCCAAGCACTCCGTGGCGTTACCCGCCTGATAGACCTTGTAGCCTTCAATTTCCAGCAAATCCACGAGGGTTTCGCGCAGGTTGTTGTCATCATCCACGACTAAAATTTTAACTTGCTTCTCCATAGTTGGTATCTCCGGGTTTTCTGTAAATTTTTAAGTAAATCTGAAAACAAGTTCCCTTGCCCGGCTCGCTGTGAATAAACAGCTTGCCTTTGTGGCGGCTGATGGCCTTGCCCACCACCGCCAGGCCAAGCCCCGTACCGCGGGCCTTGGTAGTAAAGAACGGGGCGAACATTTTGTGGCGCACTTCTTCGGTGATTCCGGGGCCTTGGTCGGCAATGTAAATGCACACCACGCGGCGCCCCACCTTGGTGCCCACCGTCAATTGGCCGCCGTTTGGCATGGCCTCAATGGCATTGGACACAATGTTGCGGATCGCCTGTTTGATTTCCTCCGCGTCCACCTTAATACGCACCGATTCGGGATCCAGCTCTTCCTTGAGCGTAATACCGGGGATGAAGGGATAGGAAAGCAAAATTTCGCGCAAATAGCTATTCAAATCAATGGCGGACAAAATCAAATCGCGCGAACGCGCGTAGCCCAGCACCTCGCTGATAATACTGTTGGCCTGCTTAATTTCCACCTCAATAATGCCAAACTGTTTGCTCACCTTCGGATCCGGCGACGTGACCAACATCTTAATCAAACGTGTAGCGTTGCTGATCACCGCCAGCGGGTTGCGGATCTCGTGGCTGATAATAGAGGCCATTTGGCCAATGGCTGCCAGCCGTTCTGCCTTTACCAGTTCTTTAGAGGTAGCCTTCAGCTCCTGGGTACGCTCTTCCACGCGCTTTTCCAAAATTTGGTTGCTTTGCGAAAGTTCGGTTTGCGTGCGGATTAGCTCCTGGCGGCGTTCGTGCAGTGCGCCCGACATAGCCACAAACGCCTCGGCCAATTCGCCAATTTCGTTGTGTGGAATTTCCACATCCTGCGCCTGGACGACAAAATCCTCCTTTTCCCGTTGCTTTACCGCCGCTTCCCGTAAGCGCTCCAGCGGGCGGGTGATCGGCTTAATCACCCAGTAACTCACCACCAGCACAAACAGCAGCATGACCACAAATAAAACCAAAATGTCCACAAACGAATTGACTGTGCTTTCCACAAAGAGCTGCGTACCCACGTTGGAAGGCTGGTCCACGTACACGGTCCAATCCGGCAAATTGAGCGAAGCGGCCGCCACCAAAATTTTATCCCCGTTTGGCAGTGTCACCTCCCCACTGTGTTCCTTTCCCAGCTGCGTTTGAATCGCCTTTACCTTTTGGACCATTTCCGGCGGAATGGCGCCGGCTAAACCCTCCGGCGCACCGTTGTAGGAAATAATTTCCCCGCGTCCGGACACCACCAAGGCGTTCATGTCCAATGGATACGCGCGCGAAAGCGCCTCCCCCACCTCTTTTAAGCTGATTTCCGCCACCACCACGGCCGACGCATGCGTATCGCTTAAATGGCGGCGCACCGGAAACCCCATCAGCAAAAACACGCCACTGCGGGTGTGGTAAGCATCACTGACGTAACTTTTCCCCTGTTCCACACAGGTACGCATTAAGTTGGAAAGGAGTTCCCGCGAGTTAAGCGGCAGGACCGAACGCCCCGACGCAAAAAGATGCTTTCCCTCCGGGGACAGAACGGACATATAAAAAATAGACGGGTTGCGCCCGCGCAGGTAGAGCAAGTCCTCGGCGTTAATTAAATCATGGCCGCCGAATTCGGAATGTAAATCAATAAAAATGGAAAAAAGCTGTGCCTGGCGCGTCAGGTGCGAACGCACCACCGACAGCAACCGTCCGGCCACGGTCTGCTGTTTTTGCAAAATTTCGTTCTTCAAAATGCGGCTGTCCACCCCCATTACGTGAAAGCCCACAATAAACACCGGCACAAACGAAATGACCACCAGCGCCAGTACCGCTTTTGAAAAAAGTCCGCTTAATTTTTGAATTTTCATGGCTGTTTCCGTCTAATCCTGTGTAAAAATCGTTTCAACCTGCTTAGGCAGACCGCCTGCCGGGCAAGCCCTCCGCCTAAACCTTTGAAAACGGGGGCCGGGGTAATCCCCAGCCCCCGTATATCGGTAAATTTTGTTGTCTTTAGCAGCTGCCGGCCGGAACGTTTGCCCCACCCTGCGCCGCATTAGGATTTAAGAATCCAAACCCTTCCAACTGGGCGGCGGAACCAAAATCCAACTGCACCTTGCCTTCCCACAAGAAGGACGGCGAAGCGTTAATGGCGTATTCCTGCGAATACTTGGCCTCTTCCTTGAGCAGTTCCACGCCCTCGGTATCAAACTTCTTCATAATTTTTTTGACGTTGATACCGGCCTCTTCCATCGCTTTATCCCAGCGGCTGGAGCGGTAGTCTTTGTTGCGGATTTCCAAATACTTCCAAAAGCTTTCCGGGTAGTACTTGGCAATTAACAGCTGGCGGACGTCTTCTTCCCATTCACCCGAGCCATGCAGGCTGGAAAAGCCGTTGGCGTTGTCGTAATTGACGATATAGCGAATGCGGATTTCCTTTCCGGCGGGCAGCTTGCCGTCTTTAACGGCTTTAATCACCAAGTTTTCGGCCATTACGCCGTACGGGCATTGGGACATGACAAAAATTTCCAACACGCCCGGCTTGGCTGTTTTGCCGTTGTACACCCCCTGGCGCGTTTGGCGCGGCAAAATGACGAAATCGTCATTTTCCTGCACGTAACCGTACTGGATGTGTTTTTCCAATTTGGCGCGCACCGCAGCTGTTTTTTTAATGAGGTAAAGCGGCAAAAAGCTGTAGTCCATTTTGGCCAGTTTCGGGTCCTTGAGCGCGGCCGCGTACGACACTTTGGTCACGTTCGGCTCCGCCTCCAAAAACTGGGCCAAACCCGCCGTAAGCTGTGCATCTTCCTTTCCTGCGGCGTAATTATCATCCTCCACTACGAGGATTTCCACTTTGTTTTTTGCCTTATTGGCAGTTTTGGTGGCCTTTTTGGCAGGCGCGGCAAACGCCGCAGACGCCAACACGGCCGCCAACAAAACGGCTGTTAATTTCTTCATTCTCCTACCCCTTATTTATCTTCCAATTCCACGCGCACCCCGCGGATACCCAGCGCGCACAGCAAATTATACGCCCACAAGAAGAACACCGTGGACACTAAGAACAGCAGCGTGCCCTGAATGGCGCGCATGATCAGGCTCATCAAATAGGTGACGTTCAACGTAGCATCCGGATTGAAAATCTCCAAGAAGGCACCAATCAGCATGACCACAAATACGGCCAGCGGAAATACGGAAAATAAAACCGTGGAAACACCAATTTTTTTAATTTCTACTTTCATATCTTCTCCTAACTAAACGTTTTAAGCTTCCGGCTCCAGCACCAGCACCACGCGGTTTTTGCCCGCATCGTCGGGGAGTTGCACGGCCTTCACTAAGCATTTTACATTTTTATTCATCACCGTGCCACGCAACACCTTGGTCGGGTTTTCAAGCGCTTCCCCCACCACCTGGATGATTTCCTGCTGGCGTCCGTCAAAAATATCCAACAGGTGCACCCGTTCTTTGCCCGGCACCTTCAACTCAAAATTGGTATACAGAATGTTGTTGTTTTCGTCAATCACCAGCGCGCGGGACCCTTTAGGCACCGTCACGGCTAAAATGGTTTTCCACCAGCGCTGTTCCTTTTCCAAGGACATAATTTCCACATTTTCCAAACTCTTTATATCCTCGCGGATTTTGACGAGCAACCCCGACACCGCCGTCGCCACATCGCCAATTTCGTCGCGCCGCTGTGGGAAAGAAAGCGTCAAATTGTTAAGCGACACCGCTTCCACACTGTCCTTTAACGCCCCGAGCGGACGCAGAATTTTGAGCAGCAGGAACAAATACAGCACCCCGCCGATCAGCAAAATCATAATAAACGCACCGCAAGCATAGCGCACCATGGAGGAATGAATCAACGTCTTGGCGCTCTCGCGCGAAACGGTAATGTTCACCACCCCCGCTACCGTGCTGCCCTTGGCTAACAGCGGAATAGCCATATCGTACGAATTGCCGCCGTCAAACAGGATGGCGCGCGGCAGGCCGTCGCGGATTGCCTGCAGGGCCGCGTTGCTGTCAAACCCCACGGCGTTGGCATAGTCGGAATACGACATACGCAGGAACTTGGTGTTTTCGTGCCAGCGGATAGAACCGTCGTAATTTAAATAGACCAAGCTTTTAATGCGGTCGTCGTTGCGCTGGAGGCCCTTCATAATTTCGGCCTCACGGAAGGTAGCTTCGCCCTTGGGGCGGGAGGCCAGCCATTGCACCAGCGTCGGCGCACTAAAGCGGACTTTTTCCACCATTTCGTTCTGCAGTTTTTTATCAAAAACGAATTTAAACAAATTGTAATAAAACAACCCGCCGATGACGGATGCGTACACCGTTACCAATACGAACCACAAAATCCATTTGGAGGTTAATTTCATCTTCATCACTCCCTATTTCATCAACTCTTCCACTTTGCGCAGCCCCAGGTCCGCGTCGCTGTTGCCGGGATCTAACTGTTTGGCCACAATCCAAGCCTGGCGGGCGCGTTCGTAATCGTCCTGGTTGAAGGCATCCAGCCCTTCAATGTATTTGGCGCGAGAGGCCGCACTGGCCTCCGCCGTCACCCGGTTGGTGGTGGGGCTCAAATTCGGCAAGGTTTCGTTTACCCCGCCCGTGCCGATGCCCCCGCTCGCAGCGCCGGGGATCACGGTGCCGTCCGTCAAGCCGGGCACATTCCCGTCCACCGTCACGGTTTCAATGTTTTCCTCGGCAGCTTTGGCGGCTTCTTCGGCCTTTTGGGCCGCCTCTTCCGCCTGCTGCGCGGCACGCTGCGCCTGCAAGGTTTGCTGTTGCTTCACGCGCAAATTGTTTTCTTTCGCGTTACGGGCCCGCTTAATGAGGCCGTCCATCGTGGTGGCATCCGCCCCCCACTTTTTGGCGTTCGTCCAGTAAGACACTGCCTGGTCAAACCGGTTGGCGTTATAAGACTTGTTTCCCGCATTATAGTAGCCGGCGGCAATCTCATTCTTTAACTGGGACATATACTTCTGCACGCGCGGATCGCCGGGCTGAATTTTGGTAATGCGTTCAAACACGGCGTAAGACTCCACATACTGTCCTTTATTGTAAAAATCCAGGGCCTGCTTCATGGAATCGGCCACCTGCTGCTTGCGCAGTTTATTTTCCGTTTCCGCAATTTTGGCCACTAATTTCGGGTCGTCTTTGCGCATCAACAAAGCATTGTACCACGCATCCAACGCCGCCTGGTAATTATCGTTGTTAAAGGCTTCATCGCCGCGGCGGGTATATTCCTTGGCAATGTCGTAATCAATTTTGCGTTTCCACGCCTGCGCCTTGGAATTGCCGGGCTGAATGGTCAAAATCTCGTTCAGCTTGTCGTTGGCTTCCACCAGGCGTCCGCTGTCGTAGAGGCGGATCGTCTCTTGGAATTTAGCCTCAATTACCTCTGCCTCAGAGGTGGTGCCGTAAGTGCCCATGTGGCTGGCCTGCTTGGCAAGCGTCTGGGCCTGTTTAAAATTCGGGTCAATGCTCAAAATGGTCTGCGCCATTTCCTGGGCGCGCTGGTAGTCGCCCCGTTTATAGAGGAGGTAGGCGTTTTCGTACACCATACGCAGGGTGTAGTTTTGAATGCGCTGTTTTTCTAATTGCACGGTGGAAAGGTATTGCTTCTTTTCTTCCACGTCATTAAGCGTACCCATGGAAATTTTATTTAAATCCAAGAGCATTCCTTCCTCTTTTCCGTGCTGGCGCACAGGCACTTCGCGGCGGAAGGTGGACGCCTGCGCCGGCAAAGACGCACATACAAAGAATACAGCCAAAGCCATATATTTATTCATAAGTTTATCCTCTAAAAACCAATTCCCCCGCTGACCAAACCGCCAATCATCGGAGCCAAAATTAAAATAAAAATCGTCGGGAAAATAAACATAAACAACGGGAACAGCATTTTGGTAGACGCCTGCGCAGCCAATTTTTCGGCGCGGCTTAAGCGACGGGAGCGCAAGTCGGACGAAAAGTTGCGCAGCAAATCCACCAAGCTGGTACCCAATTCATCGGACTGGATGATTAACCCCACCAAAGAACGCACTTCCTGCACGCCGGTACGGGCGGCAAAGCGTTCCAATGCCTCACGGCGGGAGTACCCCAGTTTAATTTCGTTAATTGTTTTTTCCAATTCTTCTTCCAAAATTGTTTTTTCTTTGGCAATTTTGACGATTCTTTCAAAAGCCGTCAAATAGTCCAAACCGGATTCAATAATCAAGGCCGCCAAGTCCACCGTGGTGGAAAAGTTGCCCAAAATTTCGGCCTGGCGCTTTTGGATTTTGCTCTTAAGCAACACATCCGGCACCATAAAGCACAGCGGGATTAACACAATCGGCCACAGCGACTGGAACAACAGCATCATCGCCGCCGGAATCGCCAAAGACGCGATAATTTTAGTATATAAAATATCTACGGGCTGCGGCGTATCGGGGCTGCCCAGCTGCATGTGCAGCTCTTCCAGGCTTTTTTCCAGGTGGAAATTGTGCAGGCAGAACACCGCCAGCCGGTCCATTATTTTCTCTTCCGGGTTTAAGCGCGCAAAGCTGGAGGAGGATTTAAAGCGGCGCACGGCAATGTCCACGATTTCCTCTTTCTTTTCTTTGGGTGATAATAGCGTAAACACCGCAATGAACAGGGAAACCGCCCCCACCGCCAACAGCAAATTAAGCCCCAAGGTAAGTAGCACACTATTCATAATTATACCCGCACCTCGCCCATCTTTTTAAGCACCTTCATACCGATGGCAATCCACACCACGCAGAAGAGGAAGATCCCCATCCCCAACGGGCTGGTGTAGAACGAGATCATCTGCGTCGGGTTGAAGATAAACATGACCAGCATCATCACAAACGGCATAATACTGACCACGATAGACTGGATTTTCTGCTGGGCCGTCATCGCCTGGAGTTTTTCCTCCAGTTTGCTCTCCTCGCGGATGTTTTCCACCAAGCGGGCAAAAATAACCGTCAAGTTACCGCCCACCTGCCGCTGGATGATAATGGCCTTAATAATGTAGGAAAGCATGCGGCTTTCCACGCGGTCGGAAAGTCCGTCCAGTGCTTTTTCAAAGGGAGTACCCAGCTGATAGTTCTTCACCACCAGGCCGAATTCGTCCGCAATCGGCGGAAGCATATCGCGCGACACGAGCTCAAACCCCTGCACAATATCCATACCGGAACGCAAGGAGTTGGAAAGCAAAATCAGCGAGTCCATCAGCTGGTTGTTAATGCGCTTGCCGCGGCTCTTTTTGAGGGCATCCAGCACGGCCATTGGCATCCGCACGCTGACCACGCCCCCCACAAACAGCACCAGCAAAAACACAAACACACCAAAAAATCCGCCCACCATTAGTCCAAACATCAGCCCCAAAAGCGCAAACACTCCCACGGTGCCAAAAACAATGTATTTGACGTCAATCGTTAAGAACTGGCGGTTGAAATCCTCCGCCCATACCAAACTTTTTTGTTTGTATTCGCTCATCAACCGGAAGATGCTTTCGCGTTTGTTTTCCAACAGCAAATACACGGCCATGCCGGCCAGGGCAGAGCCCAGTAAAATCAAAATCAGGTTGACGAACCGCTCCCCGCTGCTGGTGCGGTAAATTTTGGGATCCGGCGGGTTCATCGGAATCGGCGTTCCCATAAACTGGGAGTACAAGTGGTTGGCCAGCGTCACCACCGCCATAACGGACTGGCGGTATTTGTTTTCCCGCTGAGAGATCGGACTTGAAAAGGATTCCACCGTGCTAAACATTTCGCTGTTGATGAGCTCCATCGTGGCCAAGAGCGACCGCGCGCGGCCTTCCATGCTGTCCTTCATAATCAGCAAGCGGTTTCCGCGCAGTAAATCCTTGTTCAGCTGGTCCAGCGTGTTCATCAGGTTGGCGCGGTTGCCCACATAACCGCGGGCCAATTGGTCCAACACCACCGGCTGGTTGGGGTCCAACGAGTTGTCCGCCCGTTCCAAAAACAGGTAAACGTTGGCAAACGCCTGGCGCCACAGATCCGCCTCGCTGTACGTCCCTTCGCCGGGTTTATAGATGACTTTATTTTTATCCATGCGGGCCAGTTCCTCGGGGAACCACTTCGGCATAGTTACGTCCTTGGCGGAGGCTATAGAGCACTCGGGCCCAAAGTTATACACCTTCTTGTCCGCCGCCAAATTGACATTGAAAAACTCCGCCAAAATTTGCATTTTTTTCTGGGCGCAGATAATCCGCCCGCGGTCGTTCTCATTCAGCGCGCGTGCCTGTACCGCCGGCGGCAATACCGCCGCCAGCAGTCCTATCAGGCCCCAAAATAAAAGGTGAATTTTTTTCATTGTCATTCTGTGCTTCCTTACGCCTTGGCCGGAGCGGCAGGCGGCACGGGCGGAGGGAGGGGTTTTCTCTCCTGCTCGGCGCGTAGCTGCTGCACCGCCTTCAAATCCGGGTCTCCGTTGGCATCCAATGGCACGGCCCCTTTTAAGAAAATGTCTTTATCCACCGGCTGGCCTTTGGCGCCAAATTCGTCAAAGAAGGTCGGCAGCTGCCCCGTGGGGGCAAACACGCCCTGCACCTTGCCGTTTTCGTCCACGCCCGTCTGCACATAGCGGAAGAGGTCCGTGGACTGGATTTCGCCGTCTTTTTGCCCGTGCATTTCGGTAATATAGGTCACCTTTCTGGAGCCGTCCGAAAAACGGGAAAGCTGTACAATCATATTAACGGCGGAGGAAATCATCTCGCGAATCACGTGCACCGGCAAGTCCACCCCGGTCTGCAAGCACATGGCCTCCAAGCGGGATAAACCGTCGCGCGGGGTATTGGCGTGAATGGTGGTCAAGGACCCTTCGTGCCCGGTGTTCATGGCCTGCAACATGTCCAACGCTTCACCGCCGCGGCACTCACCGACCACAATGCGGTCCGGACGCATACGCAAGCAGTTCTTTACCAAATCCTGAATGGTAATGGCGCCTTTGCCTTCCACGTTTGGCGGACGGCTTTCCAAAGACACCCAGTGCGGCTGCTGCAAGCGCAACTCAGCCGTATCTTCCACGGTGATGATACGTTCGTTATGGGAAATATAGCCGGAAATAGCGTTTAAAAAGGTAGTTTTACCGGTACCCGTACCACCGCAAACAATGATGTTTTTGCGAATGCGGACGCATTTTTCAATAAACGCCATACATTCGGGGCTAATGGTACCAAAACGGTAGTAATCTTCCGGGCCAAAAGGCTTTTGCGAGAAGCGGCGGATAGTCAGCGTCGGGCCGGACACCGCCAACGGCGCGATAATCGCGTTTACACGGGAACCGTCCTTCAAGCGGGCGTCCACCAGCGGCACAGATTCGTCAATACGGCGGCCCAGCGGCGCCACGATGCGTTTAATCACCTGCACCACCTGCTCGTTATTGCGGAATTTGTACTTGGTCAAGGTCAACTTACCTTTTTGTTCAATAAAAATCTTGTCAAAGGCGTTGACCATAATTTCGGTAACGGCCGGGTCGCGCATGAGCACTTCCAGCGGCCCCAGGCCCAAAATTTCGTCCAACAGTTCCGACGAAAAACGCGTGCGCTGATCGCGCGAAAACTGCAAATTGGGCTGTTTTTGCAAAATATCGTCCACAATGGCGGCCACGCGTTTGCGCGTTTGGGCGCTGGCGGTGCTTTCGTCGCTCACCACAATGTGCTCAATTTCCAGCGTGCGGACCACTTCTTTGTGGATTTTCTGCTTCAAATCGTCCCAAAAGGACATTTTGGTTTTGTTGCCCTCGTCCTCCGGCTCCGCCACGTGTTCGGATACCGTGGTCTTGCCGTCGTCAAAAAGGACCGGGCTCCAAATTTCCTTGGCAGCCTGCGTAAATTCTTCATCGGTCACGGAGGCGGTCCAATCCTTGGGAGCGGGTTTCAAATCGCGGATTTTGGCCAGCACCAGCCGCAACCCCTTCACCCATTCGGATTGGGGGTTGGTGATAATTTCCACCTCTTTGCGGTTGGACGTTGCCATCACATCCTCGTCCCAAGGCAAGAACACATCCACTTCGCGCCCGAGAGACGAATAAAAACGTTCTACTTCTTCGTAGGGAATGGAACCGGGCGTGTCATACGCGTTGCAAATGACACTCACGCGGTCCAACGGATAGCGCTGTTCCTTGTAATCGTTAAACAGCTGCACGGTAGAGTTCAAATGCGTGCGTGTGGCCTGGGAGACCCAAAAAATCTTATCGGCAATGTCAAAGGCAAATGCCTGCATGGGGAAACTGGAATCCACATCCAAGAAAATATCAAAGGTCTGGGCCAAGCGGGACAAAATAGGGATGATGATCTTTGGGCTAATAGACGCCATTTGCGCGCGCGTATTGCCCAACGGCAGCACGCCCACCCCCCATTGGGACATGGAAATCTTCCCGCGCAAAAGCCCCCCCACCACGGCAATGTTGGTATTGCCCAGCGTTTTTAAAATATCCACCACGCTGACGGGTTTTTTGATATCCAAATAAAAGCTGTGTTCCTGGCGCGCCAGCGGATCAAGCGGCACAATCAACACCGGGCGCTTTTGAATGCCTGCCCAGCCCAAGGCCAGGTTCAGCACCAGCGTCGTTTTTCCCGCCCCTTCTTTCGGGCCGGAAAAGGCGATGATTTTCGCTTCGGTTTTGGGGTTTTCCAGTTCTTCTGTCATAAAAATTATTCCACAATTTCAACCGTAATAAACAGGAAGAGCGAGCGCTGTTCCTCGGTAACGTCCTTGTTCTTAAACAACAGCCCCAAAAGCGGGATGCGGCCCAAGAAAGGCACGCGGTCCTCGGACACGTTGCGGGCACTGCTCTTTAACCCGCCGATGACCAAGGTTTCGCCGCTGTTAATTTCCACGTGGGTTTCCACATCGCGGTTGGTGAAGGAAGGCGCGGTAGCCGTACCGATCACCACGGTTCTGGAATAGTCCACCGTGGACACGGACAGCTGCACCTGCAAATCAATAATGTTGTTGCGTTCCGGAATAATGGTCGGCAAGACGTTAAGCAAAATGCCGTATTCTTCCAACTGGGAACCTACGCCCTGGTTGTTTACAATCGGTATCGGCACCTTACCGCCGACGGTAATTTTGGCACTGTTGCCCGAGGAGGTAACAATCTTCGGGTTGGAAAGCACCTGGGCACGGCCTTCTGTTTCCATCAAGCGCAAGCGGGTGGTAACGGCGGTTTTGCGTTCAAATTCACCCAACGACAAAATGCCGGGAATAGAAGCTTCTTCAAAGTCAAAAAGCTGGTTCCACGAAAACCCTTTGACGCTTTGCATCGTCCCGCTGATTTCCACCACGTCGGCGCTGACGGCCACCAACCGGGTCTTTTTAGCCAACGCTGCAGACGGCAACAACAGGCCGAACAATAATACCGCAAGGGATACCTTCACTATAAACTTTTTATTGGTCATATCTATCCTTAATTGAATAATTTATCAAAGGTTGCCACTTCCATAATGTACGTGGTCATATCGCCGTGAGAGCGCAAGATGACGGAAATATCGCCCTCTTTCAAGGCCAAGGCCAGGTACTGCGCGTCCTTGGAGGACAAAGCCAACGAAAGGGAGGACGTATCGGAATACGCCGCCGCATCGTCGTCTTTGCTCTTCATGGCATTGGCGGTTTTGGCATCCAAGCCCTGCCCCAGGTCGGACCCTACACCCAGCACCTTTACGTTCTGCAACAGCGTAATGGTTACGTTTTGGTGCGAACCGTTCTTCATCACAGCTTCAAACGTCAAAAGTACGTCCACGTTATCATCCGGCTTAATCATGGCGGCAGTAGCCATATCCACCTTGGAGAGAACAAACCCTCTCATCTGCACCGGGATCTTGCTAGAGAGCCCCGCCTCGGGAGACAACGAGGTGATGGCATACTTGGAAATTTGGTTGCCTTTGGGAATCTGCACGCGGGCGACGGCGTTTTCAATGGCTTTAAAATCCGCCGAGGTGGTGTACGTAAACGCGTCCTTTTGTATATAAGCGGCAGGCACGGGCACGGTTTTAATCATATCCCGTTTGATCACTTCGCGTTCTTTAATGTCGCGAATAGGCACAAACACCTGTTTGATGTTTTTGGCCGCATCCAGTTTGCTTTGCGCACTGTTTACAATCACCCCGTACACGATAGCCGCCAAAATGGCCACTACCAACGGGAGGAAGATTCCTTTTTTCATTTTGTCTCCTTAAACTGCCTTAAAGTAATAAATCAAATCTATTTTACGTCCGAGCTTAAATACCCTTTGTCAATGGGCATACGCGTAACGGCCTGAATACGCCGCACCCCGTCCTTGCGGGGCTCGCTGGCCAGCACATAGCTGGTGCCCGGGAACAGCAAATGCACCGGATACGTAACCGTAACGACCACGTCCTCGTGGCGGTGCTTTTTATACATGGGGTCCACGCCGGTTCCTTCCACCTTCACATTCACAGCAATGTTCCCCGCCCGGCTGCCAAACACCTTCTGTTTGGCGCGGTTAATCTTTTGCGTAATAATTGTTCGGTCCGCCCGCCCGCTGGGCTTTTTAACGGCCACCAGCGAGGCGATACGGGCAAATTCGTAAGAAGCATGGTTGGCGATAATCGTGTGGTAGGCAATGTTGCCGTATTCAAGGACGAAAAAAATCATCAACATAAATACGGGCAAAATCAGCATCAGCTCCGCAACCACCTGCCCACGCTTCTTACGAAAAATTTTCATACTGCTTCCAAATTACATTTCGTTCATGCTGCCGGTAATTTTGGTTTTGACTTGGTCAAACAAATCCGGCATAAATTTCTTAATCAGCACACCAGCCAAGCCGGCCACGCCCACGACCACGACGAGCATCAACACATATTCAATCGTGTTCTGCCCTTCTTTTTTCTTCAGGCAGCCCAAAGCCTGCGCTTTCAAGGCGTCCATTTTGTTTTGCAAAGCAACGATAAACTTCATAACAGTCCTCCTGATTTTTACAAATTATTTCACGTCGTATTCCGTCAAAATCACTTTGGCCCCTTGGTCAAACTGCTGCGGCACCAAGTGCGAGTACAACACATAAAAGGAAAGAAACGCCGCAAACAGGCCTGCCGCCGTTACAATATATTCTACCGCGGTTTGGCCCTTTTTGTTAAGTAAAACTTTCCCTTTCCGTTCCTTCATACACTAAAACTGTACCGACAGCGCAATCTGCTGCGAAGTACCCAACGCCCCAAACGGCGTGACGGCGTAGTCAATAGACGCGCCATAACCAAACAGTTCCGAGCTGTAAATACCAAAGCCGAAGGACACCTTGGAGGTCTCCTCCAAGCCCAGCTGGCCCACCCACGAATCCTTATCGTTGGTGCCGGTGTTCTCGCGCGTATAGTACCCGACGCGCAAATCAAAGCGGGCGACTTGGAGCATATCCTCGGGGATGTGGACTTCCAACCCTACGCCATAGCGGGCTTTGTCGTCGCGGTATTTCATATATTCGCCGGACACGGTAAAGTAGCGGGTGTTCAAATCCGCCCCTAAGCGAAGCCCGCGCGGCATTTCGTCCTTGTCGCCAATGTTGACAAGCGCCCCGCCGAGGCCCAGCCAGTTAATCAGGCGCAGCTTGGCGCCCACGTCAAAACCGACGTTGTTGTAATGGTCGCTGTCCAGCTTTTCGCTGATGTACTTCGCCGTACCGCCGATTTGCAGTTTTTGGTTAAAGAACCCGCGCGCCAAAGACAAACTGCCCACAAAGTTCTGCACCGGGTGTTTGCCGGAGTACTGCGGGCGGCCTTCCTCGTCGCGGTAGTCAAATCCGCCCATGTCCATATAGTTGAGCGTCAACCCGATAATGGTTTTGCCCATGGGCTGCAAATAGGCCAAGGTGCGCGCCTTGTAGCCTTGCAAATAATCCAGGTACGAAAACTGAAGCTCGCGCGTGGTGGCCGAGGCCGAACCCGCGGGGTTCCAGAACAGGGCTTCCGGCCCGTCGGCAATAGACACATAGGCATTGCCCAAGGCCTGGGCTCTGGGGGAGCCGGCATCAATCTTTAAAAATGCGCTTGCGCTGGTACCGGCGTGGGAATCAATAGACGCCGCCGCAGGAACACTTAAAAGACCGAGAGAAAGACAAGCAATTAAAACTTTTATTCTTCTGTTCATAAATTTTTTCGTACCGGACCAAAGTCCGCCTTCCAATTAGGGCCCAACGGCCCAGGGTACTGCAAATGTTTGAGGTTTCCCCTCTGCGTAGCGGTCCGGGCCGCGCTTGTAGCGCGGCCCAAAGGCCCGTTACGGAATCAAAATCTTAACCACCTTTTGGCAGTGCTCGCGGCCGTTCTGGGCCTTAAAGTCCACTAAGCCGAAATACACGCCGCGGGCCACCTTTTTGCCATGCTGGTTGGTTCTATCCCAGCGGCAGCGCAGGGCCGCATTGCGGACGTTCGTGAAAGTGGATTCATCCACCGGCGTACCGCTGATGTTATTATCCGGAGCAAAGCTCAAGCTGCTGCCCATGGTCGCCTGGTAGTTGTTGGCGTCCACGCAGGTATAGTTGCTGTCGCGCACCAAGTCACCGGCCAGGTTGAAGTACTTAATAGACACCGTACCGGGCACAGGCATCTTGGTGATTTCCAGCGTACCTTTGCTGGCGTCTCTCAGCGGGTTGGGGTAGAAGAACACCGTCTTTTCCCAATCTTCGCAGACAAAGCGCCCATCCCCAATGGCCACTGTGGCGTTGTGGAGTTTTTGATACTCGTACGTATCAGCCACCTTGTTGATTTTCCATTTGGAGCTGTCCGTCTCGGCATCATCGCCTCCTAAAATCTCACCGGTCACCGTGTCAATATCGGCCGAGTTGAGGGCCGTTACAAAGCGGAAGGGATAGGTGCCGTCCGGCACTTCCTGCTGGGCATAGTCGCGGCCGTCCCACAGTTCTTCAATAAGCGTGGTCGCCGGGCGGATACCCACAATCGCGCGCACCAACACTTCATTAATGTCCGTCACTTCCTTGCCTGTGGTCGGGTTGCGCAGCGTACCCTTTTGGTAGTCGTAAATAGTCGTACCGGGTTTAAAGATTTGGATTGCCACCTTCATCGGCACAGAAACCTGGTAGCCAATCTTCATATCCGTTCCGCGGGTGTTGAGCGCGTAACCGTCGGCCTCCAAGAGGTCAAACACCTTAAGCAGATCCGCATTTACGGTAATGCTCTTGACCGTTTCCTGGTACAAGCCCGGGTCGGGGTAGTTTTTGGCGGTCAGGCGCACCTCGTAAATACCGGGTTTAACGTATTTGCCGTTGTTATCCGTCCCGTCCCAATAGATTTTGCGCACCACATTCGGGTCAAAGTTGCCCGTGTTGGCAATCGTCATGGTGGAGAGGAATTTGCACACCGCTCCGGCGGCCGCGTTGCGCGGGGTATCGGCGGTAATCGGGGTGTTGACGGCGTCGTAGCACATATTGGGCTGCAAGGCCACCACCGCCACCTCTACCGTGGACGCACGGGAAACGGAGAAATTAATCTCGTACGGCGGGATAAACACCGGGCCCGTGGACGTATTAAAGAGCTGCGGCGCATTCGGGAATACCACCGTGGAGCCGTCCAAGAAGTACACCGGCCCGCGGGTAACGTTAATTTTGCTCGTTACTTTATCCGTCGCGTAGAGGAACTTTTCTTGCTTTATATCGCACGAGTATTTAACCGGAGTGCCGGGTATCGCTGGCAGTGCTTCCGTTCTCTGACATTTTTCATCTGCAGCAAGCTTGTCACCTGCATTTGTATAATAGCGGCTAAACGGTTCGTTGGAGCGGGCCGAGATGAAGAACGGATACTGGCCGTCCGGCACCATTTCGTAGGGGCACTGTTTCACGTCCGTTGCGTTCTTACAAGCGGCAATTTCCGCCGAGGTATGGCGCTCCGCAGACGGGGTGGGGTTGTAGAAATACAACGCATCCCATTCCTCGGTCACCGTCAAACCGTCGCCCACCTTGGTGGCAGAGCGGTCAAAGGTTTTAATCGGCTGCAAGCGCACATCCACCACCCCCGCAGCAGCTTGGGCTGCGGTAGGATAATTGGTGAAATTCTCATCGTTTACATAAATACACGCATGGGCGGAGGTCACCTTAGCCGAGTTCACATGCCCATTTTCAAAGATATCGCTATCATCGGCAGTGTTACACACACGGGGCGGCCACACGGCTGCGTTGGTTTGAACATTCACACTTTCGCGTTTAAGCGTAACATAATACTTCTTTTTTGCGGCCTCAACGGAGCCGGCTTCATAGTTCGGGTTTTCAATAGCCACGATGGTGTCGCGCGTATACGGATTTGCAGTACCCGTCAGCGTCGTAACGCTTCCCAGTGCCACACCTGTAAGCGCAGCAAACGCTGTGGTGCTGCCCGCTTCATACACAATCGCCGCGTTCAGGTTGTTCGTATAACCCGTCGCATATTTGGAAGACAAAACCGTATAATCGCTATAATCGCCTGTTTTCGTATTGTACGCCGGGATGACCACATCCTTATTATAGATGTTAATCTGCACGTTCATCGCTTTGGAAAGCGAATAAGAAATCGTGGCCTTCGCGTCACTGTCGCCATACACATCCGTCGTAGAAACGTCCACCACGCGGTACATATCCACCGGGAACACAGCCGAGGCGCGGTTGGTCACTGCGGGGAACATAGCGTCTTTGCTTTCCACCACAAACATATAGGTACCGGGGGTGACCATACGGCCTTGGTCGTCGCGCCCGTCCCAAGACAGGGTGTTAAGCTGTTGGGCCACCTGCGTTACGCCGTCTTTAGGCGTTAGGTACTTCACGTCCACGCCGGCGGAGTTGGTCACTTTGGCCACAGCGCTGGCGTCGCGCGCCAAGGAATACTTAAAGATAAACGGATCCAAGCCGTAAGCCGTCGGGCTGGAACCCACGGTGGCATAGCTGACGGGCTGAATGGTAATATCCACTAGGCCGCGTTCCACCGCCACTTGCCCCGTATAGTAGTTCAGGGTTTTTACACCGGTAAATTGTTTATTGTTATTGGCTTCGCTTGCCGTACAAGCCTCCCCCGCAGCAAACTTCGGCTTGTTGTCGGTAGTACCCATGGCATTGTAATAGCAGCCATTGTACGGAATTTCCGCCCACAGCACATACACATAGTTGCCGTCCGGCATAGGTGAGCCATAGGCAAATTTTTCCGTGCAAGTGGTGTCCGTGCAAGCGGTCCCGTCAGACTTTTTCTCGCCTTTGGCATAAGTGCGGGTACAACCATCTGAAATACCGCACAAACCGTCCCAGCGGGAATTGAAAATTACGCGTCCGGTGCGGTCCTCCGCCGAGCTGTACACCAACGTTCCCCCCGTAATGGCCGGAGCGGTCCCCGTACGCTGAGAAGAATTCGTATTAATAGTAGTCGTGCCAGAATTCGCGTCCGTAAAGGTTGTCCCTGGCGTATAAATATTCCAGTACACCTTAGCGGGTTCCGTCAGCACATAGTTAATAGAGGCATACGCCGTGGATTGTTTGTTCAGGCCCGTTACGGTGATGTCGGTCAGTTTCAACGGGTCTAACGACATTTGGCGCGTAACGGCGCGGGAGAAATCAATGCCCGGCCATTCATCTTGCGTTTTGGCTTGAATGGCGGCAATGTAGTTACCCGCCGGGAGCAGCAGGCCGTTATCACCACGGCCGTCCCACGAGTCAAACTCTACAATTTGTTTATCATTTTCCACGCCCTTCATGCCTTCGCCCACGCGCGGCTGCCAATCCACCAACGTGCGGACAATTTGGTTTTTACCCGAAATGGTGCTAGTGGTATCACTGGTAGCATCACCATAACTGATGTTATCACCAGACGAAGCATCAAAAATTGCCACGCGCACATCGGCATCCTTACTCAAGCGGTAAGCAAAGGTGTAGGGCTGGGCGGCCACGGCCGTAATGTTACCCACTACCGTGGGGGTACTGCGTACGGCGTGCACGTTGGTCACGTCCACCTGTATCGGGATTTGGTTCATGCCCGGGTAGGCAATGGTAGAGCTAAAAGTGATTTTGTCGGTAATGATATTATCGCCGGGAACGTCCGTCGCCACCGTGGCGCGGAAACCAAAGTCCCCGTTGGACTTACCAAACTCGCCTGCAATTTCGTACGAACCGTCCCACGCGGCGCAGAATGGAATATCCACGTTGGAGCGTACCCCATCATTATTGAAAATAACATACTTACAATTGCTATTAGGACAATTGGTACTATCTGTTACGCAATTGGAAGAGTCAACCGAGGTCGTAGGATCGCCAAATTTATAACATGTGCCATTAACCAGCTCATACTCGGGTGAAGTACAAGTGTAGCCATCCTTCGGACCGCCCGGGCAACGATAAGACCCACATTTGGCACTAGTAGATTCTGTATCCGGATACAAGTTAATCGTACGAATAGAAGGGGTGCCTTCTGCATCCTCAATGTTTTTGCCGTTGTAGTATTTTACCACGTCAAACTTAATTTGCTGGAGCGGAAACGCGATAGAATATGTGCTCTGAGACATTGGTTTATTCGTGCAGCGCACATTCATGCATAACGCCAAGCAGTGGTTGGGGTATGCATTAGTTGCCGGCGTAGCTTTCGGATACGGTTGGTCGTATTCAATCAAAGCAGAGCTAGCCCATGGATCATTCGTCGGAGTAGAATTGCTGGTCGGATTCGGTTTAAATACAAAACTGCGTTGGTCATCACCCGTTGATGCAACTCCAATGGAAAAACCAGATAGAGAATCCGAAAAGCCTACTACCTCAAATTTGTAAACGTAATACCCAGGGATCGGCGCAGGCGCTTTCTCGTATAAATAATAAAGAGCGCCGATCTTATACTTTCCCCCGCTAGCGCGTGCGGACGGATACTTGTTAAGAACCTCTTGCAGGTTCTCCGCATAGAAGTCTTGCGCCCACTTAACATTCAAATCGCCATCAGTAAAAGTTTTTCCTCCCTCCCGCTTGAACCGCGCTAGAATCAGTTCGTTAGTTTCATTACTAGAAGAAGCAGAAGTAGGAGGGACAATAGTGTAGTCGCAATACATCTCATTATTGCTATTCAACTGTGCCGCTTTATAAAACACGCCGGCGTAACGCACCTCAGCCGTTTGGGCAAACAGCGGCGCAGACGCCGCGACAAACAACAAAGTTAAAACGGCACAAAGCACCGCTTTACCCGGTAAAACCCGCAGTAAACCTTTGATTTTATTCATTGTGTATGTATCCATTTGGGGCCAAGCCCTCTTTAAAAATTAAGTTTTAACAAATTTTTCTGCCCGTAAAAAATCACGCGCAACAAGGCGGCTGATTATAAAAATAAACAGACGCCAAACCTATACTCTTAAATTTTTGCAACTTTTGGAGGAAATGTCAACTGTTTTTTGTATTTTTCCCCGTCTAACATTTACCGCACTTGGGAGCCGCGGGCCAACTCGTCCGCCAGGGCCGCCTGGTCGGCCACTTCGCGGTACACGGCAAAACTGCCGCGCCCGTTCTGTTTAACGACGTAAAGCGCCTTGTCCGCCTTTTCCAAAAGCTGTTCGGCGTTCTCGCCGTCAAACGGGAAGCAGGCAATGCCTTGGCTGATGCTTAGGTGCACATCCTTCCCTTCGGTATAGCGGCTGGGCAGCGTAATGGCGCAAATGCGCTCCTGCAACCGCTTGGCGATAATTTTTGCCTCTTCGCCGTTGGTGCGCGGGAGCATAATCACCATTTCGTCCCCGCCAAAACGGCAGGGCACGTCCGTCTGCCGCAGGCTGGTGCGGATCACCCGGCTGACTTCCTTTAATGCCCAGTCCCCAATTTGGTGTCCGTACCCGTCGTTGATTTGTTTGAACCAGTCAATGTCCATAATAATCAAGCACAGCGTCAGGTCAAAACGTTTGGAGCGGTAAATTTCCTCCGCAAATTTTTCATTAAAATAGCGGCGCACGGGCAATTTGGTCAGCTCGTCGTAATTGGAAAGTTCCTGCACGCGTTCAAACAGGCGGGCGTTGTCTATAGAAAGCGCCATCTGCGAGGCAAACTGTTGCAGCGAAATAAAATCCAAATACCCTACCTTGCGGCGGGAGAGAATGTTGTCCAGCGCCAAAAAACCCACCTTGTTGCGCTGTACCTTAAGCGGAATATAAATAACGCTGCGCGAAGAACGGTACGAAACCGACGGATCAAACACTTCCTTTAAAATGGCCGTTTCGCCGGCGCTTAAAGTTTTGCCGTCCTGCTGCGTCACCTTGCCGGAAATATCCACCCCCAACACGGATTTGATTTTGCTGCCCTCGGCATCCGTCAGGTACAGGCGCACGCGGTCAAAACGAAAGTACTTTTGCACGCCTTTCAAAATAAGTTCCAGCCCGTCGTTAAGCCGCAAGGACGAGGCAAAAATGGTGGACAAATCGTTTAGCGCGGTGGAAACATTTAAACGCTGGTTTTTGGCCTGGTCAATTTCCGTGTTGCGCAAATTGTGCGAAATCTCCTCGCCCAGCGCTTTGATGAGTTCCTTTTCCTGTGCGGTAAAAATTCGGTTTTTGCGAAAACGCTCCAAGCGCAGCACGCCCACTTTTTCCTGCATGTACGTGTGCACTTCGCCGGCTTTCAGCTCCACGCTGGGCCGCTGCCAGCGCACCAGCACGTAAATGGCCGGGTAGCTTAAATCGGTCGTTTCTGCCACGCCGTCCTGCAGCAGCTGTTTTAAAAATACGGGCTCGCTGATGACGGAAATATCCTCCTGCATATCCATGCAGTATTCCTTTTTGCACATCATCCGCAACGACAAAATGGCCCGCTCCTGCTGCCAGTCAAAAAAGTACACGCGGTCCAGCTTGAACAAATTGCGCAGCGCCGGCAAGGCGCATTCTAACAGTTCGCGCTTGTCTTGGAACGATTGGTTCAACTGTTTGTGAAATTTATACAGGGTGTAGGATTTTTTATCAAACATAAACTATCCCTCGTAGATAGACAGCAGGTATTCAATTTCCTTGGCCGCCAGGTCCAGTTCGCGGTCCAGGGAGGCTTGCGTAAAGCGGCCCTCCACCACCTGCGTGGCGCACACCGCCAAGATGCGTTTTAAAATTTCCATCATCGTGCCCGTAATGGTAATGTTGGGCAGCGTGCGGGCCGAGGCCAAAATGTTGCTGTAGGTTTGCAGCCGCTGGGCAGAGGAAAAAATAAATTGTTCAAAGGCATCCTCAAACGCGGGGAAAGCCTCTATGTGTGCGGCATAGCTTAACTGATTTTCCGGCCGCGCGCAAAATTTAATAAATTTAAGCGCGTTCTTTTTTTCCTGCGACAAAGAGTTAATAAACAAATTCATCCCGGACAGGTAGGAATGGTAGGTGTCACCCGTCGTCGGCACGGGCAGCGTGCGCACGCGAATGCCGCGCCGTGCATTAAAAGTGCCCACGCCCTGCTTGCGGGAAATCATCATGCTGGCCTTGCCGGAAACAATGGTTCCCAGCGAGCCGCGCTCCCGCAAAATGGGCATGTAATTTTTGAGCGCCAAATTGACGTAATCGCGCACGCCTTCTTTAAACGCCTTGGTGCCCACCAAGGTGGACCCCAAATCGGCCGATAATAAATCCGCCCCTCTGCCCCATACGCACGGCAAAGCGTTACGCATGGAGAGCGAACCGCGCCAGTCGCTGTTTTGCACCGGGTAATATCCGGGCGTATCTTTGAGCGTTTCGCGCAGTTTTTCACACACGTTCAAAAATCCGTCCCAGGTGGCCAAGTCGTGTTCCGGCGTTTTGGTGACCAGTTTTAAGTGGTCGGCGCGGTAGTGGAGCGCGCTTAAATCAAACCACCACGGATAAGAGTAAATGTCCTTTGTACCCGGCTGGTAGCAGTGCGCCTTTAACGGTACGAGGCAATTGGTGAGGGAAAGCCCAGGGTCCAGCTGCGAAAGATTTTCTGCCACGCCTTCACGCACCAGCAGCGCCGTCCAGTAGTGCGGGATTTGAATCACATCCGGAACTTCCTCTTCGTGCGTGGGGTACTTAATGGTAAAAATCCGCCGCCACAGCACATTGCGCGTAAACACGCGCACGGTTACGTCTATGGACGGATTTTCTTTTTGAAACTGTGCAACAAAAGCGGCGTACGTCTCTTTTGTTTTATCGCCCGCATCGGGCATGACCCATAAAATCATCGCAACTCCTTACTAATCCCAACTGCGCACCTTCATATTGGGGTTAATATCTATATTCTTTTTCACTGGTTTTCCGGTCTGTTCGGCATGGGCCAATTTACGGTAGGCGGCCAGCGCAATCATGGCGGCATTGTCCGACGATAACTTCCGCTCCACAAAGTGTACTTCTATGCCTGCGGCGGCCGCTTCTCTTTGCATTTGTTCGCGCAAAAGCGAATTGGCGGCCACGCCGCCCCCCACCGCAATATGGCGCACCTTATATTTTTTAGCCGCCAACAGGGTTTTGGTCACCAGCGTGTCCACCATGGCTTGTTCAAAGCTGGCACACACGTCCGGCACGGAAAACTCCTTATGGTCGCGCAAATAATAGCTGACCGCGGTTTTAATACCGCTAAACGAAAATTCCCACGTCCCCGGCAACAGCGGCCGCGGGAAGTGAATAGCGTCCCGCTTGCCCTGCAAGGCCTGTTTAGAAACCTGCGGCCCGCCCGGATACGCCAGCCCTAGCAGCTTGGCTACTTTGTCAAAGGCTTCGCCGGCAGCGTCGTCGCGCGTTTTGCCAAGCACCTTGTATTGTCCGTAATCCTTCACGTACCAAAGTTCCGTGTGCCCGCCGGAAACCACCAGCGCCACCAGCGGGAATTGCAGGCGGTTCTTGGCCTCTGTGCCTTCAAAATCACACGCAAAAATATGACCCTCCAGGTGGTTCACTCCTAGTATAGGCACTTTTTTAAAATTTGCAAGGGTCTCGGCCGCCACACGTCCCACCATCAGCCCTCCGGGCAGCCCCGGTCCGCTGGCAAAGGCCACGCAGTCAATGTGCTCGTTTCCAAGCGCCTCGTTGATAACGGTGGCAATCTTGGCCGCATGTGCGCGGCTGGCCAGCTCCGGCACGACTCCGTGGTATTTTTTATGCTCGTCAATCTGCGAATAAATCACGTTAGAGAGGATCTCATTTCCCCCTCTTAACAAAGCGGCGGAAGTTTCGTCGCAGGTGGATTCAATACCTAAAATCGTAAAATCTTTCTTCATCAGTTTGCCTTCTTGCCGTCTGTGGCGGCGGGTTCTTTTTCCGTGGCCTTTTTAACGGCTTTTTTATTTTCTTTTTTAGCCTTGCGTTCCTGCGCGGCTTTTTGGGAGGCGGCCTTGGCGTCCTCTAATTTCACCTTCCCGGTCAAAATATCCACCGCCTTATCCAACACCGGGTCTTTTTCGGTAAATTTCATTTCCGGCGTTTTTTGCCCCGGTGTATGCACAATTTTATTATACTGCATAAACACCTTGGCTTCCTCTTCCGGTTCCACAATCACTTCCACATCCGGCAAAATGCCGCCCTCATCCGCCTTGGTTTTATCGCGGTAATCGCGCTGGATCAAACGGCCCGAAGGCGTGTAGTACTTGGCAATGGTCAAACGCAGGCCTGCCCCGCCCGAAAGCGGCATTACCTGCTGTACACTCGCCTTACCAAAGGTGCGCTGCCCAACCACAAAGGCGCGGCCGTTATCTTGCAACGCGCCGGAGACAATTTCGCTGGCACTGGCCGACCCTTGGTTAACCAAAAGCGCCATGGGGATATTGGGATATTCCGGCTGCGCAGAGGTTTTAAATTCCTTATAATACTCCGGCTTGCGGCCCTGCATGTAAACAATCATCTCATCCGGCGCCAAAAAGAGCTTGGCAATATCCACCGCACCCGTCAAAAGTCCGCCGGGGTTAAAACGCAAATCCAGCACCAAAGACGTCATGCCCTGTTTCTTCAAATCGGCCAGCGCCTTTTTTACCTCTTCCGTGCTGTGGCCGGAAAAATCTACCATATATAAATACCCCACTTTACCGGGCAGCATGCGGTGGTACACCACCTCGGGCACGATTTTTTCGCGTTTAAAATTGAAATCGGGCAGTTTTTGGTATTCGCCTTTTTTGTCCTTGCGGCTCATGGTAATTTTTACCTTGCTGCCCACCGGCCCGCGCATAAGCTCAACGGCCGCGTCCAGCGCCATGCCGTCCAAATCCTTGTCGTCCACAAACAAAATGCGGTCGCCGGGCATCACCCCCGCTTTAAAGGCCGGTGTGCCCAACATGGGGGACATCACCGTCACATATCCGTCCACCAGCTGCAGCCGCATACCCAAGCCGCCAAAATCTCCGCGCGTTTCGTTTTTAAGCTCCTTGTAATCCTTGGGATCCAAATACTGCGAAAAATCATCCAGCTCCCCCACCACGCCTTTAATAGCGCCGGAGATGAGCTTATCCGTATCGGTGGTTTCCACATAATTTTCTTTGACAAATTCTATCACGTCCACCAGCGTGCGCAGCTTTTTAAGGCTGTTATCCGCCGCCGCGTAAGCGTACGGAAACAGCGTCCCCACAAAAAACACAACTGCCGCAAAAACGGCATAACGGTTTAACTTTTTTGATTTCATAAATACCTCTTACAAATTATTTCAACCACTCCTGCGGATCCACGGCCGTGGTGCCTTGGCGAATTTCAAAATACACCGCACTCTGCCCTGTTCCGGAGGAGGATTGCGTATCTTTCCCCACGGTTCCCACCAGGCCCTGCACTTCTAATTTGGTTCCCACTTCCACGCGGATTTCCTTCAAAAATCCGTAAATGGTAAAAAATCCCTTGTTGTGGTCCACAATCACCACGTTGCCGTACGAACGGAACGGCCCGGCGTAAATGACGCTGCCCGCCGCGGCGGACAACACTGGCTGTCCGGCAGGGGCGGAAATTTTAATACCGTCTCTAAAAATCCACGTATTTAAATCGGCCCGGTATTCCTTGCCGAATTTGCTGATCACTTTCCCGCTCACCGGCCACGGCAGGGAATGGCGCGGCGCATCTATTTTGGGTCCGGCCGTCTTTTTGGCCGGCGTTTTGGACGCCGCCGCCTTTTTTGCATCCGCCGCCTTGCGTTTGCGCTCAAAGGAGGCAAGCAAATTGTTCAGCTCGGCGGCTGACTTATTCAGCTCGTTAATTTCCTTACGCACCGCCGCGGCCTTGCGCTGGGTCACGTCCAAATCCTTCTTTTTCTTATTAAAAGACTGCGAAATAACCGTCTGTTCCTGTTTAATCTGCGTGCTTTGCGCCAGCAGTTTTTTGTTGCGCTCCTCAAACGAGTGAATGCGCTCCTTCGCCTCTTTATTTTCTTTCTTTAACTCGGCGGCAAAGGCGGCCTTATGCGTCAGCATCCGGTCCACAAAAATTTCCTGCTCCAAGCTGTACCCCTGCGGGCAAAAAGCACACGAGGGCGAAAAATAATACCGCTGCAGTTCCTCCTCCACTACACCCTGCCACATGGGCATACTGCGTTCCAGGGCGGCGCGTTTTTCCTCTATGGACAGCAAATTCTGCTCCACGTAAGAAATGTCGGACTCCACCTTATTTTTCAACCGTTCCGCCCGCGCCTTTTGTTTCTGCAGGGAGGAAATTTCCTTAGAAATTTGCCGTTCCTGTTCGCGGTACTTCTTCAGCTCCCGCTCCTTTTGCGCAGCCTCGTTTTTCAGCTTTTCAATTTCCCGTTTGCGGTCGGCCGCCTCGTCGCAAAACAGCGGCGAAGCACAGCATACGAGCGCCAACAGTACACTTAAAATTTTTGCCATTTAGATAACGTCCACCCCAACAGCCCGCAAAAGGCGAGCATTAAAAGTTGCCTGCCCCACGACGTAAACTCCGCCATGGCTTGGGCCAAAAATCCGGTGGGATACACCAGCACCGCAAAAAACGCACACGAAGCCACCCCCGCCAACACGCCGGAAACGGCTCCGCCCAAGTAATGTTTGCGGGCCTCGGCGGACGGATATGCCTCCACCAAAAACATAAAGGCCAAAAACAATAGCAGAGCAAACACCACCGACACATGCAGCAGTTTTCCGCTCAGCCCCGTGTAAAACAACAGCGCGGCATGGGCCTCGCTGTAGTGCGGTGTCAGCGCGGGATATTCCGCGGCCAAATTGTCCACAAACGGACGAATGTTGTTAATCGCACGCGCGTTCAAGATGAGCTCAAAATATGCGGGCATCTTGTTTTTTCCCATCAGCAGCATGGCCTCTGCCAGCTGCGGGTTTTGCTTTTTTACTACCCCCAGCGCATCTTCCGGCGAGAAGAGCCGCACGGACGAAATATCCTCTTTTTGGTTAAGTGACTCGCCCATTTGGGAAAGGGCCGCATTGTCCGCCGGAGCATCCACGGTTAAAATCACCTTAAAGCGCTGCTCCAATTCCTGATAATACCGTCCCAAGCGCGTGTCCGCAAACACCAACGCCTGCAGAAGCACCGCCACGCCAAACACCAATAAAAACAAACGCCGGTGCAGCCGCAGCACCTGTTTCGGTCCGGTTGCCGGATTCTTTTTTTCTGCCAAAAAATCGCTCATTCTTCCTCCGTCGGGTCTTCAAACCCCAAGGCCGCCTTCATGCGGGGAAAAATTTCCGTGTTGTGGTACACGCCGGAAAAGAGTCCGTCTTCCGCGCCGTACGCCACGCCAAAAAGCGGCAGGGACGTATGCGCCGGGGTGGCCCACACAATGCCGCGGGCCTCGTCAAACTGCTTAAACAACCCGTCCAAATCCGTCGGGTTTTCAAATTGCTTGAGGTCCACCTCAAAGCCCACCGCGTCCGAGAATTTCTGCTGTAAAAATTCGGGCGTTAACTGCGCAGCAGGCAATTTTTTAAGTTCTTCTTTAAAGTTATACAAGCTGCGCTTTTGCAGCAAAAACTGGTGATAGGTTTTAAAGGAGGCATAGTCCACGTTTCCGTCGTAAAGCACCTCACCCTGGGCCGTTTTTTCCATGGCTTTTTCCTTGCCTAAATGACGGTAGGTAAAGGCGCCCAGCCCCGTGTCATGGTCGGCATTTAAATACACCAAGGTATCGCCGGACTTATCGGCATAGGCCAGCACATAGCCCAGCACCTCATCTAATACCTGCATTTCGCGAAACAGCGCCCCGGCATCGTTTCCGTGCGCCGCCCAGTCAATCTTTCCGGCCTCTACCATGAGCACAAAGCCATTCGGATTTTGGCTCAGCACTTCCACCGCCTTTTGCGTTTGTTCCAGCAGGGACGGAATCTGTGGATACTGTTCCAGCTCCACGGACATCGGGATCGCCTCCGGCGCAAACAGCCCCAGCACCTTACCGAATTTAATTTTAGACAAATCTTTTTTGTTTCCGGCAAAACGGTACCCCTGCTTTTTGGCCTGTTTCAACAAGGTTTTATTTTCTCCAGTGGAAAAATACTTAAGCCCGCCGCCCAAAATCACATCCGGCCCAAAGGCAATCATCTGCCGGGCAATGTTCATTTTTTCCTTGCGGTTTTGTGCATGGGCCGTAAACGCCGCCGGGGTGGCGTCCGTCACATAGACATCGCTAATCACGCCCACGGACTTGCCGTTTTCACGCGCCAGTTCCAGCAAATTCTTCACTTGTGCTCCGTTGTAATCTTCTCCAATCGTACCGGGACGGGAGAATTTTCCCGTGGCCATTTGCGTGGCGGCCGAAGCGGAATCCGTCACCAAGGTATCGTACGTATTGTTAAAAAATAGCCCCCATGTTCCCCCGTTTAACATTTGCTCCAGGTGGGAGGTTTTGTCCGGGTATCCGGGCAAGTCCGCATAGCGCACGCCCTGCATAAAAAAACCCATGGTTTCCGGGCCCATGCCGTCGCCAATCACCCAAATTACATTCTTGGCGCCGGCCGCAAGCGCCGCGCTCCCCAGGCACAAACAAACTACCAAAACCGCTAGTAAACGAAAGCTCTTCACCCTTCACTCCTAAATGACCGTTTTCCGGTACAATTCCAAATAGGCCTGCGCGGATTTATCCCACGAAAGGTCCTGACGCATGGCGTTTCTCACCAAGCGCGTCCACGTCGGGCGGTCATTTGTAAACAAGTTAATGGCCTGCTCCAGCGTCTGCAAAATTCCCTTTTCATTGAAGGTTTCAATAAAAAATCCCGTTGCCGTCTCTTCGTTTCCTGGGCGGTACCCACGCACCGTATCCACCAGCCCCCCCACCTTAGAAACCACCGGCAGCGCGCCGTATTTCATTGCAATTAACTGAGAGAGACCGCACGGTTCAAACCGGGACGGCATCAAAAAGATATCCGCTCCCGCGTAAATGCGGTGCGCCAAATCTTCATCCAAACGCCCGTTGTAGCTGACGGAGGCGGGATTGTTGCGCGCCAAACTTTGGTAGGCCTTTTCCAGCATGGGGTCGCCCATGCCCAGCACCACAAATTGCACGCGGTCCTTTAACCGTTCAATCAAATTGACCACAATATCCAGTCCCTTTTGGTAATCCAACCGGGACACAATACCGATAAGCGGCTTATCGGGGTCCTGCGTCAGCTTACATTGTTGCTGCAAGGCCAGCTTAGCCGCCAATTTTCCCTTGACCACTTCCGCCGTGTCGTACCCAATCGGCAAAACGGGGTCAATTTCCGGGTCCCACACTTCGGTATCAATGCCGTTTACAATGCCGCAAAAATGCTGGCTGCGGTAACGCAGCAGGCCTTCTAATCCAAACCCCATGGCGGGGTCCGTCTGCACCTCGCGGGCATAGTTGGGACTGACGGTATTAATGTTATCGGCAAAGACAATCCCACTCTTTAAAAAGCTGATTCCGCCGTAATACTCAAATTTGTCAGGCGTATAGTCCACCGGATGGAAACCGGCCTTGCGGAAGGTGGAATACGAATAGTGCCCCTGGTAGGCAATGTTGTGAATGGTGTAAAGGCTGCGGGTGCGCGTGTAAAACGCGTCCAATTTATAAACGGTTTTTAAATAGGCCGGAATCAGCCCCGTCTGCCAATCGTGGCAATGGATGAGGTCCGGGCGGAAACCGATAAACTTGCATCCTTCCAGCACGGCCCGGTTAAAGAGGATAAACCGCTCGTCGTTATCGGGGTATTCGCCGTCCTTGGTACGGTAGAGGCCGGGGCGGTCAAAGTATTTGCGGTTTCCCACAAAAAACACCAAGACATTACCCCAATTAATATAAGAAAGGGACACCTGTTCAATGCGGTCCCCAATCGGGATGAGATACACACCGGGCACTACCTTTAAAGAGGATACCCGCACAATATTGCGGTAGTGCGGCAGGAACAACAGCACCTTATTTCCCCGGCGGGCCGAAAACTGCTGGCACAGGGCGCCCACTACATCGGCCAAACCTCCTGTCTTGCAAAACGGAAACGCCTCACTGGCAGCTAACACAATGTTCATCGTTATTTTTCCTCCCGGGATAAATCTTCATTTGCGACTGGAGCGGACGTTTCCTGCGCGGAAGGCTCCCCGTCCGATGCGGCGCCTCGCGGCGGCTCTTGTGCCGGTCCATTCTCCTGTGCCTTTTGTTCCGCCGCGGCGGCCATTAAAGCGTCCGGCGTGGCGTCCTGCGTAAAAATATCCCCGCGGTTGTAGCTGTTGCGCGTAAAAAACGGATCGGACGACGAGGCCAACGCCTCCAATTTTTCCCGCCCCTCCAGCTCGTCTAACGGGATAATCGCCGGTTCCGCCAGCGGCGGCAGGGGTTCCCCAAACGGCAGTTCCTCCTGTTTTTCGCGCAGGGCCTTAGCGGCAAATTCCTGCAAGTCCGGCAGTTCGGAAATTTTATTAAGCCCAAAAATACGCAAAAATTCATCAGTGGTGCCGTACACCATCGGTCGGCCGACCGTGTCTTTTTTGCCCACCACGCGCACCAGTCCCCGCTCTAACAAACGCTCCAGCGGGCCGGCCACATCCACGCCGCGGATGGCTTCCATTTCCGCGCGGGTAAGCGGCTGCTTGTAGGCAATAATTGCCAAGGTTTCCAAGGCCGCATTAGAAAGTTTGGTAGTCATTTTTTCGTTGTACAAACGGCGCACCCAACGGCCATATTCGGGCTTGGTGGACATTTGGAAACCGCCGCCCACTTCCACCACCTGTACGGCGCTGTTACGGCGGACGTAATCGTCCTGGATTTCCAAAATCATTTCGCGCACCCGCCGCGCATCTACCCCGTCAATCACGTCGGCAATGCGGCTGGGTTTAAGCGGCCGGTCCGTAATAAACAAAAGGGTCTCCACAATTTGTTTAAATTCGCTCGTGGGCACCAGCTCAAAGGGAACCTCATCCGCCGGTTGCGGCTTGGGAGCCGCGGTGGTTTCAGCGGCGGCAGAGGTAGGCGCAGCCGCCTCAGCGGAAGCGGCCGGTATAGGTTCTGCCGGGCTGGGTACTTGTGATAAATTTTCTTCTTCGGTCTGCATACGTCCTCCGGGCGGCTAATTAGCGTCGCCGTGCATCAGGGTTTTAAAATCTTTATCTTTATTTTCAGGATTTAAATAAATGCGGATTTGCCCCAGTTTTTCGTCTTGGCGCGCAATCAATTTTTTAATCTTCATCAGTTCCAAAAGCGCCATAAAGCAGGTAATCACGCCGCGCTTTTTGGTCTCCCCCACAAAGATGTCATCCAAGAGCACCCATTCGCGGTTTTTAAACATATTCACCACCTTTTCCATCTTCATTTCAATGGGGAACTCCTCCACCTTTAGCAGCTCAATGCGTTTGCGTTCGTCCAACCGTTCAAAGGCCCGCTTTACCGCGCTGAGCAGGTCAAACATTTGCAGGTTAATCACCTTTTCGCCGTCGTCAAAAATTGGCGCGGAGCGGTAAAAATTATCTTTGTTTTCTTCAAATTTCTTTTCTAAAAATTTGCTGGCTTCCTTATATTTTTGATACTCCACCAGCTTGGCAATCAGTTCCTTGACGGGGTTGGGCCCTTCGTCCTCCGTGGTGGGAGCCTGGGAAGGCAGGAGCGTCTTGGCCTTGATTTGCATGAGCGTGCTGGCCATGACCAAAAATTCTCCGGCCACTTCCAGGTTCAGCTCCTTCATCACGTTTAAATAGTCCAGGTACTGCTGCGTGATTTCGGCAATGTTAATGTCGCAAATATCCAAGTTGTCTTTTTTGATCAGGTGCAGCAACAGGTCCATCGGGCCTTCAAAAACATTGATGTGCACATTAATCGGCGCGGGTGAAATCATTTCCAATCCTTCGGCGGTGTAACGCAACCTGCGCCCCGCCGCACCATTTCTACATTAAAATTTTTCCAAACAGCCCCACTATTAGCTGCGTGGGCGGCCAAATCAAATACTTCACGGCTCCCGTCACAATTAGCAACAGCACCACCCACATACCAAAGCGCGCGCAAAACAAGTCGTACCTAAGTGCCGCGCGCACCGGCAAAAGCGCGGTGACAATGCGCCCGCCGTCCAGCGGGGAAATGGGAAGCAAATTAAAAATGGCCAAAAAAACGTTAATAAACATACCGTACTGCAAAAAGGTAAAGGCCTGGCGCAAGGTCTCTAGCGAAAAGGAATGCTGCATCAACAGCAGTATCTTCATCACCAGCACAAACACGCCGGCCAACAGCAAATTCACCGCCGGGCCCGCCAACGCCACCTTGCCCATATCCCGCCGGGGCGAAGGCAGCCGCATGGGGTTCACGGGCACGGGTTTCGCCCAGCCGAAAAGCGGCAGTCCCGTCACGTAGCACAAGGCCGGCACGAGTAACGTGCCCACCGGGTCCACGTGGTGGATTGGGTTTAGCGTCAAACGTCCGCTTAAGTAAGCGGTATCATCTCCCAAGCGGTAAGCCGCCAGTCCGTGTGCAAACTCGTGCAGCACAATGGAAAAAAATAAAATCGGAATAAATACAATGACTTCCATATGTATCATTTTACTAATTTATCCCCGCTCCTGCACGCGCGGAAGGGGACAAAAAAACCGCCTTTTTTAAGGAAATTAAAAAAGGCTTGAAAAATTAATTTAAATTAGTTATACTAAATTAACCCGAATTAATAAAAAACGGGTTCTCAAAGAAAGCAAACAAAAAACAAGCCAAAGGCGGCACACCCTTGGCTTGCTCCTAGGAATCAAGCGGCCGGCTGTGTTACAGTCGGCCGCTCCTTTTCCAAAACGGCTGCACGCTTATATGGTCTGCAACAGGGCCTGTGCCTCTTCGCGCGTTTTCACTTCGCCGTTCCACTGCGCTTTACGCACGCGGTCCAGCGCGCCCGAAATTTTCCGCCCGGCCAAACCAAAATCCTTCAGCTCCCGGCCACGAATCACACACGGCTCCAACGCCAGCGGGCTTAGCCCGGGCAGCACCGCGCGCAAAATTTCCTTCTGCAGCGGAGAAAGCCCCGTCAGCGGGCTCATCTTCTCCTGCGTCACGCGCCACGCGCCAAAAATCTCCTGCGAAAAGTCCTTCGGCAAATGCAAGCTGCGCAAAAAAGTCTCCCCGCTGGACCCCAACAAGCACACCAAAATGCCCGTCCGCTCCACCACATCCTCACTGCGCAGCAGCGCATCGTTCCAGACAAGTCCCGGCCAGACAAACTTCAGCAAATCGTACTTTTCCATCAGCGCAAACATTTCTTTAATGCGCTTTTCTTTGAGCACCTTTAAAAATTCGCGGCAGAAACGCTCCCGTGTCAGTAGCAACGGGTATTCCTCCTTTACTGCCTCGCGTAAGAGGCGCTCCGTCTTGGGGGCAATCCTCCACCCAAACCGCCCGGCAAAGCGGGCAGCGCGGTACATGCGGGTGGGGTCGTCTAAAAAACTTTTGTCGTGTAAAATGCGAATCACGCCCGCATCAATATCCTTTTGGGCGCCAAACGGGTCCTGCGTTTTGCCAAAGGTTTCGGGCAAAATAGAAAAGCACCACGCATTGGTGGTAAAATCGCGGCGGAATAAATCGTCCTTAATATCTGGGGAAAACTCCACCTCCGGCAGAGAACCGGGATACGGATACGACTCTTTACGCGTGCGCACCATATCAAACTTAAGCCCGTCCGCCATGTTGACGCGGAACGTGCCAAACTGCGAAAATTTCCGCTTTCCTCCCCCCCAGTGCTTCACGCAAAATCCGGCCACGGATTCCTGGTTGCCGCTAAACGCCAAGTCAATATCCAAGGTATCGCGGTGCAGATAAAAATCGCGCACGGCACCGCCCACCACCCAAGCCTTGAGTCCTAATTTTTTGGCATACAAGCCGACGGAATAAAGCTGTTCTTTGTATTTACGGGGTATTGAAAGCGTTTTCTGCGTCATAGGATTAACGGCGGATTGGCCCCCTCCTCACTCATTCGGTCCATAAAGTTACGCAAAAGCTCGCTTTTAAGTCCGCTTTTGA
Source organism: uncultured Elusimicrobiales bacterium (assembly GCA_934667625.1). Taxonomy (GTDB): domain Bacteria; phylum Elusimicrobiota; class Elusimicrobia; order Elusimicrobiales; family Elusimicrobiaceae; genus Avelusimicrobium. The sequence continues at coordinate 51,620 of CAKUMH010000008.1, forward strand.
GCACTTTACTCGCGGCAACCGCATATTCGTTTGCCGTTTCGTCTTTGGACGGGGCCGGAACGTAGAAAGGAAAATGATGTTCCCGTGCGTAAGACGGTTTCAAACGCGCCACGCGAAACCCCTGCGCGGCCGTGGCGGCGGCAATCGCTTCCGACTCAAACGACGCGGTCTCCTCCGCCTGTAAAATATTCTTGAGCGCCTCCAACCCAAACACAGACACGGGCGGATAATCCATTTTGAGCTGTTTTAAAAGGGTGTTTTTAATCAGCCGGTAATCCTCCTGCATGCGTTTGGCCAGTTCTGGCTCGCGTTCGCGGTCCTTCTCGGAAAACACAAACACCAACAGTTCGGCCGGGGCGTCAAAATAAATCAGTTCTCCGTCGTGATGAAAGAAAGTGCCGCATTCCGGGCACTTTACTAAATTGAGCTCTCCGCCCATAATGGCGGATTTCAAATCGGGATCTTGGTCACCGCTGACCAAAGACCAGTACTCCACATCAAAGGGTTCGCAATGGTTGGGGCAATGTGCGGCTGCCTCGTTTTTAATAGATTTCATACTACATATAATGTAGCATAAAATCGGGAGGCGGTTCACAAAAGGGGTCTGCTAAAAAGGGTTAGTTTCGCCCGCGCCGTAGCGTGGCGGCAAAGTTTGCTACAATATAAATGTTGCCCCGTTAGCTCAACTGGATAGAGTACCGGTCTTCGGAACCGGTGATACGAGTTCAAATCTCGTGCGGGGCAAATTTTTTCTTACTAAAACGGTTTGCTTCGTTGTTGCTCGTCCGGTCGGACAACTCCTCGCTCCCGCTCGGCCCCATATTCCACCCTACAAAAAATTTGCTAAAATAAAGGTATCTTAATTTGCAGTAAGGAGTATACCTATGGGTGGACATTCGCACTGGGCCGGTATTAAACACAAAAAGGCCCTCGTAGACGCCAAAAAAGGCAAAGTATTTACCAAAATTTTGAGAGAAATCACCATCGCCGCTAAGATGAGCGGCGGTAACCCCGACCAGAACCCCCGCTTGCGCAAAGCTGTGGACGACGCACGCGCCGCCAACATGCCGTTTGATAACGTCAAACGCGCCATTATGAAAGGCACGGGCCAACTGCCCGGCGTGTCGTACGAAGAAATCACGTACGAAGGGTACGGTCCGGGCTCCGTGGCCGTCATTGTGGAATGCACCACGGACAACAAAAACAGAACTTTCTCGGAAATCCGCAAAATTTTCACCAGCCACGGCGGAAATACCGGCACGGCGGGCTGCGTGTCTTACATGTTTAAAAACAAAGGCATGATTGTCGTTAAAAAAGAAGACATTTCCGAAGACGATTTGATGAACCTCGCCTTGGAAGCGGGCGCCGAAGACGTGCGCACCGTGGGCGATGTGTACGAAGTCATCACCAACCCGGATATGAACGAGCTGGAAGCCGTCAAAAAAGCCATTGAAGCCAAAGGCGTTACGCCCGAATCGGCCGATTTGACCATGATTCCGGACACGGAAGTGTCTATTACCGACGAGCACACCGCCGAAACCCTAATGAATATGTTGGAAGCGTTGGATGATCACGACGACACTAAAAACGTGTACGACAACTCCAACATTGACGAAGCCGTCATGGCCAAGCTGGAAGCCAAATAAGAGGCCGCTTGAACGACAAGACAACCACCGTTTTAGGTATAGACCCTGGTTTAGACAGAACGGGATGGGCAATCCTCACACGGAACGCCCGTTCCGTTTTGTCTTTACAGGCGTGCGGGCTTATCCACACGGGGGCCGAGCAAGAACTGCCCGACCGCTTGGACTATATCTTTAGCGAACTGCAAAAAATTTTGCGCACCTATGCGCCCGATCAAGTGGCCATGGAGCAAAACTTTTTTCTAAAGCGCGCCATTACCATGGCCAACACGGTGATGACGCGCGGCGTGATTATTTTGGCCTGCCACCAAGCGGGCAAACCCATTTCCTTTTATCCCCCCAAGCGCGTCAAAATGATTCTTTGCGGCACCGGTACGGCGGACAAAAAACAAGTCCAGCGTATGGTGCAGCTGACGCTTAACCTAAACAAAGCGCCCTCGCCGGACGACACGGCCGACGCCGTGGCTATTGGCATCTGCCATTTAAAAACGGCTCCGCTCAACCAAATGATAAACGTCAAAACCGCTTTTTTGGCCAAAATAAAAGCGGCACAGGCCGCTTTAAAAAAACCCGTCAAAAAATAGTTTACCGGGGCGCACTCCAATAATACATATATCCCTTGTCATTTTCGTATGGAACACGGGTTCCCCGCCATTCTTTGTAGTAATCTCGGCAAACACTCTGTGCGGCATCATCCCCCTTTTTAGCCAGGCAAATCCACCACTTTTCCCCACTGGCGTATGCACCCTGAAATTCCAACGCTACGCGGCCGCTGGTGTTTGTCCCGAATTGGCAATACACAATAGCTTGGTTACTGTCATGACACGTAACTTGGGATAACTCAAGGTCTAACATGCCGATATCGGTAGCAAAGGTCCCATTGGCCATGCGGTAAATTGTCTGGGCTTTGTCCAGTGCCTCCAGCTGGGCGAATTGGCCGGCGGCGCGGCTTTTTAAAACAGCTTTGTCGTATTGCGGCAAGGCCACCGCCGCCAAAATGCCGATAATCAGCACCACAACCAACAACTCAATGAGCGTAAACCCGCCTAAACGGCCCATAATAACGTTTTTCATAACAGCCTTCCTTTTTGATAAATTTTTCGTATACTCAAAATTTATCAAAAAAAAAAACGATTACAACCCTTTTATAGTTGACCGGCCAAAAAACAACCAAAAAATAAAAATTTTTCCAAAAAACACAAAGAGTCATGCTGGAATGCTTTAGTCCAGCATCTCTTCCTCTCTTTAAACAACGAGACCCTGAACTGGCGGCCCGCAGGGTTCCAGGATCTCGCCGTTCATCTATCAGGTCATTCTGAACTCGTTTCAGAATCTACCGTTTGTGTCTTTCCGTCGTTTGCCGTTTTTGTCCCGCCGTTTTCCCGTTGCCGTCCTCTTAGTTGCCCCCCTTCCTTCCCCCCAATATGGTAAAATAAACCTATGATTGCGTATTTAAAAGGTGAAGTGTTGGAAGTGAAGGAAGACGGCGTCATCCTGCTCTGCGGGGGCATCGGGTACGAGGTTACCCTCGCGCACAGTTCCGCGCTGGAACTCACAGCAGGCACGCAGGCCGCCCTCTACATTGCCGAATCTATCTCCCCATACGACGGCACCATGCTCTACGGTTTTTTAAATAAAGAGGACAAAGCCCTTTGGCTCCTCTTCAAAACCGCCATTCCCAACACCGGGCCCAAAAAAGCGCTTGAATTTTTAAACAAAGCCCTCCGCTCGGTGGCGGACTTTCACAACGCTATCTTAAAACGCGACCCCAAAATTTTGACGGGTATCTTCGGATTTACGTCCAAAACGGCGGAAAAACTCATTAATTCGCTCAAGGATAAAATGGACGCCGTTACCGTGCAGGGCGAAAGCAAAATCAAGGTAATGGACGAAGCCCCGTACATGAGCGGCGTGCTGGAAGCCCTGTCCGCCCTGGGATATTCGGCCGCGGAATCGCGCCGCGCCATGGAAAAACTATACGCCGAAGGCATTAATCCCAACGATAAAATTGAAAACATTATTAAAGAAGCCCTGCGGGTGTTAAAAAAATGAGCAACCAAAACGAAATTTTAGACGTTACCCAACTGCCCGACGAATCCGCCGGGCTGGAAGCCGCCCTGCGCCCCGCCACCTTGGACGAGTTTGTCGGCCAAGAGAAGCTGAAAGAAAATTTGCGCATTTTTATTGCGGCGGCCAAGTCGCGCAAAGAAGCGCTGGACCACTGCCTTTTTTATGCGCCCCCCGGCTTGGGCAAAACCACGCTCGCCAACATTTTGGCGCGCGAAATGGGCGTCAACATCAAGGTTACGTCCGGCCCCGTGCTGGCGCGCCCCGGCGATTTGGCCGCCATGCTCACCACGGAACTCGCCAACGGGGACATCTTGTTTATTGACGAAATCCACCGTCTCAACCCCGCCGTGGAAGAAGCGCTCTACCCCGCCATGGAGGACTTTACCTTTTTTATCAACACCGGCAAGGGCGCCGGCTCCACCACCTTAAAACTGGCCGTGCCGCGCTTTACCCTGGTAGGCGCCACCACGCGTTCCGGCCTGCTGACCGGCCCGCTGCGGGACCGTTTCGGCATCGTATTTAATTTAGGGTTTTACGAGGTACCCGAAATCACGGATATTTTGGAACGTTCCGCGCGCCTGCTTAACATTGAGGCGGACCGCGAAGGCCTTACCGAACTGGCCAAACGCTCCCGCGGCACGCCGCGTATTGCCAACCGCCTGCTCCGCCGCGCGCGCGATTTTGCGCAAGTCAAGGGGCAGGGCGTCATCACGCACGAAATCGCCACCACCGCCATGGACTCGCTGGACATTGACAGCGAAGGCCTGGACAGCGTGGACAAGCGCATTTTGGAAGCACTTATTGACCGCTTTTCGGGCGGCCCGGTGGGCGTGGACAATTTGGCGATTGCCGTCTCCGAAGCGGTAGACACATTAACCGACGTCATTGAGCCCTTTCTCATCAAGGCGGGTTTTATCGCCCGCACGCCGCGCGGGCGCGTCGCCACGCGCAAGGCCTACGAACATTTAGGCCGCAAACAACACGCCGATTTATTGTTCTGATATGAAGAAAACGCTTTGCCGTCTTTTGCTGTTTGTAAGCGCCGCCGGGCTGACGGCGTGCGCCGTGCCGTCTAAACGGCCGTCACCCGCCTACTCCCAAGCCCAGGGCCCGGTGCTTTCCGCCCCGCAAAGCGAAGAAGTCCGCCCGCCCGAACCGCCCGCGCAGGACCCCAAAAACCAAGCGGCCTACAACGAAGCCACCGTGCGCATACTGCTGGCGGGGAAAAAAACCTCCGCCCTCATCAAGCACACCGGCAAGGTGTATGTATACACGCTTAATTTAGATAAAAAATATAAAATTTCCGCCCCGGGCACGCTGGCCGTCAAAGCGTTGGGAAAAGGCAAAATCCAAGCCGGCACCCTGCAGGCCGCGCAGCCCATTATTTTGGAGCCGGCCATGGGCACGCTGCTGGAATGGAACAAAAATTTCTATTCGGGCAAAATCTTTCTCGTGCCTAACGGCGGCACCTTTCATTTGGTTGAACACGCCCCGCTGGAAACGTATCTTTACGGCGTGCTCCCCTACGAAATGAACCACGCCTGGCCGCTGGAAGCGTTAAAGGCGCAGGCCGTGGCCGCACGCACCTACACGGTCAAAACGCTGGAAAACGTCAAAAACAAAAATTTTGACGTATATTCCGACGTCCGCAGCCAAATGTATAAAGGCGGCGGCAAGCAGTACGAAAACGTCAAAAAAGCTGTGGATTCCACCCGCGGCGAAGTGCTGGAATTTGAAGGCAAACTCTTTTTTACCTATTACCACGCCAACTGCGGCGGCGGCACGGACGACGTGCGCAGCTGGAATCCCGGCGCCACGTCCATTAAGCCGCTTTCGGGCGCCGCCTGCAAAACGGACAAGCACTCCAAAACCTATTCGTGGCAGATGAACGTCTCCCGCACACGCGTGGAAAATTACGCCAAGGCCATCGGCCTTCCCGGCGAGCTGAAAAGTATCAAAATTACGCGCCGCACCGACACGGGCCGCGCCACCAACTTACAGCTCCGCACCGCCAAGGGCAGCAAAACCGTCCCGTGCGGGCGCTTCCGCCTGGCCACGGGCATCCGCAGCTGCAAAATTACCAAGCTGTCCTTGCAAAAAAATGCCGTCCATTTTGAAGGCCGCGGCTTCGGCCACGGAATTGGCATGTGCCAAGACGGGGCACACGGCATGGCCAAGGACGGAAAGAACTACCAGAAGATTTTAAAAAATTACTATCCGGGAGCCAAAATTGTAAAGCTCCCCTAAAGGAACCCAATATGGCATTTGAACGCTTTAAAAAATTAGATTTAGACCCCTTAATCGCCAAACAGCCCGCCACGCCGAGAGACAGCTCGCGCCAAATGGTGCTCCACCGCGATACGCACACCATAGAGCACCGTATCTTCCGGGATATCCACGAATACTTCAACCCCGGGGATGCGCTGGTCATCAACAACACCAAGGTCTTTCCCGCCAAGCTTTTTGCCCATAAACCGACGGGCGGCAAGGTGGAAGTGCTGTTGGTGCGCCCGATGCAAAAACCCAATGTATGGGCGGTTTTAACGCGCGACTACAAAGAAGGGCTCTCCTTGGACTTTGGCGCCGGCCTGTGTGCCAACGTCTTGGGGAAAACAGACAACAACGAAGCCATTTTGGAATTTAACGAACCGGACATTCTGCCCTTTTGCAACGCGCACGGCCTTATGCCGCTGCCGCAATATATTGAAAAGGCCCGCAAGCATAGCGGCCTTACCCCCAGCATAGAAACAGACAAGGAGCGCTACCAAACCGTCTACGCCAAGTACGACGGCTCCATCGCCGCTCCGACGGCGGGCTTCCACTTTACGCCGGAACTCTTACAAAAATTAAAAGATAAAGGTGTGCATATTTGCTACATTACCCTGCACGTCGGCTGGGGCACGTTCAAGCCCTTGCGGGGCGAGCCCGAACAGCACCACATGCTGGCGGAACTCGGCGAAGTATCGCCCGAAACCGCCGCCACGCTAAACGCCGTACGCCAAGCGGGCAAGCGTGTGTTTTCGTGCGGCACCACCAGCACGCGCACGCTGGAAAGCTTTACGGACGAAAATCACGTTACGCACCCGGGCAAAAAATGGACGGATTTGTTTATTTATCCGGGTTACAAGTTCAAGGCCATAGACTGCCTGATTACCAACTTTCACTTCCCGGACTCCACCCCCCTGTGCATGACGTCCGCCTTCGCCGGAGAGGATTTTATTTACGAGGCCTACCTGCAAGCGGTGGAAAAGAAATACCGTTTCTATTCCTTTGGCGACAGTATGATGATTTTGTAAAAAACGGGGCTCTTGGGCCCCGTTTTTTATTCTCTTACAACTCGTAAATAATCCGGTCTTCCTGCACCTCTATCTGCTTGCCGCCAAGTGCTTTGCAGAGCCGCTGCCCCTTTGCATTGTCTCCATAGCAAGTGTTTTTGTAATCGTAATTAGGATCACTTAAATAAAGCCAATAATAATCTAGATTCCCAGCGGGATTTGCATACGGCCACATACACCCGCTCAGATCACAATTATACTCAAAATTTTTCCCGTTGCAATACATGGGATCAGAACAGTCAAATCCGGGCAAATCTAAATCTATTTCATCAAAATAACATCCGCCGACATCTGCGGGTAATCCCTGTTGGAGCACACATAAATCGCCTGCCTGTTTAATGGACTTAAGCACGCTTAGCGCCTCAGCCGCGCGCGCTTTTTCCACCGCCAGTTCGTACTGCGGCACCGCAATCGCCGCCAAAATGCCAATGATGAGGACGACCACTAATAACTCAATGAGCGTAAACCCGCCTAAACGGCCCATAATAACGTTTTTCATAACACCCTTCCTTTTTGCTAAATTTTGTCTATATACAAAATTTAGCAAAAAAAAAAACGATTACAACCCTTTTGTGTTTTGCCAGCCAAAAAACAACAAAAAAATAAAGACTTTTTCATCAAACAAAACTTGCCGTCATCCTGGAGTGTTTTAGTCCAGTGTCTCGTCGTTTCCGTCCCCCTTTTCCTTCCTCGCCACGCCTTTCCCACGGGCCAAAAACGAATATGATAAAATATATGTATGATTTCTCCTTTTCACATATTAGCCAAAGATACCCGTTCCAAAGCCCGTACCGGCGTGCTCTACACCAAGCACGGCGCGGTGCATACGCCGGTGTTTATGCCGGTGGCCACACAGGCCTGCGTAAAGGCCCTGACCGACGAGGATTTAAAAAATGCCGGGGCGGAATGCCTCCTCTCCAACACATACCATTTGTACCTGCGCCCGACCACCCAAATTTTGCAGCAAATGGGCGGCATCCACAAATTTATGCACTGGGACGGCAGCGTGCTGACCGATTCGGGCGGATTTCAGGTTTACAGCTTGTCCAAATTCCGCAAAATTAAAGAAGAAGGCGTCACCTTCCAATCTCACCACGACGGGAGCAAACACCTCTTCACGCCGGAAAACGTGATTCAATTTGAAAGCGAAATCGGTTCCGATATTTGGACGATGCTGGACGTTTGCATCCATGCCAAAGACCCGTCCAAGCACGACGCGCGCGAAGCATTAAACATCACCAAACGCTGGGCGGAACGCGCCGCAAAAGCGTATCAGAATACGGTGAAAGAACAGCACATCACGCAACAGCCGGACGGCTCTTTTACCGTCGGCAATTCACTTTTATTCGGCATTATTCAGGGGGCTGTTTTTCCCGATTTACGCAAAGAAGCCGCCCTGCACATGGCCTCTTTGCCCACGCACGGATACTGCATCGGCGGGCTTTCCTTGGGCGAGACCTTGGAGCAGATGAACGAATCCGTCTTGGCGGTAACCGATAATCTGCCCGAAGGCAAACCGCGCTATTTTATGGGACTGGGTACGCCGGTGGAAATTTTAAACTCCATTGAACGCGGCGTGGATATGTTTGACTGCGTATGGCCCACCCGCGTGGCGCGCAACGGCATGGCCATGACCAGCACCGGCCGCGTGAACATCAAAAACGCGGAGTACCGCACGCAGGATGTGCCGCTGGACGCTGAGTGCGACTGTTACACCTGCCGCCGCTATTCCCGCGCGTATTTGTGCCACCTGTACCGCTCGGCCGAGCTCACCAGCCACCGGTTGATGAGCATTCACAACATCCGTTTCTTAATCCGCTTAATGGAGCGTGCCCGCGAAGCGATTGCAAACGGAACGTTTTTGGAATTTAAGGACGAAGTCATCCGCAAATATCAAAACTTCAAATAAATTTTGGGAGAAATTTGACCTAAAAAATTCCCGCGTCCAAACACCGGCGCGGGAATTTTTATTGCCGCTTTTGTTTATTTTTCTAAAACAGTTTCGCCTTCCGGGGCAGCGGGCGCCTCTTTCTTTCTCTCGTATTTAGGCAAGAGCGCAAACAGTGCATACGCGCTTAGCATTTGCAAGGTAAACGCCGCCGATACAAACACATATTTGTACACGCTCATGGCCTCTACCGAAGGGACCGGATGCGCCACATAGTAAAACTGCCCCAAAATGCGCAAAAAGGGCACAAACGTAAAATCCAAATTCGTCAGTAGCGCCAATAATCCCTGCACCGCCGCCAGCACGCACACATACCGCTCGTGAAGCAAGATAAAAATTACTTGCGACGCATACAGCACCAAAAAACCCGCATGCAACCGGAGCAGCACGCCGTCCGCAGACAAATCCCGCACCGCCAGGCAAAAATTGATAAACGTCCCCAGCAGGCAGAAAATCAAAATCACCTGCACCCACATGTTTAGTCCGGTTATCCGGTTGAACAGTTTATTCATATTCAGCGGCTCGTTTGCAAAGCCTCTTTGCGTTGGTGCACCGTCAGTGCCAGCCCAATTAATTTATCCAAAATTTGGCTGTAGTCCTCACCACTGGCTTCAAAAAGTTGCGGGAAGAGACTCGTCTCGCTCATACCCGGCAAGGTATTAATTTCGGAAAAATAATAATGCCCGGCCTTATCCATCAAATAGTCCACGCGCGCCAACCCGCTCCCGCGCAGCGCACGGAAGAAGACCTCGCTGTCTTGGCGCATTTTGGCCGCCGTGTCCGCCGGAATATCCGCCGGCACTTTGGTTTCGCATCCGCCCGCCACCACATACTTGGCGTTGTAGTCAAAGAACTCCCCCGCCAGCGCGCGCAACTCTCCGCAGGCAGAAGATTTCAGTTCGCCTCCGTCTCCGTAAATAGCGCAAAAAATTTCACGGGCGCGGTCCACGCCTTTTTCCACCATAACATCCGTATCAAATTGCAGGGCAAATTGCACCGCGTCGTGGAGCTCGCGCATTTCTTTCACCTTGCGCACCCCGACAGACGACCCCAGCCGCACCGGTTTGACAAACACCGGCAGCCCCTGCTGCTCCACCCAGGTTTCCAAGGAGGCTTTGTCGTAAGGCTGAAATTTGGAAATGGTTTTCCACGGCAGCACTGGCAGTCCGGCTTCGCGCGCCAACATTTTGGAAATTTCCTTATCCATACCCATGGCCGAGGCCAACACGCCACACCCCACGTACGGCACATTAAGCGTTTCCAAAAATCCCTGCAGGGTGCCGTCCTCGCAGTTGGTACCGTGCACCACGGGGAACACTACATCCGCCGCCACGGCAAAAGAGCCGTCTTCCGACACTAGCGTTACGCCGTCTTTTAAAACAGGCGTCACGGGTTTATCCTGCGGGGTTTGAAAGCCGCACGCCGTTTGCAAAAACCAGCGCCCCTGCTTGCTGATAAAAACGGGATAAATCTGATATTTTTCCGGCTGGGCGGAAAGAATTTTACACACGGTTCCCGCGCTGTGTACAGACACTTCGTGCTCGGTGGATTTTCCGCCGTATAACACCACTACTTTTAAAATTGACATATTTTTTCGTCCTTATAGTAAAGAGGCCTGACGCTTGGCCAGGCCCTAAATATCGGTTATTTATCTTCCCGGAAGATTGACCACTTCATGCGGCCGATAAAGCTGTCCGTCTTCTCCAAAAAATCCTCTCCGTCAAAGAGCGGCTCCGGCTGCGGCACGGGATCGGCCACCTTAATTTCGGGCAAATCCGCATCGGTCTGCACTTGGGCCAATTTATTTTGGTGCACGGTAACAGGTTTTTCACTGGCGGGAATGGGCTCTGCTTTGACGGGCGCCGCAATTGCCACCGGATCCTGCGGGCGTTTTTGTTCCTCTTGCGGGGCCGCCGGGCGTTTTGGAGCGGCCTTACGCAGCAACTCCTCTTTGTCCGCGCGTTCTTTTTCCTGCACGAGGCGCGCCGCCAACAACGCCGCGCTTTGGTTGCGCAGCTGCTGGTTTTCCTTGGAAAGCGCTTCTTGCGCCTGTTCCAGATCCGCCGTACGTTTTTTAAGCTGTTGGCTTTCCTGCGAAAGTGAATCCTTCTCGCGGGACAGGGCTTCCTTTTCCGCCTGCAAAGCCATCAAATTTTGGCGCATATTTGCTGTTTCGTTAGAGACCGCCTGCAACTGCTCGTTTTCTGCATTCAAGCGGGCTGCCTGTTCGGCCAATGTGGCTTTTTCTTGCGAAAGCGCCTGGGCCTGCGCCGACAGTTCCGCCTGCTGACGCGATAGCGTCTCGTTCTGTTCCTGCAGGGCCGCCTTTTCCTGGTTCCAGGCTTGCGCCTGGGCCTGCCAGTTGTTCTTCTCCTGCGTCAGGCCGGCACTGGCGGACTGCAGGGTTTCATTCTGACGCGTTAAAGCTTCGTTCTGCTGGCCCAACACCTCAATTTTCTGTTTGAGTTGTTCAATTACCGCATCGTTTTGGTTAATTTTGGCAAGCAGTTCTTTGAAATTCTTTTCTAACAAATCCTTTTCTTGGCGCACCGCCTCCAAGGAAGATTGGGCCCGCTCCACATCCACGGCCAGTCCGTCGCGTTGGCCTTCCAGCGCGCGCAGCCGCTCGGAAAATACCGCCAGCTGTTTTTGCGCTGTTTTGGAATGTTTTTCCTGCAGGGCGGCCATTTCGGCCTTGAGGGTGAGCAGTTCGTGCTCTTTGGCCTCCAGGCGGGCAAGCGCCTCTTCTTTTTCGGCGGCGGCCTTGTGGAGTTTCAAATTTTCGGCCTTTAAGGATTCTATCTCCTCCACCTGCTTCATGCACGTGTCGGAAATTTCCTGCAATTGGTTTTCCAGGCTGGACACCTTTTGCTGGTATTCCTGCTTAATGGAAATAATGCGGCCTTCAAAATCAAAGGATTTAAAGCGCTCTTCTGCGGCGGTCAGCTGGTCGCGCAGGGACAAAATTTCTTTGGCCTGCTCGGCGGATTTTTTAAGTGCTTCCATTTTTTCCTGCTGCACTTTTTTAATCTCGCGGTCCAGGGCGCTGTTCACGGCTTTAAGCTGGGAGGCCTTTTGGCGCAAGCTAAAAAGGATTCTTTCCCGCTCCTCCTGGTCCACGCGCTGCGCCTGCGGGTCGTAGTGATACACCGCCGGGTGCGCGGCATTTTTAAAGGCCGTTGGAAGGGGATCAAAAGAACGCTGTACAGGCGGCTCCTGATAGGCCCGGTCCTGCTGTGCGCGGGACAAATTTTCCACGCTGGCTTTTAAGCTGGCAATGGTGCGGGAGATATGCTCCAAAAAGGCGTCCTTGTCTTTTTGGCGTTCCATGGCCTCGCGCGTGCGGGCCAATTCGTTCAAAATCAGTTGGTTCTGTCCGGCAGTGGCTTCAAAGCGGTCTTCCAATTCGCGGATTTTTTGTTCCAGCTTTTCAAAGGAACGTTCGTATTGGGCAGGCTTGGCGGGAACGGCCCCTTCTCTTGGGGCAAAAAAGCCTTCCGGCGGGTTGGCGGGCGAAAAAGTATTCTCTTTAAATTTTTCTAAAAATTGGGCAATATCGCCGTGTCCGTCCAGTTGATTATTTTCTAACGCCATAGAAGCTCCCCGTCATAAAATGCTTACACTAAATTTAACCACAATACGCCCCGTGCTGTCAACCCCGTTTTCTGACGGAAAAACCACACTGGACTATCGCGCTTTTGCCCGCACGGCACCTACTAAATAAAAAGACCCCGTGCACAGCACCCGCGGAAATTTTTCAGCCAGTGCCAAGGCCCGCGCCCAATCGGGTTCCACGGTCACCCGGGCGCCCTTTGGCAGCGCCGCTAACAATGCCTCTGCTCCGGCCCCGCGCGGCGAGGGTGGCACTGTCAAAATAATTGTTTTAAAGTGCGCGCACAACAGGGCCAGCATTTTTTTGTAATCCTTATCGCGCATAAACCCGCATAAAAGGGCCGTGTCCTGCGGGTAGGGTGTTTTTTGCCAAAAAGCTAGTAAGGTTTCTATGGCCTGCGGGTTATGCGCTCCGTCCAAAATAAACGGGGTTTTCCCCACGTGGCACAACTCAAAACGCCCGGGCAGCGTCACTTGTTCAAACGCTTTTTTTACAGCCGTTTCAGGCCAATGTAACTGCCGGGCGGCTTGGTAAACCAAACACGCATTTTGCGTTTGACGCCCGCCCAAGGCATGCAGCAGCCACTCACCGCCCTGCTGGGTGCGTAAAACGGTTTGTCCGTTTACAAAATCATAGGCATATTCGCGGAAAGGTTCCCCCTCCTGCACAAAGCGCAGCGGAGCGCGCAGGTCCTGCGCCGCCTGGGTAATGACCTGTTTTGCCTCCTGCGCAAGCGCGCCGCACAAAACGGAAATGCCTGGCTTGAGGATTCCCGCCTTTTCGTGCGCAATTTGCGCCAGCGTGTTTCCCAGGTATTGCGTATGGTCCAAACCAACGGAGGTAATCAGCGTCAACACCGGCGTACACACATTGGTCGGGTCCTTGCGTCCGCCCAGGCCTGTTTCCAGCACCGCCGTTTTCACTCCTTGGCGTGCAAAATATAAAAACGCAGCCGCTGTTAAAATTTCAAAAAAATTAAGGGGTTCTTCCTCCGCCTCTAAGACGGCGGATACCGTGCGGCAAAAGGCTTGTTTGGAGATAGGTTTTCCGTCAATTTCAATGCGTTCGGTAGGAGACACCAAATGGGGCGATACAAACAACCCGGTCTTATCCCCGGCGGCCGAGGCCGTGCGGGCCAACAAGGTGCACACCGTACCTTTGCCGTTGGTGCCGGCTACATGTAAAATGCGGTATTTTTCTTGCGGGTTTCCCAGTCGCGCAAGCAGGGCGCGAAAGCCCTCCGGCCCGGCTCCTGTTCCGCCCCGCTTGAGCAGGGAATTAAACACAGCGTCAAAATTCATTTTTGTCGGGGTTATAGCGGCGGATATCGGCCCCCAGGGCGCCCAGTTTTTGTTCCAGGTTTTCGTAGCCGCGGTCAATGTGATACACGCGTTCCACTTCCGTTTCGCCCTTGGCACACAGGCCGGCAATCACCAGCGCCATGCCGCCGCGCAAATCGGAAGCCTGCACATGGGCGGCGGAAAGCGCCTCCACGCCCGTCACGCGCGCCACGCTTTTTTCGGTGGAAATGTTGGCCCCCATACGCACCAGCTCCGGCGCATGCATAAAACGGTTTTCAAAAATATCCTCATCCACCTCGGCTGTACCGTTGCACAGCGTCATCAGCGTCATCCACGGGGCCTGCAAATCGGTGGCAAAACCGGGGTACGGCGCCGTGCGCACGCGGACAGGTTTTATGGCCCCGTCGTACGCATGCACGCGCACAGAATCGTCCGTCACGTCCAACGTAAACCCTGCTTCCTGTAAATCTTCCAGCAAAATGGAATTGTGCTCCGGCACACAACCCGTCACGGTCACGTCGCCGCGCGTCGCGCACGCCGCCAAAATGTAGGAACCCGTTTCAATGCGGTCCGCCACCACCGTGTGTTCTGCCCCGTGCAAAGCGGCCTTGCCGTGCACAATCAGCTGGCCTTTGTCACCCACGCGGATGTCCGCCCCCATTTTGTTTAAGAAGGCAATCACGTCGTCCACTTCCGGTTCTTTGGCCACATTTTCCAGCACCGTTTCCCCTTCAATCAGGCACGCGCACATAAGCAGGTTTTGCGTCGCGCCCACACTGGGAAAGCGCAGCACAATCTTGGCTGGCGTCAGTTTTTCAGCCGCAATAACCACATTTCCCGCCTGAATTTCGCAGGTGGCGCCTAATTTTTCAAAGCCCTTTAAATGAATATCCACCGGGCGCACGCCAATCGCGCAGCCGCCGGGGAGCGGAATTTCGGCCGTTTTAAACCGCGCCAAAAGCGGCCCTGCCACCCAAAAGCTCGCCCGCATTTGCTTGACCAGTTCATAAGGCAAATTATTTTTGAGCACCCCGTCGGCCGTCACGGTCACGGTGTTATTTTTGTATTCCACCTTTTTGCCCAAGTACTCCAAAATTTTAAGCGTGGTGCGCACGTCGCGCAGGTTGGGCACACGGTGGAGCACGCAGGGCTCGTCCGTCAGCAAGGTAGCCACCAAAATAGGCAAGGCGGCGTTTTTACTGCCGCTGATCTGCACCGTTCCGTTTAATTTTTTTCCGCCGTGAATAATAAATCTGTCCATAGTCAAAGCTCCTGGGGTATTAACTCTTGCGGGCAAACACAAACCGCTCTACGTTAAATATATCTTTTTTTACTTCCGCTTTCCAACCAATTTCCATGAGGCCGCGCGCCAAGGGCCAAGGCTGTCCTTCGTTTAGCTCCAGGGCCAGTAGCCCGCCGGGGTTCAAATAACCGTCGGCCGCCTCGCACAACGGGCGCGTCACGTCAAACCCGTCCGCGCCGCCGTCCAGCGCCAAGCGCGGCTCGTGCCGGACTTCGCGCGTGAGACCTGCCAAATCCGCCGTGGGGATATAAGGCGGGTTGGCGATAATTAAATCAAACGTGCCCGAAACATTTTCCCACAAATCGCTTTGCAAAAATTGCACCCGTTCCAGCAAGCGGTGTTCACGCGCGTTTTGATAAGCCACCTGCAGCGCGGCTTCGCTCTTGTCCGCCGCCAATACGCGCGCGCGGGGAAATTTATTGGCAAGCGCCAGCGCAATGCACCCGCTGCCCGTGCACATATCCAAAAAGGCATAGGCGCCGTCCCGTACAAAACACGCCGCCGCCTGTTCCACCAAATCTTCGGTTTCGGGGCGCGGCGTCAAAACGGCGGGAGTTACGCGGATATCCAACCCACAAAAGGGTTGAAATCCGACGATATGCGAAAGCGGCTCCCCCGCGGCCTTACGCGTAAGCCAAGTTTCAAACTGGCGTTGCTGTGCCTGGGAGAGTTCCTCCCCCCCATGCGCCAGCACCCACGTCCGTCCGACGTTTAACACACTGGACAGCAGCCACTGGGCGTTAGCAGCGGGCTCGTCCGAACCGGCCTCTTCCAGCCGTTTTTCGGCCTCAAGTAGAATTTGGGAAATGGTCATAAAACTCCTTATAAAAAAAGCCGGGCGGGGTTCCGCCCGGCGGCTTAAAAAGGACGCGTCAAATCTGCAAATTTTTTAGTTTTTGCTCCACGCGATACGCCCTCAAATCCTCCAAAATAGGTTCAATGTTTCCTTCCATAATTTCCATTAAATTGTGGTAAGATTTTTCGGTGCGGTGGTCGGTCACGCGGCTCTGCGGAAAGTTATACGTGCGGATTTTTTCACTCCGGTCGCCCGTGCCCACCTGGGCCTTGCGCTCGTCGTAAATTTCCTTATTGCGTTTTTCTTCCTCAATCTGATATAGCTTGGCACGCAGCATGGCCATGGCCTTTTCGCGGTTTTTACCCTGGTGGCGTTCCTCGCGGCAGGACACCACAATCCCCGTCGGTTTGTGGATGATGCGCACCGCTGTTTCCACCTTGTTGACGTTCTGTCCGCCCGCTCCGCCGGAACGGCAGGTTTCCATCTCCAAATCCTCGGGGCGGATTTCAATGTCAATTTCTTCGGCTTCGGGCATAATGGCCACAGTCACGGTGGACGTATGCACACGCCCGGCGGTTTCGGTGTCGGGCACGCGCTGCACGCGATGCGTTCCCGCCTCGTTGCGCAGCCACGAATAGGCCCCGTCGCCCTTAATAAACATGCTGACGTATTTGCAACCTTTTAATCCGGTAGGTGTAAATTCCAAAATTTCGGTGCTCCAACCCTTGGTTTGGGCAAAATGCTGGTACACGCGCAAGAGTTCGGCCGCAAACAGGGCGGATTCGTCGCCGCCGGCGCCGGGGCGGATTTCCAAATAAATGTTTTTGGAGTCATTGGGATCGGGCGGAATGACCAAAATGCGCAGTTCCTTTTGCAGTTCGGGCAGTTTGGCTTCCAGCTCGGCCAGTTCGTCCGCAGCCATTTTGACAAGTTCCTTGTCCTCGCCCGCTTCAATCATGGCGCGATCATCAGCAATGGCCTTTTCGGCCGCGTTGATTTCCTGCTCCTTTTCAATAATCGGCTTTAAAAAAGCATGGCGCTTGGCCTTTACGGCCAAGTCCTGGCTGGACAAATTGCCGGAAGAAAGTTCCGTTTCCAACTGTTTAAATTCGGCTACGTATTTGGAGGTATCCATAAAAATCCTTGCGGGCGTGCCCGTCACAACTACAAAGAAAAAGAGCAGACCCCCTTGCGGACAGTCTGCTCTTTTGTAAAACGGCTGCTATTTAGCGGCTTCGGCTTGCGCTTTGGGAGCGGCTTTCTTGGCCGGTTTCTTGACGGCAGCTTTCTTAGCCACCACCGGTTTTTTGACCAATTTAGCCTTGGCCTTCACTTCGGTTTTCGGTTTGCGGACCATGGTTTTACCTTCGGTCTTAGCAAAACGTTTGTTGAATTTTTCCACCATACCTTCGGTGTCCAGCAATTTCTGTTTGCCGGTGAAGAACGGGTGGCAAGCGGCGCAGATGTCCAATTTCAAAGTTTTGGCCGTGGAGCGGGTCATAAATTTGTTACCGCACGCGCAGACGGCTTCTACGAATTCGTAAGTCGGGTGTATTTTTTCTTTCATTTTATAGTCTTCCTTTCAAAATCTTATAGTTTATTGTACCATAAATGGCGGCCTTTGGGAAAGAATTTCTTTTCCACCGCCCAAGCTAGAAGGCATTCACTTCCATCTGCTTGAAGAAGTCCTTGTTGGATTTGGTGGACGACAACTTCTCTAGCAGCAGCGTCATCGCATCCACCGAGCTCAAGGGTGCCAATACCTTGCGTATAATCCACACCTTGTTCAGCTCCTCCTCGGACAGCAGCAAATTCTCCTTGCGGGTAGAGCTGCGGTTGATGTCCACCGCCGGGAAAATGCGCCGTTCGGAAAGTTTTCTGTCCAGGCACAATTCGCTGTTGCCGGTACCTTTGAACTCTTCAAAAATGACTTCGTCCATCCGGCTGCCGGTTTCAATCATGGCGGTGGCGATAATGGTCAAAGAGCCACCTTCCTCAATGTTGCGCGCCGCGCCCAAAAAGCGTTTGGGTTTTTGCAGCGAGGTTGCTTCTAAACCGCCGGTCAGCACACGGCCGGAGGAGGGCGCCACCGTGTTGTAGGCGCGTGCCAAACGGGTGATAGAGTCCAGCAAAATCACCACGTCTTTGCCCTGCTCGGCTTGGCGTTTGGCCTTTTCCAGCACCATTTCGGCCACCTGTACGTGGCGGTCGGCCGGTTCGTCAAAGGTAGAGGCTACCACTTCGCCTTTCACGCTGCGGCTCATATCGGTCACTTCCTCAGGGCGTTCGTCAATCAAAAGCACCATTAAAACGGTATCTTTGTAATTTTGCGCAATGGAGTGGGCAATCGCCTGCAGAATCATGGTTTTACCGCTTTTGGGCGGGGCCACGATCAAAGCACGCTGGCCTTTACCGATCGGAGCAATCAGATCAATCACACGCTGCGTCAGCGAGGATTTATCAATCTCCAAGGTAAAGCGTTCGTTGGGGTGGAGCGGAGTAAGGTTTTCAAAAAGCGGGCGGTTGTACACCTTGTCGGAATCCAACCCGTTCACCTTTTGCACCTGCAGCATGGCAAAGAAACGTTCGTTGTCTTTCGGCGGGCGGATCAACCCTTCAATGGTGTCTCCTTTGCGCAGGCCAAAGCGTTTAATCTGCGACGGGGAAACATAAATATCCTCGGCCCCGGCCAAATAGTTGTTTTCTTCCGAGCGCAAAAAACCAAAACCGTCGGGCAGAATTTCCAGCACCCCGCCGCCGTAAACAGAACCGTTCTGTTTGGCCTGCACCGCCACAATCCGGCCGATCAGCTCCTGCTTGCGCAGGCCGGAAATATCCTCCAAATTGTAATTGACGGCCAGCTTGGTCAGTTCCGGCATACTCAGCTTGTTCAGGGACCGGGCGTCCATCGGCTTGGCGCCGTTGGGCTGGCGCGGAGCGGCCTGCACATTGCTGTTCATCGGGCGGTTGGTGCGCAGCGGGCGCATGGGCCGTTTTTGCGCTTCATCGCCGGAGGCGGCAGTAGCCGCTTTAGCGGTTCTAACGGGTTTTGCAGTTTTTTCCTGCGAGGTATTTTCTTCCATGGTTACTCCTTACTTTGCTCCATAATAAAAGTGAGCGCCTGTGTGAGGCGTTTAATTTTGTTCCCCAAATCTTTCTTGGTGCCGCGGTGCGCCAGCACCACATCGGCCCGACGGGCTTTTGCGGCCTCCGGCAGCTGCGCGGCCAGGCGCTTTTCGTACTCCTGCCGCGTCATCCGGCGGGATTTTAAGCGGGCGGACAGCATTTTTGGATTGCCCAGCAGCACAAGGTTCAAATCGGTATATTTTTCCCAGCCGGCCTCAAACAGCAAGGGCACCTCAAATACAATCAGCGAACTGGGGGAAGCTTTCACCTGCCGGGCGGCCAGGGCCAGCACCTTGGGGTGCAGGTAGGCCTCTACTTTCTGGCGCAAAGACGGTTCTCTAAAAATACGCGCCGCCACTTGGGCCGGCTCCGCCGTACCCACCGTCCGCACCAGCCACCGCTGTACCGGTTTGGTTTGATATAAGTTCCGCACCAGTTCGTCGGCGGAAATGGTCAGCGCCCCATAGTGGGCAAAAAGAGCCAGGGCCGTACTTTTACCACTTAAAATACTGCCGGTCAGTCCCACCACACATTTATTTTTTGCACGCAACTTCATAAAGACAATTTTTCAAGTTCGTACCAATTTTTGCCCGCCTTAGCGCTGGCCACCAGCGGCACGCGCAGGCGCATGGCATTTTGCATCAGCATTTTGATATGGGCCGCGGTCTCATGCAGTTTTTCCTGCGGCAATTCAAAAATCAGTTCGTCGTGCACCTGCATCAGCATTTGCACTTCCGTGTTGCGGTAAGCGTCAAACACGGCAATCATGGCCTTTTTGATAATATCGGCCGAACCGCCTTGCACAATGGTGTTGATGGCGGCCCGCTGCGCAAACGAGGCCATCGCCCCCACACCCATATTAAACTCGGGCAAATAGCGAATGTGCCCCAGCATGGTTTTGACATATCCGTTTTGGCGCGCCAAGGCGATATTTTTATCAATCCATTCCCGCACGCCGCGGTAATTCTTAAAATAATTATCTATGTATTCTTTTGCTTCACGCAGAGATATGCCGAGAGATTGTGCCAGGCCCATGGGGCCCTGTCCATAAATGATACCAAAATTAATGGCCTTTGCACTAGAGCGCATTTGGTCCGTAACCATTAACGGCATTACGCCGAACACCTGCGCGGCCGTTTGGGTGTGGATGTCTCCCCCCGCCACGAACGACTCCACCAACACCGGGTCTTGGCTTTCGTGCGCCAACACACGCAAATCAATTTGCGAGTAGTCCACGCTCAAAAGCACATTTCCTTCCGCCGCACAAAAGGCCTTGCGCAACAGGCGTCCTTTTTCCGTGCGGACGGGAATGTTCTGCAGGTTGGGGCTGGAGCTGGAAAGCCGCCCCGTTACCGTGCCGGTTTGGTCCAAGTACGAGTGCACTTTGTGGTTTTCGTCCGCCATTAAAAGCAAATTATCCACATAAGTAGATTTTAATTTATTGCTGGCGCGGTATTCCAAAATAGCACGCGCCACGGGATAAGTTTGTGCGATTTCCTCCAGCACGGATTCGTCCGTGGAATAGCCTGTTTTGGTTTTGCGCACGGGCGGAATTTTCATCTGTTCAAAGAGAAACGTCCCCAGCTGTTTGGTGGAATTAATGTTAACGGCATATCCGGCGCGGGCATCAATGTCCTTTTGCAGGGAGAGAATTTCCTGCTCCAACAGAACCTTAAAACTCTCCAGCCACCCAATGTCCACCCGCAATCCGTTAAACTCCATGGCGGACAGCACCATCATCAGCGGCAATTCCACCTCTTTAAGCAAAGAAAGCTGTCCGCTTTCCTGTAATTTTCCCGTCAAAAGGTCCTTTAGTTTCCAAATAAAATGGTTGTACTGCGCCAAAAGGGCCAGCGGATCCGCCTCGCTAAGCGTAGCCGAAAAATACTCCGCGCACGCCCCCGCAAAGCTCAAATCGCCCGACGGGTTCAGTAAATATCGCGCCAAACGCGCGTCAAAACAATTGATAAACTGCCCCCGCAAATCCAGGTCCAGTTCGCGCAGGGTAAGCTTTAAATCGTAACCGATTTTTTCCACCGCGTCGTTTTGCACCAGCTTTTTAAGTGCGTTCCGCGTCCACGGTTCCAGCTCCGCCACGGGAAGCGCGGAAAAATCCGTTTCGCTCACGCCCAGCACCAGCATCTCTTCCTGTGCGTGCAAAAAAACATGCCCGGCCTCTTGAGCCTTCTTCAGGGCGTCCTCCACCGACAGATTGGCCTTCACAGGCGCCGCCGGGCCCACCGCCGGGCGGGCCGCCTTAAAAAAGTCCAGCAAATTATTAAATTCGTATTGCGCAAACACGGCCACCAGTTTGGCCCCGTCCGGTTGGTGCACCCGGTAGTCCTGCAGGTCAAAGGGCATTTGCAAATTGGAATCAAACACCACCAGCTGCTTGGACAAAAGCGCCTCGCCCTCGTGCGCCAACAGTTTTTGCGCCACGGAGGGTTTCAAGGCAGGATTATCGTTATGCGCCGCACGGAGGATATCCTCCAAATGTCCGAATTTTTCAATCAGGTCCACCGCGCTTTTGGGGCCCACGCCCGCCACACCGGGCACATTGTCGGACGAGTCCCCCACAATGGAAAAATAATCCGGCAAGAACGAATTTTCCACGCCAAATTTTTCCTTTGCGGCCTCCGGCCCTTTAAAGCCGTCCTTTCCGCCGGCAGGCCAAATGTAAATATACTCATTTAAGAATTGGTAAACGTCCTTATCCGTCGTCACAAACACGCTGGGCACTTTTTCCGCCGCCGCGCGCCGCGCCAAAAAAGCCATCAAATCATCCGCCTCAATGCCCGGTTGGGCTACCACGGCCAGGCCCAGTTCGCGCACCAAATCGCGCGCCAGCCCCAGCTGGCTGACCAAGGCCTCATCCGGTTTTTTGCGGTTGGCTTTATACGACGGCAGCAACGCCTTGCGCCGCGCACAGCCGCCGGGGGAATCAAAGCACACCGCCACATACGCGGGGTTATGCTCGCGCAGCATTTTAATCAGCCACCTTAAAAAACCATACAAGGCCCCCACTTCCAAGCCGGAAGAGGTCGTCAGTTTTGGCAAGGCGTGATAATTGCGATGCAAAAAATTATGGGCGTCTATCAAAAAGAATTGCGGCGTAAAAAGAGTCATAAGAATGGTAAAAAACGGTAAGCAACGTACAGAAAAGCTCCCGCCCCCTATTTTGGGGCGGGAACGCAAATTATTTTAATTTATCAACAGCCGCTTCAATCTGTTTTTTCAAGGTTTCGCGGCCCGCTTGCGGGAAACCCTCCACATTGACGTAATCAGTATCGTTGTAGAGCACCACAAACACAGGCACTACGTTCGTGGCAAAGCGTTTGACGAGCGACGGCGTTCCAGTGTCGCTGTCAACATCCACCACATACACATGCACATTGGCATCGCCGGCGTATTTTTCCGCCAGAGCAGGCAGCAGCGTTTTTTTTGCGGCGTGACACGGCCCGCAGTACGCAGCAGAAAACGCAATCACATACACCTCGTCCTTCTTCATGTTGGCGTACGCGGCGCTGGTCAGTGTTTGCACGGGTCCTTGCGCAAAAGCCGTGCCAGCCGCCAGGCTTAAACAAAGCACCGTCAATAATTTTTTCATAAACTCTCCTTATAAGAGCGCGTTCAATTTTTCTTGCAAGGCCGCCTTGGATTGCAATCCCACCACTTGTCCGGCCACTTCCCCGTTTTTAAAGAAAATAATCGTCGGGATAGAGGTAATGCGGTACTTGGTGCTGGTTTCGGCGCCGTCGTCGGTATTGAGTTTGCACACCTTCACCTTTCCGGCGTATTCCTTAGCCAATTCCTCCACCACCGGTGCCAACATACGGCACGGGCCGCACCAGGTTGCCCAAAAGTCCACCATCACCAGTCCTTGGTGCTGAAGCACCTCCGCCTCAAAATTTGCGTCCGTCAAAATCACTTCGTTCATACGTCCCCCTTACAAAATAAGTACTTATTATATAGTGTACATAATTAAAGCCTAGCAGACCAAGGCCCCGCTGTCAAGCGGCCAAACGGATTATTCCGCCCCGTCCGCGCAAAACACATTCGCGTCCGAGCGGCAAAGTATTGTAAAATGAGGGCAACGCTTTAAGGAATTTTTATGAAAGAAAAAATCATTTGCATTTCCACACCCACGGACCGCACCTATTACAAAGCCGTCCCGCTGGCCAAGGAATTTTTAGACAAAGAGCAAAACATCGTCAACGCCACTGGCACCGTGCCCGATGGCGCAGTGAACGAATTTAACGTTTCCTCCGTCACCATTAAGCACCTCAAAGAGGGCAAGCTTGACGGAAAATTTGAAGTGCTCAACCTGGCGGATAACACCGTGAGCTACTCCGAAGAATACGAAAAGGGCCAGCTTGTCAGCATTACCGAACGCAAATTGGCCGCGGCCAAAGCCGTCAGCGAAAAGGAAGAAAAAATCCCCGTACATTATCCCGGCACCGTGCTCAAAAGCACCAAGAGCGCCAACTCCTTCTACGTAAACGGCAAGGAAGTGGCGGAAGAAACGCTCTCCTCCAACGGGGCCACGCTGGAAATTTTAGGCACCATTCCCGACGGCGTCGTCAAGGAATTTGGCGAAAACGGCCTCGTCAAAACCGAAGCCCACTACCAAAACAACAAGTTAAATGGCGAGCTGCTGCGTTTTGACGACGACGGTTCCGTCAGCTCGCGCGAGCAATACGCAGACGGCATCCTGCAAGGTCCGGCGGAATACTTCACCCCGCTCAAAAACGATTTACTCCACACCAAATGCACCTACACCAACTCCCGCCTAAACGGCGAGCGGACCGTCACCCAAAAAGACGGCACCCTGCGCCAGCGGGATTTTTACCGCCATGGCAAAATCACCGGCAAGCGGGAATTCTTTTACACCAACGGCGTGAAAGAAGGCGAAGAAAATTACCAGGACGGCAAACTCCACGGCGAGCGCACGCTCTTCTTTCCCTCCGGTTCCGTATGGTACCGCGAGCATTACAAAAACGGCCGTTTGGACGGCGAACGCCACGGCTATTTTGCGGGCGGAGCCGTACGCTTGGAGGAATTTTACACAGACGGCATGCTGGAGGGCCAGCGCAACGTCTATGCCGAAAACGGCGAACTCTTAACCTGCGAGGAATACCACTGGGGCACCCTGGTGCACAATACGGAGAGGAATCCAAAATGAAGATCACCCGCTTTTGTCCCGCCAAGGTAAATTTATTTTTGGAAGTGACAGGCAAACTTCCAAACGGCTACCACGAACTGGCCACCCTGTTTGCCAAAATTAACTTTGGCGACACCCTCACCCTGGAGGCCGAACCCGCCGCCAAAACAGAAATTTCGCTCACGCTCACCGGGCCCATTGGCAAGCAGCTGCGCGCGGACGAAACCAACTTGGCCTGGCGCGCGGCCGCCGCATTTTTGGACCATTTCAAACTCACAGCCCGCATTGGCATGACGCTTGAAAAACGCACCCCCACCGGGGCCGGCTTGGGTGGTGGCTCCTCGGACGCGGCAGGTGTACTTTTGGCACTGTGCCAGCTGTTTGGCAAAAACAAAAAGGAACTGCTCCCCGCCGCCGCCAAGTTGGGGGCGGACGTGCCGCTTTTTATGTACGAGGACACCTTTTTAAAGGGCGAGGGTATTGGCGAAAAGCTCACCCCCGTCCCCGCGCCCGGGCCGCTGCCGTGGCTGGTGCTGGCTTATCCCAATACGGTAGTGCCCACCAAAGGCGTATTTGCCCGCTTAACGCTGCCGGACAAAAAATCCGTCTTGACAAACGTCTCCAATTTAGATAAATTAATAATATACCTAGGATGTGCCAGTCCTCTGGGCCGGTGGAAAGGGTTGTTATTCAACCGGTTGGAGGAGTGCGTTGTTCCTTTTACAAACTCTGTACGAAATGTGCTGCTTGATTTGAGAAAAACAAATACAGATGCAGTTTTAATGTCCGGTTCCGGCTCCACGGTTTTTGCTTTAGTTGAAACTGAAAAGGATGCAAAAAATTTGGTACGTAAAATACAAAGTAAGGATCGGATTGTTTTCTGTACGACATTTCATAGGAGTTTAAAAGATGAAAATAACGGAAATCAGGATACATCTGATGGGAGAGGACCGGCTGAAGGCATTTGCCAGCGTAACGTTTGACGGTTCTTTCGTAGTACGAAATATGAAGGTAGTAGCAGGCACAAAAGGCACTTTTCTTTGCATGCCTTCCCGCAAACTGCCGGACGGGACCCATAAAGATATGGTCCATCCGATTAATCAGGAGTTTCGGGAATACTTAGAGAAAAACGTCCTGCAGGCCTATGAGGAAGAGTTAAAAAAGAATCCTCAAGGCGTCGTAAAAAGCACAGATGCCGAGTACGACTTTCACGCCGCCGAAAACGGCAATGATGTACAATAAAGTTCAGCACAGATTTTCCGTTATTCATCTCGCTTGAGCTGTGATGAAACAATTTACTTCCGGATGGTGAAATGGTATCACTACTGGTTTTGGTCCAGTCATTCTAGGTTCGAGTCCTAGTCCGGAAACTCTAGAAAAAGCAACCCGCCCCGAGGAATTATCCCCGGGGCGGGTTGCTTTATATGGGTTACCCTTTAATTACTTATATCGCAGGGACTTCCCCCGCAAACGGATTTGCATAATTTCTCGCCAAAATCATCGTTCCCGCCGCAAGAAAGAACCCAGCCGTCTTTTTGAGGTGTCAGAAGTTCACCGGGAATTAGCCCCATTTCATAAGAAAAATCTGCCTCATCAAAATTACAATCACCTTGCGGGTAAATTACCAGCCCATACATGGTGGGTAAAAAGCAGTAGTGCTTTCCCTTTCCACATGGCAAGGACGTATAAGCACATTCCGAGACAATTTCCAGTCCGGTGTCCTCCAACCACAAGAGGGCGGCCTCTTCCGAGGATGAAGTTTCCGTCCCCGCCAACTCCATCATCTTTAAATTTTGCCTTACCTTGTTTGTTACGGTATACACTTCCGACACGCGACTCTTTTCCACCGCCAATTGGTACTGCGGCACCGCAATCGCCGCCAAAATGCCAATGATGAGCACCACCACCAGAAGTTCAATGAGCGTAAACCCACCGACTTGGTTCCCCGTTCTCTCGCCGTTATGAGATAAGATCATGCTGGAAGGTCTCAGTCCAGCATCTGTTGTATTCCTCTTTTTATAAACAACGAGATTCTGGAACCCTGCGGGCTGCCAGGCCCTCCAGGATGACGACTTAAATAAACCCTCCATCAACCCACTTAATCGGCCCGTTGTAACGTTTTTCATAACTGCCTTCCTTTTTGCTAAATTTTGCATCTAAGCAAAATTTAGCAAAAAAAAAAACGATTACAACCCTTTTGTGTTTTACCGGCCCAAAAACGGCACAAAAAGGAAGGGTCCCCTTAAAAATAAAGCGTCATGCTGGAGTGTGGTGGCGGCCCGCAGGGTTCCAGCCTCTCTTCCTCTTTTTAACGACAGACCCTGGACTACAACCTTCCAGGGTGACAACTTAGTATCATAAAGTCATTGTGAACTTGATTCAGAATCTACCTGTTGGGTTGTGGCTGTTATCGTTGCCGTCCCGCTGTTGCCGTTTTTCCTTTTAGCTCGTCGCCCTGGAAGGTTTCTGTCCAAGGCCTCGCCGTTGAGCCGTTATCCTTCATCCTTCACCCAGCACCTTCACCCGCTCCGACAAGGGCAAAAACGTCTTTTCCCCCACAGGAGCCGACGGCACCCCAAACGGCATTTGCGCAAGCAGCTTCCAACTTTCCGGCACGCCAAACGCCCGCCGCACCGCTTCATCCGCCAGCGGATTGTAATGCTGCAGGCTCGCACCCAATCCCCATTCGGCAAACGCCGTCCAAACCATAAATTCCAACATCCCATTGGACTGGTACGCCCACACCGAGAAATGCTCCTTATACGTCGGAAACTTCCTCTCCTGCTCCTCCACCGTTTTCCATTCCTCAAAAAACAGCACCGTCCCATACGCCGCGGCAAACGACGCCAATTTTTCCTCCGTCGGTGCAAATTTTTCCGCCGGCACAATTCGCTGCAGGGCTTCCCGCACCAGCTGCCAAAACGTACGGTGTTTATCCCCAAACAGCACAAGCACCCGCGCCCCTTGTGAATTGAAAGCACTCGGCGCCGTACGCACCAGTTCTTGCACCAAGCGGACGATCTGCCCGTCGGATACCGGGCTTTTATCCGTCAGTGCATAGCGGGAGCGGCGTTTTTCTGCCGCCCGTAAAAAAGCATTTTTCTGTTCCATATTTCCCCCTTTCCTGCAGGGTAGCGTTTCCAGTTCCACCTGTCAAAACTTTATTTGTATTAGAATGCCACCCCCGCAAAAATTGTTGTAAAGCAAGAATCACAACACAGCATCCGCCAGTTTTGTTTATTGGGGTAAAGAAGGAATAAAAACGTGTGTGCCAAAGCATCACCGGAAAGGCCACCTCTGGCACCGCTCATTTTTTTAGTTAATTAGGAAGAAATACCCCCGGCGGGAGTTGAACTCGCAACCTTCTCCTTAGGACGGAGCCGCTCTATCCAATTGAGCTACGGGGGCGCAAATCGGCTGTTACTTTTTGCTCTTTTTTGCAGTTTTTTTGGCTTTTTTTACTACTTTTTTCGCTTTTTTTGCCATTTTGGCGGCCCCATTTTTTGATTTTTGGGCCGTTTTTGGGCTCTTTTTGCGCGTTTTGGCAGCTTTTCGGGCCGCTTTAGCGCCCTGCTTTAGCAGTTTGGCAAGCGGGCTGTTGTCTGCCGTTTCGCCCAAAATATTCGTTTTAAAACGCGGGCGCATGGCGGTGTGCAACTTGCGCGTGCGCAAGTCCACCACCGAGGGTTCAATAATCCCCGCTTTCAACGCTTCCTTGCGCAAAGCATTCACCGCGCGCTCCTCAATTTGGCGCACCCGCTCGCGCGAGAGCCCCAAAATTTCCGCCACTTCCCCCAGTGTTTTGGGCTCGTTGTCATCCAGCCCGTAACGCATGATGATAACCTGGCGGTCGCGGTCGTTTAAATCTTCCATGCTTTTTTTGATGCTGTTTTGGTTTTCGTTCTTCAAGAAAACATCGTGCGGGTTGCCTTTGCCGTCGTCGCTGATTAAATCCTCCAGCGTGGTTTCGTCCTCGTCGTGCACCAAGGTGGTAAGCGAATCCACCCCCTTGGCCGCGCTCAGCGTGTCCATAATGGACTTTACCTGCCGGGCAGACAAGCCCAACTCTTGGGCCATTTCGTTTAAAGACGGGTCGCGCCCGTTGGCTTCTTTTAACTCGTTCCACGCACGGAACCAGCGCTTTAGATTGCCCCACGCATGGGAGGGAATTTTGATAGAGCCGGACTGTTCCTCAATATACTTGCGGATGTACTGCTCTATCCAATAAATGGCATAAGTGGAAAAACGGTATCCCTTTTCGGGCTCAAACTTATCAATGGCCTGCAGAAGGCCCAAGTTACCCTCTTCAATCAAATCCATCAGCTCCATGCCCGGGCGCAAAAAACGCTTAGCCGTCGGGATGACCAAACGCAAGTTCATTTCCATAATCTTGTTTTTGGCGTCTTTATCTCCCTTTTTGGCCAGCTGCCACAGCCGCGCCATTTCTGCGCGGTCAATCTCTTGGGTAATTTTGCCCAGGTGTTTAAAGTACTCGTTCACACTGTCTAAGGAGTCGTTTTCCATACTTACATAATATCAAACTTTGCGCCGCGGCTCCAGCGCGTTTTTTCAAATTTGCCGCTTCTGCGTCTAAAAATACTTCCTTACGCGCGAAAGGGAAAATAGTGCTATAATGGAAATAAATGTAAAAAACTCCGGAGGACTTATGCAAACTGACAGACCTTCTAAAACATTCCTGCAGATAATGTTTATGTGTTTGGGCTTTTTCGGCATCCAGTTCGGCTGGGCGCTGCAAATGGGCAATATGAGCGCCATTTATTCCCGCTTGGGTGCCAGCGAGGACCAAATCCCGCTTTTGTGGCTGGCCGCTCCCGTTACCGGGCTTTTGGTGCAGCCCCTCGTCGGTTATTTCAGCGACCGCACCTGGTGCCGCTTGGGCAGACGCCGCCCCTATTTCTTGGGCGGGGCGATTTTTTCCATGATTGCCCTGTTCCTAATGCCGCAGGCCTCGGCCATTTGGATGGCGGTTATCGCCTTGTGGATTTTGGACACCTCGGTCAACGTGAGCATGGAGCCCTTCCGCGCTTTTGTCGGTGATATTTTGCCCGAACCCCAACGCAAAACGGGTTACGCCATGCAAAGTGTGATGATTGGCGCCGGCGCCGTTATTGCTTCTTTCCTGCCGCAGATTTTAACTTCCTTGGGCGTCAGCACCGAAGCCCCCTTGGGTCATATTCCCAACACGGTAAAATACTCCTTCTACATCGGCGCCGTGGTGCTGATTGTTGCCATTTTGGCCACCATCAAAACTACGCCGGAATATCCGCCGGCCGATATGGAAGAATTTAAAAAATTGCAGCGCCAGTCCGTCAGTTTCGTTGAAACGGTACGCGAAATGGCGCGCGCCTTTGTGACCATGCCCTCCACCATGCGCCGCTTGGCTGTAGTACAGTTCTTTACCTGGGCCGCCTTTATGGTAATGTGGGTCTATTTTACACCCGGCATTGCGTCCGGCGTCTTTCACGCCGTACCCGGCACGGAAGCGTACGAAATGGCCGCCAACTGGGGCAGCTCCTGCTTTGGTATCTACAACGGGGTAGCGTTTGTTTTTGCCTTTGTACTCTTGTGGCTGACCACCAAATTTTCGGCCAAAGCCATTCACATTGCCTGCTTGACGATTGGCGGCGTGGGCCTCGGTTCTTTGGGCCTTACGCTCTTTGGCTTAGAGTTTAGCAAAATGGGGTTAATCTTCCCCATGGTGTGCATCGGCATTGCATGGAGCAGTATTTTGTCCATGCCGTACGCTATGCTCTCCAACGCGCTCCCCGCCGAAAAAATGGGCTTTTATATGGGCGTGTTTAACTTCTTTATCGTTATCCCGCAAATCTGCGTGAACCTTTTCTTCGGTCCGTTTATGAAACACCTTTTAAACGGAAGCGCCATTGCGGCCGTGGGCGTGGGTGGCATCAGCCTGCTTATTGCTGCGGCGTTTACGTTTTGGGTAAAGGAACGGCAACCCGTGCAGGAGTAAGCCATGAAGCTTTCCTTTAACCTCTCTTACAAAACGGTGTGGGGCCAATCGCTCCACGCCGTTTTATACCGGGCCCAAGCCGGGGCCAACGAACGCAAAATCAATGTTCCGCTCTCCACGCAGGACGGCAAAAACTGGAGCGGGGGAATTTTGCTTTTGCTCAAACAACCGCTGGAATTGGCGTACCATTACGAAGTGCGCTGCGACGGGAAGGCGGTCCGCCGCGAGTGGCAAACCGTACCGCGCCGCCTGCACTTAAATCCAACCGCCACCGCCTACACCCTGCAGGACCAATGGCGCAACCAGCCCGATGAAGCCTGGCTGTATTCCTCGGCAGTGACAGACGTATTTGCCCCGCACGCAAACAAAACGCAAAAGCCCCTTGCGCTCTTTGCGCACACGGTAGTGCTGCGGGCCCAAACGCCGCGGCCGAACCGGGGCGGCAAACTGTACCTGTGCGGCTCTTGCCCCGCTTGGGGTGCGTGGGACCCCCAAAAAGCGCTACAAATGCAGGAAGGACAGTTAAACGAGTGGAGCATTTCCTGCAACGCAGACGACCTTCCGGCCGATGCGCAATACAAATTTCTGCTCAAAGAAAATCATCAAATTTTATGGGAAGAAGGCCCCAACCGCCACTTGAAAAAACCGGGTTTAAAAACAGGCGAAGCGTTCGTGCAAAGTGATTTGCGCCCGCGGTTTGCGCCTGAAAAGACCCCCTTACGCGGGGCCGGCGTGGTGCTGCCGGTATTTTCACTGCGCAGTGAAAACAGCTGGGGCGTGGGCGACTTTGGCGATTTAAAACAACTGGCGGACTGGGCGGAAAAAACGGGGCAGAAGGTGCTTCAAATTCTGCCGATTAACGATACGTCCCTCACGGGCACTTGGCAGGATTCGTACCCGTATAATGCCGTGTCCGTTTATGCGTTTCATCCGCTCTATGCCGACATGCGCCCCCTGCCCGCGGCAGACAAAAAAACCGCTAAAAAATGGGAGGAGCGGCGCAAAAAACTAAATGCCCTGCCGCAGGTGGATTACGAGGCGGCCCTCGCGCTAAAAATGGAACGCTTAAAACACGCGTTTTCCGCAGAAGGCGCCGCCGTGCTGGCCGGAGAAGCGTTCCGCCGTTTTTACGCGCAAAACCTCCACTGGCTGCCGGCTTACGCCATGTTCTGCGTACTGCGCGAGCGTTACCACACGGCCGACTTTAACACGTGGCCCGAACACTGCACCTACTCTTCGGCAGACAACGCGGCCTTCTGCGCGCCCGCTTCTGGCGACTATGCGGCCGTATGCTTTTGGTATTATGTGCAATTTATCCTGCACTCCCAGCTGACGGAAGCCGTCCGCTACGCCCGCCAAAAGGGCATTATTTTAAAAGGGGATATTCCCATCGGTGTGTCCCCCCACAGTGCTGATGCATGGGCCGCCCCCCAGCTTTTTTGCCTCAACGCGCAGGCAGGCGCCCCGCCGGACGATTTTTCCGTTACCGGGCAAAATTGGGGACTCCCCACTTATAATTGGGACGTCATGGCCCAAGACGGGTACCGTTGGTGGAAACAGCGCTTTACGTTTATGGCGCGCTATTTTGATGCGTACCGCATTGACCACGTGCTGGGCTTCTTCCGCATCTGGGAAATTCCGATGCACAGCGTGGAAGGGCTGCTGGGCCAGTTCGTGCCGGCCTTGCCCTTAAACGCGGCGGAAATTGCCGGTTTCGGCCTGCCCTTTCATCCGGACTTTTTAACACCGCACATCACGGACGCTTTGGTAAACGAAAAATTCGGCGTCGCAGCGGCGGACGTTAAAGCCCGCTTTTTAACCGCTTTGCCCAACGGGGGCTACCGCCTAAAACCCGAGTACGCCACCCAGCGGCAAATTGAGGCGGCACTTACTGCAACCGATGAAAAAACCGCGCGTCTTAAAAAGGGTCTTTTTGCACTGGCCTCCAACGTGCTCTTTGTGCCGGACAGACAGCAGGCGGGATATTATCACCCGCGCATTGCCGCCCTGACGGACGAGTTTTTCCATTCACTCTCCTCCGCAGAGCAGGGCGCGTTTGCGCGGTTGTATAACGAGTATTTCTTTAAACGCCACAACGATTTTTGGAAGGAGCAGGCCATGAAGAAACTGCCCTCCCTCACGCAAGCCACGCGCATGTTGTGCTGCGCCGAGGACTTGGGCATGATTCCCGATTGTGTGCCCGAGGTGCTCAAGGAATTGCAAATTCTCTCCTTGGAAATTGAGCGTATGCCCAAGCGGCTGGGAGAAACCTTTGCCGATACGCGGGCGTATCCGTATCTTTCCGTGGCAACGCCGTCCACGCACGACATGTCCGTGCTGCGCGGTTGGTGGAAGGAAAACCGCGCGATGACTGCGCGTTTTTGGCACGAGGTGCTGGGCCACACCGGAGAAGCCCCCGCGGACCTGGACGCGCAAACGGCGGAGGAAATCCTGCAACTGCACTTAAACAGCCCGTCTATGCTGGCGCTGATTTCGTACCAGGACTGGACGGCCATGGACAAAAAACTCCGCGCCAAGGACCCGGAGGCGGAACGCATCAACGTGCCCGCCAACCCGCGCCATTATTGGCGCTACCGCATGCCAATCACCTTGGAAAAATTGCTGAAGGAGACCGCCTTCAACGAAAAGATAAAAAAGATGATTTGTGAAAGTGGAAGATAAAATGTGAGGCCCTGCCCATTGGTGGGGCCTTCATTCTATCGCCCAAAATTCAGCCGAAACTCCTACATTTTCCACCTTATGTTGTCCAACCGAACGGCATACTTTTATTCCGTCTTGACTGCTAGCGGCACAGTAAATTTTGTCCGCAAGGAGCGCCATATTTAGCGACGGGCTTGTACGTTTGGTTCCGCTGGCAATGATGTAATAGACAGGATCCTTTATGTGGCGGAGAGAAAAACGTCCATATCTCCATTCGTACGACCCATCCCA
The DNA here is from genome assembly GCA_934667625.1 of uncultured Elusimicrobiales bacterium. Lineage (GTDB taxonomy): Bacteria > Elusimicrobiota > Elusimicrobia > Elusimicrobiales > Elusimicrobiaceae > Avelusimicrobium. Next base: position 84,860 of record CAKUMH010000008.1, read on the forward strand.
TTCAAAATCTTGCACGGAGGCAGGGCGGCTAACATCCAAGTCGTCTATACTTTGCGGGTAAGCACCATTGGCCATGTAGTATACTTCGGCAGCGTCCCGAATGGATTTGACTAAGGTAATGGCTTGAACCGCGCGGGATTTTTCAACGGCTTTGGTGTATTGCGGAACAGCAACCGCCGCTAAAATGCCAATAATCAACACCACAACCAACAACTCAATCAGCGTAAACCCGCCAAATTGCCCCGCTATAACATTTTTCATAATAACATTCCTTTTTGCTAAATTTTACCTATATGTAAAATTTAGCAAAAAAAAAAACGATTACAACCCCTCTATATTTTCCCAGCCAAAAAATGACCAAAAAATAAAGGATTTTCTTAAAAAATAAAATACAAATAAAAGGGGGCAGACTGGCCCAACGGTTTATCCGCACAAAAAACGCCCCTGTGGGTTAAAGTACCACAGGGGCGTTTTAGTTTGGCAAAAAGCAAACGCACTTACAGCGGGATATTTCCCTTGTGCGGATTTTTGCGCGGGTCGCGTTTGTTCTTCAGCACGGCAAAGGCACGGATGATTTTGCTGCGCGCCTCGGACGGTTCAATAATTTCGTCAATAGAACCGTTTGTTGCCGCCTGATACGGAGAGGCGAACTTGGCCGAATACTCCTGCGTCATCTTTTGTTTAAGTTCTTCTTTTTTGGCAGGGTCTTGCTCGGCCTTTAAGTCGCGCGAGTACAGAATTTCCACCGCACCGCGCGGGCCCATAACGGCAATTTCCGCGCTGGGGAAGGCAAAGTTAAAATCGCCGCGCAGGTACTTAGAGCCCATGGCAATGTACGCGCCGCCGTACGCCTTGCGCAGCACGAGGGTTACCTTGGGGATAGACGCCTCGGAATATGCATAGAGCAGCTTGGCCCCGTGGCGGATGATGCCGCCGTGCTCCTGCTGCACGCCGGGCAGGTATCCGCCCGTGTCCACCAGCGTCAAGAGCGGAATGTTAAAGGCATTCAAAAAGCGGATAAAGCGCGCGGCCTTGTCGCTGGCGTCGCTATCCAACGCGCCGCCTAAACAAGCCGGATTGTTGGCTACCACGCCCACCACTTCGCCGCCCAGGCGGATAAAGCCCGTTACTACGTTTTTGGCAAAGTTTTGATGAATTTCAAAAAAGCCGTAATCGTCCGCCAGGCGCCAAATCACATGGTGGATGCGGAAGGCCTTTTTGGGGTCCATGGCGCAGACGCGTTCCAACACTGGGACGGGGCGGGAGGCCAAATCGCTCGTCGTGTCAGACGGCGGGCGCTGTTCGCAGTTCTGCGGCAGGAAAGAGAGCAGTTCACGCACTTGTCTAAAGCAGTCCTGCTCCGACTTGGCCACAAACTGGCACACACCGCTCTTTTCGCTGTGCGGGCGGGAGCCGCCCAAGGTATCAAAATCCACCTCTTCGCCGGTGGCGGCCTTCACAGCGCCGGGCCCGGTGATGAACATGTGGCTGATCCCTTCCACCATAAAAATAAAATCGGTAAGCGCCGGCGAATACGCCGCACCACCCGCGCAGGGACCCAAAATGACGGAAATTTGCGGAATGACGCCAGAGGCTTTTACGTTGCGGTAAAAAATTTCGCCGTAACCGTTTAAGCTGTCCACCCCTTCCTGAATACGCGCACCACCGGAGTCAAACAAGCCGATGACCGGAATTTTGGCCTCCAACGCGCGGTCCATCAGCGCGGCAATTTTTTTGGCATGCGCCAAGCCGAGCGATCCGCCCAGCTGCGTAAAATCCTGTGCAAACAGGGCCACTTCGCGGCCGTTAATGCGGCCAAAGCCGGTGATGACGCCGTCGCCCTTAATGTGTTTGTCTTTGATTCCAAAATCGCTGCAGGAGCTTTCCATTAAGCTCTTGATTTCTAAAAAGCTGTCTTTATCAAGCAGGTAAGAAATACGTTCGCGGGCGGTCATCTTGCCCTTATCTTTTTGGGCTTTGATACGCGCCTCGCCGGCGCCTTTTAAGGCGTCTTGGGAAACTTGTCTAAATTTGACCAAGCTCTCCGGAGCCGGCTGGTCCGAAGGCTTATCTTGCTTGGGATCCTCAAAGAGTTCAATCATAGTCCCTCCGAAATCTATATACTACTATTTTACTAAATCTGTCCCCGTCCGTGTGCGACGGTGAACATAAACCCGGGCACGCGCTCCCCGGTCTCTACCGTAAGTGCCGGGCTGCCCAATTGCTTGTATAGCTCGGCCGCACGCCCCAAAAAAGCCGGAACGCCGCGCACGCAGCGCACCTCAAAACTGTTTAACGAAAGCCCCGTGCCAAGCACCTTGACCAGGGCCTCTTTTTGCGTCCAAAGCGCCGTTAAAAAACGTTCATCCGTCCCGGTCAGCTCATCCGGGTGAAAAAAATCCTGCGCCCAAGCGTTTAAACGCTTTTCTATTTTTTCTAAATCAATGCCCAAAAAGGGTTCGTCCTGGCTTAGTGCCGCTGCCGCAAAGCCGTGGCTGTGCGTGAGGCTAAAGGCCAGCGGGCTTTCTTCCCCCCGCACCAGTAAACGCGGCTTGCCGCTTGGCTGTGGGAGCAATTCAATTTCCGTTTCCAAGGCACCCGTTGCCCGGGCGGCCAGCGTTTTTAACGCAAATCTGCCCCCGAGCCATTCACCCCGGCGTTTGGGAAAACGAAACGCTTGAAAAAGCGCCTGTTCCCGCCCGCTTAGGAGTTGTTCGGCCGGAGGCAGATGTGTTAAATCAACAACTTGAATTTGAAAGGACATTCGTCCCCGGAGTTACTGGCCAATGGCCTGGTAACCGTGGATTTCCACCCACACGTCGCCCTGAGCGTCAAACACATAGGCATCGTGCAGCGTCTTGCCGTCCGCGGTATTGCCACGGTTCACACCGTACAAATACAACTGGGCCGGCGGGAGCTGGTTTTTGAGCACGGCCACTTCGGCAATGCCGTCGGGCAAGGTCATCTTGTGGGCAATGCTCATATCCTGGAAACCGCAGCACTGGAAAGCCGCCTCAATCAACATGGGGTTGGCAAGCAGGGTGCGCGGACCGTCGTTCCACTGCGGGCGCGGCGTGGTGTGGTAAAGCGCCAAGGAAGCGTCTTTATCCACGCGCACAATGCCTTCCAGCACTTGGAAGGACGGACCGTGGAAGTACTTCTTGTAAATTTCTTCCTTGGTCACCGTAATGGGCGCGTTCATGTTGGCCATGGCCGCCTCTTTTACCGTGCTCCAGGTGGAGGTAAAGGTTTCCAGCGTTTTGGCAGTAAAGTGTTTGCGGGTGTTGCCCATTTTAATGCCTTTGCTGTTGATAAAGTCGCTTTCAATTTCCATATTGGCTTCGTTTCCGGCGGCTTTACCGATGACGCGTACGGCTTGCGGGCGGTTTCTCAAGAGCTTAATAGGCAGGTAAAAGTGAACATCCTTTAAGCCTTGCGGCACGTTGCCCGTCAGCGCGGTGGCCGTTTCCATAAAGGTTTCAATGCCCATCACACCCGGCACATAGGGCGTGCCTTCAATGGCGTGGTCGGCCAGGTACGGGTCGGAATTTAAGTTAAATTCTTTTTCCAGGTGGATTTCCGCACCCTTTTGCAAGGACGTCACATTGCCCAAGAAATGCGTTGCCTTGGAAGCATCCACCGCGGCCGCTTGCGCGGGCGCCGCGGCAGGAGCGGCGGGCACGTCGTTGCCGCCCTTGGGGGCGTCGTCGGAGCCGTTTTCTTCGGCTCCGATTTCGTCCCATTCAAACTTTAACTGATGGTCCCAATCCAAGCGGCCCAAGGAACCGGTCAGTACGATTTCCGGCACCTGACCGTAGACGATTTCGTCCAAGAAGATTTGCATACCGTCTTGCGGGTCTACAAAGTCCACTCCGTTGGAGCGCAGGAAGGTTTCCACCCCGGCGCGCACGCCCATGCCCACATTCTTGTAGGCACTCATGGCAATGCTGATAGCGCGGTAGCCTTGATTGGACAAGGACAGCGCCGATTTGGCCAAGTAGTCGTTGGCGCTGGCGTAATCGCTCTGGCCCAAGTTGCCGTATTTACCGGCAATGGAAGAGGCAAAGGCGAAGAATCCGTCGTCGCGCACGATGTTGTTGGCCAGGAACGTGGCAAAGCTGGTGGCTTTGACGTCAAAGATACGGTAGTATTCCGCCGGATCTTTATCGTAAATCAGTTTGGAGCGTTCCAGCCCGGCGAAGTGGATGAGTCCGTCCACGCGGCCGTTTTTGGCCTTGATTTTGGTGCAGACTTCCTTCATCATGGAGGAGTTCATCACATCGCAGTGGTAGTATTCCACTTCGCTGCCCAAGTCGCGCAGTTTCTGCAGGTTGTTGTAGAGCGTAATGGAATCTTTCACGCGGCCGAAGGCGCGTTCCAACATAACAGGGGTGGCCTTCTTGGTCGGGTCGGCCTTGAGGTCCTCCCACAGTTGTTTTTTGAGGGCGGCCAGTTCGGCGTCGTTCATCGTGGCCCACAGGGGTGTCTTTTCCTGGATTTCAATAATATCCAAGACGATGATCTTGCTGTGGTACTGGGCGGCAATCTTTTGGGAAAGCATCGCCCCGATACCGCGGCCGGAACCCGTGAAGATAATGGTTTTGCCAGCCAGGTCAAAATGTTTGACGCTCTTATCCAAGCGGGTCGGCAAGGAAAGGATGGTGGAGCGCACGTTGTCGCGCGTACCAATCATCAAACGCATGTCGCCGTGGAGTACTTCGTCCATGGTCTTTTGGGCCATTTCGTCCGGCGTGGCAGTGGGTTCAAAGTCCATCAGTTTGCTGATAGCGCCCGTGCGTTCGTACACGTCTTTGCGGTAGCAGGTGGTGCCGCCCGTGAGCGCGCCGACGATTGGGTTGAACTCGTCCTTGGTCGTGTAACCGAAGGTGCCGTCAATCTTGGTGTTGACCGCAAAGAACGTATCGGCGTCCTGGCGGTTCGCTAGGCCCTTTTCAAAGACGCGCAAGGCAATAAAGAGCGGCATGACGTATTTGGTCAGCTCGTTGTGTGGGCTGAGTTTTTTGTCAAACTTCTTTACCGTGGCGCCAAGCAGGTAGACGATGCCCTGGATGTTCGAATCCTCAGCGGCGTAAGCTTTGAGCGCGGCTTCGGTTTCCTCGTACGATTCCCAATTGACAATCGTCGTGTTTTTGCTGCGGGTCTTGAGCGTGGTAAATACGTGGTATTTCACGCCCAGTTCTTTAAATTCTTCTTGGTACGCTTTAATCAACTGCGAATTGTCCGCAAACAACAGCACCGTGCGGTCTTTGGACAGGCGTCTGTTTTCGCGTTCCGTGAGCGGTGCGTCGGCTACCGTGGTGACATAGCGCAGCTTCTTTTCGTGGCAGTGTTCACCCTGGTATCCTTCTCTTTCGGGACGTTCCGCCAAGGAGAAATGCCTTTCAATCGGAGCCGTCGGATTGGTGATTAAAGCATCTTCCTGCGGCTTGCCAATGTGCTCAGCCACAAGATGTTCCGGCTTTTTAATAAGTTTCGGCGCAGGAGCGGCTTGTTCTTGCACGGGGGCTTGCACGGCCACGGGTTTTTCTTCCGTGGTAAGCGGAAGTTCAACAGGCTGCTCGGAAACGGCAGGAGCGGCTTGTTCGGCAGTTTTGCCACGCGCATTGGACAAGGCAAAATTAATGCAATGGCGGATCGTCGGGTAATCTTTCAACTGGATACCTTCTTGCTGGGCAATGCCGTAATGTTCGCGCATTGCGGCAAAAAGTTCGGCCTGTTTGACCGTATCAATGCCGAGGTCGGCTTCCATATCCAGGTCAATGTCCAACATGTCTTCCGGATAACCCGTCTTTTCGGCTACCATTTTCACGATTTCTTTCGTCACCGTGGCTTCGTCTAACGCTACCGCAGGTTTAGCGGCAGGAGCCACTGCGGCTTGCGCCACAGGAGCAGACTGTACAGGAGCCGGAGTCGCAACAGGTGCGGGCTGAACAGCAGGTGCTACCGCCGGGGCAGGAGCAGCCACAGGCGCGGCTTTACCTGCATTAGAAAGTACAAAGTTAATACAGTGGCGGATCGTCGGATAATCCTTGAGCTGGATACCGTCTTGCTGGGCGATGCCATAGCGTTCGCGCAGGGCGGCAAAGAGTTCGGCCTGTTT
>CAKUMH010000009.1 GCA_934667625.1 uncultured Elusimicrobiales bacterium
AATGTAGAAGATTTGGGGATATTCGCTCCACCTCTCGGGCTTACGCCCGGAGTTCTTGCGAGCGGAATGTATAGAAATTAGCACAAGGACGCTCTTGACGATTTGGTAGTTTGTTTAAATACATAACCCCTAAAATACCACATTGTTTGGCCCAAAAAATTTTGTCAACAAAATAGGTTTCTATCCCTTGTATCGTATCTTCTGAAAATACTTTTTCAAGGATGTTTGCATTAAGAACAGAAATGTAATTATCCTTGGCATCTGTGCGAGCTTTCTTTTCTACTTCCTGAGTATAAAATACAGGTAACCCTGTAATTTGAGGAATCTGGCGGAGCTTTTTACTGGAGTGCTCTAACACCGAGAACCAAACATCTTCTAAGCTAGGATTTTCCCCCAAAAAAGGCAGTGTATGTAAATTTTTTGCTACAGCTTTACTAATCACACCAGCCCCTTCTTCCGGCCCCGCCATAGACACAACACAAGAAACAGCATCTTTTAATTCAATCGCAGTGTAAGCCGAGAAGCAGGACATATCAATGACCGCAATTTGTACACCTTCATCTGTCAATTCTTTAAGAATTGGGTACAGTTCACGTATGGGTTCGTAAGTATTGTTGATACAAATGCCGTGCTTCCCTTGTTTGTAATTGCCGTGGCTTATCATGCCAATTAAAAGTTGTTGAGGTGCCCGGTTGTGGGCTAAATTCTTGAGAGTATCTTTAAACGCTGACCAATCCGCTTCTACCACGTTGTTAAGCTGGGTTTGTTTAGAGGGATCTATAAATCCTTGTACATGCCATCCTTTCTCTTCTAAAAAATGGCTCCATTCATTAAATTCAACAATAAAATTAGCTCCACCGTTTATTATATCGCAACCGCCACCTATCAAAAACGCCTCTTTTTGATAGAAAGGAGCTGCGCCTAACAACCTGCCAATACATAATAATGCAAAAATGATAAGCAACCGTTTTTTCATGACAATCTCCTTTTCTTGCCAACTTATATATTGATTGTATCAAACATTAAACTCAATAAGAAAGATTCTAATGTAAAAAGACAAAACTGCGCTACCGAAAGTTGAACCGAGGCAGCTGCAAAAAATACGCGCTAATTTTTCACCAAGTTAGCGAGTGAGAGTTACCAAGAAATATGGCATTATTTTAGACATGCTATTGTCGTTAAAACACCGCCGGATGGACGCTGATTTTAAATCCGCACTTTGCGTGCGAGTTAAAATTTTGTCCGCAGCGCATCAACGGCTTTATGTTTTTACGGGCGGCTCATTCGTCCCCGCGTAAAATGGAAAGCACTAACATGGCTTGGCGGTAGTCGGTCCTTTCCTGTTCGGAAAATTTTTCGTTATCCGCCAGGGCCTGGGCAACCGTCTGCCCGTTGGGACCTAGTTCATCGGGATTGGCACGGGCTTGCAAAAGCGCCTTTACCACGGCGGGCGAATTATACCGCGCAGCCAACCACAGCGGTGTTTCCCCCGCATTGTTTTTGGCATCTACATGCGCCCCATTTTTGGTAAATTCCTCCAGCACCGCCACGGTGGGGTTTTCCTTGGCCGCCACCATAAGAGCCGTTTGCCCGTTGTTGTCTGCTAAATGTAAATCGGCCCCCGCTTCCAAAAGCTGGCGGATGACCTCAGGGTTTTCCGTATGGCGGGCGGCATAAAAAAGCGCCGTTTGCCCCGCCTTGTCCCGTTCGTTAATATCGCCCGAGCGGCGGATAAATTTTTTGGTTTCGCCCAGCTGTGCATGCTGTTCCAGCGCCTGCATGAGGCGCGTGGCCCCGCGCTCGTCCGTTAGCGAAACGTGATAGCGGTAGTACAAACCCCCGGCAAGAAGGCCCACACAAATCAGTAAAAACACCCACATATTCTTTGTCATACAAGTATTGTATCACTTCCGCGCCCCTGCCGCCAGGGCCCCAATTTGCTAGAATATAATAGATATCATTCAAGAGGTTTTATTATGTCAACCGAACATACGCAACAACACAACAATGCGTTGGACGAAATCATCGCGCAACGCTATGCAGAGGTGGACGAAATCCGCCAATTGGGCGTAACGCCTTACCCCAACCGCTGCGAAAAACAAATTTCCTGCCAACAGGCCAAGGACTCGCCGGAAGGCGCCGAGGCAGTTACCGCGGGACGCTTGATGCAAATTAGACTTATGGGCAAGGCCGCCTTCGCGCACCTGCGCGATTTTTCGGGCCGGGTGCAGCTTTATATTGCCAAGGACAACTTGGGCGATGAGCCGTATGCCTTCTTTAAAAAACACATTGCCGTGGGCGACTTTGTGTCCGTTTCCGGGCATGTGTTTGTGACCAAAACGGGCGAAAAAACTATTAAAGCAACCAAACTGACGCTGCTCTCCAAAGCGATCCGCCCCATGCCGGAAAAATATCACGGTTTGCAAGATACCGAAGTGCGCTTCCGCAAACGCCACTTGGACTTAATTGCCAACGAGGACGTAAAAGAGATTTTTATTAAACGCGCCAAAATTATTTCCTCTATCCGCAAAACCTTGGACGAAAAGGGCTTTTTAGAGGTGGATACCCCGGTGCTCAACCCCGATTCCGGCGGAGCTATCGCGCGTCCGTTTGAAACGTACCATAACGCGCTGAAAATGCCGCTCTACATGCGCATTGCGCTGGAGCTGTACCATAAACGCTTAATCATCGGCGGTATGGATAAAATTTACGAAATCGGGCACATGTTCCGCAACGAAGGCATTGACACCACCCACAACCCCGAATTTACCATGATGGAACTCTATCAGGCGTATGGGGACGTAAACACCATGGCGGATTTGTTTGACGAAATTTTGGGAAACGCCGCCAAAGCCATTGGAGCGGAGAAAATTCATTTCCGCGGGTATGACGTGGATTTAAGGCCGCCCTTTAAGCGCCTCTACATCCCGGTGGCGTGGAAAGAAAAATTCGGCCGCGACATCCACGAAGTGCTAAACGGACGCCACTTCAACCGCGCCAAATTGGAAGAAGTTGCCAAGGAACAAGGCGTTAAATTCGGCCCGAATGACAGCGATTCCGCCATTTTTGATGAACTGTTTGAAGGCAAGCTGTTGGCCGATTACCACAACCCCGTGATTGCTATGGAATACCCCACGGCGGTGAGCCCGTTCTCCAAAACCAAACCGGGCGACCCGGAACTGGTGGAACGCTTTGAGGTGTTTGTGAACGGGCAGGAACTCGGCAACGCGTATACCGAGCTCAATGACCCGGCTGACCAGCTGCAGCGCCTGAAAGACCAGGCGGCGGCCAAGGCCGTGGCCAAAGGAGAGGACGCCAATAACGCCGACATCTTGGACGCAGATTACATTGAGGCCATGGAAAGCGGTATGCCGCCCACCGGCGGTATGGGAATTGGTATTGACCGCATTATCATGATGTTGACGGGTCAAGACTCTATCCGTGAAATTATCTTGTTCCCCACGCTCAAAAAACTGGACGAAGGCGAGAACGAGAAAAAAGACGAAACAAAGAAATAAAGTTATTTTGTAAGAAAAGAAAGAACACCCCGCGGAAATTGTACCTGCGGGGTGGTTTTTATGACAGCTACATGTAAGAGAACAGGCTGGATTTAGGCCTTGCAGGTTTCATCAATCATTTTTTAACCAAGTGCCTCTCAGTTGTTGCAAAGACCTGAAAAAGAACCCCCGGTATAGCAATAATTAGTCCATTTTCCATCGCTAAATACACTTTGCATGGTAACCCAGGAAGACGGATCGCCATGGTCAAGCGTAGAGTAAGAGTACAACAAGTAGGATCCGCTATCGCTATTGGAACCAGAAACGCTGTAATTTACTTTTCCATCTTTGCTGGTGCAAAACTGGCCTTCACAAGTAAGCATTTTCGTCACATCAATGTCCAACAATTCCAGCAAATTAGTAGCATCTGAGACGTAACCATTGGCCAAATAATAGGCATCTACCCCTTTGCGCAACGCATTTAGCGTGGTTCGCATCTCAACGATACGCGCCTTCGCTACTGCTCTTTTATACTGGGGCACGGCGATAGCCGCCAAAATGCCGATGATGAGAACAACCACTAACAACTCAATAAGCGTAAAGCCGCCTAAACGGCTTGTAGTAACGTTTTTCATAACCGCCTTCCTTTTTGCTAAATTTTGAGTATACTCAAAATTTAGCAAAAAAAAAAACGATTACAACCCTTTTATATTTTACCGGCCAAAAAACGGCGCAAAAAAAGGACAACAGCCACGGCAAACAAGGAAGAGATGCTGCACTAAAACACTTCAGCATGACGCCTCTTTTGCAAAGTACCTAACACTACGGAATGGCGGGGGAAAATACAAATCGCAGAACAACACGGGCCGTGGAACAAGCGGCGGGGCTCCAAAGAGCCCCGCCTATTCTCTAATTTTACAGTGCAATTTTTAGCTTGCGCGCGAGAGCACGCAAAATATCTTTTTTGGCGGCCTCGGCCCCCAACGCCTTTAGGCCAAAAAAGACAAACTCCTGCGCCTTGACCGTGTCCGGCGAGAAACCAAAAATTTCCGCATAGTTTAAAAACTCCACCAGTTTTAAAGCGGCCGCTTTATCGTGCGGATTGCGCGCAAACGCAAAGGCCAAGAACGTCAGCTTTTCCGTAACGGCCTCCAGCACGGGCCCGTGCGCAACATCCAGCCCCAGCGTTTTTACGTCCTCCATTAATTCTTCCAGCGCGTTAACATCCACCTGCTGGGCACGGAACTCCGCCTTTAAATCGGCAGACAACACAAACTCCGCCACCGACAAAAAGGATTTCGGTACCGGGGCGCCAATCAGCTGCAGGCCGCGCACCACGGGATATTCCCGCTCAAAAATTTCCGTAAACTTTTGGTCGGTTTCCTCGTCCAATTTGCGCAACGCCAGATTGACCACCTTGCGCCGCACATCCAAAAACATGGACGACAGCGGATACTCCTGCGGAAAAGTTTTGCGCAAAAAGGCGGCGCATTCGTCATACTTTTTTTCGCCGAACAAAGAGGCCGCCTGCGAGCACGCAAAACCGGCATCAAAAGTCCCTTCCGCACCCGCCGCACAGACAAAATCCGCCGCGCCGCGTTGGAAAAGGGCAAAGTAAATCTTTTTTTCCACAAGCGTTGTGAGCGCCTTCAACCGCAAATGCCCGTAACAAAGCGAAAAACCCGGCGCCGTCAGCCGCGTGGGTGCATATTCCAACACTTCGCCCGCATAGGCCTTTTTCGGATTGACGGTTTCATCCGCCAAAACGGAAATAACATGCTGCAAGGCAATCTTTTCCATGGGCATGGCTTGCGGTTTTACATAACGTTTGTATACAGCCGCACCGTTTTTAAATTCTTTTAAATTGCTGGGCGCCGCCGCCAATTTTTCCAAAAAGGCCGGCTCCAAATCCACCCCGCACAAGCGGTGGTTTAGCTCCATGGCGCGCGCGGCATATTGCATAATCTGCACCGTTTCTATCCCGCTGATTTCGTCAAAAAACCACCCGCAGCTGGTATACATAAGCAGGGCGTTACGCTGCATCTCCAGCAGCATCAGCGCATTGGGCCGGTTAACCCAAGCTGTTTCCGTGGCGTGTTTTAAAAAGAAACGGTGCTGCGCGTCCAGCGAGCGGTCCAAAATCAGCCGGATATAATCGTTGCGGGCGTCCCACGGATTTTTAAAATACCGGGGACCGAGCGTTTCAAAAGTTTTCACCATTTCGTCGCGCGCGTAGTCCAGCGCCGCACGCAAAGGCCCGCGCCATTTTTGGTTCCAGCCCGGCTTCATTCCCGAGTTGCAGCCGCAATCGGCACGCCAGCGTTCTACTCCGTGAAAACAGCTCCAAGAGGAATTTTCCACTATTTGCGCTTCGTAAACGGGCGGATTTTTAGCCAAAAATTCGCCGTACACGGTGAGTTCCACGCCCGGAGTTTGTTCAATTTTTTTCAGGCAATAAGCCAGGGCCATTTCTGCAAATTTTTGGTGATGCCCGTAGGTTTCGCCGTCGGTGGCAATGTGCATAAGCTGGGGTTCCGGGCTGTCGTTATAAGTGCCAAGCAGGCGGGAAGCGAACTTTTCGCCCGACGAAAGCGTGTCCGAAAAAGCAATCCCTTGCGAAATAGGTCCGTCGTAAAAAAACAGCGCTATTTTTTTACCGCTGGGCAGATTACATAAATAGGCGCGTTTCGGGTCTACCCCGGCGCCGACGTCCTGCCATTTTTCCTCGCCGATTTTGCGAATCCGTTTGCATTGTCCCGGCGCTAAAATGACAAACTTCATCCCCTCGGCGGCCAGCACCTCCAGGGTTTCGGTGTTGCACGCCGTTTCCGCCAGCCACAAGGCCTCCGGCGCGCGGCCGAAGCGGGCGGTAAAATCGGCAATGCCCCATTTAACTTGGGTTTCTTTATCGCGTGCGTTGGCAAGGGGCAAAATCATGTGATTGTACGCCTGTGCAATCGCACTGCCGTGCCCGCCAAAACGGGCTTGGCTTAAACGGTCTGCCTCTAAAATGGCCTGGTATACTTCCGGCTCCTTCTTTTCCATCCACGACAAAAGTGTCGGCCCAAAGTTAAAACTGATACGGGCGTAATTATTCACTAAATCGGTTAAATTTTTCCCCTCGTCCAGTACGCGCGCCAAGGCGTTGGGAGAATAGCACTCCGCACAAATGCGGCTGTTCCAATCGTGAAACGGGGCGGCGCTGTCTTGAATTTCAATTTCCTCCAGCCAGGCGTTTTCGCGCGGCGGTTGGTAAAAATGTCCATGTATGCAAAGATATTTCATATATATATTTATAGCAATTAATGCTAAAATATGCACAAGGCCGTCTGCCCGTCAGAAAAAAGGCCTTGACTCCGGCGGCAGAACGACTATACTATAAGTATCCCGCCGAAAGGCAACTACAAGAGGGGTGCACTATGAAAAAGACATTTATTTTGGACACCAACGTGCTCTTGCACGATGTGAACTGTCTGCATGCGTTTGAGGATAACGACATTATTATTCCCATGGCCGTTATTGAAGAGCTGGACACCTTCAAAAGTGAAGGCGATACCCGCGGAAAAAACGCCCGCATGGTTTCGCGCGCGCTGGACGAGATGCGCTCGCAGGGCCGCTTGAATGAAGGCGTGAAACTGGCCAAAGGCGGTACGCTTAAAATTGAGCTGGATAAACCGAATATGCTGCCGCAGTCGCTGGCGTTTAACAAAGCGGACAATGCCATTTTAAACATTGCCTACACGTTGAGTAAAAAAGAAGGTGCTTACAAAAAGAACGCCGCACCCGTGATTGTGGTGACGAAAGACATCAACATGCGCCTAAAGGCCGAAGCCCTGGGCCTTTCTGCCCAAGACTACACGACGGACAAGGTAAATGTGGACGAGCTCTACACGGGTGTAGCGGAACTGGAGGTGCCGGCGGAACAGATTGACGCCTTCTACCGCGACAAAAAACTGGCCGTGGACCCGACGGTCTACTACCCAAACGAATTTATTATTTTAAAGGCCAATGACGGAAGCAAAAAATCCGCCATGGGCCGCGTGGCCAATAACGGCGAATTTGTGCTCCGCCCGCTTTCCGCACAGGAACCCAGCGCGTGGGGCATTAAGCCGCTCAACAAAGAACAGCGTTTTGCCATGGAACTGCTGCTGGACGACAGCTTGGATATCGTAACGCTGGTCGGTACGGCGGGTACGGGTAAAACCTTAATCACCCTGGCGACGGGCTTACAGCGCACCATGGATGAAAATGCTTACCGCCGCTTAGTGGTGTGCCGCTCCATTGTGCCAGTGGGCAAGGATTTGGGTTTCCTGCCCGGAACCAAAGAAGAAAAGCTGGAAGCATGGATGGGCGCTATTTACGACAACCTGGCATTCCTGGCGGACCGCAAAAACCCGGACGAAGGCGAGGAAAAGGCGCACTATCTGTTGGACAGTGGCAAAATTGAAATTGCCTCTGTTACCCACATGCGCGGACGCTCGCTCCCTGGTCAATATATGATTGTAGACGACGCACAGAACCTGACGCCGCACGAAATGAAGACCATCCTCACCCGCGCGGGCGAAGGCACCAAGGTAGTGGTGACGGGAGACCCGTATCAAATTGATACGCCGTATTTGGATGTGGAATCCAACGGGCTTACATATTTGGTGGACCGCTTAAAGGGCCAAAAGACGCACGGACACATTACGTTCACCAAAACGGAACGCAGCCGCCTGGCGGATTTGGCTTCCAGATTGCTGTAAGGTTTTTGAAAGAGACAGAAAAACGCCCCCGCTGTTAAACGGGGGCGTTTTATTTGTCTGGGAAATACTTATAATCCTGTTGGATTTTGGGGAACAGCCGACACCTTGGTTCCGTCCGGGCGGAAGCGGCTTAAGTGCTGTTTGGCTAACGGTTCGCCCTGTTTGGCCGCCATTAAATAATAGTGAAAAGCCATTTTTGTGTCTGCCGGCGTGCCAATACCGCGTTCGTACAGATCGGCAGTCAAGGTCTGCGCCAGTGGGCTGTTGTCATCGGCGGCGGCTTTCATCAAGGCAAAGCCTTGAGCCTCGTCCTGAGCGGTACCCATACCTTTTAAATAACAAATAGCCAGGTTAACCCGCCCTTCAAAGCTGCCCGCCTGGGCCGCCGCATGGTACCATTCAAACGCTTTTTCTTCGTCTCGCACGCAACCGTACCCGGCATGATACAAACCGGCCAAGGCCGTCATAGCCGGCGTGCAGCCATTTTGTGCCGCGGATAAAAACCAGGCAAACGCTTGGGCGTGATCTTGGCGGGTGTGACGCCCGGTATAAAACATTTTTCCCAGTTCGTACTGGGCTTGCGGATCGCCCTGCTGGGCCTTTTGCAGTAATTTTTTAAAGGGATTGTGGTACATTTTGTAAAGGAGCAGCAGCACAAGGCACAGCACTGCAAGCAAAATAAATCCTACACGAAAAGAGAGCGCTTCCATTATCTTAATTCCTCCTGCGGGGCCGACACGGTTTGAAAGGACTTCTTCCAATAGCGTGCCTGGCGTGGATTTTCTTCAGTGCCAAGGCCTTTTTCATAACACTCAGCCACAAAAGCTTGGGCGGGTTTAAAATCTTGTCTGGAGGCGCGCCACGCCCATATAAAAGCCTGGGAAGCGCTTTGCAGCACCCGGGCATATCCGTGCGCATACCACTGCGACACCTGCCACTGGGCCGGGGCAAAATTCTGCTTGGCGGCACGCAGCATATAGCTAAATGCCCGCATGGGCCGCCGTTCGGTACCGAGTCCATTTTCAAAACAGCGAGCCACTTCATACTGCGCGGCAGGCTCTTCTTGCTCGGCGGCACCTTTAAACAATTTAAAAGCCGCCTGCGGATCGTTGGGCTGGAGTTGGCGGCCCTTTTCTAAAAGGGCCTGTGGCAATTGCTTAGCAACGGCTTGTTCCAACCAGTGTTGGGCTTGCGCCGGATCCGCCACCGTACCGCGACCGTACGTGTACGCCAAATACAGCTCCCACGCTGCCAAGGCGGAACCGTCCTGCGCCTGTGTTAAAAATTGGGAAAGGGCTTTGGCTTCATCCGCCTTTACCCCTTGACCGCGCATGAGCATAAAACTGCATGCATAAGCGGCGTAAGCATGATAATGGGAAGCCCGTTTAAAGTATTTGTAAGCCTTTTTATAATTTTTCTTGGTACCGCGGCCGTGGTAGTACAGCTCGGCCAGGCGGGAAACCGAATCGGTATATCCGGCCTTCACTTCGCTTTTGATTTGTTTAAACACGCGGCGTTCGTACCGCTGGGTTTCGCGCAAGTGCTCCGTTTCCGCCTCTTCGGCGGTAAAAGCTCCGGCCGGGGAAAACAAACACAAAACGGCTAGCAACGTGAGAAGCTTTTTCATTTGGTTTTGACGAGTTTTCGGTTTTCCAAGGTATACACACAGTCCGCATAATGGGCGGCGTGTACGTCGTGCGTAACCATTAAAATGGTGAGGCCCTTTTCGTGGCTGAGACGGGCAAAATCTTCAAATACCTGGTCCTTGCGGGCCGCATCCAAATTGCCGGTGGGCTCATCGGCCAGCAATAGCGGCGGGTCGTTGCGCAAGGCGCGGGCAATGCTGGCGCGCTGCTTTTCGCCGCCGGACAGGTCGGCCGGCAGTTTATGGCTCATTTTTCCTAAGCCCAAGTTCTCCAGCAGTTGTTGTGCTTTTTGCGGATTAGGGGCTCCGGCCATCAGCGCGGGAATTTCCACATTTTCCAATAGCGAAAACTCCGGCAGGAGTCCGTCAAACTGGAACACAAATCCCATTTTTTTAAGCCGCAGTGCCGAGCGGGCCGATTCGCTTTTCAGCGCGGTAATTTCCTGTCCGTCAATAAAAATCTTGCCGGAGGTGGGTTTATCCAGCATGGCCAGGAGATTTAGCAGGGTGCTCTTGCCCGAGCCGCTGGGCCCCAACAGCACGGTGAATTGCCCGCGGACAATCTGCAAGGACACATCCTCCAGAACGCAAAGGTCCTCGTCGCCCTGCCCGTAAATTTTTGTTAAATGTTCTAACGTAATCATATCATCCATACCGTATGGCGTCCGTCGGGTGTACGCGGGAAGCCTTCACCGCGGGATACAGCCCCGCCACAAAACAAATTAAATAGCTCCCGCCGACTACCGCCACAATGTCCCACAGCTGCATGCGCACGGGCACCTTGGTCAGGTAGTAAATATCTCCGGGAAGTTCCACAATGTTGAAGGTGGCAATTACCCAGCACAAAAGGCAAGCCAGCAAAAGGCCCAGCACAATGCCAAGCGTCGCGATAACCATGGCCTCCCACATAAAAATACTGCGGATCATCTTCGGGCTTGCGCCGACAGCCCGCATAATGCCAATATCGCGCAATTTTTCGGTACCGAGCAAAATCAAATTCCCCGCAATGTTTAAAGATGCCACCCCAATGATGAGGAACAAGATGATAAACATCATGGCTTTTTCCAGCTTTAAAGCGGCATACAGCGTGCTGTTTAGCTGGGCAAAGGTTTTGACGGAATAACCATACCCGATGGCTTTTTGTATTTGCGGGGCCACCTTTTCCGCTTCATTTAGGTTACGCAATTTTACCGCAATCCCGGTGGTGCCTCCGCGCAGGCCGAAAAAATCGCCCGCGTGGTTGAGGGTGGTGTAAGCAATCGTGTTATCAAATTCGTAGTAGCCGGTTTTTAAGAGGCCGCTGATGCGAAATTTCTTCATTTTGGGGAACATTCCGGCCGAAGTGGAAATAGACTGCGGGGAAATAAGCACCACATCGTCGCCCAGATCCGCCCCCAAGTTGGCAGCCAGTTCGGTGCCCAATACCAACGGCGGCGGGGCCGTTTCGTCCCAAGCGGGCGTAAAGGAGCCCTCCACCACCGAGTCGGCAAGCGTATTAATCTTTTTTTCCTGTTCGGGGTCCAACCCGCGCACAATCAGCCCGACGCTTTGCCCGGCGTAAGTAATAATCCCCTGCCCATAAATATGCGGGGCGGCGGCCTCCACCTGCGGAATTTTTTCAATTTCGGCGATATTTTTGCGATAGGTTTTCTCGCTCATGCGGCCGAAAACCAAAATGTGGCTTTGGGCACCGATGACTTTGTCTTTAATATCGGTCTGGAAGCCGTTCATCACGGATAGCGTGGTAATCAATGCGGCCACCCCCACGCTCACACCTGCCACACCAATGAGCGTGGTGATAAAGGCGAACAGCCCCTGGCGGCGGGTAAGGTAGCGCACAGCAATAAAACGTTCAAATTTCATAGTTGTATTTTACTTTATTTAAAGCCCTGGCGCTGGGAATTGCCCCTCTTACAAAAAATCCTCCGCGCCGAAACGACCGGAACGGAGGATTTTTAGAAAACGCACAATTAATGTAGCCCGCACTTGCAAACGTGGTCTTTTTGGTAAAGAGCCAAGCTTTCGGCTTCCAACGGGCGGTATTCGCCGGTGCGGCGGATGAGCTCGTCAAAATCAATGGTTTTAGACGGAAACATCGGCCCTTCCACGCACGCAAAACGCACCTTGCCTTCCACCGTTACGCGGCAGCATCCGCACATACCCGTGCCGTCTAGCATAATGGGGTTTAAGCTGGCGTGCGGCTCCATGCCCAGCTTGTCCATGAGGCGGGACGTAAATTTCATCATCGGGATAGGCCCGATGATGAACCCGGCGTTAATTTTTTCGCCCGCGTCGTGTAATTTTTGGATGGCATCCGTAACCATGCCTTTCATGCCAAAAGAGCCGTCATCGGTGGTGCTGACGGTTTTGTCGCACAAGGCCGACATCTCCGGCTCTAAAATAAGCAAATCTTTGGTGCGCGCACCCAACACGGCAATCACGCGGTTTCCCGCCTCCTTGAATGCACGGGCAATGGGGTATACTTCGGCAATCCCCACACCACCGCCCACTACGGCCACGGTGCCGTAATTTTTAATTTCCACCGGAGTACCCAACGGGCCGGCCACGTTCAAAAATTTTTCGCCCTGTTTTAGCGAATTAAACATCGTGGTAGATTTGCCGATGGCCTGGATGATGACCGTAATCGTGCCTTTTTCTTTATCCCAATCCACCAGCGTAACGGGGACGCGCTCGCCGCCTTCGCGGCCGCGCAAAATGACAAACTGCCCCGCCTGCGCCGATTTGGCAATCAGCGGTTTATAAATAACAAACTTCACTACCACGTCGCTTAAATTTTCTTTAACTAAAATGGTATTCTCTTCCATATTATTTCCCCTCCAGATACCCATTGATGCGTTTGGCGGCTTCTATGCCGTCCTTCATGGCCAAGAGCACCGTAGCCCCGCCGCGGATAATATCGCCCCCTGCATACACGCCGGGCAAGGTGGTTTTTCCTTCGTCATCCAACACCAAAACGCCGCGCTCGGTCGTTTTTAATTCGGGAGTGGTTTTGGCAATAATCGGGTTGGGCTTTTGGCCGATAGCCACAATAATCGTATCCACCGGCATGACAAATTCCGATCCCGGGATTTCCACCGGACGGCGGCGGCCTCTTTCGTCCGGCTCGCCCAATTGGTTGCGGGAGCACTTGAGCCCCGCCACACGGCCGTTTTCGTCCTGTACCACTTCTTTGGGCGTTACCAAATACTCAAATTGTACGCCTTCTTCTTTGGCGTGTTCCACTTCGGCCGCACGCGCAGGCATTTCGGCCGCGCTTCTGCGGTAGGCAATCGTTACGGAGTCCGGCCCCAAGCGCATGGCACAGCGGGCCGCGTCCATCGCGCTGTTTCCGCCGCCCAAAACGGCCACATGTTTGCCCACCTGAATCGGCGTATCGGTCGCCGGGAATTTGAACGCTTGCATAAGATTAATGCGGGTTAAAAATTCGTTGGCACTGTATACGCCCACGGCGTTTTCGCCGGGGATACCCGTCATGGTGGGCAGACCCGCCCCGCTGCCGACGTATACGGCGTCAAACTGCTTTAACAAATCGGCAATTTTTTCCGTCGCGCCGACCAGCACGTCCGTCACAAACTTGACCCCCATGGCTTTGACGGTTTCAATTTCGTGGTCAATCACCTCGCGCGGCAAACGGAAGGACGGAATGCCGTAACGGAGCACGCCGCCAAAAGCATGGAGTGCTTCAAAAACGGTTACTTCGTGCCCGGCGCGGGCCAGCTCCGCCGCTGCCGCAATAGACGACGGCCCCGACCCGATACAGGCCACTTTTTTCCCGCTGGGTTTGGCGGTTTGCGGGGCTTTAAGCAAACCCTCTTTGCGGGCGGTATCAGCAGTGTAGCGTTCCAGCATGCCAATGTTGACCGAGCCGAATTTGGCCTTTAACACGCAGTGCCCTTCGCAATGTTTTTCCTGCGGGCACACGCGGCCGCAAATGGCCGGGAGCAAACTCGTTTCCATAATTTTGCTGGCGGCCTCGCCCACCTTGCCGTCTTTTAACAAAGCAATAAACGCCGGAATTTGCACCCCCACCGGGCAATTGGCCTGGCACTGGGCGTTTTGGCAATGCAGGCAGCGGTTAGCTTCCGCCTCGGCTTCCTCTTTTGTAAAAATTTGAGCCACTTCTTCAAAGTTATGTTTGCGCACTTCGGGCGCTTGTTGTTTCCCGTTTTGACGGGGCGCTGACGGATTTGGCATATTTTACCCTCCAACTAGTTCAAAATAGACCTGACAAAAACGTATTTTACAGCTATACTATGTATAGGAATTTGCATTCCTACTAATTGTTGTACAATATATATAACATTATAGCAAAGCATAAGGAGGGGTTATTTATGTGCCACAAATGTGAATGTGCCGGAGCGGGTTTAGCCGCTTTTTTGCTGGGGGCCCTCGTCGGAGCGGCCGCTGGAGTGCTGTTGGCGCCCGCCAAGGGCGAAGTGACCCGCCGCAAATTAAAACGCTGGGCGGATGATACGTATAAGGAGCAAAAAGAATACGTACTGGAACACGCGGAAGAACTGAAGGATAAAATTAAGGACCGCGCGGAAGATTTCCGCCACAAACTGGCTGACCGGACCGAAGAAGCCAAAGGCAAACTGGCCGAAGGCAAAGAAAAAGTAATGCGGGAATTTAACCGCCGCAAAGATGAAATTGCCGCAAAGTTCAAAAAAGACGAAGAGTAAGTTTTGGTGAGAAAAATCCCCGTGTTTTAAGTAAACACGGGGATTTTTAATGCTAAAAAGAGTGGAAAATTATTTTCACTCCCTTTATTGGGCTAACTAAGGAAGCGAATAATAATTAACGCGGTTATCCGTATTTGTAAATTGCCCACCCATACTTTTGCACACTTGATTGGCGACCTGATTGGATTCCAGAGCGCCACACTGCCTTAGGTCCGAGTTGTAATGCAAAAAATAAAATAAACCTTCGCGCGCGCAATAGACCACTGCTTGCAAATTGCCGCTCTCATCTACAGCTCCGTCATTTAGGTAGCACCCGCCCACGCCGGAAGGGAAACGGCAGAATCGGTCATCGTACTCTAGGGTGCACCCGGCCAAGGATAAATCCAAGTCATTAAAATCCATGGTATATTTGCCATTGGCCATATAATACAACTGATTGGCTTTTTTTATCATATCCGCCCCAACAATCAGTTGCGTATAGCGGCTTTTAGCCACGGCCACCTCGTATTTGGGCAAAGCCACCGCCGCAAGAATGCCAATGATGAGAACGACGACTAACAATTCAATAAGCGTAAAGCCGCCTAAACGGCTTGTAGCAACGTTTTTCATAACTGCCTTCCTTTTTGCTAAATTTTGCTCATAAGCAAAATTTAGCAAAAAAAAAAACGATTACAACCCTTTTATACTTTACCGGCCCAAAAACGACACAAAAAGGAACGGCAGGAACCTGTGTGTGCTGCTTTTTATTTTTTGAAGGAAGAACGCACCATATCAAACGCGTCTTTTATGTCCATGGGATCCGGCCCGGCGGTTACTTTGCTGATGAACATTTCGTGGTTGGAAACCGCATGGATGATTTCGTCCATTAAAAGGCCGCGGTCCGTTTCGCGTTCCACGGCATCAATTACGGCGGAAGCATCCTTGGGGGCCAAAATATTCTCCACCCCGCAATGCAGCATTTTAATGGCGCTGGCCTCTTCGTAGCGAAGGCGCCCCTTAAACAGCGGAAAACTCATCACGCAGCCCTTGTAATTGAGGCGCTTTTTAAGCAGGCCTTTAATCATTTTGTCCGAAAGCATGGCCTGATTGTCGTTATCCACATTCGGGAAAATCATATCGGAAGGCATAATGGCGTCCGCCCGGCGAAAGATATGTTTGTAAGGCACAAACTCGGCATCTTCCATTTGGGCCAAGGTTTTAAGTACGCCCGAAACGCCCGGGAAGTATTTAATACAATTTAACGCCCCGCCGTTGGAAAGCCCGGCGATAAAATCGCCCGCCAAATGGGTAACGGTGAGCGGCACATCATCAAACGCCGGGGAAGCGTACCCCAAGTCCACCACAGGGTCCAGCACCCAGTCAATCCCCACACTGCGCGCCATGCGCGCAAGCAAATTACCCTTGCGGTAAGCACCATCCTGCGGGAGAGGAAAATCTTTGAGTTCGTGATTAAGCGGCAACGCCGGAGCATCCGGAACGATTTCGCAAAGGTCCTCGTCAATATCCGCACAAAAGAGCAACCGCCCATACGGAGACGCATCCTGCATGCGGTGCGTAAAATCCAAGGTTTGCTGAGCGGTTCCGCCGTACACGCAAAATCCGCCTACACCGCGGCGGGCTAATTCTTCGGCCTGTTGCAAACTGCTTTGTCCAAACCAAAAACCGGGAAAAACAATGCGTGCGGGTTTCATAATTTATCTCCCCCAAACGGTTTAATTGCCCCCCAACACAGAGGGGACCAATGAATCCTCCGTGGCAGACGGGGCCACCCAAATGCCCTGCGTGTCCGTGGGTTCATCTGTGGAAACGGGTGCCGGATCCGGCAGTACTTCCGGCTTATGCGGCGTTTTAAGCCATTGTAACAAGGACGGGCGCAGGTATTTATCCAACATTTCATGTGAAGTTAAATCGTACGCCGTCAAAAAGGTTACTTTCCCTTCCCCAGCCGTTAAAAAGGCCACATTACGGATGACACTGGCCTCTAAAAATGTTTTTTTATCGGCCGCACCGGCTGCAATCAGCACGTCTCCCTTGTAAAGACGCATGGCTGGAATGGAAAGAACATCACGCGTGTTGGTCGTCGGGCTGATAAGCGCCAGGGCCGAAATTTCCGGCGAAAACCCGACACTTTTGGCGGCCACGTTGGCCCCCAAGCCGACCCCTAAAAGCGCCACCTGGTCTTGCCCGATATTCTTTTTACGCAAAAAGGAAAGGGCGGCGTCCACATCGCGCGTCATTTTATTAAATTGGTTGTCCACCCCTTCTTTGGCAAAAGTGCGGGCTTCCCCCTGCCCCGTGCTTTGGCCGTAGCCGCGCAAATCCAGCGCCAAATAGCCAAACCCTGCTTTAGCAAGGTCGGCCTTGAAGGTGGTAAAGGCTTCTTTATTTTTACCTAAATCGTGCAACAAAATAACCGTTTTCTCCTCAGACGTGGCTGGGCGGTACAACGCAGCCAAGGCCCACCCGTCTTGCGTGGCGAGAGAAACGGCTTGTTCTTTTTGTTCCGCGCCGCATACCGGCAGGCACAAGGCCGCCAAATACAAAAGCGGCGCGGTAACTTTAAATAGACGAAACAGCATTTTAGCGGTCCAACACCTCTTCGGGTTTAAACCAAAGTGCAATTTCCTTTTCCGCATCTTCCGGAGAGCCGGACGCGTGCACGCAGTTCTGCATTACATCGCCGATGAAACGGCCAAAGCTGCCGCGAATGGTCCACGGGGCGGCCTTTTCCGGGTTGGTGCTGCCAATTTCTTGGCGGACCTTGGCAATGGCGTTTTCGCCCTGGAATACGAACGCGTAAATTTTGTGGTTAGGCACGTTGTTAAATTCACCCATCATGTATTGGATGACTTCTTCCAGGAAGGGTTTGCCTTCCAAATTCTTATAGTGTGCCCGCGCCAATTCTTCAGTGAGCGAAACCACTTTAGCCCCGGTCATTTGCAAGCCGAGGTGATCCAACCGGTCTAAAATAAGACCGCTAATGCGTTTTTCAATCGCATCAGGTTTAATTAGAACGAGTGTTCTTTCCATGTATCTCATAATCACATTATACCAATCTTAAAACGGCTGTCAACCAAGATTTACGAACGCGAAGGATTTTGCCCAATACACGGGCACTTTAAGGTATAATAAAGGGAAAGAGAGGAATTTTTATGGCTCAAGATAAACCCATTAGATTTGGCGTCATCGGCGCCGGCAAGATCGGCACTTTTCACACCCGCACGCTCGCTAAAATGAAAGGCGTCACCCTGGTAGGCGTTTGCGACCCGGACGTCTTGCGTGCACAAAAACTGGCCTGGGCGCACAACTGCACGCCGTACACGAAGCCCGAGGAACTGATCGGGCAGGTAGATGCTGTCATCGTGGCGGCCCCCACACAACTGCACCATCAAATTGGCATGTACTGCTTGGAACATGGCGTGCATACCCTGGTGGAAAAGCCGATTGCCGTAACGCTGGAGGAGGCGCGCGATTTAATCCAATGCGCCAAACGCCAGGACGTCGTGTTGCAGGTGGGGCATGTGGAGCGTTTTAACCCTGCCGTCGTGGAAGCCGTAAAATACATTAACAATCCCCGTTTTATCACGATCACCCGCCAAGGGCCGTACGACGGCCGTATGGCAAACATCAGCGTGGTGCTGGATTTGATGATTCACGATTTGGACTTGCTCTACACCATTGTGCCAAGCGAAGTAGTCAGCGTGGACGCCGTGGGGCTGAGCGTATTTTCCCCGCATGAGGATATTGCCAACGTGCGACTGCACTTTGCCAATGGCACGGTGGCCGACGTGACCGCCAGCCGCGCCAGCTTTGAACGCGCCCGCTTTATGCACCTTTTCCAACCCAGCGGGTATGTGTCCGTGGACTTTATGAACGCCCGCGTGAAAACCTACCGCATTGATAAACCCGTCTTGGAAAATATGAACGACTTGACGGTGACGTACCCCAAGGTGGAAAAACAGCTGCCCATTACGGCGGAAATTCTGCACTTTATTGACTGCATCAAAACAGCCAAAACTCCTGCCCCCAGCGGTGAAAAGGGCTCTAAGGCGCTGGAACTTGCCTTGCAGATTTGCGAAAAAATGAACCGCTTTGACGTGCCTAAAACGGAACATCTACACACGCCAAAACCCCTGCAAGCTATCAGCACGGTAGCACGCGCCGCACAGGCAGTATTTGACGAAACACTCGGACAATTAAAAGGAGACGAAAAATAATGTCCACCATTACCCCTATTACCAAAAATATCCTTGTGGTAGCGGGAGACGTTTCCGGCGACATTCACGCCGCGGACTTAATCCAAGCCCTAAAAACGGCCGATCCGTCCGTGCGCATTACGTCCGTTGGCGGCAAAAAAATGCAGGCCGTGAGCGATGTTTTTCTCTACGATTTGGCCAGCAAAGGGGCCAGCGGGTTTATTGAACCGCTTAAAAAAATGCCGCTTTGGATTAAACTTTTAAACCAGCTCCGCGAATACATGGAGACCCAAAACCCGGTGGCACTGATTGTGGTGGATTTTTATGGGTTTAACCACCAAGTGCTGGGCATGGCCAAACACCGCAACATTCCGGCTTATTATTATGTAACCCCGCAGGTGTGGGCCAGCCGCCAGTATCGCGCCAAGCAACTGGCCCGGCTCACCAAAAAAATGTTTGTCATTTACCCGTTTGAACCAGAATTCCATAAAAAATTTGGCGGGAATGCCGTGTTTTTGGGGAATCCTCTTTTAAACCAGCTCCCCGCACCGCAACCCAAAGACTATCACGTGGCCGATCATAAAAATCACGCGTGGAAACTGGGCATGCTACCCGGCAGCCGCATGGGCGAAATCAAACGCTTAACTCCCGTGTTTTACCAAGCCTTTAAACAGGTGTTAAAAGAATTTCCCAATACGCAAGCCTATATGTTTTTGCTTCCAGACGCGGACGAAAAGGTGTTTTTGGACCTAATCGGCGAAAAACCGCATGCTAATTTTCATCTGGTAAAAGATAAGAATTACGAAATGCGCGCGCAAATGGATTTTCTGTTGGCCTGCTCCGGCACGGCCACCCTGGAAAATGCCCTGTTGGGCATTCCTATGGTAGTGGCGTACAAACTATTTTGGCCCACTTATCAAATTGCCAAAATGGTGATTAAAGTGCCGTATATTTCACTGGTGAATTTGCTTTCGCAAAAAGCATTGGTCAAGGAGCTCATCCAGCATGACGCCACCCCCAATGCGCTGGCGGCCGAAACCATGGCCATGTTCCAAAATCCGGCGAAGTTAAACGCCATGCACCAAGCGCTGTTAAAACTGCGCGCCAGCTTGGGCGAACCGGGCCTGCCTGCACGCGCGGCGGCAGAAATTTTAAGTGATTTAAAACACGAATAACTATGCAAGAAGCCCCCGATTTGCAGGCCTTGCTGCATAAATTCAAGGAATACAATCCCAATCAAGATACCTCTTTGATTGAAAAGGCCTACCACTTTGCCGAAAAAGCCCACACGGGCCAAAAGCGCGAAAGCGGCGAGCCGTATTTCACGCACTGCTGCCAAGTAGCCAACATTTTGATGGATTTTAACTTGGATGCAGACACCATTTGCGCCGGCCTGCTGCACGACACGGTGGAGGACACGTCCATCACTTTAGAAGACCTAAAGCGTGAATTTAACAAAGAAATCGCCCATATGGTTCAGGGGGTTACCAAGATCAGCGATTTAAAATTTTCCTCCACAGACGAGGAAACCGTGGAGAACTGGCGCAAAATGCTCATCGCAGTGGCTGAGGATGTGCGCGTTATTTTAATTAAGCTCGCGGACCGCACCCACAACATGCGCACCATGGACGTGATGCCGCCGGACCGCCAGCAATTTAAAGCGTACGAGACGATTTCGCTCTATGCCCCACTGGCACAGCGCCTGGGAATGTTTACCATTAAAACAGATTTGGAAGATTTATCGTTTAAATACTTGCACCCGGCCGAATATAACGACATTAAGGCCCAGGTGGAAGCCCGCACGGCCGACAGGCAGGCCGCCTTGGAAACCTTTAAAAAGCAATTGGAACCAGCCTTAAAAGCGGACCATTTGGACTTCCGCATTTTGGCGCGCGCCAAAAACTACTACTCCATTTACCGCAAAATGCAAAAACACCATTGCACCTTTGCGGAAATTCAGGACTCGTTAGGCGTGCGTATCATTACCAAAACCGTGCAGGATTGCTACAGAGCCCTGGGATTGGTGCACAGCGTGTTTAAGCCGATTGCCGGAACCTTTACCGACTATATCGCCACCCCAAAAGCCAACATGTACCAAAGTATTCACACGACGGTTTTGTCCCCCACGGGTGATATTATTGAAATCCAAATACGCACCGAAGAAATGCACCGCACCTGCGAATACGGTATCGCCGCACACTGGCGCTATAAAATGGGAAACGTGAAGCCGGACAAAAACTTTGACGAAAAAATTAACTGGATTCGCCGCTGGATTGAATGGCAGCAGGATTTAACGGCCCCGCGCGAATTTTTGGAAGGGTTTAAGACGGACGTCAACCTGCAGCAAATTTTTGTGTTTACCCCGCGGGCGGACGTAAAATCTCTGCCGGAAGGATCCACCCCCATAGATTTTGCGTACGCCATCCATACCGATATTGGCGACCATTATGTAGGGGCGAAAGTAAACAACCGCATGGTGCGCATGGACTATGCCTTTAAAACAGGAGATGTGTGCGAAATCATCACCCGCAAAAACGGCGAGCCCAAACGGGACTGGCTGGAATTTGCCAAAACGGCCGGGGCGCGCAGCCACATCAAACGCTACCTGCGCGGCAAAGGAGTGGAGCTGTGAGCGATATTTTGGCCTGTCCGCGGTGCCACAACGTAGTGGAACAGAAAGACAACTATTGCCGCTGGTGCGGGCGCAGCTTAAAACCGGGCCGCGGATTTTTGTATACGCATACGGGCATTATTATTTTGGCCTTGGTACTAGGTCCGTTGGCGCTGCCTGCGGTGTGGCTTTCCAAGGTAATCAGCACACCCGCCAAATGGATTTACACGTTACTGCTTCTTACGCTGGGAGTTTATTTGGTAATGGCTTTTTACCACGCTTTCCAACTGCTGGGAGATGCCTCGCAACTGCTGCTGGACGGAAACCTGCCTCTCTTTTAAATTTTCTCCTCCGCCGTGAACCATATTTTGTACAATATAGAGTACCCTTTTAATTAAACAAGGAGAAATAAATGACAGACGAAGAAGTAAAACACAACGTTACCCGCAAAGGGCAACCGAAAGCGCTGTATATGCTTTTTATGGTTGAAATGTGGGAACGTTTTAACTACTACGGCATGAGAGCTCTTCTGTCGCTCTTCATGATCAGCACCGTGATCGGCTTCTCTAAAGCAACGTCAAGCAAGATCTACGGGATGTTTACGGCCCTGGTGTATTTAACCCCCGTCTTGGGCGGATACCTGGCGGATCGTTACATCGGCAAACGCCACTCCATTACCATCGGTGCTATTTTGATGGCATTGGGGCAGTTCACGTTGGCGTCTTATGAACTCATTAACCCGATTCTCGCACTGGGAACCGGCTTAACGCTGATTATCATTGGAAACGGTTTCTTTAAACCGAACATCTCTACGATCGTGGGCGAATTGTATGAACCCAACGACGCCCGCAGAGACGGCGGTTTTACCATTTTCTACATGGGTATTAACGTGGGTGCGTTCTTTGCGCCGTTCATCTGCGGTTTCTTGGGTGAACCGACCGACCCGATGAACGCGCTGGAAGCCTATAAATGGAAATACGGTTTTATGGCTGCCGGCGTGGGTATGGTCATCGGTTTGGTGTGGTATTTGGTTTCTCAAAACAAATACTTGGGCCACATTGGCTTGCACCCGGTAACCAAAAACGACCAGGACGAAGATCCCGAAGAAAAGGCCAAGGCAGAAGCCGCCAAAAAGCCGCTTACACAGGACGAATGGGACAAGATTAAAGCAATCTTTACCTTTGTGTTCTTTGCCATATTTTTCTTTGCGTTCTTTGAACAGGCCGGAACGTCTCTTAACTTCTTTGCCAAAGAAGCTACGAACCTGACCCCCGTACTGCCGCTTATCGGACAAATAACGCTTAAAGCGTCTTACTTCCAGGCAGTGAACCCCATTTTTGTGGTCCTCTTGGCGCCGCTGTTTGCCAAGCTGTGGCTTAAAATGGGGACCAAGGATCCGTCCATTCCGAGCAAATTTGGTTGGGGTTTGTTCCTGCAAGGTATCGGTTTTACCGCCATTGCAATCGGTGCGGCCTTGTACCAGGCCAACGGCCCGGTCAGCGCGATTTGGCTGATCTTGGTGTACTTGTTCTGCACGATGGGCGAGCTGTGCTTATCCCCGGTGGGCTTGTCCATGGTCACCAAACTGGCGCCGCTTAAATTTATGTCCCTGTTTATGGGCGTATGGTTGACGGCTAGCTTCTTTGGTAACTTGTTAGCCGGCTGGCTGGCCAGCTACTACGAATCGTGGAGCCTTACCACGCTGTTCTCCGTTCCTGCTGGTTTATCGCTTTTGTTCGGTGTAATCATGTGGATTATGACGGGCAAAATTAAACAGTGGATGCACGGCGTGCACTAATTGTTTTGAAACAAAAACGAACCCCGCTCTGATGAGCGGGGTTTTTTGTTGGTATCAAATTACTTATTTATTACGTAATAGCCCTTTGCTTCGCTGCTCCCCATATCAAACGTTCCCAAAGAACGGCACAGCTCGTGCTGTTTGGGGGTCTGGGCCACACACCATAGTTTGCCTTGCTCAGCTCCCCCAGCAAATGGAGAATAAAATTCAAAGATAGGATTCTCATTTAACCCGTAGGCATAACAGGTAGTTAGTTTTGCTCCCGTTGCCACGGAAACACACGCAAATGAATAGTTCTGTGTGACTGCTGGAAAAGAAACAGATAAATCCCCCAAACTGGAAGCATACGCTCCATTGGCCATATAATACTCTTCTTGAGCGGTGGTAATGGCCCGCAAGGCCGTAATGGCCTCCGCCGCACGGCTTTTAAAGACGGCTTTTTCGTATTGCGGTAAAGCCACCGCCGCGAGAATGCCAATAATAAGGACAACGACCAACAACTCAATTAATGTAAAACCGCCTAATCGGCTTGTAGTAACGTTTTTCATAACTACCTTCCTTTTTGATAAATTTTTCGTATACTCAAAATTTATCAAAAAAAAACGATTACAACCCTTTTATACTTTGCCAGCCCAAAAACGGCACAAAAAAGAACGTAAAGCCTTTTGGCCTTGCGTTCTTTTTTCCCTTACAAAAACAATTTTTCAGCCTTCTGTTTCGGGTTCCTCGGCAGGTTCTATGTGCAGGCTGGCCAGCAGCATATCCACCAAGCGGATATCACTGGGGTACTGCACCAGTTCACGCGCCTTAAGCAACGACACCCAACGAATGGACAAAATCTCCGAGGCGTCGTGCTTGCCAATGCGGCCGAGCTTCTTCATCAAGTACCACTGCACCATTTTTTTGATGTAGTTGCCTTGGAAGGTGAAGGCGTATTTCACCCGGATCATCGGCCGGACGATAACGGCCTTATAACCCGTTTCCTCCAGCACTTCGCGCAGAGCGGCCTGGCGGGGCGTTTCCCCGGCCTCAATATGGCCTTTGGGGAACGTCCAAATCTTTTTGCCCTTCATATTTTTGACCTGCACGAGCAATACCTTACGCCCGTCCAAAATCACACCGCCGCACGAAAATTCGGAAACGATCATAATCCCTTCTCTAGGTTACACGCCGCGTTTAAGATTTTTTCTTCCTGCAAAATGGGCCCGTAAAACTGCACACCGACGGGCAGGCCTTGCTTGTCCTTGCCGAACGGCACGCTAATGCCCGCCAACCCGCCAATGTTGCCCTGGCAGGTGTACAGGTCTGCCAAGTACAAAGAGAGCGGATTTTCGTCGTGTTCACCCAGTTTAAAGGCCGTCGTAGGGGAGGTGGGCGTCAACAGCAGATCCACCTGCGTAAATACCTTTTTAAAATCCTGGCGAATCAGCTCGCGCACCTTCATGGCTTTTAAAAAGCATTCCTCGTAATTTTTGGAGGTTAAGGCGTACGTCCCAATGATGAGACGCTTTTTGACCTCCAGGCCAAACTTATCGCGAGAACCTTCGTAATACGCATTTAAATCTTGGGCGGCATTATCCGCATAACCATAACGAATGCCGTCATAGCGGCCCAGGTTGGAGCTCGCCTCCGCACTGGTAATAATATAGTAGCACGGGGCAGCATATTTGGCATGTGGCACTTCTACTTCCACTAGCTCTGCCCCCAATTCCTGCAGACGCTGGGCAGCCGCGTCCAAGCGGGCTTTAATATCCGGAGAGAGGTCGTCCAAAAATCCCTTGGGAAGGCCCACCTTCAGGCCCTTTAAGTCCGCCGTAAACAGCTTTTCGTAAGCAGGTACGGGTGCGTCCAGCGAGGTAGAATCGTGCACGTCCTTACCGGCCAACACTTCCAGTACGCGGGCCGAATCTGCCACGGTGCGGGCCAACACACCCACTTGGTCTGCGCTGGAGGAAAAAGCGATAACACCATAGCGGGAAATACGGCCGTAACCGGGCTTAATGCCCACAATACCGCAAAAACCAGCCGGTTGACGCACGGAGCCCCCCGTGTCGGTGCCCAAAGCAACCGGCACCATGCCGGAAGCCACCGCCGCCGCACTGCCGCCGGAGGAACCGCCGGGCACGCGCGTTTCGTCCACCGGGTTTTTAACGGGTCCGTAAACGGAGGTTTGGTTGGTGCTGCCCATGGCAAATTCGTCCATATTGGCGCGGCCGATAATCACCGCATCCGCCGCCAGCAGTTTTCCCACCACGGTGGACGTATAAGACGCCACATAATTGGCCAGCATTTTGGAACAGCAAGTGGCGTGGTGCCCCTTGTAAAGGATATTGTCTTTAATCGCCACAGGCACGCCGCAAAGCGGGCCTAATTTTTCGCCGCGGGCGCGTTTGGCGTCCACTGCTTTGGCTTGGGCGAGGGCGTCCGCCTCAAACACTTCCACCAGCGCGTTTAAACGCGGGTTGAGCTCGGCAATTTTGGCAAGAGATTCTTGGGTAACTTCCAAGGCGGTTTTTTTACCTTCGGCCACGGCGGCCGCAATTTCTAAAACGGTCATCATTAGAGCACCTTCTTTACTTTGGCGCAGCCGTCTTGTTCTTGATCAAACTGGGCGCGCAGTTCGGCCGCGAGGGCCAAATCGGTTTTCGGTTCGTCCGCACGGGTGTGTGCGGCCTCTATGGCGTGGGTTAATTTTACGCCGTCCGTATTGACGGAGGAAAGCTCCGCCACCCATTTAAATAAGGCTTCAAGCTGGGCTTGGTATACGTCTGCCTCTTGTTCGCTCACGTGCATCTTGGCCAATTTGGCGGCCAAGGCAACATCTTTTTTAGTTATTTCCATAAAATAGGGCTCCCTTTAAAGGTATATTTTATATAATAATGGGGTCATTTGGCTATACTAAAAAACGGGGGATGCAACCCGCCAAAAAACAAGGGGGATTTTTATGGAAGCAGAAAACAAAAACATGTACCAGCCGGACGGACGCAACGCAGACGACTGCCGCTGCAACTTGGACGGAAAGAACTGCGTTAACAGTCATTTTACGCTGGCCGTGGTGGCGGTGGTACTTTCGTGCTTTATGGGATTTTTTGCCATTCCCATGGCATTGGCTGCGCTGATTTTATCCTTGCGGGCACAGGATTTTGCACACGACAACCGCACCCAAGAGGCCTTACGCACCGCGTGGTGGGCGGGACTCTTTGGCTGGGTGACCATTGCCATAGCAATTATTCCTATTTTGCTCGTCGTCTTTTTCGGCAGCACGATTGTGGCACTGCTTACCGCCATGCTAGCTGCCGCGTAAGAGCTGTTTTTTGCAAAAGAGCCCCCGCCAAGTATTTGGCGGGGGCTCTTTGTCTTTTTAAGGCATAACAGATTACAACAGTTCCAGCGGGGCGAACTTTAACATAAAAGTGCGGCGGACACCGTTGCCAAACAACACCGTAATTTTGGCACTATCGCCGGAACCGACCACCTGCACAATTTTTCCCTGCCCAAATACCCCGTGTTTGACCAATCCCCCCACGGCTACACCGTCTGCATTTTTAGGGGCGGGTTCGGCCGGCTTGGCGGCGGGCTGTTGGCTGGCAGCCGGGAACGGATAGGCGCGCCCTTTGGGAAACTGCCGCGGTTCCGCCGATACAGACGGCATCGGGCGGGAGTACAGCGAACCTAGGCCGGGCGTGGCATTATACGACGAAGAGGCGTAATCCAAATCGTCATTTTCCTCTATCTCATAGCCGTTCTCATCGTAACGTTTTTGAAAACGGCTTTTGCTGGCGTACCCTTCAAAATTTTGGTAGCGGTTATTCCCGCCAAAATTGTTGCGGCCGTGGGAATAGCCTCCGCCGTAATTGCCCCCCGAATACGAACCTCCGGCACCTGCGCCGTAAAGGCCATATTTGGAGTGATAATCCGTATAGCGGGGCTGGGTGTTTTCGTGCACTTCGTTTTCGTCCAAGAGGCCGCTTTCAAACAAAAAGCGCGAGGGTAGGTTTTCCTGCCGCTGCCCAAACTTGCGGCGGGATTGGGCATACGTCAAAAACAGTTTTTCGCGCGCACGCGTCATGGCCACATAGCACAGGCGGCGCTCTTCTTCCAGCTCGTCCTCGTTATCCTTGCAAATGGGGAAGAGGTTTTCCTCTAAGCCCGTCACAAAAACATTGTTAAATTCCAACCCTTTGGCCAGGTGTACCGTCATCAGCGTGACGGCTCCGCCTTCGCCCGCGTTGGAATCATCCTCCCCGGAGAGGAGAGAAATTTCTTGTAAAAAGTCCGCCACCGACGGTTCCTTTTCGCCTTTGTGGCAGCGGTCCTCGTATTCTTTTACGGCGTTGATGAGCGCATCCAAGTTTTGCAGGCGGGATTCGGCCTCGGGGTCTTTTTCTATTTCCGCCTTGACGGCGTCCATGTAGCCCGATTCCACCAAAATTTTGTGGAAAATATCCGCCGGAGCCGTGAGCAGCATGTCCCCGCGCCAATTTTCAAATAACTGTACCAGGCGCAAAGCGGCCTTCATCGCCATGGCACTTATGCCGGGCACATAAGCCGCGGTCTTGAGCGCATCATAAAGCGAAATGTGCTTTTCCTCTGCGTACGCCAGCAGACGGTCCTGCGCCACCTTGCCCAGGCCCCTAGTCGGCGTGTTGATAATACGCAGGAGACTGACATTGTCGGCCGGGTTGATTAAAATGCGCGCATAGCACATGATGTCTTTAATTTCCTTACGGTCATAAAAGCGGACCGTACCCACCAAACGATACGGAATTTGGTAGCGGCGGAAGGAGTCTTCAAAGCTGCGGCTCTGCGCGTTGGTGCGGTAAAACACGGCTATTTCTTTTAAACTCGCGCCTTCGTCCACCAGCGCCTTGATGTTCTGGCTGACCCAGCGGGCCTCGTCGCCCTCGGTTAAAAGCTCGCGCACTTCAATCGGGTCCCCTTGGGATTTATCGGTAAAGAGGTTCTTTTCTTTACGCTTTTTGTTCTTGGTGATAAGGCGGTTAGAGGCCTCCAAGATTACCTTGGTAGAGCGGTAGTTTTGTTCCAGCGTGACGGTTTTGACGTCTTTAAAATCTTTTTCAAATTCCAAAATGTTACGGATGTTGGCCCCACGCCAAGAATAAATGCTTTGGTCCGGGTCGCCCACCACGCACAATTTGCGGCGTTTGGCAGCCAGCATTTTGGTAATTAAATACTGGGTGTGGTTCGTGTCCTGGTATTCGTCCACCAAAATATATTCAAAAAAGTCCTGGTAATAATTGCGGATATCTTCATGGTCGCGCAACAGTACAACCGTTTTTACCAAAAGGTCGCCAAAGTCCAATGCACCCGCTTCTTTGAGTTTCTGTTCGTAGCGGCGGTACACTTCGGCCGCGCGGATTTTAAAATCTAGTCCGCTGGCTGTAGCGCTTTGCATCATGGTTTCGGGCGAGACCATATCGTCTTTGGCGCGGGAAATCAAACCGACAATTTGGTTGATTTCTTTTTTAGGGTCTTTAATCCCCATTTGCTCCAAAATCAAGCTGACTACTTTTTTTTGGTCGGAATCATCGTAAATCGCAAAATCGCGCGACAGGCCAAGCACCTGCGCGTTTTGACGCAAGATACGCACCCCAAACGAGTGAAAGGTGTGGATCCACACTTTCCGCCCCGCACCGGGCACCAAGGCGTCCACACGCTCGCGCATTTCCTGCGCGGCCTTGTTGGTAAACGTAACCGCCAAAATGCGGGCTGGGTGATAGCCGTCCGCAATGAGCTTGGCAATTTTGGTGGTCAGCGTTTTGGTTTTGCCTGTTCCCGCACCGGCCACAATCAAGCACGGGCCGCCGTCGTAATTGACGGCTTCCAGCTGTTGGGGATTTAAGGATTTTAGTGATTCTTCCAAAGTCATACAGGGGCCTTCCGGTTATTTCAACTTCATTTGCACGAACGTTTCAATGTGCTCGCTGTGCGGGAAAAAGTCAAACGCTTCCACGTGCAAAATTTCGTAATGCTGGGTGAGAATTTTTAGATCTGCCGCCAACGTAACAGGGTTACAGGAAATGTAGAGCACATTTTCCACGCCCGATTCGGCCACCGCTTTGGCTGCCTTGGGGTGCATGCCGCCACGGGGCGGATCCAAAATGATAAGCGCGTCCTTTTTTTCTATGGGCTGCTGCTTAACAAAATCTTCCACTTTGGAGCAGAAAAACTGCACATTGGAAACGCCGTTAATTTTGGCGTTTTCAATCCCGTTATACACGGCCGGGGCCACGCTTTCCACGCAAATACTCTTTTCGCACAAGTCCGCGCACGAGAGTGAAAAACTGCCAGCGCCGCCGTACAAGTCGTAAATGCGTTTGGGGGCAATTTTTTTGACTACCGCACGCACGCGGGAATACATTTTTTGTGCGGTTTTGGTGTTGGTTTGAAAGAACGATTGGGGCGAAAGTTTAAACGTTACTTCGCGCTCCAGGTTTGCGTGGGAGTCGGTTAAAAAGATTTTTTCCAAAATAAAATCTTTCCCTTTCAGTACCCGCAGGGATTCGGGCGCAGCAGTGTCGGCCAGGCCGTTATTGACAGCCGCCATAATGTTGGCCTTGGGCAGGACGGACTCCACCGCCCGGACGAAGGTTTTTTCGTTAAAATCGTCCGTTACGAATAAAACCACAATTTCTTCGCCGGTGTTCTTACCTTCGCGCACGAGCAAATGGCGCAAAACACCCGTATGCTTGCGCTGGTCGTAATACTCCAACTTTTCGGCCTGGGCCCAAGCGCGGATGGCGTTTAAAAGCGGAATTAAATTTTCGTTAAACAGGGCGCATTCCGTAATATCCACCGCCCGGTCCCAACGGCCTTTTAATTTAAAGCCGAGGGTGCTTTCAAACTCCAGCGGACGGGTCTTGTTGGCAGGGTCTTTTTTGTCATAATCCTCGCGCCATTTGACCTGGTGGCAAAAGCCCAGCTCCACTTTGTTGCGAAAATACCGCGGCTCGTCCGTTACGGTGACGGGAATATCCTGCGTCCAAAAATCTTGCAGGGTTTTTTGCAATTTGGCACGCTTTTGGGCCACCTGCTCCTCGTAAGAGAGGTTTAACAACGCGCAGCCGCCGCACTGGCCGAAATGTTTACACGTAATCTTAGGCATTGATTTTAAACAGGCAAACGTCGCCGTCCTTAACGATATAGTCTTTTCCCTCAGAGCGGATGAGGCCGTGCTCGCGCAGGGCTTTTTCGCTGCCGAACTTGGCCAAGTCGTCAAAGGTGTAAACGTCGGCGCGGATGAACCCTTTTTCAAAATCGCTGTGGATTTTGCCAGCCGCCTGCGGTGCGGTGCAACCCACGGGAATGAGCCAGCTGCGCACTTCCACTTCGCTGCCAGCCGTAAAATAGGTGCACAGGTTTAAAAGTTTCATCCCTTCGCGCACAATTTTTTCAAGACCGGTATAATCGCTGCCCGTCTCGGCCAAGAAGGCGTGTTTTTCTTCTTCGCTAAATTCGGCAATATCCGCCTCAAACTTAACGGAAAGTTCCACAAAGCCAGCGCCGTTTTCGGCCGCATATTTGGCTACCTTTTCGGCATTGGCCACGTTGCGTTTTTCCGAGTTATTCCCCACATACAAGACGGGCTTGGCAGTTAAAAATTGGTAGTCTTTTAGTTCCTCGGGTTCTAAATGCAAGGAACTGACGGGCTTGCCGTTTTCCAGCGCGGCCTTGATTTCTTTCATGCGTTCCCATGCGGCCACAGCGTCTTTTTTTCCGCTTTTGGCGTTGGAACCCAAGCGGTCGCACACCTTAGTGGCGGTTTCCAAGTCGGCAAGCATCAGCTCGGTATTAATAACCTCAATATCGCGCAAGGGATCCACGGAGTTCATCACGTGCGTAACATTTTCGTCCTCAAACAGGCGCACTACATGGATAATGGCGTCCACTTCGCGGATGTTGGCTAAAAATTTATTTCCTAGCCCTTCGCCTTGGCTGGCCCCTTTGACGATGCCGGCAATATCCACAAATTTGATAAAAGCGGCCGTCTTTTTGGGCGGTTGGAACATTTCAAACAATTTGTCCAGGCGTTTGTCCGGAATCGGAACAATACCGACGTTCGGCTCAATGGTGCAAAACGGATAGTTGCTTGCTTCCGCACCCGCGCAGGTAAGCGCGTTAAAAAGGGTAGATTTGCCCACATTGGGCAGGCCGACAATACCAATTTCCATAGTGTAAAACTCCTTTGGGGATGATGATAAAACGGATGATTACTTATATTTTAGCATTTTGGCCCTGTTCTAGGGACAAAAAGGCCGCCCAAAAACATCTTTGAGCGGCCCAGAAAAAACAACAGGGACACATTTAAGGCAATATATAACGCGTACACCCGCCAGCATTCGTACAACTGTAATGAGAAATGGCAGGCCCCTCTGTCCCATTCATTCCTTTACAGACGGCATTGGCTGCCGTATCGCTTTTTAAGGCCCAACACTCCCGTTGAGAAGGAAAACGGGAATGTTCCAACCATTGAACATAAGCCACTTTTACTTTTCCGCCAGAGCTATGAAACCCGACTATATTTTCGTCTGTCCCATCAAACAAATCAAAATAAATGCCTTTGGGTGTACAATCCAAGGAAGGTCTAATACCGTCATCCTCAGACGATGTACAACCGGGGAAATCCACATCCATTTCATCCCAGTATTGGGGATAGCTCCCGTTGGCCATATAATAGCTTTCTGCCGCTTTTTTGGCAGCAGACACAACCCCTTGCAATTCTGTATAACGCGCTTTTAAAACCGCTTTTTCGTACTGTGGCAGTGCCACGGCCGCCAAAATTCCGATAATAAGCACCACTACTAACAACTCAATCAAAGTAAAGCCACCAAATCGGCCCGTGGTAACATTTTTCATAACAGCCTTCCTTTTTGATAAATTTTTCGTATACTCAAAATTTATCAAAAAAAAAAACGATTACAACCCTTTTATATTTTGCCTTCCGAAAAACACAAACAACCCGCAGAAAAAACGCCCTACAAGCAAAACTATTCAAACGAAACGCCCCGAGCAAAAACTCGGGGCGTTTCGTTCAAATGACTCAGCTTGCGCTTATTTTACCGCGTCAAACCCGGCCTGCAAGGCCTTTTTGTTCAGCTCCAGCATTTCCGGCTTGGCCCGTTTGTATACCTTCTTCATCGCGTGTGCCACGCTTTCCAGCGTTACCGCACCCGTCAGTTTAATAAACGCGCCCAACGCCACCAGGTTGGCAATGCGGTCCATACCCAGCCCTTCGGCAATTTGGTTGCACGGCACGCACACCACTTGGATATCGGTGCGGGTGGGGCGGGAGTTAATAAGCGAACTATTGATAATCATCAGTCCGCCCTTTTTGAGCAAGGGCTCAAACTTGGGCAGGGACGGCTCGTTCATGACGATAACCGTATCGGGCACAGACACGATAGGCGTGTATACTTCCCCGTCGGAAACGACCACCGAACAGTTAGCCGTGCCGCCGCGCATTTCCGGCCCGTACGAAGGCAGCCAGCTGGCGTTCTTTTTATTTTCTACGCCCGCCTGCGCGAGCAAAATACCGGCGGAAATAACGCCCTGTCCGCCAAATCCGGCAATTCTGATACCTTGATACATTATTTTGCCCCCTCGTCTTTAAAGACGCCTAACGGATATTGCGGCATCATCTTGGTGCGCACAAATTCCAACGCCTGCGGCACGCTGGCGTGCCAGTTGGTCGGGCATTGGGAAAGCACTTCCACCATGGAAAAGCCGACTCCGTTGACTTGGTTTTCAAACGCTTTTTTGATGGCTTGTTTGGCCTTCATCACATTTTGCGGGCAATCCACCGCTACGCGGGCCAAGTATTTGGAACCGGTAATTTGCGCGAGCATTTCGCACATATTAATCGGCCAGCCCTGCAGTTTCGGATCGCGCCCTTTGGGAGCGGTGGTGGCTACTTGGCCTACCAGGGTGGTGGGGGCCATTTGGCCGCCCGTCATGCCGTAAATGGCGTTGTTGATAAAAATGACGGTAATGTTTTCGCTGCGGACGGCGGCATGTACAATTTCGGCCATACCAATAGAGGCCAAATCGCCGTCGCCCTGATAGGAAAACACAATCGCCTGCGGTTTAGAGCGTTTAATGCCCGTGGCAATCGCCGGGCCGCGGCCATGCGCGCCCTGCACCATGTCGCAGGCAAAATAGGAATCCGCAAATACGGCGCACCCAACGGGAGCCACACCGATAACGCGGTCCGCAATGCCCAGCTCATCAAAAGTTTCGCCCATTAAGCGGTGCACAATACCGTGGCCGCAGCCGGGGCAGTAGTGCATGGGCAAATCGGTCAAACTGGCCGGTTTTTTAGCAATAATCGTCATAAATTTATTTGCCTCCTTTCAGGTCGCCCTGCATACCAAGGGATGTATCGCGTTGGCAGTGGTAGGTAAAGCCGTTGGCGTGCTCCTGCAAGTCAAACAGGCCTTCTTTCTGGCCGTTTAAAATAGAGCGGACAGCGGTTAAAATGGTGTTCCCGTCCGGTTGGCCTCCGGCAGGGTAGGCGTTTAAGTAAACGGGCGTTTTGCCGTTTACGGCCAGTTTTACATCCTGCACCAATTGGCCCAAGCTCTGTTCCACCGCCAGCACGCCTTTTGTTTTGGCGGCCAGTTCGGCTAAGCGTTTGGAAGGAAACGGCCACAGGGTAACCGGGCGGAAAAGGCCTACTTTTAAGCCCTCTTCTCGGGCCTTGTTGACAGCCTCTAGGCACGCACGCGAGGATAAGCCGTACGCCACCAACAGCACATCGCAGTCTGCGGCGTTGCGTTCTTCCCAGCGGGCCTCGGTTTTTTCAATCAGGCCGTAACGTTTGGCGCGCTCTACCACATCAGCAATTAAATTGTCGCCTTTGTAAGAAAAAACATTGTTTTTCTTGCGACCGTTTTTATGAATGTCCACCGCCCAGTCAAACTTGCCCAATTTGTTGGGGTCTACCGGGTCAAAATCAAAAGCCATGCTTTCCATCATTTGCCCCAAAATGCCGTCGGCCAAAATCATGCAGGGCATGCGGTACTTTTCGGCCAGTTCAAAACCGAGTTTGGGAAAATTGCCCAGTTCTTCCACCGAGTTGGGCGCTAAAACGATAATGTGATAATCGCCGTTGCCGCCGCCGCGCGTGGCTTGGAAGTAATCCCCCTGCGCGCCCGCAATGCTGCCCAGGCCCGGCCCGCCGCGCATGACGTTGACGATAAGGCACGGCAAATCTGCGCTGGCCAAATAGGTAATGCCTTCCTGTTTTAAGCTGACGCCCGGAGAAGAAGAGGACGTCATGCTGCGCGTGCCGGTGGATGCGGCGCCGTACACCATGTTGATAGCGGCCACTTCGCTTTCCGCCTGCACAAAGGCGCCGCCGGCATCGGCCATGTTAGCGGCCATAAATTCCGGCACTTCGTTTTGCGGCGTAATGGGATAACCGGCAAAAAAGCGG
The DNA here is from genome assembly GCA_934667625.1 of uncultured Elusimicrobiales bacterium. GTDB lineage: Bacteria > Elusimicrobiota > Elusimicrobia > Elusimicrobiales > Elusimicrobiaceae > Avelusimicrobium. Next base: position 34,651 of record CAKUMH010000009.1, read on the forward strand.
CACCCAGCGCGGATGGCGCCTTCGGCCAGGGCTTCGTTGCCTTTACGTAACGTTTTTTCGGTCATAATTAAAAATCCTCAAAATTTATTCTTTAATTACCGTAATGGCGATATCGGGGCACATACGGTAACACATCGCACAGCCGATGCAATCTTCGGGGCGTTCCATCACGGCGGGGAAGTATCCCTTCTTGCTGATGGTCTTGGACGGGCCCAAACATTTTTTGGGGCACGCACTGACGCACAAATAGCATGCCTTGCATTTGTTGGCGTCTACTTCTATTCTTGACATAGGTCTCCTAAGGGCCCGGGGGTATAAACCGGGAAATCCCATATATAAAGTATAGGTCTTTTTTGGGAGGGTGTGCAATACGCAGGGAAGAATTAAAACAGGTGCGACAGGCAGTCCGTATTTTTGTTTTTCAAAAAACAGTTGCCGCCCGTGTGAAAATTTAGTATTATATATAGGTAATGCCGAGGTAGCTCAGTGGTAGAGCACTGGTCTGAAAAACCAGGTGTCGACAGTTCGATCCTGTCCCTCGGCATTTCTGATAAACTTTTCGTATACGCCCGCCCTCAAAAGCGGGCGTTTTTTTATTCTTCAGGTATTCCTATCATTTTGCACCAATCTTTGCCGCTATCATCATTGCCACAATATAAATGAGTAGCAGGATCATCTGGATAGTCAAACCCTAAAAAATAGCTGCTCTTGGCATCCACAATACGGTTGGCATAATAAGCAGCCCCGTCTGTTCCATAATCCCAATATTTCGTACGGAAACAAGCCTCATCTACGCACGTATGATTACCTGATAAATCAGGTTTCACGGGATATTCAATTTCCGGCTCTAAAAACTCGGCAACTCCACATTCTCCCGGTGTGCTTAATTCACACAAGGCTCTATTTTTGTACATTGTATTTAACATAAGCCTTGCCTCAGCCACCCGAGATTTTTCCACAGCCTTTTCGTACTGGGGTAAAGCCACCGCCGCCAAAATACCGATAATTAATACTACTACCAACAATTCTATTAATGTGAATCCTGTTTTCTTGCTCATACGAACGCTCCTTTTTTACCGGGCTCCGCACATAAAAAACGGCTGATTGCACGGAGCCGCAAACAGGTAGCCCCACACAACAGCCGTGGTTTGCCGCCCGAAGGACGGCAAACGCTCGGCCCAAAAGCAACAGGGTAATTAGTCCTTTTGCTTTTGAACCTAAAACGACTGTTTTTGGCCTCTTTGCGCACCGCCTAAGCGGTTACACACCATATCTGCTATGGTTCCAAAAACAGATTAAATTTTTACTGCTTTAAAATATCCTCCTAGCGCAATTGAATCAGCGCGAAGTGCAGGTATTCCGTTTCCGGCATACCGATAAGTACCGGGTGGTCTTTGGCTTGTCCGCGTAATTCCACCAGTACCGCCTTGCGGCCCGATTTGCTGACGCCTTGGCGGATAATGTCCACAAACAATTCGCGCGAAATGTGGTGCGAGCAGGTGGAAAACGCCAAATATCCGCCTTCTTTAATGCCTTCCAGCGCCATTTTGACCAGCTTTACATATAACCCCACCGCCTGCGGCAAGGCCTTGCGGCTTTTGACAAAGGAGGGCGGGTCCAACAGCACCATATCGGGCTGGTCGGGCAGTTCGCCCTTCTTCATGGCAGAGAGCAAGCGTTCGGCGTCGTCGCGGTGGAAAACGGCAATATCGGATACGCCGTTTAACTCCGCATTGTTTTTGGCAAACTCCACGGCGGCTGCGGAGGAATCGCACCCCCACACCTGCGCCGCGCCGGCCTTGGCGGCCGTAATGCCGAAAGAGCCGATATAGGAATATAAATCCAGCACCAGCTTGTCTTTGAAGTACGGCTTTAAAAATTCGCGGTTTTCGCGTTGGTCAAAATAAAAACCCGTCTTTTGGCCCCCGCGCACGGGAACAATATATTTAACGCCGTTCTCTTCAATCTCCACCGTTTCCGGCACTTCGCCCACAATTTCGGGCGTGTTGGTCAGCCCTTCCAACGCGCGGAAGGCGCTGTCGTTTTTGTAATAAATCCCTTTGGGTTTAAAAATCTTTTGCAGGGCTTTGGTAATTTCGGGCTTTAATTTTTCCATACCCGCCGTCAACACATCCACCACCAAAATATCGCCGTAGCGGTCCACCACCAGGCCCGGCATATTGTCGGCCTCGCCGTAGCACATACGGCCATATTTGCGCACACCAATTTCTTTGCGGTAGGCGTAGGCATTATCCAAATTTTCAAATACAAAATCTTTGTTTAATTCCCCTTCACCCTTCATCAGCAGGCGCACGGCAATTAAGCTGTGCGGGTTGAAAAGGCCGATGCCCACCTGCTTGTTTTCGTGGCTCATCACGCGCACAAGGGTGCCCGGCTCCAGGGACGTGTCCAACCCGTCAATTTCGTTGGAAAACACCCACCAGTGCCCGGCGTTGAGGCGTCTTTCTTCTTTGGCTTTTAATTTAATTTCTTGCATGGTTTCTCCTTCTATTTGCCCTGGTTTTCTTCCAGCTGGTTCACCGGAATTTTGGCGGCGCAGAGCGGGCACTCTTTCGCCGTAAAGGTTTGCATCGGGTACGACAACAGCGCGCGAAGCGGCACAGACAGGGGCAAATAGCCCATGGAGCGGTCCACAATCACCCCTACGCCCACCACTTCGCCTCCCAGCTTGGAGACGAGTTCAATGGCTTTGTTGATCTTGCGGCCGGAAACGGCTACATCGTCCACAATCAGCACCTGTTCGCCTTCTTTAATCATAAAATTATGCTTTAAAATCATATTGCCGTCTTCGCCGCGGGAAGCAAAAATGGCTCGGGCGCCGCGTACGCGGGCCACTTCCTGCGCCAGCACAGAGTCCGACGGCGTCAGTGCCATAATTACATCCACCGGTTTTGTAAACTTATCCGACAGGGCCCCCGCTATCCGTTGCGCCAAATTGGGGTGCTGCATCAGCAGTGAGGTTTGAATATAGGTTTGGCTGTGAAAACCGGAAGGCATAACAAAATGCCCCTCCAAAATAGCCCCATGCTCCTGCAGTAAGCACAACACGTCAATGTTATTTTTTTGCATGAAAATCTCCTTGGATAAATTCCTGTGCGGCTTTAAATTCGGTTTTTAACCCTTGTTGCTGGGCGGTGCGGATATTCTGCCCTGTTTTTTTGGCACGCAGCATTTCCAGCTTGGGTTTGAACATAGACGACGACACCCGGAACGCCAACGCCGGATTGCCGGACTCATCCGTCAGGTTCTCGGCTAACGCTCCCGAACGGGAAGTGTTGGTAAACATCGTCCATATAATGATATCAAAATTTTCGTTCACCCAGTCCGTCCATCCGCTTACGGCGGCGGAAATCGTCGGGCCTACCGTAAAGGCGTTGTTAATCTGCATGGCCCCTTTCGCAAAATCTACCGAGACGGCCATATCGGTAAAGGGCACATCCTTCAGCACCCGACCGACTTTAAAGCTCCCGGCCCGCTCCATGCGGTGCATGATTAAAAAGGGTTGGAACGTAATGTTAAGCGCTTGCTGTTCCTCGGCCAGTTTTTCCATTTGGTGAATAACGCCCCCTTCCAGCCGCGCCTTGAGCGGGCCGGACAAATTCTTCATGCCGGCCTTTAGACCTGTAAAATCAAACTCTGCGCTAAAATGATTGCCCGAAAGCACTTGGGTGGAAAAGGTATCCGCCGCCAAGACGCCGGCAAAATTGGGCATAAAGCCGGGCAGACGGTCGCGAAAATTGCGCAGCCAGGCCAGTTCCCCCGTGACGGGCGCTTTAAAATGCCCCCCATTCTTGGTAAGCGGAGAAATTACTGTGACAAAATCTTTCACCGTTTCAATGAATGCCATGGGGTCTAGGTGTTTCCAGTACATGGCGGTGCGGATTTTACGGCGGGGACTCTTTAAATTATTGACAGACAAACTCATCTTAAACGGTACCCCGTTTAGTTCCGTGGAGGCAATATACGCATACAGATTTCCCTTGCGCCAGCTGCCGCTTAAGTCCAGCTTATCAAACACGGTTTTGTTTACCGTCACCTTCCCTTTGGTGGTGCGGGCATAGAGGTCGGAAAAATCTTTTTTAGCGCGGAACTCGCCCGTTACCCCGTTTGCCTTAAACCCGTAAAACAGCCCGGAAGCTTTATCTGCCTGCACGGTAAGCAACGGCAGGGAAAATTTGCCTTCCTGCCGCGTTATTTGTGCCGAAGCAGCGGCCTGCCCCGTCAGCTGGTATTGCCCAATAAAGGGATAATAGCGGTTTTTGCCCGCCAAATTAAACAAATTGGTGGAGGCCTGTACGTCCATCGTAAAGGGCGCGTGGGCAAAATCCAACTGGCCGGAAAGCGTGAGCTTTACATCCGCCGCCGAGGCAGTTAGCTGGGTGAGTTTTAAAAGCGTGTAATTGTTGGACAGCACGCCCCGGGCCGTGATTTTAGACTTCGGAAGGGAAAAATCCCCTTTCTTGGCGTGGAAGAGAGAGAGGTCCTTGCTGTCAAAGGCGGGAACATCGGCCTTTAGATTAAAGTAGGGCGTTTTTAAATTGTCCACATCCAATAGTAAATCTACCGGCTTTTGGAATAAATACACTTGGGTACGCAAGCTGCGCAGCGCAAAATTCTGCCAGTTAAAATCGGCAAAGTTCACATGCCCCGTTCCTTTAATTTCCATGTCGGAAATACTATCCGCCCACTTATTGCGCAGCACCATATCCGCCGTAAAGCGGGAAAGTTCGTTAAACCGGAGGCGTTCAAAATGCAAGTTAAGCCCGTAAATGGCATGCGAAACACCGGTGGTCAAGTCCTTATAGCTAAGCACTCCGTTGCGCAGGGTCCAGTCCTCCACGCTAACGGTGAACTTTTTACCTGTTAATTCGCTGGTGTAGACGGATTTTTCCTTAGACGTGCGGATTTGCGGCATGTTTAACACGCCTCGCTCGCTCCGCACCACGCTAAAACGCGGGGCATTCAGGGTTACCTCATCAATAACCAACTGCTGGTTTAAAAGCGGCAAGAGCTTAAATTTAAGCGTCACCGAATCTGCGGATAACAACGGAAACCCGGGGCTGCCCTGCGTATCCAGTACCGAAAAGCCCTTTAGCTCCAGGGTATTAATGAATTTTAAATTTAAAGACGAGATAATGACCGGGCGGTCCAACCGGCTTTGCAGTTCCTGCGTGATGAGTTCGCTAATGTGCTGAGCGTTAAAGGTTTTTAAAAAGACCAGTACTACGAGAGCCGATAAAAGCATCAAAAACATCACGGCAAACAACACGAGCCGCAGGCTCATAGAGGCGACAACCGCCACCATATGCCGCAACTTGCGCCAAAAACCGAGTCTTTTATTTTTATGTTTTTTAGCAGCCATACTTTACCCAGCGTTTACTACGCGTTCTACTATATAGTTTACTAAAATTCGCCACACATTTAAGGTCCCGACCAGTACATTTTTCCCGGCAGGCAAAAGCAAAACCTCCTGCGGGAACAATCCCTTTAACACCAGGGCCAATACCAACAGGTTGGCTAGGCCAATCATCACCAGAGAAAACACCTTTCCACCGGCCAATTTTAGATCCGGCTGGTCCGCCTCAAATAATGTTTTGACGGTTTGTACCCAGTGAAACGCCGTAAAAAAACCAATCAGAAATAAAAAGACCTGCCGGTAGGGCGTTAAATCTACAAAAAGAGAGGCTATCACATATACCAGGGCCGTCAGCACCACATACCCCGGTAAAAAATAGGGAGCCAATACCACAAAGGCGTTGCATTTATCCATTTTGACGTATCCGCTGTCCTTCCCAACGGAAAAATCTTTAATGCGGCACCCACACAAAAGAGCCGCAAGGGCATGAGTCATTTCGTGCACAAAAACATACGGACGGGAAAAATTATACCAGGCAAAATGGATGATTACGTATACCAAAACCCCTACCAAAAACGAAAGCGCCGCTGGCCAGTGGCCCAAAACACCGAAAACCAACCGCACCGTTTGGGCAAAGGCTAAAACGGCCGTGGGCAAAAGAAACAAAGCAATTGCTAATTTGATGAACCGAACCATTAAAATTTCTCCGTCCACGCCTGCGTTTGATACTGCTCTTTCGCCAGCTGCAAGGCGGCCTCCAGCGTGTGAGTGGATAACGCACACGGGCGCAAATCCGCCGCAAACAAATTGCGCACTGCCTGTATAACTGCCGTTTTATACAACGGATTCGTCCGCGCGTGCGGTGTTTGGAGTGACCCTTGGTAAAGGACGGTCGTTCCAAAACGGCGAATCGCCCCACCTAAAATTTTGGCACCGTCATCCGCCAAGAGATCATTTTCCACCGGATTAATAAAACACGCGCTGGCAGTGTGATTAACGCTGGGTGCATAGGCGGAAACGGGCAGATGCCCGGCAAACAAACGGCCCGTCAGCCCCACGCGCCCAAGCTCCGCGTGAATACATCCGTGCAGTTTTTTATAAATTTCAGAGGGGCGGTCTGCCGACGGGAAAATGAGCGAAAAGGTCAAGTCCTCTCCATGAAAGACCACCCCCCCTCCCGTGGGACGGCGCGCATAAGGAGCGTTCAATTGGCGCATTTGCAACGTGCGCCGCACCTCCTGCACAAACTGGGCATAGCCAAAGGTCACCGCCGGCCCCGCCGGCCAGTGGTAAAAACGAAGTGTAAGTACCGCTGGACGATCGCGCACGAGCACCTCGTCAAGCGCCATTTGCTCAAATACATTTAAGGCCGGAGTAGAAAATAAACAATTCATTTTTACAAAAAGCCTCCGCGGTTTACGCGCGGAGGCAAAAACTGATTTTCAAGTTTCGCTTCGGGCAGATTTTTAATCTGTCCGAAGGGCCAAGCATACGGCCAGGACCGTCACACTGTGCTACCAATGCAGATTGGGTTCGCGCGCGGCCGATACTTCATCAATGCGTCTGACACATTGCGTATGCGGAGCATCCTTTACCAACTGTGGATTTTCGTGAATTTCCGCATAGATCTTTTCCAGCGCGGTTACAAACGCATCCAACATTTGCTTGCTCTCGGTTTCGGTCGGTTCCACCATCATGGCTTCCGGCACAATCAGCGGGAAGTAAATAGTCGGAGCGTAAAAACCATAGTCCAGCAGGCGTTTGGCGACATCGCTGGTATGCACGCCGTTCATCTCGGCGGGATTAATGCTGAGCACACACTCGTGCATGCACGGACAGTCAAAAAAGGCGTTAAATTTGCCCTTTAAGGCGTTGCGCACGTAATTGGCATTTAAAACCGCATATTCGGCAATTTCTTTGAGCGTTCTTCCGTCAAATTGGCGCAGATAGCAATACCCACGCAGACAGACGGCAATATTGCCCCAGAAGGCCTTCATCTTGCCCAAGCTCTTGGGCATTTTGCCCGTTAACGTATACTTTCCATTTTTGCAGGTGACCAGAGGTTTTGGCAGGAACGGCGCCACATGAGCCGCTGCCCCCACCGGGCCGGAACCCGGGCCACCGCCGCCATGTGGGGCAGCAAAGGTTTTGTGCAAGTTAAGATGCATCACGTCCACCCCAAAATCGGCAGGTTTGGCCAAGCCGATCAGTGCGTTAAAGTTGGCCCCATCCATGTAGAAGAGTGCGCCGGCCTTGTGCACTAACTCGGCAATTTCACGCACTTCTTTTTCAAACAGACCGACCGTATTGGGCACCGTCAGCATAAACGCGGCGGTTTTATCGGACAGCACGGCCTTGAGCGCCTCTTTATCCACACAGCCGTCGGGACCGGATTTAATGTTCACCACCGTATACCCCGCCATATGAGCGGTAGCCGGGTTGGTACCGTGGGCTGTATCGGGCACGATTACTTCCGTGCGTTTAAAATCTTTCCGGGCGTCGTGGTAAGCGCGAATCGTCAAAATGCCAGTTAATTCCCCGTGCGCGCCGGCCGCCGGCTGCAACGTAAAGGCAGAAAGCCCGGTAATTTCTTTTAATAACTCCTGCAAATTATAGAGCATTTCCAACGTGCCTTGGGTCGTTTCCTCCGGGGCAAGCGGATGCACTTGGGAAAACTCCGGCAAGGACGAAAGCATATCATACGCCTTGGGATTGTACTTCATCGTGCAGGAACCCAAGGGATAAAACTCTCCATCCAAGCAGTAATTTAATTCAGACAAGCGCGTAAAATGGCGGACCGTTTCAAACTCGCTGACTTCCGGCAGCTTGGGTGTATCCGTGCGCAGACATTCTTGCGGCAGATAGGCGCTTGCAGCCTGCTGGGCCGCGGCAAAACGGATACCACGGCGGCCGGGACGGGATTTTTCAATAGATAATTCGCTGTGTTTCAAAATTTCTTCCATACTTAAATCCCCCTCAAGGCCTCTGCATAGGCCTGCAATTCTTGTTCCGTTTTGGTTTCGGTCGCACAAACCAGTAAGCAGTCCTTCATATCCTTAAAGTCTGCCCCCAGTGCATACCCGGCACCAATGCCCTTTTTGGCCAGTTTCTTGACCACCTGTTTGGCCGCAACGGGGCATTGAACCACGAACTCGTTGAAATACGGCGCCGTAAACTTAATTTGAAAGCCAGGCACTTGGCCGATTAAAGCAGCCAAGCGGTGGGCGTGCTCCACATTCAGGTCGGCGGCTTCTTTTAAACCCTTCGGTCCAAGCAAGGTTAAATAAATGACCGCATTTAACGCACAGAGCGCCTCGTTGGAACAAATGTTAGAGGAGGCCTTTTCGCGGCGGATGTGCTGTTCGCGCGCCTGCAGTGTGAGCACAAAAGAGCGTTTGCCTTCTTTATCTTTGGCAATGCCCACAATGCGCCCCGGCAGCTGGCGCATATAGACCTTTTTGGCCGTCATAATACCCAGTCCCGGCCCGCCAAAGTGCATGGCGTTGCCGAAGGGTTGCCCCTCGGCTACGGCAAAATCGGCCCCATACGAACCCGGCGCTTTTAAAACAGCTAAGCTCATGGGATTTACAGACGCAACCAACAGCGCCCCCGCCTGGTGTACCAAAGACGCCACGGCGGCACCGTCTTCCACACAGCCGAAAAAGTTGGGCGTTTGCAGCAAAAGACAAGCGGTTTTGTCCGTCAATTTTTCTTTTAGCGCTGCTAAATCCAGCGTACCCTGTTGGGTGAGCGGAACCTCCACCAGCTTGGCATTGGGCCAATGGCGCGTATAGGTTTTAAGTACTTCTTTGTACTGCGGGTTTAACGCGGCGGAAAACAGAATTTCCGTGCGGCCAGTAATGCGCAGGCAAGCCAGGGCCGCCTCAGCCAAAGCGGTGGCACCGTCGTAATGGGAAGCAGTGGCCACATCCATATCAAACAAAGCGCAAATGCAGCTTTGAAATTCGTAAATTGTCTGTAACGTGCCCTGGCTGGCCTCGGCCTGATAGGGCGTGTAGGCGGTTAAAAATTCGCCGCGGGACGAAAGGGCATTCACTGCTGCGGGGATAAAATGTTCATAAATACCGGCACCGATAAAATTGGAAAGTTTTTTATTTTTGGACGCCAAAGCGCGGATATGCGCCGTTAATTCGGCTTCGGTGAGGGCTTGGGGCAAATTCAACGCCGGATACAACAAATCCTGCGGAATTTGCTGAAGCAACTCCTTCACGGACGAAACGCCGATTTTTTGCAGCATTTCTTGCTTGTCTTCTTGCGTGTGGGGAATAAACATAATAAGAACCTCTTTAAAATCCCCCGCCGTAACGCGGGGGAAGAAAACAACTATTTGTTTAAGGTAGCTTTGTAGGCGCTTAAATCAAGCAACGCCTCGTATTCGGCCGGAGCGGTCATTTTAATTTTAAACAACCAGCCATTGCCGTACGGTTCGCGGTTGACGAGAGCCGGATCGGCCTCCAGGGCGGAATTGACTTCTACAATTTCACCACTGACGGGAGCATAAATCTCGCTGGCGGATTTGACGGATTCAATCACACAGCAATTTTGGCCTGCCGTAACCTTTTGGCCTACTTTGGGCAAGTCCACAAAAACGATATCGCTGATTTCTTCCTGCGCGTGGTTGCTGATGCCCACGGTGGCAATGTCGCCCTCGGTATGGGCCCATTCGTGCGTTTTAGCAAAACGGCAATTTTCTTCGTTGTACATAGTGTTCTCCTTAAGTTAAACTCTGTTTTTATAAAAGGGCGTTTTGACCACTTCGGCCTTGGCCCGTTTTCCGTGGATTTCTATTTCCACTTCGCTGCCCAGCGCCACATCAGACGCCAAATATCCAACGGCAATTCCCTTAAATAAAGGCGAATACGTGCCACTGGTCAGCACCCCTTTTTCCTCGGCGCCGACAAACACCTTGCATCCCGCGCGAGGAACGCCCGGGCTTTTGAGCACAAAGGCCGCCAATCTTTCTTTCAGCCCCTGCGCCTTTTGCGCCACGAGCGCTTCTTTCCCTACAAAATCTTCTTTGGCCAGCTTTACCACCCAACCGCAATTGGCCTCATACGGGGTGCGGGTTTGATCGGCATCTGCCCCATTGAGCAGGTAGCCGGCCTCTAAGCGCAGCACATCGCGCGCACCTAAACCGCACGGCTTTACGCCCTTTTCCAAAAGAGCCGCCCACAACTGTACGATTTTATCGTTGGGAAGCATAATTTCCACGCCGTCCTCTCCAGTGTAGCCCGTGCGGGTGACAAAACCCTTGGTTCCGAAAAGTTCAATGGCTTGAATGTGAAAACGCGGCAAATTCACTACCCCAGGGATGATCTGGTCCGCCTCTTCTACCGCCTTGGGCCCTTGCAAAGCAATCATGGCCCAGGCCGCACTTTCGTTGCGCACGGTGACGTCAAACTTTTTGGCTTGCTGGGTGAACCAGGCAAAATCGCCGTCAATGCATGCGGCATTTACTACCACCAAAAATTTTTCCGGCGTGATACAAAAGGAAATGGCATCGTCAATAATAGTTCCTTTTTCGGTTAGAATATGGGAATAGGTTCCTGAGGACGGGGTGTTTTTGATATTGTTGCAGTTGATATATTGCAAAAAAGGCCAAGCGTCTTTGCCCTCTACAAAAAACTGCCCCATGTGGGACACGTCAAACATACCGGCGGCTTCGCGCACGGCCTTATGTTCGGCCAAAATTCCGTTAAACTGCACGGGGAGCAGCCAGCCGTGGAAATCCACCATTTTTCCGCCGGCGGCTTCGCAAGCGGCGCAGAGCGGAGTGGTTTTTAAATTGGTATCGGTCATTACGCCTCCAAAAGTATACGTTCATTGTATAAAATTTAATGGTTTTTTATACAATATAAATATGGCAGATACGCAAAGCGTCGTGAGCGACGTAAAACTGTTTATTGAACGGCTCAAAAAGGAGCTGCCGGAAGTGTTCGGCCAAGCGGACGGCAACAAAAACAACGCAGAAGCCGCCCACTCCGGTGACAACAAGGTGCTCTACAACGGCAAGTTGTACGAGGCCCGCATGTACCTGACGCCCGACCAGGAGGAGGGCGTTGCGTTTGACGGCACGATTTTTCATATTTATTTGCAGTCCAAGAACGCAGACCCGTCTGCTTTGGTTACCACGTGGCTGCGGAACAAAGCCAACGAAACCCTAAAGGCTAAAACCGCTGAATGGGCGCAAAAAATCGGCGTGGAATTTAACAACATTGTCATCAAGGACCAGCGAACCTGCTGGGCCAGTTGCTCGGGCAAAAAGAATATCAATTATTCATACCGTATTGTTAAAATGCCCTTGGCGGTGCAAGATTACCTAATGGTGCACGAACTGTGCCACTTGGTACATATGAACCACGGGCAGGAGTACTGGCAGTTGGTGGCGCAATTTTGCCCTGACTACAAAAGCCACCGCCGCTGGTTAAATGAAAACAAGGGCTCTATCTTTGCCGAGGTGGAATTGACCTACCAGGCGCCAGCGGACGATTCCGCGCCGCAAACCCCGGCACAAGAGGAAAATACTTCCGCCCAGTAAGGAGGAAATGTGCATAAGTTCTTTATTTTTCTGTATTTTCTGGTAGCTTGTCCGCTCCTTGTTTCTGCACAAGAGAAGCAAGCTGCACAAGCATGCAAGACCGAAAATCGCACGAACATATTTGGCACGCCATTTTGCTGCTCCCGCAAAACAGGGCTAAAGTACAAAGAAAAAAAGATAAAGTGCACTGAAATAATGGACCAAAAAGATCTTGAAGAAAGAGAAGCGCTCACCGTTTCTGTAACTATCTTAGACAAGGGGGACATCTCCCTAGATCCTGCCAAAGATATCATAGAATACCAGCAAGGATTGCCAAAGCTTTCCGCAAAAGAATTGTCATCGCCTGAGACGGTAGAAAAATTTTACCGTTGCAAAAATAAAAACTCGGCAGTATTCCTCCGCCAGCGCCCTGAGTACTATGCGTCTGTAACGCAATTTTACCCAAAAATTGAGATACTTATGGATCTTGACACTGAGGCCGAGATAGATGAAGTGCAAAATGCCATTTTCCATTACTTGTGTAATTCGTTTGATCCGCTCTCTTTTTTTCAAACGCTAAACGCACCAGAACCACCACAAGTTTTAAAAACGCAAACTAACAACCATCCTTCTAAACCGAAAAAACTGGAGAATGCCACACTTTCCGCCAAGAATACGGCCGCTCGTTCAACCCAGGCGGAACGCATGCAAAACAATCCAAAATCACAACCCCGCGCGGGTCGTAACCAAATAGTTCAACCGGTACAGCCAGCAAAAAAGGGGTGGCCCTTACTGGGACTGCAATTTTACCCGGCCGCCGTGCCCGGTAATTTTAAGCAAGTGCGCCGTTTTACTACCAAAGACGGGCAAGTGGAAATTAAAATTAATTTTACCTCGTCAGACAAAAGCGCTTTCTACCAAAAACTGCAGATTAAGTACGACGGACAACTCACGCAAGGAACTGAATGCAACGACGGTTCCCGCCTGCTGGAAACGGCCGTCAACGGGTTGTATCAAGCGTATTTACTTAAACCAAATGCCATTTTGGTCTTAACGTTTGGCTACCCGCCGCAAACAGCCTCGCCGTTTCTGCCGCGGGAGAAACGCTTGCAGCTCTGCGCCGCAGATTTAAGCACCGTTTGGTAAATTAAAAAGCGCCCTCGGATAAGGGCGCTTTTTATAGGAGACCTCCTCGTCCCTGGCTTTGGGTAGAGGAAGGAACGTTTACAAAACAATTATCTGTAGAACAACTGCAAGGAATCTTCGCTTAACCCAGCTCCCCAAAAGGAAACAGGCAAACGGCTCGGCACATACTTGACTAAGGCAGCTACTTTCCCATTAAAGAAGAAGGGTTGACCTTGTTTGAGGGTTACCGCGCGGTGCTGAAACCGGTTGGCCCGTGCCGAAAGCACTCCGTGATTGATAAAGAAGCTCCACAGGCTATTGTGCGCCCCTTCTACCGTATCCGCCAGGGAAGCGCCCTGCGACACAAAGAGCGGTTCCGCTGCCTCAATTCCGGTCCACAAATCTTTCTTCACAAGCACCTTGGCCACCCCGTCTTTAACGGAAACGGAAGCGCGAGTGCCAATGGCTTTTTTCCCGTTGGAAAAGCGCAGCGACACCTGTTTTAACATAAAATCATCCTCTTGGGCGCAGTCGGCCACCGTGGCCACGTGCGACGTGTTAAGCAGCACCCCCTGACAGGTTTTAGTCTTGTTCTTTACCGATACAACGGCATTCGCCCCTTTGCGCGGACGGCGCAACATAACATCTTTCATGCGAATTTCTTTTTCAAAAGAAAACGTAAGATCTACTACCGCCGACTGCAAGCGTTGGGTTTTCTCCGCCTGAGCGGCCTTGCGCATGATTTTTTTATTTAATTCTGCAGAGGGCTGCGCCGCCTGAGCCACGCCAAATGCCCCCAACACAAAAGCAACCGCCAACATTTTTACAGCTACACGATGAAACATATTTTTTCCTCTCTTTTGTAAAACTTTGTATTTATATTATACAAAAGTTAGGAGAAACTAACAATATATTTTTAAAAATAAAAATCCTCCGTCTAAAAACCGGAGGAAATCATTTAATAAATAAGTTAGGAAGAACTATCTTTTTTAGTGCACTGTTAATAAAATAACAGGCCCAGCATCCCGCAGGCCACTATGGCAGGAATCGGCCCGACCTTAAACTTTCCCACCGCCAAAAATGCAGCCAAAAAGAGCAGTACGCTCTTGTAATCCACAAAATTTTCGCTATTGCACAGCACCAAAGCTGCCGCCGCAATCAGCCCAATCACTGCCGGGCGCAAGCCCAAAAACACGCCTTCTACCGCCGGGGTGTGACGGTATTTTAAAAAGTAACGGCTGATGAGCAGCATTAATATAAACGACGGCAAACAAACGGCAATGGTGGCCACCGCACTGCCCCACACGCTATGCGAGGCCGTATATCCCGTATACGTGGCTAAGTTAATCCCCACCGGGCCGGGCGTTACCTGGCTGATTGCTACTACATCGGTAAATTCGGCCGTCGTTAACCAGGCTTGCTTGTATACCACTTCGTTTTGAATAAACGAAATCATGGCATACCCACCGCCAAAATTAAAGAGGCCGATTTTAAAGAAGGTTAAAAAAAGTTTCCAAAAAATCATTTAATGCCCCCAAGGCGGCCATACAAAAAACCACCCATACCCGCCGCCAACACAATGTACACCGGAGACACTCCCCCCAGCCACACCAGGAGCGCCGCCAAGAGAGGAATCCACACGGTTTTATGCGTAATACGCGCGGACGCGGCCAGCTTAAAAACCGGCACGGCAATCAGGGCTACCACCGCTGGGCGAATGCCTAAAAATACGCGTTTTACGATGGGATTATCTTTAAAATTATGGAAGAAGAGCGCAATCAGCAAAATAATGATAAAGGACGGCAGCGCCGCACCCAACGCGCACACCACACTGCCCCAAAAGCCTTTTATTTTGTATCCCGCTAAAATGGCAATATTAATAGCTAAAATACCGGGAGCGGCCTGCGCCACCGCCGTGGCATCCAAAAATTCGGTTTCATCCAAATATTTTTTATTGTCCACCAATTCCCGCTGAATGAGCGGCAGCATGGCATAGCCGCCACCCAAGGTGAAGGTGCCGATTTTGGCAAAAATCCAAAATAAAGAAAAGAATGTTCTCATCTTTATTATTCTACTATTTCAGCGGGAACTCTAATAGGGCCGGGAGCGGAATTTTTAAGCCTTCGGCAATTTTGTGCAGATTGAGCAGGGCCACATTGCGCTCGCCGCGTTCCACACCGTCCATGTAGGTGCGGGCCAGGCCGATTTCAAGCGCAAAATCCTCTTGCGAAAAACCTGCCGCCTTACGCAGTGCCCGTAAATGCGCGCCAAAAGCCTGCAGGTATTTTTTATCCGCTGCGGTATAGGAATTCTTCATCCTACACAGGATATTGTTTTGATACTTTTAAGTACACGGACTATAAGTATCATATTTTTATATTATAATTTGGAAAGACCAGTAGGAAAACAGGATTTACACTCATTGAACTTTTGACCGTCGTACTGATTTTAGGTATTTTAGCCGCCTTCGCGCTACCGCAATACCAAGTGGCTGTGCGCAAAAGCCGCATGGCCAACCTGGCGGCCTTGGCCACCAGTATTGCCTACTACATGGCCAACGGGACCTATACGCCCGATTTTGAAGACCTGGATATTTCCGTCCCGGGGACAAAGTTATGGCACGGGAGACACCCGTTTTGGTGCCAATTTGTACGCCCTGCTGCCCAAGGACAGTTCCGTGGATTACGTTTATTGCGGCTGGTCGTGCAGACAGAAAGAAGAAGATCCCCTCTGCGGTAATTTGTATGTTGTATACTTTACATTCTCCGGGCGCCCTAATGTGCACGAATGCCATGCTTACGACGACATTGGCAACCGCACCTGCCTTTCCTCCGGGGCACCCTTTATCGCAACACGGGGTATTCCCGCATTTATCACTTTGACTAGAAAGTTAAAAGCCCCGGACGATCTGCCCGGGGCCTTTGAGTATTACAAAACGGAAAAACTAATTTATCCAACCTTCTTTTTTGGCGTAATTGTACACGCCGTTGTAAATGCCCAGCGCCATTTTGTCGCGCACTTTGCTGTTGGAAAGGCGGGCGCGGTCTTTGCTGCTGCTGATGTATCCCATTTCCACCAAAATGGCCGGGCTGTTTACACCCTTTAGCACGTAAAAATTTGCCTGGCGGACACTGCTGTTTTGGTTCACGCCAATGCCAATTCCCGGCTGCTTGTAAACCGCATTGCGCACATACCCAGCCAGCTTGGAACTTTCGTTAATATATTCGTTTTTAGCTAAGGATTGCAAAAGCGCATCCACAAAATTATAGTGCACTTCTTCGTACTGCATGGCTTCGTTTTCAAACGCGGCCGTTTCGGCGGCTTCCTTGTCAGTAGCTTTTTCCGAGCGGAAATACACCTGGAATCCGTTTGCATTGCGGTTTTTAGAAGCGTTTGTATGCACGGAAACGAATAAATCCGCCTTAAAATTATTGGCTATTCTGGAGCGTTCAGACAAGGCGACAAAGGTGTCATTATCCCGCGTGAGTTTTACTTCAAACCCAGCCTTTTTTAAAAGCCGCGCCAGCTCCTTTCCAACGGCCAAGTTCCAGTCTTTTTCCTTCAGGCGGCTGCGGATAGCACCGGGGTCTTTCCCGCCGTGCCCTGGGTCTACCACAATGCGCATCTTTTTGTGTGCGGTTTTGATAGCCACGGGATTCGGCTCGTTCTTTAAAACGGGTGCGGCCTTGGTGGGAGCTTGCGTCTTGGCTACCGGTTTAATTTCCGCCTGTACGGGAGCTGGGGCTTCTTTTACAACAGGAGAGGTTTCTTCACTTTCCAGCAAAACAGAGGGTTTTTCGTTCACCAAGGAGGGGCCCTTTGCCGCAGTTTGTTCCGGCTGAACCGCCTTTGCGGTTTGGGAAGTTGACGGTGCCGATGGCTCCTGCTTTAACACCGCTTTGGGCGCGGCCTCACTCAGCACGGGCGCAGCTTTTACCCCGGCACGAAAGAACAATTTACCGTCACGCTCATCCATGCTCCAGGTTTTGGCTTCTTTGCCTAAAATCACTTTTAAAACGGTATTTTCGCGCACTTGGCGCATATCAGCAGAAGCAATATAGCTGGTACGCAGCCGCAGGTGCAAATCCCGTTTCAAGGAAGCGTTTTCAAACGTTACCACCACCGTATGGGCATTTGGCTGTTCGGTATGATACGCAATCTTTTGGCGGGTATCAAACACCAACTGCGTGTCTTTACCGCTAAAAAGCTTGTCGGCAAAGGACATATTGTGCCGACGCTCTACGTACAGAGTATTATTTTTAAAGGAAACTTCTTTGCCAACCGCAGACTGAAAAGCAGGCAATGTAAAGAAATCCACCGGGACTAAAATTTTTCCACCGCTCAGGCGCACCGGGGCAGACAGCTTGGCCGGTTGGGCATTTAAAATAATTTCGGAGAGGGGCGCCGTTAAAATGGCATAGAACCCCTTGGCTGACACCTTGGCTTGCTTGGATTGGGCAAACAACTCTACCCCCACGCCAAGTTTGCGGGCGGTTTTTTGTACATCTACCCAGGTGGTGTTGTTTTCTGTTATGGACGGAACGGACCCCTTGGACGTGCCGGAAACGACAAAGTCCACCGTTTCCAAGGCATGCCCCGTATGGGCCCCCAGCCACAAACAACAAGCCGCCAATAAACACTTGAAAAATTTCATACCGAAAATACAGCCCGGGCCAACAGCTGGGGCCCGGGCTTTTTTAAATTACTCCAATACGATTTTATAATCTTCCCACGCCAGCTGCGGATCCGCCTGGATTTTGAGAGAGCGGTGAATGTTTTGCTCAATATCCTCCTGGCGGTTTTTAATAGCTTCCGCCAAAATGGGGTGCAACACCACGCGCAAGCTGCCGCCGGGGCGGCCGTTGGTCAAATCATAAATCTCGCGCTGGATTTTAATGCGCATGCTCTCGGCAGACAGCACCCGGCCGGAACCATGGCACTGCGGGCATTCCTCGCTGATAAAGCTGCCCGTGCTGGCGCGCTTTCTTTCACGCGTCATTTCTACTAGGCCCAGACGGGTGATGGGCAAAATGCGGATTTTGGCACGGTCTCCGTGCACGGCTTTGGCCAACGCTTCCACCACACGGTGACGGCTGGAGGCCTTGCGCATATCAATAAAATCAATGACGATAATGCCGCCGATGTTGCGCAAGCGCAACTGGTGGGCAATTTCGCCCGCGGCCTCAATGTTGGTTTGGGTGACGGTTTCTTCCTGCGATTTGTTGCCGGTAAATTTGCCGGTGTTTACGTCAATGGCGCAGAGGGATTCCGCCTCCTGAATGATGATACTGCCGCCGTTGGGCAGGGGAAGCTTGGTTTTGCGCAGGTTGTCAATTTCCGGTTCCACATTATAGGCTTCAAAAATCGGCGTTTTGCCCTTATAAAGTTTTACGCGGTCGGCCAAATCGGGCGAGTTCTTTTCCACAAAATCCAGCACGCGTTCGTAATCTTTTTTGCTGTCTAACAAGTAGACTTTGGCATTTTCGGAAAGGACATCGCGCGCCACCTGCAGGACGGCATCCATATCTTCGTGGAGCAGCTTGGGGGAGCGGGACGTTTCAAACTTTTTAACGATAGACTGCCACTGGCGGTACAGGTATTTTACTTCGCGTTCCAGTTCGTCCTTGGTGGCTTCTTCAGCTTCCGTGCGGACAATGCACCCCATGCCATTTAAATGTTTGGCGGCCAGATCCTGCATGATATCGTTTAATTTATGGCGGGCGTCGGCATCCTCAATGTTTTTAGAAACGCCCACAAAGCTCTGGTGCGGCGTTAATACCAAATAGCGCCCGGGCAGGGTGACGTCCATTGTCACCTTCATGCCCTTGGTGCTGATGGCGTCTTTTACCACCTGCACCATGACTTCCTGCCCTTTGTGCAGGACTTTATCAATGTTCTTTTTGTCGCCGCCCAAAACATCGGAAATATATAAATAGGCGTTCTTTTCGTAACCAATGTTCAAAAAAGCACTGGAAATACCAGGCAGAACATTCTCCACGGTGCCCTTGTAGATGTTGCCCACAATGTTGAGCGCTCCGCGGCGTTCCCAAATCAGTTCGTTGACGCGTTCATCCTCCAAAATAGCGATGCGCGTTTCTTCAAAAGACGTATTAACCAACACCTCAACAGTGGGTTGTCCTTCCAAATTTTTACTCATGTAAAAAATCCTCTCTTAAGCCCAAACCAGGCTTACGTAAATTAAATGGGGTGGAGCTCCCCTTCGCTATCCTGCCAAAAGAGCCCTTCCCGTATAAACGTGAAACCTTCCACCACAAATGTATCGTCCTGCGGCGGGATTTCTAACCCCAGCCACGCGGCTACCAACATTTGCGGACGCAGCCACTTCCCCGCCACCGCCAACGTCGTTAACTTCAGGCAATGAGAGGAAACAGTTCTTCCTTCTTTTACATACGGTTTTACGTCCTGCGTCAGCGTCAAACCGTTTTGAGCGCAGCGTGTAATGAGCACGTCCGCCCCATTAAAGAAATCTTCCGCCGTTTTCTCCGGGTCATACAGAGAAAAATCCCCCTCCACCCGGTAAACGGCCGCCGCCGCCAAATTTTGCACAGACGGCAACGCATACGGCACACGGGCAACGCTTAAAAGCGTCAACCCCTTGGGCGCTGAGACCGCCAGTTTTTGCTGTACCTCCTGCACGGGAGACGGAACCGTCAAATAAATATCCAAATACTCCCGCTCAGTCCGCAACCCGAAACCGGCTGCCGGCCCGTACGCCAGGCGCGGCCAATTTTTATTAATTTTAGCCGGCTCGTATGCAAGCCCGCTGGCAAGCACCATTTGGCGCACAGCATTAAATGTGTTCCGTTGTGCAAACGAACCGTTGGCACAAGAGAACTCTATACGCATTTTATAAATTTTTGGCGTGTTTATCATCTTTTTATACCCGTATGCGGCGTGCATAGACCGACTGCACTACCCCCAAGGCCCATAAACTGGCCACCAGATTGGACCCTCCATAAGAGATAAAGGGCAGCGGAATCCCCGCCACCGGCACAATGCCGATAAGCATGCCAAAGTTCACTAACATATACGTAAAGAACATACCAAAAATACCGGCACAAACCAAGTAGCCATACCGGTCACTTGAACTATAGGCCACCACAATGGTACGCCACAAGATTAACAAATAAAGCCCCAACACCAGTAACGTCCCCCACAGGCCGAGCTCTTCACCAACTACAGCCAAGATGAAATCGGTATGTTTTTCCGGCACAAAACCCAAACGGGACTGCGTGCCCGAAAAAAGACCCTTCCCAAACACGCCGCCTGCCCCCATGGCAATTTGCGCCTGCAACACGTTATATCCCGCCCCCTGCGGGTCCGACTTGGGAGCCAGAAAAGTTTCCACCCTTTTGCGCTGGTGCGGCTTCATTTGATGTTCCACAAAAATCCCACCAAAAAGCCCTGCCAGCACCACCAAGGTGGCCAACACAAAGTAAAAAGAGGGCAAAAAGATGCGTAGTTGCTTAAAAAACCACCAAGCGCCATACCCAAGCACTGTCACCAAGACAGAAAAACCTGCCATGTACCACCCGTTGTGTGCCAGTTGGTAGAAAGCGTTTATCAGACCGTAATCCAGCAGTTCCGGGTGCAGGTAGATGTATGTCCACGCAATGGTAAAAAAGCCCGCCACACCCGCAAAAAGACCAATTAAACCCAAATAAAATACATTCACCCCGGTGCAATACAACAGCACCAGGAGTGCCGGGAACGTTACTACCACAGAGGAAAAATCCGGCTGCATCATAATAAGGCCAAAAATGGGCACGAGCAACAGGCCTAAACCAAACAGGGTGGACATGTCCCGGATTTGGCGGCCGCGACGGTCCAAAAAGGCAGCGGCAACCAGTATCGTACACACACGGCAAATCTCGGACGGTTGCATGGAAAAGAACGGAAAAACAAACCACGAGCGGGACCCACGCTGATAGGACCCGAACAATAACACCCCTACCAGCAAGGCCAAAATAAACCCATAAAGATACTTCCACTGCTCGTCAAAAATTTGGTAGTTAAAGCTCCACCCGACAAAAAAAGCCAACGCTCCTAGCGGCAACGCCACCAAATGAGTGCGCACGACCGGGTTGGAAAAGGAAAGGCTGTTCACCGCGGACATTACACACAAGGCCCCCAACACCACCAGCCCAATCATGGCCAACAACAGCCAATAATCCAGCCGGCTCCGGCCTGAGGAAGCAACACGTTTAAAGAGTTGCATGGGAAGGTCCCTCCGTTAAAAGTTCTTGTTCCTCCGCCACAGAACGCCTGGCGGGCTGCGCAGACTGCGCCACCGCAGGCTTATTTAAACCAAAATACGCCTCCAGCATTTGGCGGGCAATGGGCCCTGCCGCAGAACTGCCTCCTTTGCCAAATTCTACAAATACAGCCAGCGCGATAGAGGGGTCCTCCCCCTTTCGCCCGGCAAAGGCCATAAACCAACCGTGATCGTCCCCATGCGGATTTTGGGCCGTACCTGTTTTGCCGTAAACATCCAAGCCTTGAATTTTGGCCCGGCGGGCGGTACCGTCGTCTACTGTATGTTTGAGCGCCTTAAAAAGCAAATCGTATGTTTCGGGTTTTAGATCCGCCGTTTGCAATACTTCGGGCTTGCCCAGCACCGTGGTTTTACCCGTTTGGTTGCTGACTACTTTTTCCACATAATAAGGGCGATACACCTTGCCACGGCTGGCAACGGCGGCCGCAAACTGGGCCAACTTAAGCGGCGTAACCAATAACTCCCCCTGCCCGATAGAAAGATTGAGCGTATCGCCAATGAACCAATACGTTTTATTGTGCGCACGGCGGGTGGGGCCGTACAAATTGCCCGCCTTTTCGCCCGGTAAATCAATGCCTGTGGGCCTACCAAACATAAACATTCGCTCCACCCGCTCAATAGCGGCCGCGCCCGTTTGGGCGGCCACGGTGTAAAAATAAACATCGCAGGAATTGCTCATGCCGTCAAAAAAATCCACCGGGCCGTGCGTCCCCCAACACTTAAACACGCGCGGGCCGGAATCGTAATGACCGGGGCAGTTAATTTTGCGGTGAATATCCAACTTCCCGTATTCCAGAGCCGCGGCGGCAGTGATGATTTTAAAGGTGGAGGCAGGCGGATAAATCCCTTGAATGGCCAAGTTATACTCGTTTATTTTTTTGGACTGCTTGGGGTTTTCCTCATCGCTATATTGCACAAAAATGTTCGGATCATAAGACGGGGCACTCGCCAAAGCAAGCACCGCCCCCGTACGCGGATCCAGCGCCACGGCAGCCCCGCGCCCGGTGAGGGAATTTTTAAGGCCTTCCTCGGCAGCGCGCTGAAGTTCAAAATTAAGCGTCAAATACACATCACTCCCGGCCGCCCACTTTTTGTCTTGAATAATACTCTTCACGCGGCCGCGGTAGTCCACTTCCAAATACACGCCGCCGTCTGTTCCCTTCAGCTCTTTCTCAAACTTTTTTTCTATTCCGTTTTTACCGATTTTGGAATTTAGGCGGTACCCCATTTTAACATCCCGTTTACGCCACTCACGGTCCTCCATGCTGCCAATATAGCCCAGCAAGTGGCTGGCAAAACCGCCGTACGGATAGCTCCGCTTGGTTTCCTCAATCAAATAAATGCCGGGATAGTAAAGCTGCAATTCCTGTAGGGCTACCGTGCTTTTGGTGGACAAATTTTCCGCCAGCAGGGTGGCTTTTCCGCTTTTGGTCCCCTTTTGCAAGAGACCAAACACTGTTTCGGGCTGCATTTTGAGGCGGGGCGCAAAATCGGCCGCCAACTGCTCCAAATAGGCCGCATCTTTGTTACCCATACCCAAATAGTATAAGCTAAAAGACGGCGCGTTTGAAGCCACAGCGATGCCGTCCGCCGTAAAGACCCGGCCGCGCGGAGCTGTTTGGTAAAGTACCTGCGTACGGTTCCGTTCTGCCATTTGCAAATACGCGTTGTGGCGCAGTACCTGAATATCCACCAAGCGCAGGGCAATCACGCCGCCGGCCACCGCGGCCAGCAACATCATCGTCTTTAAACGCGCATTAAAAAAAAATTTGGTAACGGCCATGTAGTAACCTTATACCTTGCGGCAAAGAGAGCTTTTTCCCATTGTTTTTTTAACCAGCAAAAATACGGCCGGCGCCAAAAGAGCACTGGCAACCGCGCCACCCAACAAGTTCCAAAAGCCCGGCCATTGCACCGCAGAAGCAAACCATAAAATAAACAAACTGTTTAGACAGCCCACAAAAAAGACTAGGCAAAAAACCGTCACCATTTGGGGAAATACGGCCTCAAAATCAAACCGTTCGGCCAGCGCACACACAATACAGGCCGACAACGTGAAGGTGAATGCGTTGTTGCCGAATAATTTGGTGCTAAAAAAATCTAAAAAGAGCCCGCATAAAAAGGCCAGCGGGTACCCTGCGCCCTGCTTCAACAGCGCGCAAAAAGCCACGGCAAACACGAGCATCATGTTCACTGCTATTCCCCAAAAAGACAGCGCAGACGCCACGGCCCAATGGCACACAGTGCCCACGGCAAACAAGAAGATTACTTTTGCAAGCGTCCACATCATTTTTCATTCCCCGTTAAAACAAAAAGCTCTTTGACGGCCGCGGACCGCACCTGCGGTTCCACATACACCGTGAGCGCGGTTTGGAAAGAGTCATCCTCCCGCACGCCGCTCACACGTCCTACCAAAATCCCCGCCGGAAAAATACTGCTTGTGGCGGCCGTGTATACCGGGTCCCCCGGCTCCACCTGGGCCAAAAGCGGAATGTATTTAATCCGCACCGGGCGGGTGCCGTGCCCTGTTAAAAGGCCTTCCTCTTTTCCCTTTTCCAAATACACAGCCGCGGAAAATTCTTCATCCTGCACCAAAAGCACCTTGGCCGTGTTTTCGGAAGCCTCCACTACCACTCCGGCCAGGCCCTCTTTTCCGTTCTCCACAGAAATTACCGCGCTGCGTTCATACACCCCCTGTTGGGTTCCCTTGTCAATAATAACCGAGTTCCATTGTGTTGGCTCCCGGTAAGCCACCTTGGCCCATACTCCCTTCCACCGTTTGGTGGGGGCCAGTTTTAACATTTCGGAAAGGCGCGCATTTTCATCCAAAATGGCTTGTGCCTGCGCCGCCAATAATTGCGTCATTTCAATTTCTTGCTTGAGTGCGCGGTTTTCGTGGTGAGCGTCCAATAGTTCCCGTACGGTTTCGCTCACGTTTTCGGCATATTTTGCCGTACCATGCGCCAAACGCACCTGCGGAATAAATATATAAGATAAAACGGCTTTTACCGATGAGACGAACCCCTCTAGCGGCAAAATCATAAGCAAAAACGAAACCAGCAAAAAGACGGACGGCAAAATAAAACGCCGCCGCAGGCCGGGCGTATGTTTTTTGGGAGATTTGGTTTTATGGGACGCAATCATAAACGATATACTAAAAAAGCGGACACGTCCCCGAGAGAACTGTGTCCGCTTCAAATTTTTCAGCCAAAGCGCTAGAAAGACTTTCCGCGGGAGCCGAAGAAACGGGAACCCTTTTCATTCAGCTGTTCCAGGAACTTGCCTGTACCCAACGCCACGCAGCTAAGCGGATCTGCGGCGCGGTGAACGGGAATGTCTGTTTCTTTGCGAATCAGCTCGGTAATGCCTCTAAGCAAGCTTCCGCCTCCGGCCACCACCAACCCTCTGTCCACCAAATCGGCGGCCAGTTCCGGCGGGGTTTCCTCCAGCGTGCTCTTGATCACTTCAATAATCTGCCGAACCGGTTCCATCAGGGCCTGGCGGATTTCTTCGGACGTTACCGACAGGGTACGCGGCAAACCTTGCGTTTGGTCGCGCCCTTTTACTTCCATTGACTTTTCTTCTTTCAGCGGATAAACGGAACCCAAATTGATTTTGACTTCCTCCGCCGTCGTTTCGCCAATGATTAAATTGTATTTTTTGCGGAAGTACTGAACAATGCACTCAGTCAGTTCATCGCCGGCCACATCAATAGACTTGGCAACCACCATTCCCCCCAGGGAAATGACAGCCACTTCCGTCGTGCCGCCGCCGATGTCCACAATCATACTGGCATGAGGCTCCGCAATTGGCAAATCGGCGCCCATGGCCGAAGCCATGGGCTCCTCAATCAAATAGACCTCGCGCGCACCCGCTTGGCGGGCAGCATCATCCACGGCGCGTCTTTCCACACCGGTAATGTCCGAGGGAATACCAATCACGATTCTAGGACGTAACAGACTGCTGCGGCTGTGTACTTTGCGGATAAAGTAACGAATCATTTCCTGGGTTACTTCAAAGTCCGCAATCACGCCGTTCTTCATCGGGCGCACGGCCACGATGTTGGCAGGGGTTCTGCCCAGCATTTGTTTGGCTTTGGTGCCAACGGCTTTCACTTCGCCGGTTTCTCTTTCCACGGCGACGACCGACGGCTCGCGCAACACAATGCCCTTGTCTTTGACATAGATCAGACAGTTGGCAGTGCCAAGGTCCATCCCTAGGTCAGAAGAGAACAAGCCCCCCAGATAGTCTATTACCATATCCGTTCACCTACTCAACCAATTTAACAATGGCCACTTGAGCGTTGTCGCCCTGGCGCAGCCCCGCGCGGTAAATGCGGCAGAAACCGCCGGCGCGGTTGGCATAGCGGGCAGCCAACACTTCAAACAGCTTCTTGACGGCCGCGGCATCCTTTAAGGTGTCTTTGGCGGCGCGTTCGTTATTGGCTTTGGCTAGCGTAATGAGCCCTTCCACTACGCGGCGAACTTCTTTGGCCTTGGGCAGGGTGGTCTTCACTTCTTCGTGAAGAATGATGCTCGTGGCCATATTGTTCAGCATCGCTTTGCGGTGGGACGCAGTTTTGCCAAGTTTTCTGTATCCGGTATTTTTAATCATACGTTATAAATCCTTCCTTAAATTTTCATACCGAGCGAAAGTTTCATCTCGGCCAATCTTTCCTTAATTTCATCCATTGATTTCGCACCGAAGTTTTTGATCATTTTCAAATCGTCTTCGGTCATTTTCACCAAGTCGCGCACCGTGTTGATGTTTTCGGACTTGAGGCAATTGATGGAGCGGGAAGACAGTTCAATAAATTCAATGGACTGGTTGAGCAACTCGTCCAATTTGGAATTTACGTTCGCGCCGGCCACATTCCCCGTCAGGGAAACAGGCTCTTCCACCGCTTCATCGCTGGTGGTGGCTACGCAATCGTCTTCGCCCTCAATCGTGAAAATGTGGAGCGAGCTGGACAAAAGCACCGCCGCACGGTGGAGTGCCCGGGCAGGAGCCAAGGTTCCGTCGGTGGTGATTTCCAGGATCAGGCGGTCATAGTCCGTCTTCTGGCCTACACGGGCGGGTTCCACGTCGTAGTGAACCTTTACGATCGGCGAGAAGAGCGCATCCACCGGGATAAACCCGGCCGGGCGCTGGATTTTGGCCAAATCCTCGGCGGGCACATAGCCCTTGCCACGGGAAATTTCAATTTCCATTTCCAGGCTGCCGCCCACTTCCAAAGTGGCCAGGGCCAGGTCTTTATTGATAATTTCCACACCGTCCAGTTCTTCAATGTCGGCAGCGGTCACCACGCCGGGTTTGACGGCATGAAGCTGCAGATATTCGCGGTTTTTGCCTTCCATTTTAACGCGCAAGCGTTTCAAATTGAGCAAAATGTTGATGACGTCTTCCCGCACATTGGGGATCGTGCTGAATTCGTGCACGGCACCCGTGATTCTGACGGCGGTAACAGCGGCGCCTTCCATACCGGAAAGCAAAATCCGGCGCAGGGAGTTGCCCACCGTGTGGCCGTAACCGCTTTCGTACGGTTCAGCAATAAACTTGCCGTAAAAGTCGGACGCGGTTTTTTCTTCTAACTGAATCTTTTGGGGAAGGACTAATTCATTAAAAGCCATTGTAAGCCTCCAAACTATTTAGAATAGTATTCGACGATGAGCTGCTCGTTGACAGGGTAGGACATTTCCGCTCTGTCGGGCCATCTTAAGAGTTTACCGGTTAATTTCTCCGAGTCGTATTCCAAAAAGCTGGGCCGATGATTGCGTTTTTCGGCTTCCGTAAGGGCTTTTTTGACTTCCACATTTTCCGCCAAAGCGTTAGACAAGGTCACCTTGTCGCCGATGCGCAATTGGTAGGAAGGCACGTTGACGGCTTTGCCGTTCACGGTCACATAACCATGCAGCACGAGCTGGCGGGCAGACTTCAAGGACACGGCAAAACCTAAACGGCGAACCGTGTTGTCCAAACGGGTTTCCAGTTTGCGCAAGAAGTTTTCACCGGTTTGGCCTTCGGCTTTGGCAGCGGCGTCAAACAAATTGCGGAACGGAATTTCCGACATGCCGGACTGTAATCTGGCTTTCTGCTTTTCCTGCAAGCGAATACCGTATTCGGACACTTTGGCTTTTCTAACTTTGCCGCCGCGTTTGGTTACGGCTGCCAACTTGTCAATGACGCAGTTGGTATAGCATTTGGTTCCTTTCAAGAAAAGTTTGCAATCTAATTTTCTGCATTTTTTGCAGCTGGGTCCTGTATATCTAGACATAAATCTTATACTCTCCTGGCTTTGGGCGGTCTGCATCCGTTGTGGGGGATGGGGGTGATGTCTTTAATAGAAGACACGGTTAAGCCGGCTTGTTGCACGGCGCGCACGGCAGTTTCTCTGCCTTGGCCCGGGCCGCAAACCTTGACGGCTACCTCGCGCATACCCAAGGCGACGGCTTTTTCGGCCGCTTTGTTGCTGGTGATTTGCGCGGCAAACGGAGTGCTTTTCTTGGTGCCTTTAAAGCCGTGAGAACCGGCGGTGGACCAAGCAATCGTGTTGCCCTTGTCGTCCGAAACAGTCACAATGGTGTTGTTGAACGAGCAGTAAATATGCACCACGCCGAAAACCGGCGCTTTGGCGTTTTTCTTTTTTCCTTTCGCCACGGGAGCTTTCGCCACCGGGGCCGTTGTCACTTTTTCTTCTGCCATAATGTTTAAATTCCTAATTTATAAAATTATTTGGTCTTGGAACCCACGGTTTTTCTTCTGCCGCGGCGGGTTCTGCTGTTAGTTTTGGTGCGCTGACCGCGGACCGGCAGGTTGCGGCGGTGGCGCTGGCCACGATAGGAACCAATTTCAATGGCGCGGTGAATGTTCTGCGCCACTTCACGGCGAAGCTCGCCTTCCACTTTGTATTCTTTCTGCAAAATGGTGTTGAGCAAACCGGCTTGTTGTTCGGTCAAATCTTTCACGCGGGTGGCGGGGTCAATTTGGCCGTTCAATTTGGCAAGCACTTCTTTCGCGTTTTTCTTGCCGATGCCATAAATGTATTCCAACGCGACATCTATTCTTTTGTTTTTCGGTAAATCAATACCTGCGACTCTAGCCATATCTTATAAAACTCCTATAAATTAACCTTGGCGTTGTTTGTGTTTTGCCACTTCGCAAACCACACGGACGACGCCGTTGCGTTTAATGATTTTGCATTTCTGACATATCTTTTTTACACTGGCTCTAACTTTCATTTATTTCTCCCTATAAGTTATTCTGCCGCGGGTCAAATCGTACGGAGAAAGCTCCAGCTTGACCTTGTCGCCCGGAAGAATTCTTATATGATGAACTCTCATTTTGCCGGATATATGCCCCAGAATCACTTTGCCGCCCGGTATTTCTATTTTAAACATCGCGTTGGGCAGCGATTCCAAGACTTTACCTTCAATTTCGATTTTATCGCTCATACAACTCCGAGTTCGGATTAAATCTCAGAACAAACATCCGCCCGCACCGTTTTTTCCAACCGAAACGTGCGACCGAATTTTATTCAAAAGCAGTGAAAATTTCACTGCCGTGAGCCGTAACAGCTACCGTATGTTCAAAGTGGGCCGCGTATTTGCCGTCCGCCGTGACCACCGTCCAGCCGTCATCCAACTCCCTGACTTTATAAGTTCCCGCAGTAAGCATCGGTTCAATCGCCAGCACCATGCCCTTTTCCAAGAGCGGGCCGGTGCCCGGTCTCCCAAAATTGGGGATACTCGGTTCCTCGTGCATATTGCGGCCGATTCCATGCCCGCAATAATCACGAACGACACCCATGCCATTTGCTATGGCAAAAGTTTCCACCGCGTGTTCTACATCGCCTAAGCGATTACCCGGTTTGACTTGCCCGATTGCCTTATATAAAGACTTTTTGGTAACGTCCATCAGTCTTTGGGCTTCATCAGAAACTTTTCCCACGCCGAGGGTGATTGCGGCATCCGAACAGAAACCGTCAAGGCGGGCTCCTGTATCGATACTGATAATATCACCACTCTTTAATATTCTATCTTTTTTTGGGATTCCGTGCACGACTTCTTCGTTTACCGAAGCGCAAATGCTGCCCGGAAACCCATAATACCCAAGAAATAACGGCGTCGCCCCGAAGGAGCGGATCGTTTTCTCGGCTGCGGCGTCCAATTCCCATGTGGAAATACCAGGCTTTACCAGTTCGGTCATCAATTTTAAGACGGCCGCGGTTACTTTGCCCGCTTCCCGCATTTTTTGGAGTTCGCTATCGTTTTTTACTTCAATCATTTTACCTTCTTGAGGACATTTACCAGCTCCTCAAAAACTTGTTCGGGCGTTTGATTCCCGTTGATTTCCACGTATTTGCCGGAATTTTGATAAAAGTTTTTTACCGGCAGCGTTTCGTGATGATACACATCCAAGCGATGTTTGGCGCGTTCTGCCGTATCATCGGCGCGTGTGTAAAGTTCACCGCCGCACACCGGGCATTTAGTGGCCGGAGCAGAGGGATCTACATGGACAATTTCTCCGCATTTTTTGCATTGGCGGCGGGACGTAATACGCTTGACCACTTCGCTTTCCGGCAAGTCAATCATAATGACGGCGGAAATCTCGCGGTTTAAGCGTTTCATCATGGCGTCCAACGCCTCGGCCTGTGCAACCGTGCGCGGGAAACCATCAAAAATAATACCCTTGTCCGTGGATTTGACAATGTTTTCCAACATGGAAATCATCAATTCGTCCGGCACTAAATTGCCTTTGTTGATGATGTCCGCAATTTGCTTGCCCAGCTCGGAGCCGGAAGCAATTTCTCCACGGAGCACATCCCCCGTGGAAATGTGTTTCAAATGCAATTTTTCTTGCAATTTGGCCGACTGAGTACCCTTTCCGGCACCCGGGCAGCCCATTAAAACAATGTTCACTTTAAAAATTCCTTCCTATACTTTCAAACAACTTTGCGTTTAGCCCCAACAGAGCCAAACGCAAAGTAATTTGCAAAAATCTTTAAACAACACATACCAATTTTTTAAGATTTTGAGGAGATTTCTAGGCGCCTTTTCTCCGAAGCATACTAATTGCTATGCGAGGAAAAAGGGAACAAAGAAATCTCCCAAAATCTGTAAAAATTACTGAACGTTAAACCAGCGACCCTTAATCCGCTTGCTCCCCTTCATCAACGGCTCATAGTTGCGGGCCAAGAGATGGGCTTGGACTTGACCGACGGTATCCAGTGCAACGCCAACCACGATCAGCAATGCGGTGCCGCCGAAGTAAAAGTCTACACCGAATTCCGCTCGGAAGAAATCCGGCAGAACGGCAATTAAACAGACGAAGATCGCACCGCAGAACGTCAAGCGGTTCATCACCCATTCAATATAGTTCTTGGTCGGTTCGCCAGGGCGAATGCCCGGGATAAAACCACCCCATTTCTTCATGTTATCTGCCAAGTCGGACGGGTTAATCGTCATGGAGTTGTAGAAATAGCAGAAGAAAATGATGAGTGCCGAGAACAACAGCATATACCCAACACTGCTATGGTTCATGGCTTCCAAGAGTTTCTGCGCCCAAGGGGCTTCCTGGTTAAAGCTGGCAATCGTCAACGGCAAGGAAATAACGGACGAGGCAAAGATTACCGCGATCACACCGCTCTGGTCAATCTTGAGCGGCAAGTAGCTGGTCTGCCCACCATACGTTTTATTCCCTACCTGGCGTTTGGCGTACTGTACCGGGATTTGGCGCTGGGCTGTTTCCAACCACACCACCAAGGCCGTAATCATCACAGCCGCGCCAAAAATGACAAGCGCCATAAAGAAGTCCATTTCGTCCGTTTTAACGCGGTTAACAACTTCCATAATGGCACTGGGCAAGCGGTCCACGATACCGGCAAAAATGATGAGCGAGATACCGTTGCCCACCCCTTTTTCCGTAATTTGTTCGCCAAGCCACATCACAAACATAGTACCGGCCGCTAAAGTCAGTACAGTAGTGACGAAAAACATAAACGACGGATTGACTACCGCCGAAATTCCACCCGCGCCTTCCACTTTCGTGATGGCGAAGGTCATCATTGCGCCCTGCAAAATGGCCAAGAACAGTGCAAAAATACGGGTAATCTGGTTTTCTTTTCTTCTGCCGGATTCACCCTCTTTGTGCATGCGGTCCAGCGCCGGGAAAATATGCGCGCCGCGTACGAGGCCCATGATAATGGACGCGTTGATGTACGGCATAATACCCAAAGCCAAAATGGAAAAACGCCCCAAAGCACCGCCCGAAAAGATATTCATAAAACCTAAAATACCGTTTTGGTGCGCGGCAAACATTTGGCGCAACACATCCGTATTGATACCGGGTATAGGGATTGCAGCTGCAATCCGGAAAACAGCCAACGCCCCGATCAAGAAGAGAAGTCTCTTCTTGAGTTCGGGGGCGTTAAAGATATTTGCAACTGTGTTGTTAGCCATTATTTGGTCTTCTGTTCAAGCACGGTTACAGTGCCGCCAGCTTTTTCAATCGCTGCTTTAGCAGTGGCGGAAAAACCATGGGCAGACACTTTTAAGGCCTTGGTCAAAGCACCGTTTGCCAACACTTTGACGCGCGTAACATCATGGATGATGCCAGCTTTCTTCAAGGCTTCGGGGGTGACTTCCGCACCCGCCGCAAACACTTTTTCCAAAGAACCAAGGTTTACATAATCGTAGCGCTTGGCAAAATCTTTATTGGAAAAACCGCTTTTCGGCGTATGGCGGATCAAGGGCATCTGACCGCCTTCTTTGCTTTCTTTGCGGGAGTTACCGGAACGAGAGGTTTGACCTTTCATCCCCTTGGTGCAGTAGTTGCCCAAGCCGGAGCCGGGGCCCAAGCCCAGGCGTCTTTTGGCTTTTCTGGAGCCATGTTTAGGGAAAAGAGTATTCAAAGTTACCATTTTATTTTCTCCACAAAACTACTCGGCCTTGGCAGCTTCGGTTTTCACTTCGGCTTTCGGGGCTTCGGCGGCGGCCTTTTCAGCCTTGCCGCGCAGGACGTTCACCGCGTCTTTGCTTTTGAGCTGTTTGAAGGCTTCCATCGTAGCATATACGAGGTTGCACGGATTGCAGCTGCCCAAGCTCTTGGCCAGGACGTCTTTAATACCGGCGGCTTCAAACAACAGGCGCACACCGCTGCCGGCGATTACACCGGTACCGGGGGCGGCGGGCTTCATCCACACGGACGCGGCACCAAATTTGCCGATGATTTCGTGCGGAATGGTTTCGCCCACGATCGGGAACGTGATCATATGTTTTCTGGCGTGGGATTCAGCCTTGGCGATAGCCAACTGAACCTGATTTGCCTTGCCAATAGCAACGCCCACTTTGCCCATGCCGTTGCCGACTACAACGAGCGCGCGGAAGCCAAAGCGTTTACCGCCTTTGACTACCTTGGCCGTTCTGGCTACGTGGATGACCGTCGTTTTGCCTTCAGCGAGCGGTCTTGCTTTTTGAAACTCGGCTCTTTTGCCTTTCGCTTCTCTTTTGTTATCGCTTTTCACTAGCGTTTCATTGGACATTAAATTCACCTGTAACTTAGAATTTCAATCCTGCTTCTCTGGCGGAATCCGCAAGGGCTTTGATTCTGCCGTGGTACACGCGGCCACCGCGGTCAAACATCACTTCGCTGATACCTTTTTCAAGCGCCTTTTTGGCAATGGCAGCACCCAAGGCTTTGGCTGCTTCAATGCTCTTGGCAGAGGTGTCAAACTTGCCTTCAAATTCTTTGGACAACGTCGTCGCAGACACTAAGGTGCTGTGGGTGTTGTCATCAATGATTTGGGCATAGATGTATTTCAAGCTTCTGTATACGGAAAGGCGCGGGCGGTGGGCACCGTTTTTAAGGAGGTGTCCGCGGCTGCGATCCTTTCTAAACTGATATCTTTCTTGTTTAGTAGCCATAATTATTTGCCTCCCGCCGCAGTCTTACCGGCTTTGCGAACGATATGTTCGCCCTGGTATTTAATACCGCTGCCCTTGTAGGGTTCCGGAGGTCTAATTCTTCTGATTTTGGCCGCGAAATCGCCCACTTTGAACTTATCGCTGCCTTTAATCGTTACCGCGCCGGATTTAGGATCCACCACGACCGTAAGGCCAGCGGGGATATCCAAATTGACGGGGTGAGAGAAACCCAATTCCAAATTGAGTTTTTGTCCGGCCACGTTTGCACGATAACCCAAACCGTTGATTTCCAAGGTTTTAGAGAAACCGTTCGTCACGCCTTCGATAATGTTGAAGACATTGGCGCGGGTGGTGCCGTGGATAGCGTTGAGCTCTTTCACACGGTTTTCCGGAATAGAGAAGGACAAGGCGGCGCCTTCCAACTTGGCGCTCACGCCTTCGGGCAACGTGTAGGACAAAGTCCCAAGCGCGCCGTTGGCGGTGATGACGTTCTCTTTAATTTCCACTTTGGTCTTGGCGGGAATGTTAATGATTTTTTTACCGATTCTGCTCATATTTCCCCCTTACCAGACCTGGCACAAAAGCTCGCCACCGATTTTTTCGGCTTTGGCTTGGGCGTCGGTCATGAGGCCCTTGGAAGTGGAAAGAATGGAAATACCAAACGCGCCGCGTACTTTCGGGATGTTATTGTACGCGCTGTAAACGCGAGAACCCGGTTTGGACACTCTTTTGAGGCCCTGAATGACGCATTCGTTTTCCGGCGTGTATTTCAGAAACACTCTGACCACGCCGCCCTTGGTTTCGTTGTGGACGGCTTTGAAATTGGCAATGTATCCTTCTTCTTTGAGGATGCGCGCAATTTCGGTTTTGATTTTAGAAAAAGGGATATCCACTTTTTCTTTTTTCTTCATGTTGGCGTTTCTTATTCTGGTTAAGAAATCTGCAATTGGATCCATATTTTAAGGTCATCGTCCCAAGCCACTTTCCAAATTGGAGTTGGCCCGAAAGCGATACCTCCTCCTGTAATTACCAGCTCGATTTTCTAAGACCCGGGATGAGACCCTGGTGTGCCATCTTTCTCAGGCAGATACGGCAGAGACCGAAGTCGCGGTAGTAACCTCTTGCGCGGCCGCAGATTTGGCATCTGTTGTGGTAGCGCACGGCGAACTTTTGGTCCTTAGCCATTTTTGCAACCCATGCTTTAGTAGCCATAAAGTTTTATTCCTCTTATTTAGTAGCCGATTTGCGGAAGGGCATGCCCAAATAATCCATGAGCAAGCGGCCGCTTTTATCGTTGCCAGCCGTGGTGACGAACGTAATGTTCATACCATGAGCTTTGGGTGATTTTTCCACATCAATTTCCGGGAAAATATAATGTTCTTTAATACCCAGGTTCAAGTTGCCTCTTCCGTCAAAGCTCGGGTTAAAACCCTGAAAGTCGCGGATGCGGGGGCAGGCGATCATGATGAAGCGTTCTAAGAACTCATACATCTTCGCGCCGCGCAGCGTCACGCGCACGCCAATAGGCATACCTTCTCTTAACTTAAAGTTAGAGATGGATTTTTTGGCGCGTCTTACTTGGGCGGCCTGACCGGCGATAGCGGTCAAGTCTTCTTTGGCCACTTCCATGGCTTTGATATCTTCGCGGGCTTCCTTCACGCCGATGTTGATGACAATCTTCGTGAGTTTCGGCGCGGCCATCGGGCTTTTTACACCCATGTCTTTAAGCAAGGCCGGAAGCACTTTTTCTTTGTAAAGGGCCTGCAAGCGGGGCGTATAGCCCTCGGGCGCCTTGGTTACAGTTTTCGTTTCTTTCTTAGTCATTTTACTTACCTGGATTAAATGATCGGCTCGTTGCATTTGCGGCAGACGCGCACTTTTTTGCCGTCGGCCGAGACCTGAACTTTAGGCGTCATGGCTTTTTTGCATTTGCCACAGATAACCGCCACATTGGACGCATCCAACGCTGCTTCCATCTGAATAATGCCGCCTTGTTTGTTCTGGGAAGGCTTGGTGTGTTTGGAAATCATATTCACGCCGGCCACGACCACTTTGTTTTTGGTCGGGTTGACGGATTTCACTTCGCCTTTCTTGCCTTTGTCTTTGCCAGCTAATACCAGCACGGTATCTTTCTTCTTGATAATCATACTCTATACCACCTCAGGAGCCAGGGAAATGATTTTCAAGAAGTTCTTTTCTCTGAGTTCTCTGGCA
The DNA here is from genome assembly GCA_934667625.1 of uncultured Elusimicrobiales bacterium. Lineage (GTDB taxonomy): Bacteria > Elusimicrobiota > Elusimicrobia > Elusimicrobiales > Elusimicrobiaceae > Avelusimicrobium. The sequence goes on from CAKUMH010000009.1 coordinate 70,122, forward strand.
ATCGGCCCGAACACGCGGGTGCCTTTGGGTTCGCCATTATCGTTGATGATGCAAACAGCGTTGTCATCAAAACGAATGTAGGAACCGTCTTTTCTTCTTTTTTCGCGGGCCACGCGAACGACTACCGCGCGAACCACGTCGCCTTTCTTAATGGCGGAGGTAGGGATCGCATCTCTGACGGAGCACATCACGACGTCTCCCAAAGTTGCGATATCCCGATGGTGGCCGCCGCGCACCTTAAAGCATTGCACTTTACGCGCGCCGGAATTGTCGGCCACATTGACTATGCTTCTTAATTGAATCATACAGTAATAACTCCGTAGTTTTTAAAAACTAAGCTCTGGCTTTTTCCACAATCTTGGAAACGCGCCATTTCGTCGTTTTGGAAACAGGGCGGATGCTCATGATTTCCACTTTATCGCCGATTTTGCTTTCGTTGGCCTCATCGTGCGCGTGGAACTTGGCCGCTCTTTTGAGCGTTTTGCCGTAGCGTTCATCATGAACGAGGCGTTCCACTTTCACGGTGCGGGTTTTGTCCATTTTATCGGACACTACCACGCCAGTGAGGACTTTTCTTTTAGCACGGGATTCTTGATTTTCCATTTTCAAAACCTCTATTTCTGCTCTTTCTTCTGGTTGATCAGCGTTTGCAGAAGAGCAATCTCGCGTCTGACAGCTCTAATTTCCATCGGGTTGGCGATGGGAGTGGTGCTGTGTTTGAAAAGAAGATTAAACTTCTTTTCCTGGGCTTTGCCGAGCGCTTCATTCAGTTCGGCCAACGTTTTGTTTTTCAAAGCTTCTTTTTCGTTCGTTTTCATAAACTACCTTCTGGTTACCAGTTTCGTCTTAATCGGCAGTTTGTCGGAAGCCAAGCGCATGGCTCTTTTGGTGTCTTCCACAGAAGCGCCTTCCAATTCAAACAAAATTCTGCCGGGCTTCACCACTGCGGCCCAGTATTCGGGCGCGCCTTTACCTTTACCCATACGGGTTTCGGCGGGGTGCTTGGTGATGGCTTTGTCCGGGAAAATGCGAATCCAAAGTTTACCTTTCTTCTTGATGAAGCGGGACAAGGTAATACGGGCAGCTTCAATCTGCCGGGCGGTAATCCATTTGGGTTCCAAGGCTTTCAACCCAAATTCGCCGAACACCACTTCCGTACCGCGCTTGGCGTTGCCTTTAATGCGGGGCGCGCTGAAGGGTTTGCGATATTTAACTCTTTTAGGCATTAACATAAGTCAAAGTCCTCTATTTGGTCTCCACGGCCGGGGCGGCAACTTCCGTCGCGCCTTCGGTGGAACCGTTTTCCATGTCGCGGTGTTTCTTGAGCTCGTTCATAATCTCTTTCGGAGATTTGGCGAAGTGGGTTCTCTTGAAAATCCAGACCTTAATGCCGATTTTACCGCTGATGGTATTAGCTTCGGTGAAGCCGTAATCAATATCGGCGCACAAGGTGTGCAACGGCACGCGGCCTTCGCGTTTCCATTCCGTGCGGGCAATTTCCGCACCGCCGAGTCTGCCAGACACCATAATTTTAATACCGAGCGCTTTGCCGGAGAGAGCCTTTTCAATTGCCTTCTTGATAGCGGCGCCGTAGTGGGCACGTTTTTCAAGCTGCATGGCAATGTTTTGGGCAACCAACTGGGCGTCCGTTTCCGGATTTTTAATTTCAATCACGTTTACGAACGTTTTGCTGCCGGTAAAGGCCTCCAGTTCTTTGCGCAGGGCCTCAATATCGGCACCTTTTTTACCGATCACCACACCCGGGCGGGCGGTGTGAACGTTAACGCGCAAGAACGCACCGGCTCTTTCAATGCCGACATAGCTGACGGCCGCCATTTTGAATTTGTTGTCAATGATTTTGCGGATTTCAAAGTCTTCTTTGATGAGCGCCGGCATATTCTTGGGGGCGAACCATCTGGAGCGCCAGTCCTGAATATAACCTAATCTAATTGACCGGGGATGAATCTTGTGTCCCATAAATTAGCGACCTCCCTTTTTTTCGTCGGTGACGATAACAGTCAGATGACACATGCTTTTCTTGTAAGGCATCGCGCGGCCCTGCGGACCGGGTTGCACTCTTTTCAAGTGGCCGCTGGGGCCGAGATTGGCAAACGCTTCTTTAATGAAGACTTTGCTGAAGTCCAGCTTTTTGCCGGCTTTCACTTCCAAGTTGGCGGCGGCACTGTGTAAGGTTTTGGCCACCAAATCCGAGGTGCGCTTGGCTACGAAGGGAAGAACTTCCTCCGCCGCCTTGACGTTTTTACCGCGGATTTGATCCAACACCAGGTTCACCTTGCGGCTACCAAACCGTTGAAATTTAGCTTTTGCACAAGCTTCCATATCAAATCCTCAACTCTTATTTCAGGGCGGTGGAATCTTTCGTCATGCCACCGTGACCTTTGAACAAACGAGTGAACGAAAATTCACCGAGTTTGTATCCTACCATTCTTTCGGAAACGTAAATGGGAAGAAATTTTCTGCCATTGTGCACCAGGAATGTATGTCCTACAAATTCCGGCACGATGGTGCAGGCTCTTGCCCACGTCTTGATAGGTTTCTTTTCATTGGAAGCGTTCATCGCTTGAACTTTTTCCAACAGGCTTAAATCCACAAACGGACCTTTTTTAGTTGATCTTCCCATAATTACTTAACCTTGTTTTTTCTTCTGTCGCTGACAATCATCCAA
>CAKUMH010000010.1 GCA_934667625.1 uncultured Elusimicrobiales bacterium
CCCGGCAATTCTTTGCCAGGACTAAATAACAAAATCCCCCGCAAAGCGGAGGATTTTGTTTGTGTCAGCGAGTTATTTTGCTAAAGCAACAAGTCCAGGCAATTCTTTCCCTTCCACAAATTCCATGCTGGCGCCGCCGCCGGTGGAAACGTGGGAGAGTTCCTTTTGGTTGAATTTGCCTTTTTTAAGCACGTTGACGCTGTCGCCGCCGCCGATAATGGTGGTTGCGCCGGCTTTGGTGGCGTCAATCATGGCTTGGGCAATTGCAAAGCTGCCTTTGGCAAAATTCGGGAATTCAAACACGCCCATCGGGCCGTTCCAAAAGATCGTTTTGCATTTGAGCAGTTCTTCGCGGAAGGTGGCCATGGTTTTCGGGCCGATATCCAAGCCCATTAAATCGGCCGGAATGTTGATGTCTTCCACGGCCACGGGTTCGGTGGTTTCGGCAAATTCTTTGCCGCAGACATGGTCCACTGGCAGCAAGATTTTGACGCCCTTTTCTTGCGCTTTGGCCAAAACGGCTTTGGCTTCGGTTTCTTTTTCGGCATCAAACAAAGATTTGCCGATTTCGTGGCCCTGCACCTTGAGGAACGTGTAGGCCATACCGCCGCCGATAACCAGGACGTTTACCTTGTCCATCAAATTGTTGAGCAGCATAATTTTGTCGGACACTTTGGCGCCGCCGACCACCGCCGCAAACGGGCGGGCCGGGTTTTCAAGCGCTTTGCCCAAAAAGTTCACCTCTTTCTGCACGAGGAACCCCGCACAGCCGGGCAAAAAGTTCGTAATGGCGCTGGTGGAAGCGTGGGCGCGGTGCACCGTACCGAAAGCTTCCTGCACAAAAATTTCGCCGTGTTTGGCCAGTTGTTTGGCAAATTCGGCATCGTTCTTTTCTTCTTCGGGGTGGTAGCGGAGGTTTTCCAAGAGGGCGATTTCGCCGTTTTTGGTTTCGGCCACTACTTTGTCGGCTTCCGGGCCTACGCAATCCTTGGCAAAATGCACCGGCACGCCGAACAGTTTTTCCACTTCGCCGGCCACGGGAGCCAAGCTAAATTCCGGCACTACTTTGCCTTTCGGGCGGCCCAAGTGGGCAATCAGCACGATGCGGCAGTTGTTTTCCAGCAAGTACTTAATCGTTTTTTCGGTAGCGACGATACGTTTGTTGTTGTCTACTTTACCGTCTTTCAAAGGTACGTTGTAATCAACGCGCACGAGGACTTTTTTGTTTTTCAAGTCCATATCTTGAATTTTTTTGATGCTGTCAAAATTCATAATTTTTGGCTCCTTTAATATTCCCCCCGCCTAAAAGGCAGGGTTTCTTTACCTCTTAATTTTACAAAATTTGGACGTCTCCGGCACGGTTTAGCGCTTTTGGGTTTTGCCCAAGAGTTTTAAAATTTCAATGTAAAGCCAAATGAGCGTGACGAGCAGACCAAATCCGGCGTACCACTCCATGTACTTGGGGGCGGCAAAGCGGGAGGTCATTTCGTCAATGAAATTAAAATCAATAAGAAAATTGAACGCCGCCACGGCGCAAACCACTACGCTAATGCCGATAGATAACGGCGAGTTGGACGTGAGGTACGCGGTGCTGACGCCAAAGAGCGACAAAATAAACGATCCCACATACAGCAAACACACCGCCGCGGTGGCCGAAAAGATGCCAATCATCAGCCCTTTGGATACTTTGATAAGCCCCGTGCGGTAGATGAACAGCATGACAAAAAACACCAGGAAGGTGATTGCCACGGCGTTGAACACAATTCCGTTAAACTGGGCATTGTACGCCGCGGAGATGACACCCAACAAGAGCCCTTCCAAGAAAGCGTAAATGGGTGCGGTAACGGGCGAAAATGCGGGCTTGAAGGACGTAATCATCGCGATGACAAACGCCCCAATGGCAACGGGCCACAAAAAAGGTACCCAGCTGGTGGCGTGCGTCCAAGCGAGCATAGCGCCCAGCACACATAAAAACAACAAGCAGAAGGTTTTGTTGATGGTGCCCTGCAACGTCATGGGTTGCACGGCACGGGCGGCGGTTTGCGCGCGTTCAAAGGCACTTTCGTTAAACATCGGATTACTGGCCATAAGAGTCCCCCTTAGGTAAGATATGACTTTATTATATTAAATTTAATACGGAAATACAGAGTATCTAAAAACGCCCTCCGTGTGGGCGGAGGGCGTGAAAAGATTGTAAGTGCAATTTTTACTTGTACAAGTTTTCGTTTCTGCGGTGGCTGTTGATATAATTCCATTCCGCCGCCGGCAGGTTCTTCCGCATAAAATTCAGCGAAGACTGCGACAGGAAATGATACAAGGGGCCGGAGTGACGACCGTCTAAATCCGCATTGGTGGCGTTGAAACCTAACAGATATTCCAACTTGTTTTTGTCGGGATTTCTGCCAAAAACCGGGTCCCCGGTGTCGCCGTCAATGGTTTTCCAGCAGATTTGAAAGCACTGGGTACTCATGCAGACTGTCGCAATGTCCACGTTTGCACATTCGCGGTCGCTAAAAATCATATCGTCGCGGTTGAGCGTTATTTCAGGGAAAGTATCCTGTAATTTTTTCGCGTTTTTGGCGACAAACAGGTTGGAAATTGGCAATTTTTCAATAGCTTTTTTTAATTTTTTGTTGGTGCCGTCTATGGCAATTAAAAGCAATAAACCATTTTCGCGGAAATCCCGCGGCCCAATGGTCACGCCGTTGATGATGATGCGGTCAATCCAACGTTTTACCGGGTGAGTGGATACATCATATTCCCCCCCGCCGCCTTTATACTGATAATATTTGCCTTTTCCGCTTAAGTCAATGCAAGCGCGGGAGGCCAACAGTGTGTTGGGCGCAATGCGTACAGCCGGGCATTTCTTTGCACGAGGTTTATTATTGTGGTCTATATCCAAAAAGTCAGCCCCCACCATTAGTTTAATCATGATGACGCCGTCCTCATGCGCATTGGCGGAAGATGATACGGCGAGTTTTTTCTTAACGGCGGTGTTAAGCTTGTTGGGGAGATTTGCGTTTTGTGCGCTCACCAAGGCTGCACAACCGCAAAAGAACAACAGAAATATAAACAGTTTTTTCATAAGTTTCTCCTGTTATTAAGAACTTCTTATTGTTATTATAAGAATTTTTATACAAAATTTCTAGGGCCAAAAGACCCGCTTTAATATAGGACCAAGGACCTAACCGAAAAAATGACGTGTAAAAAACGGTGCTTTACGGAACATGAAAAGGGCCGGGCTCGCGAGGAGCCCGGCCCTTGTGTCAGGCAGTTAAAATTACATCATGCCGCCCATTCCGCCCATGCCGGGCATAGCCGGGGCGTGTGCGCCTTCCTTTTCGGGAGCGTCGGCCACCAAGGTTTCGGTGAGGAGCACCGTACCGGTGATGGACGCGGCGTTTTCAAGCGCGGTGCGCACCACTTTGGCCGGGTCTACCACGCCCGCTTTCAAGAGGTCGCAGTAGGTGTTCTTGTCGGCATCGTATCCGTCGGCGGCACCCTTCATTTTGAGCACGTTGTCCACGACTACGGCTCCGTCCAAACCGGCGTTGACGGCGATTTGTTTCAAGGGAGCGGTTAAGGCCTTTTTAACAATGTTGATACCCGTGCGGATATCTTCGTTGTCGGCTTTGAGCGCGTCCAGGGCTTTTTGGCTGCGGGCCAACGCCACGCCGCCGCCGGGCACTAAGCCTTCTTCCACGCCGGCTTTGGTGGCGTTTTTGGCGTCTTCCACTTTGGCTTTTTTGGCCTTCAGTTCGGTTTCCGTAGCGGCACCGACGCTGATGACGGCCACCCCGCCGGAGAGCTTGGCCAAGCGTTCCTGGAGTTTTTCTTTATCGTACTCGCTCTTGGAGTTTTCAATCTGTTTGCGGATTTGTTCGGCGCGTGCCGCAATGGCTTCCTTGCTGCCTTTTCCGCTGACGATGGTGGTGTTTTCTTTGTCAATTACCACGCGGGCACACTGGCCGAGCATAGCGAGTTCGGCTTTGTCCAACTTGATGCCGCGTTCTTCGCTGAGCACTTCGCCGCCCGTCAAAATGGCAATATCTTCCAACATTTCTTTGCGTCTGTCGCCAAAGCCGGGGGCTTTGACCGCGCAGCCCTTTAAGGTACCGCGGAGTTTGTTTACGACCAAGGTGGCTAACGCTTCACCGTCTACATCCTCGGCGATGATGAGGAATTGTTTGCCGCTTTGTACGATTTTTTCCAGCACGGGCAGGAGCTCGTTCATAGAAGAAATCTTTTTATCCGTGACGATAATGTACGGGTTTTCCAACACGCATTCCATGCGTTCGGAATCGGTGACGAAATAAGGAGAAATGTAGCCGCGGTCAAACTGCATGCCTTCCACAATGTCCAGCTGCGTGGTGGCCGTTTTGCCTTCTTCCACGGTGATGACACCTTCCGCACCGACCTTTTCAATCGCTTCGGCGATCATATTGCCGATTTCGCGGTCGTTGGAGGAAATGGTAGCGATTTGCGCCTTTTCTTCTTTGGTTTTGACCGGTTTGTGCATTTTTTCCAGTTCGGCCTTGGTGGCTTCTACGGCCATTTCAATACCCTTTTTGACCAGGGTCGGGTTGGCACCGGCGGTAATGTTTTTGATCCCTTCTGTCAGCATGGCGTTGGCCAGCACCGTGGCGGTGGTGGTACCGTCGCCTGCGACGTCGTTAGTTTTGGAGGCTACTTCGCGGATGAGCTGTGCGCCCATATTTTCAAACTTGTCTTCCAGTTCAATGTCTTTGGCAATGGTTACGCCGTCGTCAATGATAAGCGGAGAGCCGAACTTTTTTTCCAGCACCACGCTTCTTCCCTTGGGCCCCAAGGTTACCTTCACGGCGTTTGCTACTTTTTCAATGCCCGATTTCATTTTGGCGCGGGCTTCGTCGCCATAAATAATTTGTTTAGCCATAGTTTAATTCTCCTTCTTGTTACCCCAAAATACCCAAGATTTCGTCCTGGTGAATGATTAAATAGGTTTCGTCGTCCAGCTTTACTTCGGTGCCGGAGTATTTGCCATAAAGCACGCGGTCGCCTTTTTTAACGTCCATGGGTGCGCGTTCGCCCTTGTCGTTGAGTTTGCCTGCACCCACGGCCAGCACTTCGCCTTCCATGGGTTTTTCTTTGGCGGTGTCCGGAATGATGATTCCCCCCTTCATTGTTTCTCTTTCAATGGGCTTGACGATTACGCGGTCGCCCAACGGTTTGATTTTAACTTCTGCCATATTCATTCACTCCTTGTTATGAGATATGTAAAAACACGCCTGCGGGTTGTTAGCACTCGCTTTGGCTTAATGCTAATTTAGCATTTCTGTACAAAATTGTCAACCCCTTTCTTAGAGTGCTAAAAAAGGGGTTGTTGATGTGTCGGTAATCAGATTTTTTAAGCGCGGGAGAAGAAACGCTTAATGCGCTGTTTGAAGGTCATTTTATGCGCGGGGAGAATTTTGATCAGTACGGCGGAAATGTTATCCTGCCCGTCCTTATCGTTGGAAATGCGCACCAGCTGCTTGCAGAGTTTTACAAGCGGGGTCTGCTGGCCATCCTTTAACAGCTGGCCTAAATTTTCCTCGCTAAGGCCTTTGTAAAGACCGTCCGAGCAGAGGAGCAGGGTGTCCCCCACCTTGACGGGGAATTTTAAGAGGTCAAATTCTATATTCTTTTTAATGCCCATGGCACGGGTGAGCACGTTTTGGATTTTGGAATGGTCGGCTTCGGCCCGGGTTAAAAGGCCGCGGCGGACGTGTTCGTTGGCCAGGGAATGGTCCGTGGTGATTTGGACAATTTTTCCGTCGCGGAACAGGTAAAGGCGCGAGTCCCCCACGTGCACGGCGGTGGCGCAGTCTTTATCAAACAAAACGCCGGTTAGGGTGGTGCCCATCATACGGTACAGATCCGAGGACTGGGCCGTGGAATAAATGGCGGCATTTGCCAGGTTGGCGGCCATTAACAGCTTGCGTTCGGCCGGGGCTAACTTGGGCAGAAAATTATCCGGGATTTTGAGCTGGTGGTTGTTCACCTTGCGCACGGTTTCCGCCAACACGGAAACGGCAATGTTGCTGGCAATTTCGCCTGCGCTGTGCCCCCCCATACCGTCGGCCACAACGCCAAGCCCTAAATCGGAAGAAATAAGGACATTGTCTTCGTTTTTCTCGCGGATTTTGCCAATGTCGGTAACGGCGGCAAATTCTATGTCAAAGCTGCTCATAATTCCTCCCGAAAGAACAAATTGCCGGCGCACGAAAGCGCGCCAAACACATACAAGAGCATCAGCAGGAAGGAATAGGCGTGATTTTCCTGCGCATTGCGGTTAAAGTTGTGGATGGGGTAGCTCATGGCGTAGTCCCATACGGCCAGGCGCATTTTTTGTTCGCCGCCGTGATAGTATTTGACTAAGAAACCCAGGAACAGCGGCAAGGAGGCCTCGTCAAACTGGTCCGGGGCAATGTGGTTTATCTGCCGTCTAAGAAAGGCTTCCACTTGTTCCTCCGGGCGGTTGGTGAGTTCGTTGGTTTTGTCCAACTGGACGAAGGTTTGGCGCGTGGAGTTGAAACTGAGCATCTTTTCCATTTTGGCGTTTGCCTTGGCATTGGACGATTGTTCTACCACAATTTTTTCCGTCAGTGTGTCTAAGGTGCGGTTCAGGGTGCCCGCCAAGCCGGAAACGGCATACGTCCACATGCCAAACAGTGCTGCACAGAACAGCACGGTGGGTAGAAATAGCGTTTCCTTTTCTTTGGCGGAAACCAAATAGTACACCGTGGCCAAAACGCCAAAGAGGGCAACGTAAAAGACAATTTTTACAAACATGGTTTGCATTTCGGGCGGAATGGACAAGTGCGCGGAGAGAAAGGCCAGCACCGTGGAGAGAACCACCACGGCCGCCCCAAAAATCCCTTGCGCGAGCGAGCGGTTAATCGTCATACAGGCGCCTAATCCTAGCGCGGCTCCAAATACGAGGAAGCACAAATAGTATTCCGGCGTGAAGATGTTTTGCAACGCAGAGCCCAGCGAAAAGAAGGCCACATTGGGCGTAAACAGCCCTGCCATATAGGCCACCAAGGCCATAAACAACAGGAGCGTGGTGGAGCGGGCAAAGGCCTTTAAAGAGGCCGAGGCAAAAATGAGTACCAACATAACCGCTGCACCGCCCGTCCACATCAGTTGGCCGGGGGCGTACGTCTTGGCAAAAAAGGGTTCCACCAAGTTACCCAAGAGGCTCCCCCCTCCCGTGACGTGCACGGAAGAGACACAGCCCAGCGAGTAGAAAACGTAAATTACCGCGGCCGCAAAGAACAGGTACAGCGGCACGAATAAGAGAAAGTCCAGCGTGGTTTTGATGCCCTTCCCGGCCGTCTGTAAAGCGGCGCGGCCCAAGTCGTTGCGTTTGGCGGGTTTGGCTGGCACAAACACGTCCACCGGTTTAACGTTTTTGATGTCAATCATTTGGATGGACGGCTCTTTTTGGGCCGGGCGCGGCGCCGGTTGGGGCGTGGCGTCCATAGAATCCAAGCGCGGCATGGTGGAGGGCGACATACGGTAAGAGGCCGTTATGCGCTGCATTTGGGGTTTTTGGGCGCGCTCTTTGACGATTTTTTCCGTGGGGATTTTTTCTTCTTTTAAGAGTTTTAACGGGCCTTCTTCCCCCAGGTCAATGGCGCGGCCGGATTGGCCCATTTTCAGGCGCAGCTGGTCCTCGGCGCGCATTTTTTGAAAGTACAGATACGTTTCTTTGGCGGTTTGAAAGCGGTCCTCGGGCTTTTTGCTCATCAGTTTTTGCACGGCGAGCGAAAGCCAGCCCGGCATATCGGGCCGCAGTTTGGCCGGATCGGGCACCGGGTCGTTGATGTGCTTTTGGATGATATCAATGGTGTTTTTGCCGTTGTACGGAAAGTGGCCCGTGAGCACGTAATACAAGCTGGCTCCGACAGAGTACAAGTCGGCGCGGGTGTCCAAATCCCGGCCCAGGGCCTGTTCCGGGGCGATGAAATACGCTGTGCCGGCAAGCTCGGTGGTTTTGGTGGAGCCTTTTTCTTTATCCACTTTTTTGGCAATACCAAAATCCACCACTTTGGGCTGGCCCTGCGGGTTGATTAAAATGTTGGAGGGTTTAATGTCCCGGTGAATGATGCCTTTGGCGTGGGCGGCATCCAAGCCGAGGAGGACCCCTTCAAATAAATCCAAAATAAGGCCGATAGGGAGGACCTTGTTCTTTTTGAGCATTTGGGAAAGCGTTTGCCCTTCAATAAAGGACATAACGATGAAATAGTACCCCTTTTCCTTGCCTACGTTATAGACGTTGACAATGTTGGGGTGGTCCAGCTCCGCAATGGCGCGGGCCTCGGTTAAAAAGAGTTCCACGGCTTTTTTGTCGTTGGCCAGGGCCGGGCTTAAAATTTTGACGCATACAATACGGTTTAACGCCTTGTGGCGCGCTTTATACACGGCGCCCATGCCGCCTTCGGCCACTTTGTTTAAAATTTCGCAGCCGGAAATTTCTTTCCCTACCAACGAAGGATTCTCGCTCATAACTTTCCCTGTATTACGTGAAAAAACATTTAAATAAATCTGTAGAAACCGCTTGATTTTAAAACAAGCAATCACTAGAATATTACTACAGGTATCATATCATATTTTAGCCGGTAAATAACAGGGGGACGCCGTATTTTTTACGGCGGAGAAAGAAAATGAGCGAAAGCAGCTTTACTTTATTAAGGGAAATAGGCTCTTTTCCGCTGGAAAAAGAGGAATCGGTGCGCTTTAGCATTGACGCGTACCGCGGATACCGCTATGTGTCGGTGCGGCGTTATTTGCAGACGGACGGCTTCAGCGGAGCGACGCGGGACGGCATTACGCTTACGCCCGAAATCGTGCGTGTGCTGGTGCCGCGGCTGCAGATGCTGACGGCCGACAGCCCGCAAACGACGGTGGGAAAATTTGCCAAGCGCCCGGGGATTTGCGTGGTGGTGCGGGTGGCGGTTTTCCGGGGAAAACGCGGGGTGGAGTTTAGACAATGGGAAAACGGCGCTTATACCCAAAAGGGCCTGTGGCTCCCGCTGGAAAAATTGCCGGAAATAAAGAAATTATTTTTAGACACGTTGGCCGCGTTAAACGAGAGCCCGGCAGAGGATTTTTAGCGATTGTGTGCCTGTGAAAGAAACCGCCTTTACGGGCGGTTTTTTTGCTGAAAAAAAGGCAACGGTATAAAACCGTTGCCCGTAAAAAAGACAGGCGGATTATTTTTCGGACGCCTTTTGCGGCAGGGCGTGATGTTCGGCCAGCATTTCTTTGGCATTTTCAAACACGCGCTCGGGCAGAATGTCGCGCATGCACTTAAAGTGCCCCAGCGGGCATTTTTTGCCGCCGTGCAACGCACAGGGGCGGCAGGGAAGGCCTTTCACTTCCATGACGCGGTGCCCCTCCCCATACGGGAAGAAGCCCAGCTCGCGCGTGGTGGGGCCGAAGATAGCCAGCGTCGGCACGTCAAAGGCGGTGGCAATGTGCATGGGGCCGGAATCGTTGGTGATAAAGAGTTTAAAATGCTGCATGAGCGCCATTAAATCGGCCAGGCTGGTTTTGCCGCACAGGTTGGCGGCATGGCCTTGGGAAAGCTGGCAGATTTTTTCGCCCAAGTCGGCGTCTTTATGACCACCCCCCACTAGCACCACCTGTACGCCCAGTTCGGTCTGCAGGCGGCTGATGAGCTGCACAAAATACTCCATGGGCCAGCATTTGGTCGGCCAGGCGCTGCCGGCGTGGATACCAACGAGCGTTTTGCCTTCCAAATTAAAATCCTTGATGAGGCGGGCGACGTTTTCCTCGGCGGACGGGGCATAGCGCATGCTGAGTTTTTCGGCCTGGAATTTTTCCTTTACGATGCCCTGGAGCAGGGAGAGATTGCGTTCCGCGTCGTGAATCATCCAGGAAAAGGGCACCGTTTTGGTGTAGAGAAACCACCCTTCGCTGGACGTAAATCCGATACGCACCGGTACGCGCGAAAGCCACGCGATGAGTGCGCTTCTAAAGCTGCGGTGCGGAACGAGCAAAATGTCTATGCCGGAGCGTTTAATGGCTTGGGCGGTTTTCCACACGCCCACGATTTTGTTCCAGCCTTTTTTGTCGTTTAAGATAATTTCGCTGACTTCTTTCATGGGGCGGAAAATATCTTCGGTTTGCGGGCGGGTGATGACCACAATTTTAGTGTCCGGGAAGAGTTTGGCCGTTTTTTTGATAAGCGGCGTGGTGAGTACGCTGTCGCCGATAAATGAGGTTTGGAAGATACCGATTTTATTGACCTTTTTCCCGTTCATGTTGGCGTGTTCGTAGGCCCAGTCGCCCAGTTTGGGTTCCTTGTATTTAATGTCAATGTTCCACGCTTTGAGGGCTTCTAGGTATTTTTCCAAGGTGTGTTTTTCCAGCACCGGGGAATTTTTGTGAAATTTGACCAGCATGCGGCGCGCCAGGGAGTTTTTGTCGTAGCGGGCGCGGTGGGGAATGTTGCTAAAGAAGCCGAGCAGCATGCTCTTTAAGGTGGAGTGCAAGTCCAAAAAGTGCGTAAAATGACCGGCGCGGATTTGGCGAATGTCGGACCAGAGGTTGTTTTTGGAAACCATAATTTCGTCAATATCCGGGTGCCCGGCGAGTACCTGGGCAAACTGGGGTTTGACCATGAGGGTAATGCGGGCGTTGGGCCAGGCGGCCTTGATGTTTTTGTACACCGGGGAAGAGAGTACAATATCACCTAACGAGGATAAGCGTACTACTAAAATTTTAGGCTGTTTTTCGTTCATAAGTTTTCACCACTTCCATGATTTTGTCAGTTGCTCCTTTAAAGCTTAAAGCGGTTTTACGCGCTTTGCCGGACATATTTTCCAGCTGCGCCGGGTCGGCAAGCAGGCGCAGGACAGTCTGTTTAAAATTGTATTCATCCACCAGCACCCCGCCGCCCGATTCCAGCAGGGCTTGGGCCGTGAGCGGCGCGTTGTAAAAGTATTTTCCAAACAAAACGGTTTTGGATAGAATGGCCGGCTCCAGCAAGTTGTGTGCACCTCTGGGGGCCACAGACCCCCCCACAAACGCCAGCGTGCCGCAGGCGTACAAAGATTGCAACAGGCCCATCACGTCCGCACACAGAATGTCAGTATTTTTATCAAACTTGCCTTGGCTGACAAAGGCGTGGTGTAAGCCGCTTTGTTTTAAGGCAATTTCAATTTCCGGTTTGCGTTCCAAATGACGCGGGGCAAAGATGATTTTTATTCCCTTGCGAATCAGTTCCGGCGCGGCGCGTAAGAGCATGGTTTCTTCCGTCGGGTGGGTGCTGCCCAAAACCAAAATGGGCTTTCCGTTCCAGCCGAGCACTGTTAAAATTTTGTTCACCTCGCTGATTTTGGCGGGGTTGTCGTTAAGGGTGTCGTACTTGACGTTGCCGCAGACAAAAATGTTTTCTTGGGGAATGCCCAGTTTTTCGTAACGTTCGGCGGCGTCTTTGGTTTGCAGGGCGGCAAAGGTAAGTGTGGACAGAACGTGTTTAAAAAGCGGTTTGACAAGCGCATAGGCCCGCGCGGATTTGGCGGAAATGCGCCCATTGATGAGGGCAGACGGTACGCCCGCTTGGTGTGCGGCCCAAAGCATATTGGGCCAAATTTCCCGTTCAACCACAAACAGACGGTACGGCTTGGCCAGGCGGATAAAGCGTTTGCAGGACGGATAAAAATCAAGCGGGGCGAGGACGGCTTTGGCAATTTGCGGATTCTTTAAAGCGGTTTCTTTGCCGGCCTCGGTGGTGGTAGTAACGAGAATTTCCCGCCCGTAAAAATCTTTCAGGCGCGAGATGACTTCTTTCATGGACATCACTTCCCCCACGCTGGCACAATGCACCCACACGGCACCTTGCGGAAGTTCGCCTTCTTTTTCCAAGCCGAAGCGTTCCTTTAATTCTTGCGTGAGGTGCTTTAGCAGGCCGCGCCGCGGCGAGAGCAAAAAACCAAACAGCACGCCGAGCGCCGCCACCGGAAAAGCCAGGTTTGTAAGTACTAACAGGAATTGTCCCATATACTTATTATATGATATTTGGGCCGGGGCGGGTGGTGCTTTGGCAGTTTGGGCGGCGGAGTGGGTGGGGAGTTGCTTGTGAACGGGAAACGGCAAAAAGACGAGATTCCGTATAACGGACTTTATGGGATGACGGCAACGGCACAACGGCGAGACCCTGGACTAAAACACTCCAGGGTGACGACTTTTTGGTAGGGCCGCCAGGCATTCCAGGATGACGGCTTGAGAAAAAGACTTTATTTTTGGGTTGTTTTTGGGCCGGTCAACTATAAAAGGGTTGTAATCGTTTTTTTTTTTGATAAATTTTGAGTATACTCAAAATTTATCAAAAAGGAAGGTTGTTATGAAAAATGTTATGACGGGCCGTTTAGGCGGCTTTACGCTCATAGAGCTATTAGTCGTTGTTCTTATTATCGGTATTTTGGCCGCCATTGCGCTGCCCCAATACCAACAGGCGGTGTATAAAACAAAATTCGTGCAGGTGATGCCGTTCGTCAAAGCGCTGGCACAAGCGCAGGACGCTTATTACTTGGCTAACGGCTCCTATTCGCATGACTTAACCGAATTGGACATAACCATTCCCTCTTCCTACACCTATAGAAGGACCTATACGGAAAACAATTATTCGTACGATCTCCTGGACAGCAAAGACGCATACATTCAAATTTATCCTGGCTACGGCGGAATTATGGCTTATATCAAAAATTGCCCCGCAAAAAGCAAGGCAGGCCCTTATTGTGCGTCTTACAATTATCCTTTCAACCATGCGTATAACATTATTGGAAAAAGACCCAACTGTTCGCCCTATGATGCCGGAGGAGAAAAAGTCAAGGCTTTTGGCGAAAAGGTGTGCCTGTCGTTGGGCGGCACAAAAGAAACAACCCCCTGGGGAGATAAGTATTACTTGTGACAGAAGAGTCGGCGGGGCACTTGCCGGCCGCCGCTTGTAACCCCGGCTGAGGTTGATAAAAGTTAATTTGGGTACAATTCCTCCACAAACCCCAATAACAATCCACCGGCAAAGCCGGTGGTTCTTTATCCCAAACACTTCCGCCCCGTACCTAAATAGTACGGGGCGGAAAATTTTGCGTACGAAAACACTAAGACGGCTTATTTGGTTTCTTCCGCTGGGGTTGTTTCCTTCTTTTTAAACAGACCGCCCAATCCCTTTAAAGCGTCCTTGGCTACACCGACGGTGCCTTTTACCGTATCCGTAGCGACGTTCACCGTTCCTTTGGTTACGTCCGCGCCTGTTTGCAGGGCCGAGCCCGCCACTTTCCCCGTGGTTTTAACGGCACCCGTGGCCACGCTGCCTGCGGCGTTTACCGTCCCGGAGGCTACCTTGCCCGGGGTTTTGTAATTTAAAATTCCCCCCACCAACGAGCCTACCGTGTTGAGCACGTCCAGCTTGCCTTTGGGGTTATCCAGCGTGCCGCCGATTTTAATGACCACCGGCGTTTGGGACGTCAGCACCGTGGCGGAGGCCTTCATGTCCAGCGCCTGGGTGTTAAAGTCTATATTGCCGCTGCCGTTAATATCGGTGAGTTTTGAGTTGAAGGTGGTTTTGTCCACCTGCATAACTCCGTTTACAAAGGTGTAGAGCCCTTCCGCGCCCGTATAGGTGATTTCGCCTTTTTTGGCGCTGGCTTCGGCCGGGAAGAGGTCTATGTTTAGCATACCGGCCACACGGCGCACCAGCGTAATGGGCAGGAGCAGAATTTTGACGATTTTGTTGCCCTGCACCAGCTGGTCCAAATCTGTAATGGCGCCCGGTTTGAGGGTGAAGGACACCTGACCGTTAGCCGTTTTCATGGATTCGCTGACGCCCGTTAAATTGGCCGCCAAATTAAACCCTTCCGCGCGGAAATACGGCACGTTAATTTCGCCCACTTCCACCTGCGCTTTTACGTTCATTTTTAGCTCGGGCGTTTGGGCGGCGGATTGCGCGGACGTTTCGCCGGAGGCGGTTTGGGCGGACGACGAGGCCGGGAACGCTTTAAGCGTCAGTTTGTTCAGCTTGGCGTTTAGCACCAGGTTCAGCACGTCCTGGATGTTTTTGTACGAGAACGAAGCCGCAAATTTTTCGCGGTTTAAAAGCCCGGTCAAATTCGGGCAGGAAATATCTTCCAGCGACGCAATTTTGACGGTGCCGTTTACCTGTTCCAGCGTAAAAGGTTCGTAAAGCGCGCTGACATTTTTGAGCGTGAGCGTGCCGCTGACGTCTTGGAAGTCCTTTTTGTCGGTGGCCTGTAAGGCGCCGGAAATTTCGCCCGCGGGTTTAAATTCGTCCACCGCGTCGGTCATCTGTACGAGCTGGGCAAGGTTGGCCTTTAGCCGGGCCGCCAGTTTGTACGTGGGCGTTACGCCCCCCCAACCCAAGGTACCGTTTGCGGAGAAGGCGCTGTCTTCCACGGCGAGCTTGGCCAAGGAGAGTACGGCGGTGGAATTTTCCAAATCGGCCGAGGCCTTGAGTGAAAGTTGAATGGCGGGGAGCGAAAAATTGGGCAGGTCAGGCAGGAAATCGGCAAAGATTTTGTTGTTAATGCCCGTTAAGCTGCCGGAGAGCTCCGCCTGTGGCGCCGTGAAATTTTTCACACCGCCTTTTAATTGCAGTTTAACCGTTTTGTACGCGGCGGAAATATCGTTTACCGTCACGTAGGCTTTAGCTAAGTCCAAATCCGCCAAGAACACGCGCATGGCTACCGTCACCGGCACCAATACCGCCGGGCCCTTCTTTTCTTGGTAGCGGGTGTTAAACGTGATTTTTACGTCAAAGGGATTTTGCAAATCCAGGTGGCGGATTTCTACATTCAGGTCGTTGACGGAGGCCTTCATGCCGGTTTGTTGGTCCACGTAAGAAATATCGCAATCGGTGGCGGAAATGCGGTCTGCCAGCAGAACGAAGGCGGCGGAGTCTGTTTGCGCGGCGGGCGCCCGGTCGGCGGCGGCGCTATCCTGCGGGAGAAGTGTGTCAAAATTAAACGAGCCGTCTTTATTTTTTTGCAGGGTTACGTCCAGCCCGTCCAAGGACACCGTGGAAATTTCCACCCGCTTTTTTAACAGCGGCATCAGCGCCACCTTGACGACCAGCTTGTCCGCCCGGACGAAGGTGCCGTTTTGGAAGGTGGTATTTTCCGACAAGGCAAAATTGTTTAAGGTCACCCCGATTAAATTAAAGGAAACTTTATCAAAGGAAATTTCCCGTTGCAAATTATTCTTTGCGTACTCAAGCGCCATGGCCTTGAGTTTTTCCGGCGGGAACATAAGGCGCAGCGCGACAAGCGCCCCCGCCGCCAAAATAACGAGCACAAGCCCGATTTTGAAACATAGTTTAAGGAATTTTTTCATACGTATATTGTATTTTTTTGTACGCGCGACTTCAACGCGAAAAAGAGGTTATTTCTGCGGTTTTTGCGGCAAGGCGTCCGGCGGGAGCGGCTGAGTGCGGGGCGGCAGCTGCGGCTGGGACGGGGCAGCGGCCTGCCGGGTCCCGCGGCGCCAAAGGCGGAAGGCGTGCAGATCCCGGTGCAACAGCGTAAGTACCAAAAGGATGAAGGCTCCATCGTCCGTAATACCTAAAACAGGCAGTACGTCCGGCAATAAATCCACCGGGGAAATAACGTACAGCACGCACAGCAGGGCCCAAAAGAAAGTCCCCCACGGCATTTTATACTTGCCGCGCAACACCGCCCATAGAAAGGGAAAGAAGGTGGCGGCGTCTTTCAAAAATACCGTGGGAGAAAATTTCATATTAAGCAACCTTGGGCTGGGCGGCGGTTTCTTGTGCGGACACTTTTTCGTCCGCGCGCATACCTAGGATGTTTTCGTTTACGCGCAAGGCGTAATCGCCGATTCTTTCAAAATTGTTTAAGATGTCGGCATAGGCGGTAATGCTGTCCGGAGAGGCTTCCTGCCCGGCGTTGATGCGTTCGCGGCGGTCGTGCAGGAGGCGCTTTCTGAGGGCGTTTAGCTCTTGTTCCTCGGACACCGCCTGGGCGAAGGTTTCCTCCGCGTGCGACTGCCACTGCTTGGTGGGTTGTTGGAAGTCCACCAGTACGCGGCGGGTGCGTTTGGTAATGTCTTTAGTCAGTTTGGCGATGGTTTCCAAATCATCCACGTCCGCTTGGGCAAAGGGCTGTTTGGTGTGGAACTTTTCCAAAATACGGGCGATTTTTTCGCCGCAGTCGCCCATGTGCTCAATGCTGTTTAACACATCAAAAAGCGCAAAGGCCTGCGCAACCGCATGGTGGGAAAGGTTGCCGTGGGTCAGCGTGGTGAGGTAGAGATTGATTTTGTGTTCCAAAACGTCGGTGGTTTGCTCGGCGGATTTGACGTCTTCAATCAGGCGCGCAAAGAGCTTTTCGTCATCTACCTTAACGGCGTGGATGAGTTTATCCGTCATTTTGGTGACAAAGCTCATCATGCGTTCCACTTCCTTGCGCGCGGCAATCAGCGCCAGCTCCGGCGTTTGCGTAAAGCGCGTGGAAAGGAAGATGAGCTCGTGCTCTTTTTTGTCTTCGCGTTTGGATTTGGGAATGATGACGTAAGTGAGCTTGGCCAGTTGGTTCAGCAGCGGCAGCATGAGGGCCGTGTTGCAGAGGTTAAACACCGTGTGGAAGGCCGAGATGTGGTACGGCAGGACGGCGGTTAAATCGGCCGTTTCTTTGGTGTAGGGCGAGCCGGGCACCAGCCAGTCAATGAAGTGCACAAAGTGTTTAAAAATACACACGACCCAAAATACACCAATAATGTTGAACAGAAAATGCCCCAAAGCCGCGCGTTTGGCCGTTTTGCTGGCGCCGATAGCGGCCAGGTTGGCGGTAATGGTGGTGCCGATGTTTTCGCCCAAGACGAGCGCGCAGGAGGTCGGGAAGTCAATAATCCCTGCGGCGGCGCAGGTGAGCGTCATGGCCATGACGGCACTGGAGGATTGCAAAATGACGGTTAAAACCGTGCCACTGAAGATAAGGATGAGCAGGTTAGCCAAATTGTTCGGCTGGAAGCGGGATATCCAGGCCACGACCTGCGGGTTTTGGGCAAAGTCGGCCGGGATGGCGTTCTTCATGATATCCAACCCCAAGAACAGTAATCCAAACCCCACCATGGTTTCGCCGATGCGGCGCACCAGCGTCAACCGCGGCAGAAACTGGGCAAAGAAGCCGATGGCGATGACGGGCAATGCAAAAAGCGAAATTTGCATTTTAAAGCCGAACAAGCTGACGATCCAGGCCGTCATGGTGGTGCCGATGTTGGCCCCAAAAATGACCCCTAAAGACTGGTGCAGCGTTAAGAGCCCGGCACTCGCAAAGCCGACCACCATTACGGTTGTGGCGCTGGAGGACTGGATGATACTGGTGACGAGCGTGCCGCATGCGGTGGCCGCAAAGCGGTTGGCGGTGGCAATGCCCAAGAGCTGGCGCATGCGCTCGCCCGAGGCCTTTTGCAGGCCGTCACTCATAATCTTCATACCGAACAAGAAGATGGCTAAGCCCCCTAACAGGTTTAGCGACGTCAATATGGTAGACATACTATTTTTTTCTCCAATTTAATAATAAAAAAAGGGAGAACTCCGCAAGGAGATCCTCCCAGTTTTTACAAAACGACATTTGGGCGACAATGCTCCGCCGGCCCCTGCTACGGGGCCCAAAAACACTGGCGCGGGGATACGTCAGACTTAAGTCTTTCATTTAGACATTTTGATGGAACCGCCATCCGGTTCCGTCGGTTTTTCTTTTTGTTCCTGCTTAACCGCCCATTTCTGACGGTTTTCTTCAAATTCTTTGGCCATTTCGTCATCAAACAAAATGGTGGGCATGCGGTCCTCGTCGGCGTATTCTATGTGTTCGGTTTGCTTGGGCGTGTATACCTGCTCCAAGTGTTCGTGCACTTCGTCCGCGTGCGTCTGCAGCGAGGCCTGCTGTACATTTAAATTTTCCGTCACATCACTGGCTTGCACGGTTTTGCCAAAGCCGGGCGGCAGAATGTTGTTTTGCGCGCCAAAAACCTGGGTGGGTTGGTCGGCCAAGCGGACCTCTGCTTCCGGGGTGAAGGAGGCGCGGTTGTCGCCATAGTCCAGGTTTAAAAAGACCAGGACGTAAAAACAAGCCACCCAAATCCAAAACAAACCCCATAACACCAGCAACCCGCACCCCGCGATATACCAGGGAGTCGTCAAAGCCATTAAATTAAAACTGTCCGCAAAGAAGAGCGGAATCCCCACATACAAAGAATACATGACGGCGGAAAGCAATAAAGTAGGGGCAAATAAAAGAAACAAAAACAGGCCCAAAGCGGTTCCCCAGCGGTGGCCGGTCAGCTCCCAGCTGTACATGGCGGCCGCAATGGGGCCTTGCTCTCTTAACACGATGGCGGGCATTACAAACAACAGCCGGAAATACAGAAAAAGCACGAGCAGGTACATCAGGATTGCCAGGGGCAGCGAGCGGGCGAACGAGAGAAGTATCGCCGAGAGCACAAGTGCCGCCACCGTCAATACCAAGAAGATAATGGCATAAATGGTGGGAAAAACCGCCGCCGAGCAGGAATTGGAAATAGATTCTGCTTCGTTTTGGGCTTTGCTTCCCAACTGGCGCAAAAACACGGACGAGCAAAAAATCAGGAGCGGCCACATCATTATTTTAACGAGCGGCAGCGGCACATTCAGTTTTGCCAAACACCAGATAGCCCCGTATACCAGCAGAACCGAAAGGAGAAGGACAAAAATAGCAGCACCCGACCGGTTGAGCAGTCGGAATGCTTCTAGCAGTAACGAAAAGAAATTTTGTTTTTCGCGGATATCCATAT
Organism: uncultured Elusimicrobiales bacterium; assembly: GCA_934667625.1. GTDB lineage: Bacteria > Elusimicrobiota > Elusimicrobia > Elusimicrobiales > Elusimicrobiaceae > Avelusimicrobium. Next base: position 18,859 of record CAKUMH010000010.1, read on the forward strand.
TAAAAAGGTTTCCTGTTTACCTACCCACATTATAGCAAAACGCGCGCGTTGTGTGGTGTGTTAAAAAATTTTTCCCAACGCCCGGGCGGCGCCGAAAGCACTGCTCCAGGCCCAGTGTAAATTAAAGCCCCCCACGCGGCCCGCTACGTCCAGCAATTCCCCAATGACGTACAACCCGGGGATTTTGCGTGTTTCAAAGGTGACGGGGTTGATTTCCCGCGTGTCTATGCCGCCTGCGGTTACCTCGGCCCGCGTGTATCCCGCCGTGGACGTGGGAACAAAGGTAAATTGGTTGAGGCGTGCGGACGCGGCCAAAAGCTCGGCCCGCGAGGCATTGGCTAAGTCCCTTTCCAGGGGTCCCAAGAGGTGTTTGGCTGCCTTTGGTGAGAGTTTATCCGCCAGGGCGTGCGAAAAGGTTTTGGTGGAATTTTTTAATGCGCGGAACGCTTCCAGCACGTTGGTTCCCGGCACAAAATTGACTGTGACCGGGGTGTTAGGCGTCCAATACAAAGAGGCCTGTAAAACGGCCGGACCGCTTACGCCTTCGTGCGTAAACAGGAGCGGCCCTGTGAAGGTTTTGCCGCCGCAGGAAAGGGTAACCGGCATGCTGTTGCCCGCCAAGTGTTTTAGGTTTTCCCGCCATTCCTTGGGCAGCGTCAGCCCCGCCAAGGCCGGGCGCGGTTCCACGGTATGCAGGCCCAGCTTGCGGGCGATTTTTAGGCCAAAGCCGCTGGCACCCAGCGCGGGGTACGAAAGCCCGCCCGTCGCCAAGACGACTTGCCGTGCATGCAGTGTGCCCAGGGAAGTGGAAAGGATAAAACCGTTTTTTTCGGGAAGGATATCCAGCACCTCCACGTGGGAACATAGCTCGGCCCCTGTTTTTTGTGCGCGGCGGAGGAGAAATTTGACGATGTCTTGTGCGTTACGAGCAAAGAGCTGTCCGTTTTCCCGCTCCTCCCAAGGGAGGCGGGCTTCGTCCAAGAGGGCCAAAAAGTCGCCGGGTTTAAAGGCGGCCAACGCACTTTTGACAAAGTGTTTGTTTTGGCTGAGATAATCGGACGCGAGGACCGTGCGGTTGGAAAAATTGCATTTCCCGCCGCCCGAAACGGAAACCTTGAGCGCCCAGTTGCTATTGTGTTCTAAAACGATTTTCGGACCGTTTGAAAAACTGCCCGCGCAGAAAAGGCCCGCCGCGCCGCCGCCGACGACAGCCGTGTGAAAAACCGTATTTTTGAGTTCTTGGGGAGTCATTATATATAGGATAGCAAAAGGGATGGCTCAAAGGAAAGAGCGGGCGGAGAATGCCCCCAGAGAGAAGGGGCGTTTGCGCATAAATTTGCGTTTTTTATAAAAAAATATGCTATACTTTATTAGGAAAGATTATTAATAAACTATGAATAACACGCAAACAGTATCGCAAGCGACGGTGGAACAACGTCTGGCGGCCTTTGAAAAAGAATGCCGCCACCGGGGGTTGCGCGTTACGGAACAGCGCCGGGCTATTTTCCGTGCGGTGGCGGCCTCTACCGCGCACCCGTGTGCCGAGGCGGTGTATGAAACGGTCCGCCAAAAGATGCCCAACGTCTCCTTGGACACGGTGTACCGCACCTTGGCCTCGCTGGAGGAAATGGACCTTTTGATGCGTGTGGGGTTATCGGCCCGCGCCCGTTTTGACGGGGATATGCGGCCGCATTGTCATTTTGTTTGCACCCAGTGCGGCGAAGTGTACGACATTTTTTTGAAGGAAAACGAAACACTGCCCACGCTTGCGGGGGCTTCCCAATGGGGAGAAGTAAAGCAGGTGAATATGCAGTTGCGCGGCGTATGCAACAAGTGCCGCGCCGGAAAGTAGTTTTAGTACAAATTATAGGAGAGCATATGGAACTGAAAGGATCTAAAACCGAAAAAAACTTAATGGCTGCTTTTGCGGGGGAATCGCAGGCGAGAAACAAATATACGTACTACGCCTCCAAAGCCAAGAAAGAAGGGTTTGTTCAAATTGCTAAAATTTTTGAAGAAACCGCCAATAACGAAAAAGAACACGCTAAATTGTGGTTCAAGGCCTTGCATGACAACAACATCGCTTCCACGGCCGAAAATTTGGTGGATGCCGCCAACGGCGAACGTTACGAATGGACCGATATGTACGCCACCTTCGCCAAAGAAGCCAAAGAAGAAGGGTTTGACAAGCTGGCTTACTTGTTTGAAGCGGTGGGCAAGATTGAAAAAATGCACGAGGAACGCTACCGCAAGCTCCTGCACAATGTGGAAACCAACGAAGTCTTTAAGAAAGCCGGCATTGTAATGTGGGAATGCGCCAACTGCGGCCATGTGCATATCGGCGAAAAGGCTCCCGAGGTCTGCCCCGTTTGCGCGCACCCGCAGGCCTACTTTATGATTCATCCCGAAAACTTCTAATTTCGGTTAAACGCTTAGATAAAACAGCCCCGCTCGTTTGAGCGGGGCTGTTTTGCGTAAGGTTCGCTGTCAAAACGCTACTCCCGCTTGGCGGACAACACGCCTCCCGCCGCCGCCAACAAGGCACCCAATAACATGGCCGCATGGTAGCCGCGCAGAAAGGCGGTTGGCGCGTCCGCCCCGCGGTTGGCCGCATACGCCTGCACCGCCGCATAGATGGCCACGGAAAGCGCAATCCCCATAATCATTCCCGCGTTGCGCGCCAAGGCGTTGACGCTGGAAACAATCCCCAGTTTGTTTTTGGGGGCCGCGCTGATGACGGTGTTGTTGTTGGGAATTTGAAACGTGCCGGAGCCGCAGCCCATAACGAGCTGTGCGAGTACAATATAGGTAAACGAAGTGTGCTCCCCCACGCAGGCAAACAAGAGGGCCCCCACGACGGTAAACCCCAAGCCGGCGGTGGTGATAATGCGGGCGGAGTACCGCTCGGACAATACGCCGCTGATGGTGGAGGACACGGCCAACGCCGCCGGGAACGGCATCATTAAAAGGCCGGTTTGCACCGGGTCAATGTGCAGAATGTCGTTGGCGTAAAAGGGAAACAAAACGGCGTTTGTGAAAATGGCCATAAAACCCAGCACCGCCACGGCATAACCGTACGAAATGGCGGGAATTTTAAAAATATCCAGCCCGATAAACGGCGTTTTGGCCGTTTTCTCCCGCCGGTAAAATCCGATAAAAAACAGGACAGCTAAAGAAAACGCACCCAAGATAACGGGGGACGTCCACCCTTGGTTGGGGGCATCGTTAAGCGCATACAAAAAGGCCAAACAGGCCAAGATAAAACACGCGGCACCTGCCACGTCCATGCGTACCTTGCTGGTGGGTTTAAAACGCGGAATGATGTACAGCCCGCGCCAAATGCCGAGTAGACAGACGGGGATATTCACCCAAAAGACCGACTGCCAGCCGAAATGTTGGATTAAAAATCCCCCCACCGCCGGCCCGGCCAGTGACCCTAGGGCCACCACGGCCCCCACGCCGCCCAGCGCGCGGCCGCGGTCTTTGCCGACAAAGGCCTTGGCGATAATCGCCTGCGCGTTGGCCATCATGGCACTGGCGCCGAGGCCCTGCACGGCACGGGCGGCAATCATCAGCGGTAAGGACCCCGCTACAGAGCAAAACAGCGACCCGATACCAAAGAGTAAAAAACCGCCCAAATAGAGCTTTTTGCGGCTGAACATATCGGACAGTTTGCCAAAGACAGGCAGAAAGCACGTTACCGCCAGCAAATAAATGCTGACCACGGTTTGGATAGACTCAATGTCCGCCCCGAACTGCTGGGCCATGGAAGGCAGGGCAATGTTGACGATGCCGCCGTCCAACGTGCCCATAAAGGTGCCCGTGGCGGTGACGGTAAAAATCAACCATTTGCGCGGAAGGTTAAGCCGTCGTTGTTTCATAAAATCCCCGCGGCTGTTTGGCGCGTTTTTTGCGTTTTTCGCGTGCGGCGGAAAAATAGGCCGCAACCAAAGATACTACAATGCAAAAGACCATGGAAAATTGATACCCGTTCATAAACGCGGTTTCGTAATCCGCCCCCGCGGCCGCATAATGGCGGCGCACGGCGGAAAAGATCAGCACGGATAAGGCAATTCCCATGACGGCCCCCATGTTGCGTGCAAGCGCACTTAAACTGACCACCATGCCCAGCCGTTCTGCGGGTGCGGCGCTGACAATGGTGTTGTTGTTAGGCGCCTGAAAGGTACCGGAACCCCAGCCCATGATCAGCTGCGCCAGCACAATGTAGGTATAGGACGGATTTTTGCCAATGCCCACAAACATAACGGCCCCAATGATGATAAACCCAAATCCCACCGTAGTAATCAGGCGGGCGGAGTACCGCTCGGACAGCCACCCCGAAAACGGCGAAGAGATGGCCAACGCCACCGGGAAGGGCATGAGGAGCAAACTCATGTGCAAGGGGCTTAGGTGCATAATTTGCGCCATATAAAAGGGAAATAAAATGCCGTTACAGTTGAGGGCGATGAACCCCAGCAAAGACACGATACACCCGTACGAAATGGCCTGTATTTTAAAAAGCGAAAGGCCGATAAACGGATTTTTGGACGTCCGCTCCCGCCAATAAAATCCGGCGAAAAACACAATAGAGCAGGCAAAGGAGCCCAAAATTAAAAAGGACGTCCAGTGTTGGTTTTCCCCCTCGTCCAGGGCATAGAGAAAGCAAAAACAGCACAAGATAAAAAACACGGCGCCCTTCCAGTCCAGCTTTACGGCTTCTTTGGATTTGAACAGGGGGATGATTTGGATGCCGCGCCAAATGCCCAGCATACTGATTGGCACGTTAATCCAAAACACCGATTGCCAGCCCCAGTGCTCAATCAAAAAGCCGCCCACGGCCGGGCCTGCCAAGAATCCCGCCGCCACCATGGCGCCAATTCCCCCCAACGCGCGCCCGCGGTCCTTGCCGCGGAAGGCCTTGGCGATAATGGCCTGGCAGTTGGAAATCATGGCGCTGGCGCCTAAGCCCTGCACTAGGCGGGCAAAGATCATCCAGCTTAAGCTGTGCGAAAAGGTAGCCAGCAGCGAACCGATACCAAAGAACAAAAAGCCCGCCAGGTACATATATTTGCGGCTGTACATGTCGGAGAGTTTGCCAAAAACGGGCAAAAAACAGGTGGTGGTGAGCAAATAAATACTGACCACCCACTGAATGCGCTCCAACGTGGCACCCAGTTCTTTAGCCATAACGGGCAGTGCAATGTTGATGATGCCCCCGTCCAGCGTGGACATAAATACCCCAATCGCGGTGACGGAAAAAATCAACCATCTGTAAGGCAAATGCGGTTTTTTTAGCTTCATATTTATTTGACGCAGCGGATGAGCGTGTAGGCAAAGCGGCCCACGCCGTCAAACACTTTTTCGGTTTTGAGGCCGGCCCGTTGGATGCACGCCTGCATTTCGGGCAGGGAATACATTTTGCTGTTGCCGTTGGCAATGTTGGTAAAATACAGCGACGTATGGTTTAAGCAGAAGGTGCTGGCCGCGTATTCCTGCCTGTCCCACAGCGGTTCCAAAATATAGATGCGGGAGCTTTTTCCGGCGGCTGTTTTGACTTTCTTTAAAATGGCCACGATTTCGTCCTGGGAAAAGCAATCCAAAAATTGGCTCATCAGGTAGGCGTCGCCATTTTTGGGCAGGACGGACTTTTTGTCCAGCAAATTCACCGCGTGGTAAGTGGCGCGGGTGTGGTATTTTTTTAAATTTTTTTGGGCCATTTTCAGCTGGCCCGGAAGGTCCACCAGGCCGACTTGGACGTTTTTATCGTACTCCAGGCATTTTTGGGCCCATTTGCCCGTGTTGGCCCCAATGTCAAACACGGTTTTGGGGTGCAGTTCAAACACTAAGGGCAAAATGGCCGGAAAGGCAATATCGGAGTAAAAATGGTCAAAGGCAAACCAGCTTTTGCGGATTTTGGGCGGCAGTTTGGAAAGGCCTTCGTAAACGGTTTTCCACTTGCCAAACACTTTAAGCCCCGTGGGTTTGCCTTTTTTGAGCGAATCCGTCAGCGAGTGCATGCCCAGGTAGCAGATGTCGTTTACAAAGTCCATATTGGCGCGGGTCATCGGATCACACAAAATAAACCAGCCCGTTTTGCTGAGGGCGTATTGCCCGTTCTGCAAGGTCACCAAGTCCAGCCCCACAGCCACCTCCAGCAAGGTTTGAACGGCGTAAAGGGATAATTTTAATTTTTTGGCAATCGTTTTGTCATCGGCCGGGGTGTTGTTTAAAAATTCTAAAATGCCTAAATCGCGCAGGGCAAGCGTGGCTTGAAAGCTGATCGGTGCGAAGGCCAGTTTTTGGGCGTCAAAGGCGATATCCGCCATGGTGCGGCCCGCCTTGCGCACGCGGCGATAGGTCGTATTGTTTTTTGTGTTGTTATTAGTTATCATATTCTATACTTCATTTTATTTTATTTGGAACGAGTTTACAAATGACTAACCCTATTTCTTCCCCCCGAAAAATCGCCCTGGTTACGGGTGCGAGCCGCGGGATCGGCGCGGCGGTGGCCAAACAGCTGGCCAAGGACGGCTTTGATATCTGGCTGAACTACCATTCCAACCATGAGGCTGCCCGCCAGGTACAGGCGGAAATTGAAGCCTGCGGCGCCGCTTGCACGCTGCTGCCCTTTGATGTGGCGGACGCACAAGCAGTGCGGGCCGCGCTCAACCCGCTGTTAGAAAAAGCCACGCCGTATGCACTGGTGAACAATGCGGGCATCCGCAAGGACAACCTGCTTATTTGGATGCAAGACGACGAGTGGACGGCAGTAATTAATACCATTTTAGGCGGGTTTCATAATGTGACCAAAACGGTGCTGGCGGCCATGATTCACGCCAAGGAAGGCCGCATTGTAAACATTGCTTCTGCGGCTGCCCACGCGCCGGTGCCCGGGCAGACCAACTATTCGGCCGCCAAGGCAGGGATTGTGGGTGCCACGCGCAGCTTGGCCCTAGAGGTGGCCAAACGCAATATTTTGGTCAATGCGGTTTCCCCGGGGTTTATTGAAACGGAAATGTTAAACGGGCTGCCTATGGATAAAATTTTGCCCTTAATTCCCTTGCGCCGTTTGGGCCGCCCGCAGGAAGTGGCGGATGTGGTTTCCTTCTTGTGTTCGCCAAAGGCCTCGTATATCACGGGGCAGGCGTTTCAGGTAAACGGCGGCGTGGCCATGTAGCACGGGGCGGCGGCACATAAAATAGTATAATACGGATAATGTCTACCAGCTTACACACCAAGGTTGTCATCACGGGCATGGGCGCGGTTTCCCCTTACGGAAACGGCGTGGCCGCCTTGTGGAACGGCCTTGTGCAAAATAAAAATTGTATGCGCCACGTGGCGGAACTGGAGGCGCTGCCCATGGTAAAAACCAAGGTAGCGGCCACTGTGCCGGAGGCGGATTATTCTTATATCCCCCGTAAGGATCGCCGTTCCATGGGCAAAATGGGCTTTTATGCTTACGCAGCCGCCAAAGAAGCCTTGGCGCAGGCCGGCTATGAAAACGCTCCGGCGCATTTGGGCTTTTTTATGGGTTCAACCTTAAACAGCATTTCCAAATGGCTGGAAATTACGCAGTATTGCCACGGAAATCATTTGGAGCTGGTTAAAACTTCCGATTTTTTGCAGATTATGAACCATTCGCCGCTGGCGGCGGTGTCGCAGGCACTTAAAATAAACGGCCCGGCTGTGGGCGCGTGTGACGCCTGTGCCACGGGACTGATGAATGTGGGGTTGGCGGTGATGGCCGTTCAAACGGGGCTTGTGACGCAGGCCTTATGCGGTGGGACGGAGGAATATCACCCGATGTTTAGTGCCTGTTTTGACATTATGCAGGCTACCAGCTTTAATTTTAACGATTCCCCCGCTGAGGCCTGCCGTCCTTTTGATAAGGACCGAACGGGACTGGTGGCGGCGGAAGGGTGCGGACTTTTGTTTGTGGAGAGCGAGGAATCTGCCCGCGCACGCGGGGCGGAAGTGTTGGCCGAAATTGCAGGGTTCGCCGCCAATACGGAAACGGAAAATATGGCTTATCCGTCGGCTGAAACCTTGCGCGCGTGTATGGACGCCTGTTTGCAAAACGCGGGCGAAAGCGCCCAAAATATAGATTTGTTAAATGCGCACGCCACGGGAACGGTGGTGGGCGATATCGCCGAGACCCAAGCCGCCCATGCGGTGTTTGGGCCGGGCCTTTGCATCAACAGTTTAAAGGGCCATTTGGGCCACAGCATGGGTGCCAGCGGCAGCCTGGAAACGGTTGCCTGTGTGGAAATGCTGCGCCGCGGGGTGGTGCTTCCCACTAAAAACTTGCACACGCCCGACGAACGATGCGCCCCGCTTAATTACCAAACCAACTTGCAAGAGCGTCCGCTAAAAACGGTGCTTAAGAACAGTTTTGCCATTGGCGGCAACAACTGTTCCGTACTTTTAAGGAGACCCCAGTGATTACAAGAGAAGAAATTATCCGGCTTACCAACGAAGCCCTCAAAAAAGAATTTGAACTGACCGATGAACAGCTTAAGCCCGAGGCGCACCTGCAAAACGATGTGGGGCTGGACAGCCTGGACGCCGTGGATATGGTGGTGGTGCTGGAGCAAAAATTCGGCATGACCTTGCGCCAAGGCTACGACATCCGCTCCATCGTCACGCTGAAGGACCTGTACGATTTTATTGAAAAACTCGCGCGAGAGCACGAGTCCGCCAAATGAGGCGGAGTGTCAGAACCTTCTTTAATACAACTATCGTCGGCGTTTCGGCGATAGTTTGGCTTTTTTTGTCCGGCCTGTGTGCCGGGTTTTTTCTGTGGTTATTCCCCGGGCGGCACGGCAAAAATGTGCGCAGGTTTGTGTATGTGCAGTCGCGCGGGATTTTGTTTTGCATGGGGCTTTGTTCCCGCGGAATAAAGGTTTCGGCCGCGCCCCGCCCCGCAGGACCGTGCATCGTGGTGGCAAATCACGCCTCGGCGCTTGATTTGTATACGGTGGCGGCGCTGGGGTTTAACAATGTGGTGTATATTACCAAGGGGTGGGTGTTTCGGCTGCCGTTCTTTCGTTTGGTGATGGACGCCGCCGGCTATATAGATGCCGAAAAAACGCCGCCGGAGGAAATGCTGGCGCGGTGCAAAGCGGCTGTGGCGGACGGATGCGATATTGTGCTTTTTCCGCAGGGTTCGCGCAAAAATCCGCAGGCGCGTTTCAAAAGCGGGGCCTTCTATTTGGCAGAAGTGTTAAATCTGCCCGTGGTGCCGGTGGCTATTGGCGGAACGGGCGAAATGCTCCCGGCGGGTTCTCTGTGGCTGCGGCCTGCCAAAATCGTTTTAAAATCCTTAGCGGCCGTTTATCCCAAGGATTTTGCGGGACCGCTGGTGCATTTGGCAATGGCTAAGGCGGTAAAAAATAAAATTATGCAAACGTTGCAGGAGGAAACGAAATGAAGAAAAATTTATTTGTACTGTTAAGCGCCCTTTTGCTGGCGGTGGGGTGCAGTTCTCTCCCCAAGGTGTACAACGTGGAGAAAAAGACCGTCGTTTTGACGGGCGGGCAGACCATGCAAAACGCCATTTTAATAGGCGGTGCCTCCAAGCATTGGGTGATGACGGCGGTGCGCCCCGGGCTGATTACGGGCCGATTGTACCTGCGCGGACATCAGGTGGAAGTAAAGATTCCGTACACGGCCAATACGTATTCCATTGAGTATGCCTCCAGCGAAAATATGTACTATAACGCCAAAAAGAGCACCATTCACCGCAAATACAACCAGTGGGTGCGCAATTTGGATTTGGCCATTTACCGCGCGGCAACGCTGCCGGCTAGGACGGCGGTGCGCGTGGAAACAAATGCCCAAACAGCGGTTACGTTTGAAAAATAATGGGTAAATTTGACGCTATTTCCACGTTAATTCCCCACCAGCCGCCCATGTTGCTGGTGGAGGAAATTTTGTCGCTAAAGCCGGGAGATTGGCGCGTACGGGCCGTGGTGCACGAAAAACACTTGTTTTTGCGCCAAGACGGCACGCTGGCACCTGAGACGTATTGCGAGCTGATTGCGCAGAGCTTTGCGGCGTGCGAATCGGCCCGGCGCAAGGAAGCGGGCCTTTCTACCGATGGCGGCGGATACTTGGTGAACGTGCGCGAATTTACGGCTTTTTCGTACGCGCGCGCGAAAGATGAACTGGTGGTGCGGGTGAAACAGGAGGACGACTTTTTCGGCACGCGCATTGTGGCAGGTTCGGTTTGGCGCGGAACGGAAAAGCTGGCGGAAGGCGTCATTTATATTTTTATGTGGGAGGGCAAAACTCCCCCGGAGCTAAAATGAAGATTTTACCATTTGTGGCTGTATTGCTTTTTGCCCCGCTTGTGTGGGCGCAGACGTGCGTGAAAACGGAGTGCGCGGGTGAGGTGCCCCCGTTTGCCCTGCGTGCGCCGCAGGCAGGTGAACTGGAAGAGATTGCCGCGCGGTTTGCCGCGGTGAACACGATTCACAGCCATTTTGTGCAGGAAAAGCGCATGGCACTGTTGAGCGAACCCGTAATCAGTGAGGGGGTGTTTTCGTTTCAAAAATCCCCGGCGCGGATTCGCTGGGAGTATACAAAGCCCTTTCAAAACGGTTTTTTGATAGACGGCGAGCGGACCTTTCGTTTGGAAAAGGGCGTTAAAACGGCGGTAAAGGGCGTGCTGGCGCGCAACATTGCCCGGCAGATGATGACGTGGCTGGCCTTTGATTTGCAGGCCCTTTCCCGGGCGTACGATGTGGCTGTGTTTGACGGCGGCGTCTCGCTGACGCCTAAGGGAGAGAAAAATCCCTTTTTGCGCGAAATTAACGTTTGGTTTTCTAAAGAGAACCCGCAGGCGCTTAGCAAAATAGAACTCAAAGAACCTGGCGGAGATTCCACCTCGCTCACCTTTACGCAAACCCAACTCAATGCGCCCATGGCGGAGGGGACGTTTTAATGTTTGGGTGGAACTTTTTTGCCAAATACAAGCATACGGTGGCCGTACTGCTGGCGGCGGTGACGGGGCTGTCGGTCGTGTTTTTGTGCCGCGTTCGCCCCGACGAAAATATCCACGCCATGATTCCCGCCAAACTGCTTAGGCAGGTGGAACTGTTTGAGCATTCGCCATTAAATAAAAAAATTTTTGTGGGCGTAACGGCAGACTCGGCCGAGGAGGCCTTTTCTGCGGCTGAAAGCTTGCGAAACCGGCTGGCGGAGGCCGGCCTGTTGCGCCTCCCCCCTGCGCCCGATATGAACTTTGCCGTTACCCTCTTTCACGCACTGCCTGCCCGTTTTTTACCGTCGGACGAACCCCTTCTGCAAAAAAAGCTGACGCCGCAGGCTGTGGCGGAAAAAATGCAGCAAAATTACAACAATTTACTTTCCTTTGAGGGATTCTTAGTAAAGCCGCTTATTTTGGCAGATCCCTTGGGCCTAACGGAACTGATGGCGCAAAAACTGGCCGCTTTTGGGGCGGGAACTGCCTTGGAATACAAGGACGGATTTTTATCCTCCGCCGACGGAAAAACCTACATCGGCCCGTACGACTTGGCAGGAGATGCCGCTGACTTTAAAGACGCAAAACATTTTGCCAAATTTTTTGAAAAGTTGTCCGCCGAATTGCCGCCCACGGTTCACGCGTTTTATTTAGGGGCACTGCGCTACACGGTGGAAAATGTGTCCGTCATTCAGGCGGATTTAATCAAAATAAGCGGCGTGGCTCTTATCCTGCTGGCGGCGGTGTTTTGGTTTTTCTTCCGCCATAAATCGGCCTTGCTGATTTACCTGCTGCCGGTGCTCATACTCCCCCCGGCCGCCTGGGTGACGTACATGTGTTTTGGGCATTTGTCCGGCATTACGCTGGGCTTTGGCAGTGTGGTGGCGGGGCTGTCGGTGGATTACAGCGTGTATCTGTTTTTTGCCCTGCGCCGCGGCGGGGCGGATGCCGTGCATACGCTGCAGCATTTACGGAAACACCTGCTGTGCAATTTTATGACGTCTGCCCTGTGCTTTTTAGCGCTTTTTTGCTCGTCGGTGGAGTTGTTTAGGCAGCTGGCGGTTTTTTCGGTAACGGGGCTGGCCATTTCGCTCCTGTTGGCGTTGTATGTTTTCCCCCATTACTGGGAGAATTTGCCCCCGCTTGCGATCCCCGCGCCGCGCAAGTTTTTTTTCAAGCCGCTTTCCAAACGGGCGGCGGTGTGGGTAAGCGTGCTGGTGGTGCTGTTTGGAATGGTGGGGCTGTGGCGGACGCACTTTAGCGGGAACATAGAGGAGCTGAACGCCTCGTCTCCCGCGTTTGAGGCCGATAAGGCGGTGTTTGACCGCGTGTTTGAAAAAACGTCCCAAAACCGCGCACTTTTGTTTGTGCTTGGCAATACACCCGAGGCCGCGCTGGAGGCAAACGAAGCGCTCTGTGCCAAACTGCCGGAGCCGTTGGCCGTATCCGCCGTTTTCCCTTCCCAAAAGGCGCGGGCGGAAAATGTTGCACGCTGGCAAGACTTTTGGACGGCAAACCGCATTCAATATACGCGGCTTTTGACCGAGGAGTCTGCCGCCAAAGTGGGGTTAAAGGCGTCGTTGTTTGAGCCGTTTTTTGACGGTTTGTCCAGCCCAGAGAAAGACGAATTTGATTTTACGCCCTTTTATAATCCCATTGCACCGCTTGAGGACGGACGTTTTGCGGTGGTGAATTTAGTGCCCAATACGCCCGAGGTGGCGCAAACCGCCGCCCAAGAAGGGGCGGTGTTTGTGGCGGCAGACGGGCTGAAAAAGGGGCTGATTGGAGCGGTGAAACAAGAGGCCCTGCAAATTGTGTGCCTGGCGGTGCTGTTTAATTTGGCGGCGGTACTTTTGGTGTTTAGAAGTGTTAAAACGGCACTTTTGGCCTTTGTTCCCGTGTGCCTGGCGGCTTGTTTTACGTTTGGCTGCTTTTGGGTCTTTTCCGTGACGGTCAATTTGTTTGTGCTGGTGTTTTTGCCGCTTTTAATGGGGCTTGGCATAGATTACGGCATTTTTCAAATTATGAAGGAGCGCTCGGCTGGCGGAGCTTTTCAAAATGCTTATCCGCCTGCAGCTTTGGCGGTGGCGGCCCTTTCCACTTTGGCAGGGTTTGGCGTACTGGCGCTGGCAAAGCATGGGGTACTTTTTATCATGGGGCTTTCGTCCTTTTTAGGGGTGGGCGGAGCCCTTTTGGCGGCGTATTTTATATTGCCCGTCTTTTTGGAGCGGCAGAAATGAAGGGCTTTTTTCTCTTGGCGGTGCTGGTGCTGGCAGGGTGCAGTGCGGGGCTAAAGCAGGACAAAACGCCCTTTGCTCCCTTGGATATGCGCCAGGCTGTGCGCCTAAGCGGCGTATATGAGCCGTACGGATTGGATTTTACGGCAGTGTCCGTTTACGACGGGAATTCCGTACGCATGGTGGTGCTGTCCGCCCTAGGCAGCAAGTTGGCCGCGCTGACGGTGACGCCGACAGAAATCCGCCTGCACGAAAAAGTTTCCCAGCTGCCTGCGCGGCTGGCGGCAGGCTTTGGGCGGATGGCGCGGGCTCGCTTGCAGTGTACTTGCCCGGAGACGGATTTTACGCACGAGGATCCGCTTTCCCGCGGACGGTTGGTGGTGCAAACACAAGGAGGGGCTGCATGCCGGTAGAAGAGGCTTTGAAAAACAGTTTTGTGTCCCGCACGCAGGACGCTTTTATCTACGAAATTAAACCGGATTTTCCGGCCTTCAACGGACATTTTAAGGGCAATCCGCTGCTGCCCGCCATTTGTCAAATGGGTCTGTGTGCGGACGCATATTCGCGTCAAACGGGCAAGCGGCAGGAGGTCTGTGGCATCTTTCGGGCCAAGTTTATGCGTCCGATTTTGCCGGGAGTGCAAGTGCGGGTAAAACTATCCCCCCGGGCGGACGGGCGTTTTTTGACTGAACTGACGGACGCGGACGGGAAAAAATACAGCCAGCTCATTTGTGTGTTTAAAGAGGTGTTATGAAGAACATTCAATACTTTGAAGTCCCCGCCGGGGCGCCAAAACCGCTTGAAAAGTCCTTCTTTCGCGTGGTGCGTTTTAACGAAATTGACCCCATGGGGATTTTGTGGCACGGGCATTATGCCTCGTTTATTGAGGACGCCCGCGTGGCCCTGGGCGACAGCTTGGGCATTGGGTATCAGGATTTTTATAACCACGGGGTGATGATTCCCGTGCGGCAGTTTCACGTGGATTATTTGGCGCCCTTAGAGTACGGAAAAAAGTACGAAATCAGGGCCCGTTTGTTTTACACGGAGGCCGCCCGCCTGAATTACGATTTTACGTTTTTGGACGAAGCAGGCAAGGTGATGGCTCGCGGATATAGCGTGCAGCTAATGGTGGACAAAAATTTCAATTTGCTTTTTGAATGGCCGCCCTTTGCACAGCCTTTTTTGCAAAACTGGAAGTTGGGTAAAATTTAGCCATGAAGATACTCCTCGTCATCCCGCACTATAATCAGCTGGCTACGCTTCGCGGTGTAGTGCAAAAGGCGCTTGCCCAAACGCCCCATGTGGCGGTGTTTGACGACGGGAGTGACGTTTCCCCCAAAGAAACCCTGCTGGGCCTGCCCGTTACGCTGGTGCGCTGCGAGAAAAACCGCGGTAAGGGCGTGATGATTACCGAGGCCGCCCGCTGGGCCAAGCAGCATGGGTTTACACACCTAGTTACGTTGGATGCGGACGGACAGCTGGACCCGCGGGAATATCCGCTTTTTGAGGCGGCGGCCAAGCAACACCCGCAGGCGCTTATTATCGGGGTGCGCCGCTTTGGGGCGGACGCGCCGAAGTCTTCCCGCTTTGGCCGCAAGTTCGGCGGGTTTTGGGTGCGCTTTCAAACGGGAAAAACCGTGCAGGATATTCAAAGCGGGTACCGCTGTTATCCGGCGGATTTGCTCACGAACCTCAAATGCTTTTCCAAGCGTTACGCCTTTGAGGTGGAAATTGCCGTGCGGGCGCTGTGGGCGGGGTTCCCCCTGGAGGAGGTGCCAGTTTCCGTGACGTATCCGAAAGACCGCGTGTCCCACTTTGGCAAACTAATGGATAATTTGCGTTTAACCGTGCTCAACACCCATTTGACCGTGCGTTCCATGCTGCCTATCCCGCACCGGCAGTATGTGCTGCCTGCCGACGGGCCGGTGCAAAAGCGTGGGTATTGGGATGTGATGCTGGAAAATTTAAGGGAGCCCGGAAGTGCTATGAAAAATGCGCTTTCTGCCGCGTGGGGCATTTTTTGCGGGTCTATTGCCTTGCCGGGGATTCGTCAATTTATGTTGTTTTTTGGCGCGGGGTGGTGGAATTTGAACAAAATTTTGACGATTTCGTTTGAAAAACTCTGTATTGGGCCGTTTGTCCCGGCGTTGTGCATAGAAACGGGCTATTTTTTGCGCTACGGACGGTTTTTGACGGAGTTTAACCTGACCACCCTGGGCCGCCAATTTTGGCAGCGTGTGTGGGAGTGGGTGTTAGGGTCTTTGGTGGTGGCGCCGCTCTTGGCCGCGTGTACGTGTGCGGTGGTGTGGGTGGTGGGGCGCCTAATTAGCAGGAGTTTGCATGCCAAACCAAGTTGACACAGGCCGCAGTTTGGGCTCTAAACTCAAGCACCGTTTTATGTACGCGCTCATCTTGCTGGGCGGGCGGCGGCTGGCGTACGTATTTCTGTACGCTGTGGCGTTTTTTTACTCGGTTTCCCCCTCCGTGTCGGCCCGTTCGGCCGAGTACATTAAGCGGCGGTTTTCCCCAAAAAACAAGTGGCAGTTTTTCAAGCATACCTATTTGCTTAATTTGACCTTCGGGCGTACGCTTATTGACCGCGCCGCCCTGGGCATTTTGGGGCATACACAGGTGTCGTCCACCGCGGCGGAGCAAACGCTGTGCCGGGACCTCTACCAAGAGGGGCACGGACTCCTTTTGCTTTCCGCCCATGCGGGGTGTTGGCAATCCGCCGTGTACTTTTTTGGACATTTTTTGAAGGGCGCGTCCGTCAATATTCTCTACTATAAAAACCCAAAAGATAACGATAAATCGGTGGCGGAGCACCAAGGCCGTCACGCACCCTTTAAACAAATTAACCCCGCCGGGCCCTTGGGCGGGGTGGCCGAAATGATGATTGCCCTGCAAAAAGGCGAGGTGGTGTGCGCCATGGGGGACCGCGTGTTTGGGGCGCAAAAGAATACCGTTCCGGTACGTTTTTTGGGTGGGACGGTTTACGTACCCTACAGCTTTTACCGCTTGGCGGGTGCTACGGGGGCGCCGATTGTGGCGGAGTTTTTGCCGTGGGAGCGGCGGGGTGCGTTCGGCACGCTGACGGCGCGCGTGATCCGCGTGCCGGATCTTGGCCCGCAAAAGGAAAAGTACATTCCGTATGCCCAGCAATTTGTAGACGAGCTGGAACGATTTTGTATACAATATCCGTATCAGTTTTTTAATTATTACAACTTGTGGGAGAGTGCCTGTTATGCAACAAATGATTGACGAAATCAAACAATTAATTTCCGCCAATATAGACCTGGGTGGGGCGGATTTGTCCAAATTTGGCGCCGGCGACGCTATTTTTGGCGAACAGGGCCTGGGGTTGGACAGCCTGGACGCTGTAGAGCTTATTATGCTTTTACAAAAGAAATACGGTATTACGATTGAAAATATGCAGCAGGGCCGCGAAATTTTTAAAGATTTGGGCACCTTGGCCTCTTATATTGAAAAGAACCGGAAGAAATAATGACTAAAAAGGGCGTGGCTGTAGCGGGCATGGGATGCTTGTGTGCGTGTGGAAACAGTGCACCGGCGTGCTTTGAAGGCGCGGTGAGCGGCAAGGCCCATTTTGCCTTGCCCACTGGCCGCGTGCAAAGTGCGTACGCTTCCCGCTACCCCGTGTTTATGCTCCCGCCCGAAGGGTTAACGAACCGCCCGCTGGAAATGAGCCTCGGCCAATTTTATTTTTTGAAGGCCGCTCAAGAGGCCTTTGCACAGGCTGGGGTGCCCCTGGAAAAGCTGCGTACAAAACGCGTGGGCGTGCTGGTGGGGACTTCGGTAGATGCGTCCTTCCATTGTTTTAACGTATACGAAAATTGGCGCTTTTCCCGCACGCAGGCGGGCGACTTGGAAAAACTGGCGCATTATTTAGCCTCTTCCACGGCGCAAACCGTCAGCCGGTATTTTGGCTTTACGGGCCCGTTTCAAACCGTGGTGACCGCCTGCGCCAGTGGTACGGACGCGGTGGGCCTGGCCAAGAGCTGGATTGAGGACGGCTTGTGCGATGCGGTGCTTTGCGGCGGGACGGACGAAATCAATTTAATTCCTTACGACGGCTTTATCCGCCTGCTGATTGCTTCCAAGGAGCGCTGCCGCCCGTTTGATAAAAACCGCAACGGTATTAACATTGGCGAGGGGGCGGCTGCGTTGCTGCTGGTGAGCCCGGCCTTGCAGCAGGAATTTTCTGTAACGCCAAAAGGGTACGTGCTGGGGTACGGCAATGCGTGCGATGCATATCATCCCACCGCCCCGGATCCGGAGGGAAAAGGGCTTAAAAAGGCGCTTTCTTTTGCCTTGTGCGAAGCTGACGTGACGCCGGAAGAATTAGCTTTTGTCAATGCGCACGGGACGGCCAGCCCGTCCAACGATTCGGCCGAGGCAGCCGCCTTTCGCGCGGTTTTGCCCAACGTCCCGGTTTGGGGTTCTAAGGGCGTAACCGGGCATACCCTGGGCGCGGCCGGAGCCGTGGAGACCGTGCTGACACTTTGCGCCTTAAACAACTGCCTGCTTCCCCCCACGCATGGGTTTACTGAGCCGGATGAGGCTCTGGGGTTTTCGCCTGCCTCACAGCAAGCGCTTACCAAGCGGGTGGCCGCGAGTGATTCGCTGGCGTTTGGCGGGTGCAATGCGGCGCTTATTTTGGGTGCGGAGGATTTTTAAAATGACGGAATTTTACATAGACGGCTTTTCCGCTTTGCTGGGTGACGCACCCGCCGAGGCTTTTGCTCCCTATGTGGAGGCGCGCCGTTTGCGGCGTATGGAAACCGCGGCCAAGAATGCTCTTTTGTGCTCCTGCCGGGCATTGGTGCAGGCCGGTGTGGCCCTGCAAACGCCCAAGGATATGGGATTAAGCGTGGCCGTGGGTGCGGGGGCCCTGCAAAGCACCTGCAAATTTATGGATTCTATTTTGGACGACGGGGACGAGCTTTCTTCCCCCACCGCTTTTGCGGGGTCGGTGCATAATTCCACGGGATTAACGCTTTCCATGGCACTGCATTTAAACGGCCCCTGTGTGACAACCGGCCAGTTTGATGCGTCCTTTGCTGGCGCACTGCTGACGGCACGGCAGTTTTTAACGCACCGCCTGTGTTCCCGTGTGTTGGTGGCGGCGGCGGAAGATATAAACCCGGTGGCGGCGGCGTACGCGCCCGAAAATCCGTCCCTTTTTAAAACCGTTTTGCGCGCGCCCGAAAAGCCCTTTGTGCGGGCGGCGGCCGCGTGGGTGGTGTCTGCCGAGCCAACGGTGAACACGCGTTTTGCGGTGGAGCATTTTGAATTTTCCCGAACGGCCCTGCCCAACCGGCAAGAACCCTGTGAGGCGTGTACGGCTGCGTGGGCGGCGGTGAAAAGCGTGCGCCAGTTAGAAGCTGGAAAACCGTTTATGTTTCATGATGTTTTTGGCGGTGCCGACCTAAGAATGGAGATAACCCCTTATGCTAAATAGAAACGATGTCGGCCGTATTTTATCCGATTTGGTGCGCACGGAGCTGGCCCGCCACCGCGCCGATGCACTGGCCGTTTTTGAAACCGGAAACGGGGCGGATTTATTAAGCCGCCTGCCCCGGGAGCTGTTGGGTGAAGTGTTTAAAAAGGCGGCAGCGTTGTTTGGTTATGCTCCGCGGGAGTTTTCCACCTTTGACCTGATGACTGATTATGCCTATGCCTCGTTTGCCAAAACGGGAAGCGTGACCTTTTTAACCTCCGGCAGTACGGGTGAGCCCAAAAAATGCGTGCATACGCGGGAAATGATTGAGGAAGAGGCCTACGGCGTGGCCCCCGTGTTTAACGGGGTAAAACGGGTGGTTTCCCTGGTGCCGGCCAGCCATTTGTACGGGTTTACCTTTACGGTGGCACTGCCGCATGTGCTTGCGGTGCCCGTGCTAACGCTGCCGGCTTTGCCTACCCAGTCGTGGGATACGCTTTTGCAAGAGGGTGATTTAGTTGTGGGGTTTCCGCTGTTTTGGGGCTATTTTTTACGTATGCAGGCTAAGCTGCCACATGGGGTGCAGGTGCTTTCATCCACGGCACCGTGTAAGGACGAAATCATCCGCGGGCTTTACAGCGCGGGCGCCGCGCAGTTTACCGAGATTTACGGCGCCAGCGAAACGGGCGCTATGGGGTTTCGCCACCAGGCCGGAGAACCGTTTGAACTGCTTCCCTTTTGGGAAATAGATACAAAGGAAAATCAACCCAAAATCCGCCGCCGTTCCCAGCCGGAATGGCTCCTGCTGCCCGATTACGTGGAAGTATCGGCAGACGGACGTTTTTTGCGGCCCCTGCGCCGCCAAGATGCGTGTGTGCAGGTGGCGGGTGTGAATGTGTATCCCAAACACGTGGAAGAGGTGCTGGAAAAGCACCCAGCGGTGAAGGCGTGCCGCGTGCGCCTGATGCGCCCCGAGGAAGGCGAACGCCTCAAGGCGTTTATCGTTTTAAACGAAGGATATACCCCCGAGCATTTGGGCATCATCCGCACCTATTTGGCCCAACGTTTAACCGTGCACGAGTTGCCGCGCACCTTTACCTTTGGGGCAGAACTCCCCGCGTCCGCCTTAGGAAAGGACGCAGACTGGTAAGACGGGGCGCGCGGAAAAAAAGAGCTACTGTCCCGTGAAATATATGTTATAATGAGGGGTAAGCAATAGATTTGCTTCATGCTTTTGCAAAATACTACATCTACTTTCTAAACGAGGGAGCGCCCCGGCGGGAAGCCAGCGCCGGAAAGTGTTGATGTGGTTTTGTTGCATCAAAATTAAAAAAGAGGAGAAGGTATGTTGTCTAAATTGTTTGGTTGGCTTAAGCCGCTGCCCGACGGGACTCCGCTTACCGACGAGGCGCAGATTAAGCGTTTGTACCGCAACTGGCGTATTAAGATGTTCTTCGGCATGTACTTTGGTTATGCCTTGTTTTACTTTACCCGCAAAAACTTGGATTATGTAAAACCTGCCCTGAGCGAAAACTTTGGTTTGGATGTTATCCAGCTGGGCTATATCGGCACGACCATTTATCTTACCTATGGTATCGGTAAATTTTTGAGCGGTGTGTTGGCTGACCGCTGCAACATCCGCGGCGTAATGGCCTTGGGGTTGTTTATTTCTTCGCTTATTAACTTGGCGTTCCCCTTCCTGCCGCAATTCCACTCTTTCTTGGGCAACATGGGCATCACGCTGCCGCTGGTGGCGCTGGCCTCTGTTGCTTGGGGTTTAAACGGTGTGGCGCAGTCTATGGGATTTCCTCCGGTAGCCAAGGGCCTTGTCTACTGGTTCTCCCCCTCTGAAAGAGCCACCAAATGGACGCTGTGGTCTTCTTCCCACACATTCGGTGCGTTCTTTGTGGGCGTGCTGATTGCGTACCTGCTTAAATTGGATATGTGGAAGATGGCCTTTATCGTTCCGGCCTTTATGGGTATTTGCTACAGCGTGTTCCTGATGTGCTTCCTGACCGATAAACCCACCACCGTGGGCTTGCCCGCCATTGAAGTGTATAAAAACGACGTAATGCCGGTGAAGGAAAAGAGCAACCTTTCCCACTGGGAAATCCTCAAAAAACATGTGCTTAAAAACCCGTTCTTGTGGGCGCTTGCTATTTCGTACATTTTCATTTACTATGTGCGCTTTGCCACGCTGGACTGGGGTACCATGTTCCTGACGCAGGAACGCGGCTTCTCGCCGGAAGGCGCGGTGTCTGCCATGAAGTGGATGCCCTTCTTGGGTATGCCGGGCGGCATTGTGGCCGGGTACTTGGCGGATAAATTCTTCCAGGGCCGCTGCACGCAGATGAACATTATTTACTTGGTCATCTTGGCCGCCAGCTGCTGGGGCTTCTACTGCATTGCCGGTACGGACCAGTTCTTCTGGACCTCGCTGCTGGCGTCGTTCATCGGTTTCTTTGTGGACGGCCCGCAGAACTTGGCCGGCGGCGTACAGGCCTCCCGCGTAACGGTGCAGGAATCCGTTTCTGCCGCGTGCGGGTTCACCGGTATGTTCGGTTACTTTGGGGCCATGCTCTCCAGCACGGGTGCCGCGTACATCAGCAAGAGCTTCGGCTGGAAAGGGGTGTACTTCTCCTGCATTATTGCGTGTGTCATTGCGATGGGTTGTATCGCAACGACGTGGAAGAAGGAAGCCGCCTCTGTGGCTGCTGAAAACAAATAAGCTTTACAAACTGTTGCTGCAGAAAAATCCCCGGGTAACACCGGGGATTTTTTATGGCATAAAATTTCCCCCTCGCTATACCAGAATCGCTTTTAGCGGCAAGACTCCTGCGAAAAAATTTAAATGAGTGATAGGACCTATATTTCTCTAGGTCCTGGACCCAAAAAAATATAGGTCCAATGACCTATATTAATAAAATGCAAAATTAAATAAAATATACAAATCACGCATTTAAATACAAAGGAGAAAAAATGAAAAAAATTGTAGTTACCTTATTACTGGGGTTATTCGCGTTCCCGGCGGCTTTTGCGCTGGACGGGAATGAAATAGACCGCGAGCTGCTGCTGAAGGGGCTCACGGCCATTGTGCAGGGTGCACATCAAAAGAATGCGCAGGAAGCGGTTGCCTCGGCAGCGGCTGCCACGGACGGGTTGTTTAAACAATACCCGAATGCAAAGATCCTGCCGGCACTGGCAAAGACCTATGCGGTTTTGTCCTACAAGACCTATGTGGCACCGCCGAGAGGTTTTTCTGCTCGTGAATGGCCGAATCCTTTTGAGAATCGTTTGGTAAAAGTGCCGGCGGCCTTTATTGAAACAACCTCCCATCACTTGGGGTTGGTAGCAGTTCCTGTTTCTGCCTTTAACGCGATGAATGCCGCGGATGCGGGAGCTGTCCGCCTTATCGTTTCGTTGGCGCAGGTGAGCAAGGGAGAAACGTCCTATACGGATGAGGTTTCCTTTCACTTGAACAAGTCCGGCTGCCCGCAGGATACCCGCTACGACTTGGCAAAAACGCACGGCATTTGTGTGTTTTCGGTTCCTACCGTCAAAGACTTAGACGATACGTTTGAAGGATTCTTTGCGGTGAATGAAGGAAAACTGCTTCCGGCCAAAGTGGCGGCTGCGTTTAAAAAATAACGCGTTTGCAGCCAAAAAACAATTGCAAATCCCTCGGGAAATTCACCCGGGGGATTTTTGTTTTGCAAGCGTCTAAACGGTTTGGAAAAAGGGCCTAGATTTTTCCTAGGTCCAAATATCCCTGATGTCTAGGTCCAAAATCCCTGGTTTTAAAAGTAAAAAATAAATAAAATATAAATATATTATTTCAAGTGCAGAGGAGATACAATGAAAAAAATTCTAGTTGTTTTGTTATTTGGGTTATTTATGTTTCCTGCAGCGTTTGCGCAGGCAGAAAAAGAATCTTTGTATAATACGCTGTTGGGTGGAATTGTGGCTGGTTTAGAGCAGAGACAGCGGGTAGAGACTGCCTACTTTTTGACGAAGAGACTGTTTGAGCAATACCCACAGGCAAATCTCTTGCCGGAGCCCACAAAAACCTTTGCATATTTGTCGTATGAGGAACGTGCCATTCCTGCTGTAGCAACTCCTCTTAAAGATCAACACGGGAAAGATCCGCAAGGGAACTGGGCAAAGAGCGCCTCCCGGGCAAAAGAGTCTCCTGCTGAAGCTGTCCCTCTTGAAGAGGTGGTGCGGGGAAACGGGCCGCAAGTCTTTGGAAAAAATGCTCCTGCTGTGCTTATTCCGACGGAATCTCGTAGATTCGGTTTTGCTGTTATCCCTGTTGAGGTGTTTGAGCAAATGAGAACGGAACGCATCTATAAATTTAGTCTTGTTATTTCATTAAATCAGCTTAGCAACGGGCGGATTCCTGCTACGAAGCCTCATTCTTACAGCTTAGGAGAGTCTGGGTGTCCAGAAGGTGCTAAAGATATATCGGCGGATTACGGCATTTGTGTATTTCCCGTGCGCGCAGATAATGCTTTTGATTCTATTTTTGAGAAATTTTGTGAGACTCTTGAGGGCAAGTTGCTGCCCTCTAAAGTGGCGGCTGCGTTTAAAAAATAACGCGTTTGCAGCCAAAAAACAATTGCAAATCCCTCGGGGAATTCACCCGGGGGATTTTTGTTTTGCAAGCGTCTAAACGGTTTGGAAAAAGGACCTAGGTTTTTCCTAGGTCCTTTTTGCTACGGCGTTGGGACTTTTTTCCTATGGGAAAGTGCGCAAAAAACAATATAATATAAGTAACCTAGTTTAAAGGAGATTTTCATGTATACTTGGCTTTCGCGCGTGATGGCTGTCGTTTTTCTCTTAAATACCTTATCCCCCTCTTATGCTGCTCTTCCGGCGTCTAGTGTGGACAGGCAAGTTCTGGATAACCAGGTGCGCGCTTCCATGGCGAAGACGAAGCAAGCCGAGCAGAAGTTGCGCAAGCGGTTTGTCCAGTATTTGGAGGAGATGGGACGCGTTAGAACCCAGTTTGAAGAGGCCCCCACCTATGAAATGATGCAAAGTGCCTATCAGGAAATGGACAAACTGCGCCGCCAGGCCGGAAAGCAAGTGGAATATCAAACGGCCGTGCGGGAAATGTTAAATGCCGAAAACGAACAGTCTTACGATTATTATCGTCAAAATCCGCACGTGGCACCGGATGCGATCAGCCAAACCTTGGGTTATGATGCCCGCTACAAATACTCCCCAGTGCAACTGATCAAAATGGAGGAAATGTACAATTTGTCCAACATTGGCTGTCCGACTTCCCAGCAGTTTTTGAATGATGTAAAAACGGGCGCTTTTGAAACCGGACTTGATAGATTGTTGGAATATATTGACCCACTTGGCGGGGTGAACTGCCACGACTATTTGGCCATAGCGTATGCGGCGGAAATGCTTTATGGCATGGCACAAGAGCATACGCGCAACCCGGATTCTCTCCCCCAGGAACAGCGTGAGGAAATAAAAAGCTTTTATGCGCAGGCCCAGGTTCGCGCCTATGAGGTACTCAAACGGCTTAACAAAATCAAAACAATGGACAATTCCGACTTGTATGCCGCCCGCGGTACGCTGCGCATTTTATTGGTGCTCTTACAGCAGGCGGTAAATGCAAACGGGTTAGAATTAAACGAGCCGGAATTGTATTTTGTCTATCCGTCTAAAGCGCTGTATAACCAAATCTATCCCGCGCAAAACAAGTCAAAGAGGTCTAAAGGTTTTAGTAGAGAATTGCAGTCTGTTTCTATCCCTGCTTTGAAGCCGACGTATGAAGCTTTTGTGGCGCAGGACGCTTATTTCTTTTCCTCCCTTCCGGCAGACCTGCCGAAAGGATATAAGACGGAAAAGGTCTCGCTCTCTTCTTTGGATGCGCACCCCCTGGCCAAGAAAGTGGCACAAAACTATTTCTCTTTGCAACCCTTGCCTAAGGGCGCGGTGTTGAACCCGATGTTTTCCCTAGATGGTCAAAATAGATTTTTGCCTTGGCCAGATGATGATATTCTAAGCGAGTTCAATGCCTTTAAGAAAGAAAACCCAGAGGCGGATTCTAAGGAATTTGTATCTCTTTCCAGTGCAATCCAATATGCCACGCTGTATGCCTTATTTGCGGGTGATGAAAGCTTGCTTAGCGAAATGGTAGCCTTGTTTGAAGGTGAGCCCAAGGGCAATTTTAAAACGCAGTATTCCGATGTTTTAGGTGCTGTTTTTGACACTCTGTACGAAACCTTAAAGCAGTTTGCGCTTAACTCTGTGCAAATAAATACAGCGTTTGACTTTTTAAGGCAAATGGCGGAACCTACCCATGCGACAGGCACCCGCGTGCTGGCTCTACATACGCTTGGGATGCTTACGGAGCCGCTTATGGGAAATGTTGCGTTTGACGCGTCCCTGCCCCAATTTTTGAAAAAACAGGATCCGCTGGATATGTCCGCCCAGTTCCGTTCTGCCGTGTCAGATAACAACGGCGTGGTGAACAACCGCTACTGGCTGTCTTATGCGGACCGGGCTAAATTTGCCCGCTATACGGCAGATTTGTATGCTCCGTTACAAGGGGTGTCCAACTATACCTTGGATGATTACGGTCTTTCTTCTGACGAAATGGTCAAACTTTCCAATCTGTTGGCTTCCACGTATGTGGAATTTCTCCCGGTTATGGGGCCGAGCGTTACACGTGACGAGTGTATGAATGTGGCCAAAATGGACACGCAACACTTGACACCAATTACTCCGGAAAGCTTGGCGATTGCCTCTGCCGGATATGTTTTGCCTGCGGGCTGTGACCGCAGAACCAAGGAAGGCACCTTTGTCTTTACCAGCAAAGGGACGGTGGAAATGTTGTTGGTGAACCGGACCAACTGGAGAAAGGTGGAAAAGGAAAACGCCGCCCGTGCGGCAGATCTGTTTGGTGAGGCGCTATTCTGGGTGTATGGCGGGGTTCTGATTAGCGGGTCCTGGCGTGCGCTGCGCTTGCTAAGCGGCGTGGTGAAATCCCTCCCCCGTGCTATAAAAGCGGGTAAAATAGTTTATAAGAGCTCTCAGGGGACGCGTATGGTTCGCTTGGCGGCGGCACTTAGACGCGGCGAAGCCAGTGTGGCGAGCGGTACGGGATATATGTCCCAAGCCAATTTTACGGCGAATTTGAGCAAGAATGGTATGGGGTATATGGTGGAGGAAAATGCAGCCGCCCAAGCCACCAAAGGTTCTCGTGTGACTGCAAACGTGACTTCCAACCCCGCTGCGGTGGCCACCACGGGGAATACGACTACCTCTCTCGTAAGAGGTTTTAGAACACCGCGCTTTATGCCTAAGAAAAAATTTACCCTCTTTGCTGCGGATAAAACGAGCGGTATGTATAGAATGGGGACTTTCCCTGTAAATACGGAACGTTTGGCTCAGATGCCGCTTCCGCTGCAGCGTGCTGAGTTTATGCGCTTTGCCCAACGGCAGGGCCTGCGTAATTGGTGGACTGGAGCGGACAGGTCTTTGTTTAATACGAACAATATGTTCCAAAATTATTGGCTAGGCATTGGAAAGAATGCCGGCCACAGTCCGGTGCCAGGCGAGATTTTGACCTATCACCCCGTGGTGCAAGCGGTTGGGCAGGAGTACTGGAGCATGCTTAAGTGGTTTGTCGGATTTAAAGCACTGGATGTGAGCACTGCTACCTTGTTCTCCTATCCGTTTAATCACTGGGCGGAAGGTCGTCAGAAAGAACTTTTGGAAAAGGAAGTGGCCAAATATGGAGACCTTTTTGACGAAAAAAACCTTAACCAAGGCACTGCGCTGGTTTCCCCCTCTGCAGTTTTGGAACAGGTGGGTGGTGAGAAGGAAAGAAAGTTTACCTGGTGGGATGCGTTGGCCGTGCCAAGCTGGTTGTGGCACAAGGTTTCCCCCACCCGCGCGGACGCAACGGACAATGCTCTAATTTCCTATCCGTTTACGGTCATGCATGAAACCTGGGCAGACCAGCCTTCGTTTATGCCGGAATCTACCCAAGAGCAGATTAGAATTAACGCAAACCGATTGGCCTTAAGCAAAGCGAAACAGGAAGGAGCCACGGCTCGCACTGAGGAGATTTTGCAGAAGAACACGGATGTGTTGCTGCAGGTTATGGAACAAGATAGAACCGGGCTCCGCGATTTCTTTTCGCAAGCGAGGCAGACTTATGGCTTTGAGCTGAATGCTGAGGAAAGGGTATGTGAGGCATTTTTTGATAGATATGTGGCACTTGTGGAATCAACCTCGAAAATGACCGATTTGAATGAGCAGGCAAAACGCTTGGCTAGTTTGTCTGATGAATATCAGCGGGAAAGTCAAGACTTAGTTAAAAAGATCAATGCCAAAGTAGAGGCTTATGTGGCGGAGGCACAGGCACAGGCTCTGGGCATTTTCTTACAGCTGCCTGAGGAACCGAAAACCGAAGAGGCGTATTTGGCTTCTGTAACCAAGTACCTGACCCAGGTGTTAGAGGCAGAAAACAATGAAATAGTGCAGTCTTTATACATGCGGAATAAGCCGACGGAAACAATTAAGTATTTGTATGATTTTGGTGATCTTGTGAAGGAGTGCCAGAGTAAAGCGCAAGAGATTGCAGCTAAGAATATTTCTTTTGAAGAAAAGAAGATGGAATGGAATCAGTTGGTGAATACCTTTTACGTGGAGGCAGAGGAACTTTTCCAAGCTCTGCAGGGACAGGTCTCAACAACAGACGGCGGCTATTCTGCTTCTGAGTACCCTGAAATGTACGACGACGAGGAGTGAGCTAACTGTTATTTAGCAATTTAAATGGCCCGCTGGGTATATTACTCGGCGGGCCTTTTTGTGTGCCGGGAAAGCCGCCAAACAATTCGCTTTTTGCGGTATGTTAGCGTTTTTTAATGGGGCAAACAACAATTCCCCCCGCTTAGCCTGTGGTTTTCTAGACATAAAAACGCCCCGGCCAGTTAAGGCAGGGGCGGGAGAAGGCAAAAAGGCCTGCTGCTGGGCGGGGCTATTGCTGCTTGGGCTCGGTTTTTTGTTCCGCCGCCAGGGCCGCAAATTTCTGCGCCATGGTTGGGTTCTTTTTAACCAATTTTTTGACGCTTAAGTCCTGCGCTTTATCATTGGCTAAACGCAGATTATTTTCCGATGATAAAAGTGCATCTTTGGTTTTTTGCAGGTGGTCAATGGTTTTGTCAATTTCTTCAATGGCTTTTTTGAACTTGTCGCTGGCTAACTGGTAGTTGCGGCCGAATTTGGCTTTAAAATCGTTGATGTCATCCTCAAAGTGGGAGATATCCAAATTTTGGTTTTTCACTTCGGCCAATTGGCGGCGGTAATCCACGGAGTTTAAAGCGGCGTTGCGCAAGAGCGTAATCATCGGGATAAAAAACTGCGGACGGATGACGTACATTTTGGGGTACTTGTACGACACATCCACAATGCCCGTGTTGTAGAGTTCGTTCTCGGCCTCCAAGAGGGAAACGAGCACAGCATATTCGCAGCCTTTTTCGTGGCGGTCCTTATCCAATTCCTTAAAGAAATCTTCGTTTTTGTGCTTGGTAGCGGTGGTGTCCATTTCGTTCTTCATCTCAAACATAATGGAAATAAATTCCACCCCTTCGGCTGTTGACTCACGGAAGATATAATCGCCCTTGCTGCCGGAGCGGGCGTCGTTGTCTTTTTCAAAATACGCGTTTTGAAAGGCGGTGGCGCGCAGGCGGTTGAACTCAGTTTCGCAATGCTTTTCCAGCGTTTCGCCCACCATTTTGGTGGACATTTTGGCCTTTAAATCCTTGTAGAAGGCAATTTCCTGATCCTTGGCTTTGAGCTGGATTTCGTACGTGTTTTTGAGGGCCTGCGTTTTCAGCTGGGTTTGGTTTTGCGCGTCGGTCAGCTGCGCGCGCAGGGCCAACAGCTCTTTTTCTTTATCGTTTAGGCGGTCCTTTTCATCCGCCACGGCGCGGCTGACGGCCAGCTCCTGCGCGTTTTTGGCGGAGGATAATTGAGCCTTTAAGGACGTAATTTCCTGCTCAAACGCAAAGGCGGCCTGTTGTTTGTCGGCCTGCGCCTGCGTCCTTAAAACGGCAATTTGGCCGGCCTGTTCCTGTGCCAGCTGTGCGGTGCGGGCTTCTATTTCTTTGTGAAACTCGGCCGAGCGGACTTGGCTTAACAACTCGGCATAGCCGGACTGATCCACCTGAAAAACTTGGCCACAATGGGGGCATTTAATTTCTGGCATAATGAAAAGCTCCTTGGTTAAAGTGTTAAAAATTTCCTGCTGTATTTAGTGTATAACAGGGGCGCGACAGCCTATTGACGCGCTGATGCACCCAAAAACGGGTTTCCTTTATTATACCAAGTCCGCCGCGGCGCGTGTTTGTCTGCAAGGGAATGAGTAGAATTGCTATAATAAATGGGTAAATCTTTGACTTAAAAGAGGAAAAAATGTTTGCAAATTTCAACCCCTGGCACCATGTGTCTCCCGGCGATAAAGATACGCTGCCGGATATTGTAAACGGGATTATTGAAATTCCGAAAGGCACCCGTGCCAAATACGAGCTGGACAAGGCCAGCGGCCTGCTGCGTTTGGACCGCGTACTCTATTCGTCCGTGTATTATCCGGCCAACTATGGCTTTATTCCGCGCACTTATGGGGCCGACAAAGACCCGTTGGATATTTTGATTCTATCCCAGGCCGAAGTGGTGCCGCTGTGCATTGTGCCGGCGCGCATTATCGGCGTGATGCGCATGCTTGACAACGGCGAGGCCGACGACAAAATTATCGGCGTGGCGCAGGGCGACCCGAACGTGAGCCACTACACCGATATTTCCCAACTGCCGGAACACTTAATTTCGGAAACGATGAGCTTTTTTGAAGATTACAAAAAGCTGGAAAATAAAACGGTAGTGGTGGAAAAGATTTTTGATAAGCAGACGGCTATCAAAATTTTGAAGGAAGCCTTTATCGCGTACGAAGAGAAATTTGTCACGTACAGCAACTTTGCCCGCGGCTTGGACAAATAAAAAGTATCTTGTTCTGTTATAAACGCCCGCTGTAAGCGGGCGTTTTCTATACATTCCGCTCGCAAGAACTCCGGGCGTAAGCCCGAGAGGTGGAGCGAATATCCCCAAATCTTCTACATT
>CAKUMH010000011.1 GCA_934667625.1 uncultured Elusimicrobiales bacterium
GAAAAGAAGATTTGGGGCGAACAATGGAATTGTTCGGATGAAAAGAAACCCCGGGCGTGAGCCCGGGGAGTTTCATTATAGGTGAAAAGTGGGACATAAAAAATCCCCGCTCGTTAAGAGCGGGGATTTTGCATAGAAGGTTTATTTGCCTTTCACGTGCTTGACGGGTTCGCCGTAGTACGCTTTTAAGTACAAGTCCTTAATTTCGCTGATCAGCGGATAGCGGGCGTTGCCGCCGGTGCACTGATCGTCAAAGGCCAGCTCGGAAAGTTTGTCCAAGTTATCCAAGAACTCTTTTTCCGGAATGCCGTATTCTTTGAGCGATTTGGGAATGTCCAGTTTGTGTTTCAGCTCTTCCACCATTTCAATGAGTTTTTCCACTTTGGCGTCTTTATCGTCGCCGAAGTTGTTGTGGGGGAGGAGGAAGTCCACAATCTTACCGTAGCGTCCTTTCACAAACGGATATTTGTACTGCGGGAACAAGCCCTGCTTGGTCGGTTTATCCGTGGCGTTGAACTCAATGACGTAGCTGAGCAGCAGCGCGTTGGCCAAGCCGTGCGGTACGTGGTACATCGCACCCAATTTGTGCGCCATGGAGTGGCACAAACCGAGGAAGGCGTTGGCAAAGGCCATACCGGCAATCGTGGCCGCGTAGTGCATTTTTTCGCGGGCGTTGATGTCTTTGGCTCCCAAGGTGTAGGATTTTTCCAAGTATTTAAACACCAAGCGCATGGCTTCCAAGGCCTGCCCTTCCGTAAAGTTTGTGGAATAGACAGAGGTGTAGGCCTCAATGGCGTGGGTGAGCACGTCCAGGCCGGACCAAGCCGTCAATTTTTTAGGCATACCGAGCACAAATTCCGGGTCAATAATAGCCATATCGGGCGTTAAGGCATAGTCCGTAATGGCGTATTTGGTGCCGGTCTTTTCGTCGGTGATGATGGTGAACGGCGTGACTTCGGAGCCGGTGCCGGACGTGGTCGGGATAGCGACCATGGTGGCCTTTTTGCCCAAGGGCGGCGCCGCGTAAATGCGTTTGCGGATATCCATAAAGCGCATGGCGATATCTTCAAAGCTGGTGTCCGGGTTTTCGTACATCAGCCACACCATTTTGGCTTCGTCCATGGCGGAACCGCCGCCGAGGCCGATGATAATATCGGGCTGCCAGAAGTTGGCAATGTCCAAGGCGGCCTGTACGTTGGAAATGTTCGGGTCCGGCAGCACGTTGGAGAATACACGGAACTTAATGTTCAGGCCTTCCAACACGTCGCACACGGCGCGGACGTGGCCCAATTGTTCCATGGTTTTGTCCGTGATGATGTAGGCGCGCTGCTTGCCTTTAAGTTCCGCCAACGCCTGAGAAAGCGCGCCGCGTTTGAAGTAGATTTTGTGCGGTACTTTGTACCAGTACATATTTTCGCGGCGTTCCGCGACGGATTTCACGTTCATAAGATGTTTCACCCCAATGTTTTCGCTGACGGAGTTGCCGCCCCACGAACCGCAGCCGAGCGTCAAAGACGGGGCCAGTTTGAAGTTATACACGTCGCCGATGGCACCTTGGGAAGAAGGAATGTTGATCAGCGTGCGGGCGGTGGGCATATCTTTAAAGATATCAATATGCTCTTCGTTGGATTCGTCGGTGTAGAGCACGGAAGTATGTCCGGCGCCGCCGTACAAAATAAGGTCTCTGGCCAGTTCCACGGCGTGGTTGAAATCTTTAGCGCGGTAGAAGGCCAAGACGGGGGAGAGTTTTTCGCGGGCGAAGACTTCCTCGTCGTTTACTTCCTTGGCTTCGGCGATTAAAATTTTGGTTCCGGCGGGAACTTTGATGCCGGCCATTTCCGCAATCTTTACTGCGCTTTGGCCCACAATGCCGGAGTTGAGCTTGCCGTTGACCACAATGGTTTCGGCCAGTTTTTTGCGGTCTTTGCCGGTGACAAAATGGCAGCCGCGGGCGATGAATTCCGCCTTGACCGGTTCGTAAACAGCATCTTCCACTACGACGGATTGTTCGCTGGCGCAAATCATACCGTTATCAAAGGTTTTGCTCATGATAATGGAGCTGACGGCCATTTTGATGTTGGCGGTAGCGTCAATGACGGCGGGCGTATTGCCTGCGCCCACACCCAAGGCCGGTTTGCCGGAAGAGTAGGCAGCTTTCACCATGCCGGGGCCGCCGGTAGCGAGAATTAAGTTAATGTGCGGGTGGTGCATTAAGGCGTTGGAAAGCGGCATGGTCGGGCTTTCAATCCAGCCGATGATGTCTTTCGGGGCGCCAGCTTCTACGGCCGCGTCCAAGACGATTTTGGCCGCGGCGATGGTGCATTTTTTGGCGCGCGGGTGCGGAGAAAATACAATACCGTTGCGGGTCTTTAACGCTAAAAGACTTTTAAAGATGGCGGTAGCGGTCGGGTTGGTGGTGGGCACCACACCGGCGATGACACCGATAGGTTCCGCCACTTGGCGGTAGCCGAAGGCGTCGTCATCAGACAAAACGCCGCAGGTTTTGGTGTCTTTGTATTGGTTATAGATGTATTCGGAAGCAAACTGGTTTTTGATTACCTTGTCTTCCATTACGCCCATGCCCGTTTCTTCCACGGCCATTTTGGCCAGGGGAATGCGGTTTTGCGCAGCGGCAATAGCGGCTGCACGGAAAATTTTGTCCACCTGTTCTTGGGTGTACGTAGCATAAATGCGCTGGGCGGCTTTTACCTTGTCCACGACTTGGGTCAAATGAGCCAATTCTTCGGGAGTGGCAACGGCCGGAGCAGCAGCAACTTTCTTTTCCGCCATAGTTTTTTGTTCTCCTTTAAGTGTTCAAAATAACGTTATAGATATTTTGTTATCTATATTGTAACTTTTTGCGGATTTTGCTGTCAACCTTCTCTCTGTGTGCGTGGGAGGAGTGCGCTTGACAAGCAAAAACTAAAAAGTTACTATAGATATTGAGATATCCAGCAAATTCCGACGGAGCATTTTATTTTATGGGCTTATTTCATCATAAAAAAGACATCAGCGTGCAGACCATTCGCCGTCTGCCGCAATACTTGCGTATTTTTTACAATTTGCATGCCTATGGGCGGGAGTTGGTTTCTTCCACGGCACTGGCCGAGGAAACGCACTTGCTGCCGATTGTAATTAAAAAAGATTTACAGGCCGTCGGCGCGCCCAGCAAACTGCGGGCGGGGTTTAAGGTGGCGGGGACGATTGCCGTCATTGAAAAGTTTTTGGGCTGGAACAATTTAAACAAGGCCTTTTTGGTCGGGGCCGGACATCTGGGGGCGGCGCTGTTGGGTTTTGACGGATTTAAAAACCACGGGCTGGAAATTGTGGCCGCGTTTGACACGCACCCGGAGTTGGTGGGCAATTCCCTGCATGGCGTGCGGGTGTATCACACGGCGCAGCTGGCAAGCGTGATTGAAAAGGAAAATTTAAAAATCGCTATTTTAACCGTTCCCGCGGCGGCCGCACAAGGCATTACGGACACGTTGGTGGAGGCAGGCATTCAGGCAATATGGAATTTTGCGCCCGTCAATTTGGCTGTGCCGGAAGGCGTGATTGTGCAAAAGGAGGATATTTCCTCCGGGCTGGCGGAACTGTGCGCCAGGTTAAAACGGTGACGGAGTGATTTGGAGCCTGTCTCGTTAAAACGGAAAAGGCAACGACAACGACGAGGCCCTGGACAGAAACCTTCCAGGGCGACGACTCCTAGGACATTTTGGCGCCATTCCAGGATGACTCCTTAACGACGAGATCCCGTATGATGACCTTACGGGATGACAACAACGGCGAACAACGAACGACAGAACAACACAAGCGGTAGATGCTGAATACCCTGCGGGCCGCCAGTTCAGAATGACCTTATATTGTAAAGCCGTCACCCTGAATTTATTTCAGGGTCCAGCGCAAAGAGAAACTCTATTGCTGGATGCTGAAACGAGTTCAGCATGACGGCGCTTTGTTTGATGACGGCGGAACGACCACGACGAGATCCTGGACTACGACACTCCAGGATGACGGCTGGAGGAAAGACTTTATTTTTTGTGTTGTTTTTGGGCTGGTAAAACACAGAGGGGTTGTATTCGTTTTTTTTTTTGATAAATTTTGAGTATACTCAAAATTTATCAAAAAGGAAGGATGTTATGAAAAACGCAATGACGGGGCGATTTGGTGGGTTTATGGAGGAAAGGATGAACAAGAAAACGACCACGACGAGATCCTGGACTACAGCGCTCCAGGATGACGGCAGAACGGCGAGGCTCTGGACAGAAACCTTCCAGTGCGACGACCCTTTTGCGGGGTGCGTGGCATTACGGGATGACGGCAAAGTGGCAAAGGGCGGGTTTACGCTCATTGAGTTATTAGTGGTTGTCCTCATTATCGGTATCTTGGCGGCGGTGGCGGTGCCGCAATACCAAAAGGCGGTCATGAAGGCGCGCGTGATGAGCTTGGTGCCGCTTATCCAAACGATTGTAAATGCCCAACAGGTGTATTTTATGGCCAATGGCAAGTATGCGGCCGATTTTAGCGAACTGGATGTGCAAATGCCTGCCGGAGCCAGGTACCAGTCGGCTACTCATGTGTGGTATAAGAATTTTGAGTGTACTTTGTATAGCAGTTTGGGACAGGTACAGTCCGTGTATTGCAGCGGTTCCATTACAGGAACGCCGATGGTGGAGCGTTATTTTGCGGAGAAAGATTTTATTTGTTGGGCTGCTTCCGACTTAGCAAAATCCGTATGCCAAAGTATTTCGGGCCGTACGACCCCCAATGCCTTTACAACTATTGCAGAGGGTTACTCGTTTTAACCAGCGTCTATAAAAAATCCCCGCGGCGCGATAAGGCCCGCGGGGATTTTTTGTACCGCTATTTTTAAATTTTTTGTCCGCCGATAAACACCGTTTGCGGAACAAAATTGGCATCCAACAACACGATATCCGCGGCGTATCCTTCCGCCAAGCGGCCGTGCTCTTTTAAACCGATGATGCGCGCCGGGTTGGTGCTGGCCAGGGCCGAGGCCTGCGCAAGCGTGTAGCCAAAGTCCAACAGGTTTTTAAACCCTTGCGCCATCGTCAGCGCGGAACCGGCAATCACTTTATCCGTCTTGCGTTTCCACACGCCGCCTTCAAACACCACTTCCTCGCCGTTGGCAAAGAAGGGGGGCTTCTTTTGGGCGGTGGGGAGCAAGGCGTCCGTAATCAACACCAAGTTTTCTATCGGCTTTATGGTGCGCAAAAAGGAAACAATATCCGGGTGGAAATGGCGTCCGTCCCCGATAAATTCGCACGAAATTCCCGCGTGCATGAGCACCGCTCCCGCCGCGCCGGGCGCCCGGTGCGTAAAGGGGCTCATGGCGTTAAAGAGGTGGGTGGCATGCGTAATGCCGCGCGCGGCACCTGCCAAAAATTCGTCGTAGGTGGCATTGGTGTGCCCGCCTTGGAGCAGAATGTGATGTTCCCGGCAGAAATCAATCAACGGGTCCAGGCCGGGCAGTTCCGGGGCGACCGTCATATTGGAAATATGCCCGTCTGCCGCGGCGTATAAGCGCTGGAAGGCCTCAAAATCCACCGGCGCAATGTCCTCCGGCTTCATCACCCCGGGTTTGTGGGGGGAGATGAAAGGCCCTTCCAAGTGAAAGCCAATCAGCCGCGCGCCTTTTTCTTTGCCAAAGGCGGGGGCAAGCTTTTTAAGCAACGCTTCCATGTCGTGCGGTTTGCCGCAGTAAAGCGTGGGGCAGAAGGCCGTAACGCCGTGCTTGGCCAGTTCCAACGACATTTGCCACAAAGATTCCGGCGTGCCCAATTCCGGCCCGAAACCCGCAAAACCGTGGATGTGCAGGTCTACAAATCCGGGGACGGCCACGGCGCCTTCGCCGTTGTATACGGGGAGTTCCTGCGCGTCTGCGGCCAGTTGGTCCTGCGGAAGTACGCGGAAAATCTTCCCGTCCTTAATCCACAGCGCTGACCCCGGCAGCGTGCCTTCCGGGGTAACGGCGCAGACGTTTTTGAGCAGAAATTCCGTAGTCATTTTATTTCTCCGGCACCTCTAACACCCAGTGCTCAGCAGCCGGGTTGGCTTGCATTTGTGCGTCTAAACTTGCCTTGGCAGAGGCGGGCAGCTGGCCGGCGGCCTCCATGTCCACAAGCAGGGTAGCGTGCGCGTGGGTTTTGAGCGCCGTAATCGGCCAGTTGGCGTCCGTGCCCGGCGCAAACAAGTGCGCCACGGCTTCGGCTTTTTTATCGCCGGAAGCTAAGAACAAAATTTCCTTGGCTGCCAAAACGGTGCCGATACCGACGGAAAGCGCTTCGTGCGGCACGCGCTGGGTATCGTTTAAGAAGAAACGTGAGTTGGCTTCAATGGTGCTGGGGGTCAGCTTAACTAAGCGGGTGCGGGTGGAGAAAGAGGAGCCGGGTTCGTTAAAGGCAATGTGCCCGTTGCGGCCCACGCCGCCGAGGAACAAGTCAATGCCGCCGGCTTTTTCAATGGCGGCTTCGTAATCGGCGCATTCTTGGTTTAAATCGGCCGCTTGGCCGTTTAAAATGTGAATGTTCTGCGGCAGTTCGTCCACTTCACCAAACAGATTTTGGTGCATGTAGCTGTGGTAGCTTTGCGGGTGGTCTTTCGGTAAGCCGACGTATTCGTCCATGTTAAACGAAATGACGTTTTTAAAGCTTAGCGTGCCCTGTTTGTGAAACATGCGCAGGTTGGCATACATATCCACCACCGTGCCGCCCGTGGGCAAGCCCAAGACAAACGGTTTTTCCGCCGTCGGAACGGCTGTGTTGATTTTTTCTTTAATGTAAGCGGCGGCCCAAAGCCCCAAGTTCATTTTTGTAACAATTAAACGCATAAATTTCCTCTTGTTTATTTATTTTAAATACGGTTTGATTTCTTCCAAAAGCAGTTCCACTTCCGGCCCGATGACCACTTGAACGCTTTTAGCGCCTTTTACGACGCCGCGCGCGCCCAGCTGCTTGAGCAGAATAGCATCCACCAATTTGCCGTCTTTTACGTCCACACGCAAGCGCGTGGCACAGGCGCCGATATTGGTAACGTTTTCCTTGCCGCCCAAGGCCTTGGCATATTGGCTGGCGCGGGAGTTGTCGGCCGGAGCGGCGCCGGAAGCGGCGGGTTGTTCGGCCGCGACAGGAGTGGCCGGAGCGGGGAGCTCATCTTCGCGGCCCGGCGTTTTGAGGTTCCACTTGATAATGGCAAAGTAAAAAACAAAGTAGTAAACCACGCCATACACGAGCCCGACGGGGATAAGCAGCCAGCCCTTGGTGCCTAGGCCGTAGCTGAGCAGATAGTCAAAGAGCCCGGCCGAGAACGTAAAGCCCAGTTTAACGCCCAGAATGTTCATCACCGCCATGGAGACGCCCGTTAGCACCGCGTGCAATACATACAGCGGGAACGCCAGGAACATAAACGCAAATTCAATCGGTTCGGTGATGCCGGTTAAAAAGGACGTTAGCGCCATGGAAAGCAGTAACCCGGCGGTGGCTTTTTTGCGTTTGGTGTCGGCGGTTTTAATCATAGCCAAGCAAGCGGCCGGCAAGCCAAACATCATTACCGGGAAAAAGCCCGCCATAAAGGTGCCGGCGGTGGGGTCTTTGGCAAAGAAGCGGGTCAAATCGCCGTGGACGACGGTATTGATGCCGTTTTGAATGGTGGCAAAGTCCCCAAATTGGAACCATACGAGGTTGTTTAAAATGTGGTGCAGACCCAGCGGGATGAGCAAGCGGTTGGCCAGCCCGTAAAAGAACAGACCGACGTTGCCGGAGGTAATGGTCCAATCCCCAAATGCGCCAATCGCGCGGCCGATAGGCGGCCACACAAAGTACGCCGCGCAGGCAATCAGCAGACAGGTCGCACCCGTTACAATCGGTACGAAGCGGCGTCCGCCAAAGAAGGCCAAGTAAGCGGGGAGCTTGATGCTTTTGTATTTGTTGTACAAAAGACCCGCCGTCACACCGGCGATAATACCGCCGAGCACACCCATGTTGATGTTGGGATCCAACACCTTGAGGGAGGCCGTCAAAATGACGTACCCCACAAACGAAGCCAAAGCGGCTGCGCCGTGGTTTTCGTGTGCAAAGCCGATCCCTACGCCCAAGGCAAAGATGATAGGCAAGTTGTTAAATACAGCTCCGCCTGCCTCGGAAATAAAGGCGATGTTGAGCAAGTCCGGCTGGCCCAAGCGTAACAGCAGGCCGGCAATCGGCAATACGGCAATGGGGAGCATGAGGGCCTTTCCTAACTGCACGAGGCCCTTCCCTACAGCGGCAAAAAAACTTTTTACGGCGTTCATAATTCCTCCGGGGATAAATTGAACAGCTATTATACGGCAAATTCCTTCTTGGACAGTTCGCGCACAGCCTTGGCGGACGTGAGCGAAAGCGCCTCTTGCGCCACGGCGGCACATTTTTTGAAGTCCAAGCGGCGCACCAGGGCCTTGACTTGGGCAATCTGTCCGCCGCCAACGGCCAGCTCCGTTACGCCAAGCCCAACCAGGAACGGCACGGCGGCTAAATCGCCTGCCATGGCACCGCAGACGGCCACGGGCTTTTGGTGTTTTTTGGCTCCGGCGCAGGTAAGGCCGATGAGTTTTAACACGGCCGGGTGCAGGTGGTCGGAATGGGCGCTGAGCTCCTTGTGACCGCGGTCAATGGCCAGCGTGTATTGGGTAAGGTCGTTCGTGCCGATAGAGAAGAAATCCGCCCGGGCGGCCATTTGTTCGCTGCATAAGGCGGCGGAGGGGACCTCCACCATGATGCCCAGCTTTACATCGGCTTTTACGCCCAGGGAGGCCTTTTCTTCGGACACGACCTGCTTAAAGAAATCCACTTCGTCCGCAAAGGCCACCATCGGCAGCATAATGCGCGCCTGTTCAGCGGGTTTTACGCTAAGCAGTGCGCGGATTTGCGTGCGGTAGAAGGCTTCGTTGCGTTTAAAAATACGAATCCCGCGTAAGCCGACAATGGGGTTTTCCTCCGGCGGGATGTCCACAAACGGGAGCGGCTTATCGCCGCCCGCGTCCAGCGTGCGGAAGGTGACGGTGTGCCCGTTGGCCGCGTTGACAATGGCCTGATAGGCCGCTTGCTGTTCGGCCAAGGTGGGCGGCTGCAATCGTCCGTTAAACAAAAACTCCGTGCGCACCAGCCCCATGCCGTCTGCTCCGTTTTCGGCGGCGTGCGCGGCTTCTTTTTCGTTAGACACGTTGCCTTCCACAAAAATGCGTACCCCGTCTTGGGTGACGGCCGGATTTTGGGCCGCGGCCTGTTCTTCGGCGCGGGCCTTGAGGTTTGCCTCCAAGCGGTCGGTGAAAGCAATGAGTTGATCGTCATTGGGGTTTAAAATGACGGAGGCGTTGGTACCGTCCAGGCACACGACGCAATCTTCGGGCGCGCGCAGCACGTTGGCTCCCGCGCAGACCACGCTGGGAATGCCCATATTGCGCAGCATAATGCTGGCGTGGGCGGTGGGAGAACCTTTGGCAAGCAGTACGCCTGCGGCACGGTCTTCCAGGGCACCGACTTCGGACGGCAACAGTTCATCTGCCAGCAAAATGCACCCTTCCGGGATTTCCGGCGCGGATTGCGGTTTGCCGTTTAAGCGCAGCAAAATAGCGCGCCGCAGGTCCTTGAGGTCCGCAATGCGTTCCATTAAAAAGCGGTTGTTGGTTTTTTTGAGTACATCAATGCTGGAGCGGATTGCTTCGTTGACGCCCCACGCGGCAGACTTCCCGCGCGAAACGGCCTCTTGGGCGGTTTGCACGAGCATCGGGTCCTGCAAAATGCTTAAATGGGCGGTTAAAATTTCCTTAGCCGGGCCGTCTTTTTCGGCGTTGGCTTTGGCTTGCGTTTCGGAAATAATGGCGCGGAAGGTGGTGTCCAAAAGCAGGAGCTCCGCCTTGGGGTCCGCGGCGTTTTCGTCAAAGGAAATTTCTTCCGTCTGGTGCAAAAAAGCCATGCCTTCGGCCAGCCCCGCACAGGCGGACAAGCCCTTTAGCTCCACGGGCTTGGAGAAATCGGCCGGGGCTTCTTCCACTGCTGGGGAAACCTCCATGGCTATGGGTTGGGCGGCGGCGCCTTTTTCGCCAAAGGCGTCTTTGAAACCGGCCTCAATCTTGGCGATAATGGCTTGGGCCTCTTCCTGCGGGCCGGCGGCGCGGATAATCACGTGGTCGTTTAGCGCCAAGGCAAGCCCCATAAGCCCGACGGTGCTTTTGGCATCGGCGGAGTTTTCTCCCTTGACAATTTTTACGGCAAAGGGATAGGTGGAGGCCAGCTGCGCCAGTACGGCGGCCGGGCGGGCGTGCAGCCCGTTGGGGTTGACGACCGTTACGGGCGCGGATTCCACAAAGGATTGCGCTTCTTCCTCTTGGGCGGCGGCGCCGTCCAGCGTAACATCAAAGAGGGGTTGGCCCGTTTTGACGCTGCCCTGCGTTTTGTTGAAAGCGGCAGTGTCGGCCGGCGCGGTGGCCACGATCATGATGAAGGTGCTGGCCGCTTTGCTGGCAATAATTTCCGGGGTAAATTTTAAAAGGGGTTGGCCTTGTTTTACTTCGTCGCCGTCCTTGGCGAGTGGGGTGAAACCTTCGCCATTTAAGGAAACGGTTTCCAAGCCGACGTGAATGAGCACTTCCGCTCCGTCCCTGCCGATGACAAAGGCATGAGCGGCTTTGTTAAAGTTGATGATTTTTCCGTCAAAGGGGGCGCAAACGGTGTCGTTAGACGGATCCACGGCAATGCCGTCGCCCAGCATGTGTTCGCTGAAGACGGGATCTGGTACTTGTTCAAGTGGAACGACTACGCCGTCCA
Source organism: uncultured Elusimicrobiales bacterium (assembly GCA_934667625.1). Lineage (GTDB taxonomy): Bacteria > Elusimicrobiota > Elusimicrobia > Elusimicrobiales > Elusimicrobiaceae > Avelusimicrobium. Next base: position 10,818 of record CAKUMH010000011.1, read on the forward strand.
CCGGAGAAACAACGTGTAATGTTTTGGGCATAAAGTGCTCCTTAAAGTGTTACCTCTATTATAGTATATTCTCTGGGAGAATGGACAAGGGGGAGTTTGCATTATTTTAGGTGGGGCCAAAACGGCATTTTGGCAGGGGCTTTTTAGTGGTTGTGGGTGTTTTTTGGCTGGAGTTGGTTCGGGGGAGGGTGGTACAACAAAAAGAATGTGGCCCGGTTAATTGAGTGAGCGCGGAGAAGCTGCCGGGCATGTAAGGCCTAGAAGGGGTTGTATTCGTTTTTTTTTTTTGATAAATTTTGAGTATGCTCAAAATTTATCAAAAAGGAAGGCAGTTATGAAAAATGCAAGGACGGGGCGATTTGGTGGGTTTATGGCGGTAAGGACGGACAAAAAAACGACAACGGCGAGATCCTGGACTAAGGCACTCCAGGATGACGATGAAAGGCGGGGTGGTCGTGCGGCAAACAAAGGCGGGTTTACGCTGATTGAATTGTTAGTTGTTGTGCTGATTATCGGGATTTTGGCCGCGGTGGCCGTTCCCCAATATCAAAAGGCCACACTTAAATCCCGCGCCTCGCAGCTTTACGTGTTTGTAAAGCATTTTGAAAATTTATGCAAGTTGGATCGGTTGGCGGGCGGGGATTGTTCCGCTCCCGTGGCAGACTTGGGTTGGGGCTACCCTATGGAAAATTACAAGCTGCAGGATAGATTGGAAACGTTTGAATCGGCGGGATTTACGTTACAACATCGGGACAGAAATTTTGCGGCTTACATGGGGCTTAATTCTAATTTGTATTTTTTGGTCAACCCTATAGAAACGTATTGTGGGGCCTCTGGTGAACAAGCCAAAGAAGTATGTCAAAGTTTAGGGGGCGCTTTCTCAAGGACCGATACCTCCGGTACGAAGCCTGTTTATCTGTATAAGTTATATTAGTTAATTCCATAAGAAACGCCGCCCCGGAGAAGTTGCCCGGGGCGGCGTGTTTGCGTGAAAGAAGGCTACTTTTCCACGGCCAGCGTTTCGGCGGCGGTGTGTGCCCCATATTCGGGGGCGTACATAGATTGCGCCTGTGCGGGCATGGCATGGAAACGGCCCGGCACGGTGGGCCGCAACACATAGGAGAGCGTTATCTTCCCCGCCGGGAGCCAATTAATAAAGAAGTTGGTTTGCGCGTCTTTCGTTTCCTGATAAAGCGAAACGGGGTTCCACTCCCAGCCGCTGGTGAGGGTTTCGCTTTCAAACCCGGCAGGTTTCGGATCAGAAAGGAGGACGTATTCAAAAGCGCTGTCCGCCGTTACGGTGAGGTGTACTTCCACCTCGTCCCCAACGCGGACTTCTCCCAAATCTTGCACCGGGCGCAGTTTTTGGACGCCGTCCTGCGTAAACCGGGTGAAGTATTCGCGCGTTACGTTGATGACGCCCTTTGGCGAGGCCTTGGCTTCGGCCGAGGTATAGACGACGGATAGAGAAGCGAAATCCGTCAGCCCGCCTTTTTTGACAATTTGCGCCGATAAGGCCTGCGGCGTAATTTGTTTTCCCCGGCGCACGAATTGCAGGTCCTCCGTCCAATCAAGCGGTTGGAACGTAAGCGCTTTTTGCGTGCCTGCCCAGGTGATTTGGTAAGAGGTCGGCAGCGAAAGCGCGCCCGTGTGTTTCATAACGTCCAGCAACGTAAATACGGCTTGCGACGCCGCTTTGGCATTGGTCCAATCGGTGGCCTGGCGGTTAAAAAGCAGCCACTGCGTGAGGGCGGAAATTTTGTCGGATTGCGGGCGCATTTCCAACAAGGTGCGCAAGGCGGCGGTTTGGGTGGTTAAGGTGTCGCGGTACCAAATCCAGCTTTGCGGTTCGGGGGCAAAATAGGCGCCTGTCAGCTCGTTTTGTTTCATGCGCGAAAGGACCAAATCCAAATACCGGTTGGCCTTTACGTCGTCCCCTAAGCGGTGGTAGACCGCCGCGGCATAGGTTTGGCCAAGCGCCGTCATAAAACGGGCTTGCCCGTCCGCGTAATCCACCCAGCGTTTGATATAAGGCTTGGCCTGCGCACTCTGTGCCCAGTGTTGGGGGAAGGCGGAGAGCGTGTACGCCGCATAGAGCGCAAAGGCTACGGTGCTTTCGTTGCCGTTGGGGTCTTGTTTCAGGCGCGCTTCAATTTTAGGCACGATATAGGCAAAGGCCTTTTGGGCTTGCTCTTGCGGGATTTGCGCCTGATAGACCAGGCTTTGGGCAAAGATGTTTAACGCATAAAGCGTGAGGTAATCGTCGTCCTGCCCGCCCGGGAACCAGGCGAAGGCGCCGCTTGTGTTTTGAAACTTATGTAAGGCCTTTAATTCTTTTTGCAAGGTATTTTGCACGGTTTGCGGATTAAACAAATCCACCAAATTGGCCTCTTTGGCGGGTCTGCCTTGCGCTTCGCGCAGCCACGGCGTTTGCTCCAGCAGTGTTAAGCGCAGCGGGTCGTTTTCGTTCCAAGCGGCGGTTTGTCCTGCGCGTTTGGGCAATTTGGCTACGGCTTGCTTGAGCTGCGGATAGGTGGTGTAGAATTGGTGCACCACCGCCAGGGGCGCATAGCGGTTTAACGTGCTGACAAGGTCCTTGTACGGCGTGGCGAGCAGGTTGGGCATGGAATTTAACACCGAGAGTGCCAAGCTGGGGTGAACCGCCAGCGAGGCGGTTTGCAGTTCGGCCTCTTTGACGCCGTCCAGCTCCGGGAGCGCCAAGGTGTTGGTCCCCTTTTTGAGGGCCACATTTTGCGTGGCCAAGAGGCGCGTTTTGCCGGGATAAACGGGGAAGTCCTTTTGTTCCGCGTCGCTATTTTTGCCGCTGCGGGCGGTGACGGTTAATTGGTACAAGTCCGGCGCGGCGGGGGCGGTGATCTCCCACGTGACAAATTGCGTGCTGTTGGCACCCACCGTGACGGTTTTTTGGGTGTTCTCCAGCCCAAATTGGGCCAGGGCATTTGCCTTGTTTTGCGTGAGGAACAGCTCCACGGTGGCGGTCAATTTTTTATTCGTCAGGTTGGTGAGGGCGGCTTGCAAAACGCCTTTGTCTCCCTCGCGGTAAAAACGCGGGGTTTGCAGGCGGACCATAAAATCCTTGCGTGTGATGGTTTGCGCGGAGAAGGAACCGAAATCCGCCTGTTGCGTGAGCACAAAGCCCAATACGTTCCACGTGGTGAGGCTTTGCGGCAGGAGGAAGCGGATGAGCCCTTTTCCGTTGACGAGCGGTAGGGTCGGATTAAAATAAGCCGTTTCCGCAAAATTGGTGCGGGGAAACTCGGCAGAGCCGGCGTCGTTGGCCGCGCCGGTGGCTGCGGCGCTTTCCGGCGTGTCGGCGGCCGCGTCGTAGGCCAGTTCTTCTGTCATCAATTGGTTGCTCGGCGCCATGGTTTCCTTCGCCGCGCGTGACATAGCCATCATGGGCATGGCGGATTTGAACATAATCCTTCCTCCAAGGCCGTAACGGCGGCGCGGCATTTGCAGGTTGCTGGACGGCAGGGGGAGAGGTTCCATCTCGGTGAACTCCTCCTGGCCCGTAAAGTAACGGCGGGCATAGCCTTGCAGAGTGCTGCGCATCGTGTCGCCCGTGCGGATGTTTTGCGGATAAAGATTTTGCGCCGTGAAGGGGGCTTTGGGCTTGGCGTAATAGTCCAGGGATTTATCGTAAACGGTGATGTTGGCCTGCGCGTTTACGCTGCTCCCCGTGGAGTCTTGGGCGGAAATCTTCCAAGCGGCCGTTTGACCGGGGCGCACCTGATTGGGTACCTCTACCACCACCGACAGTTCGCGGTTGTCAAACGGAACTTCCGCCGTGGCGGAACCTTGGTGGAAGGTGTACTGGCTGGCCCCAAACCAGGCCACCGCCAGGCCGCCGCGGTCCTCTTGCGTGACGGGAAGGGTGTAGATTGTGACGCCGCCCGGCAGCAGTTCTTGGTGCGTCAAAAAGGCGTTTGCGCGGTAGCGTTCCACCCGTTTTGACCCGGTTAAATTGCCTGCGCCGAGCAGCACGCGCGCCGTTTCGCCGGGGTAGTATTTGGAATGTTGCCACAGCGTTACGTCCGGCAGTTGCAGGGCCGATTGCGCCTTGGCAACGATAAAGATGAGCGACGCGGGTTCCGCTTTTTCCGCGGAGAGCGTCAGGCGGTAAACGCCTTCCGGCAGGGCCGGCAGTGCGAGCGTTTGCTTGCCCGGCTGTTTAAAGGAGAGCGTTTTAGTAAAAGCGGTTTGTACCTCTTTGATGTCTTTGTATTGCTCCTCCAACGAGCGTCCGTTTGGGCGGAAGTAGGTATCTTCTTTCTGCGGCTGTGCGGGCAATTGGTTTTCCAGGCGGGTGGCGCGTACGGTTACCTTGCCCGTGAGCGGGGTGCCGTCCGCATCCGTTAAGGAAACGGACGCAAAGTCTGCCGTGGGGGTTTGGGCGTCATAAAAGCCCTGGGAAAATTCCACTTGAAAGACCTTGGGCTGTACACTGACGGTGAAGGTTTTTTCGCCCGTGATAGCACGGCCACTGTCGTCATATACCGTGGCGGACACTGTGTAGCGCGAGAAGGGAGCCTCTTTGTCCGTTTGGACGGGAGTAAAGGCAATTTTGAAGGCGCCCTTGGCGTCTGTGCGGGTTTCCCCTTGTGCGAGTTGGGTGGTTTCCTGGTTATTTAGCGCACGCCACCAAAAGAAGGGGGGCAGATACGGGCGCTGCGAAACGGTGTATTTTACGACGGCGTTTTCCAGCGGGGCCCCGAAATAATACTGCGCCTGCCCGGAGAGGGTGAGCTCTTTGTTGTATTCGGGCGCTTTTTGCGGGGCATTTAAGGTAATTTCGTAATCCGGGCGTTTGTATTCCTCTACCTGAAAGGACGCATAGGTGCGGTACGTCCGCCCGTTTAAGGCTACGCTGGCCTGCACGGAGAATTGGCCGAGCATTGGGTCCTGCGGGAGAGTGAACTCCGCCTCTGCGGTGCCCATGGCGTTTGCCGTGGGGCGGGCGGAAAAAATTTCCTTTCCGGCAGCGTTATTCACCCGCACCGTGATGCGCGTGTTGGGCAGCACCCACAGGCCGCGTGGCTGCGTTTGAAAGGCCTGCACGGCAAGCGAAACCTTTTGCCCGGGGCGGTAAATAGCGCGGTCCATCTGCAAAAAGAGGCGTACGGGGTCGTTGTTATAAAAATGGAAATACAGCGCGTTGGCATAGGCGTATTGCCCGTCTTTTTGTGCTAGCGGGGCCACAAAATACTGGTTGCTCGTATTTTTGGGAGATACCGTAACGGCCCGCGGCAGGCTTAACGTGCCGTCCGCTGCGGTGGCGGCGTGTTCGCGCGTGCCATTCCAGTCGGTAATCAGGTCCAGCTGGGCGTTGCCTTCGGTGGCACCTGTTTTTAAATTGACGGTGTATAAGTGAAAAACATTCGGCTTGTATGTTTTGGCGGGCATACCCGGCGTGGCCACGTACTTTTCGGGATTATCCGCAATGGCGGCGCGGGCGAAGAGGGCTAAATCGGTGGCGTTTAACACCAATCCTTGCACGGGTGCGGTTTGCGGGTCAAAGGACGGGTCCCAGCTGGCGAGCACAAAGTAAAAACCATGTGCCAGCGGGGGGAGAGAAACCTGGGTTTGCCCGTCGTAATGCGCGCGTTTGTACGAAACGGCGGTATCCGCGGTTTTAAGCGGAGCTTTGGCGAGCAGCGCTTTGATGGTTTCCGGCTCTACGCGGGAGAGAAAATCCCACGAGTTAAGGGCACGGCTGTTTTTGCGCTGGAGTTGCAAAAGTTCCGCGTATGACGTGTTGTACACACGCACATACACGCGGTTGACGTTGCGGGCGGTGAAGCCAAGCGTGGCTTTTTGCGGGTTCACCGCTTGGGGAAGGGCGTTGAAGGAAAGTTCCTGCTGCAGGATGTTTTTGGCTACTTCGCCGCAGCGTTTGGCATAGTAATTGTCGCCCAGTTTTTCGCCGAAGCGGGCAATTTTAAGCGCCTCTTCACGGTCTCCGTTTGGAAAGAGAAAATCCGCCGCTTTGAAGGCCGCATAGGCACGGCCGTAGCGGGTGTCCGCCGGGGCCACATACCCCTTTAATTTTTCAAAGAAGCCCTGCTTTTGCGGCGTAAATCCGCTGAGGACATTGAGTTCACTGAGTACGGCTTTTTTGGCGGCGTCTTCATTGGTCAGTGTAAAGAGGGTGGTGTATTCAAACGGGAGGAATAGATAGTCCGTTTGCCAAAAAATCTTTGCATTTTGGCGGTTCTTTCCGTCTAACAGGTAGGCGGTTTTGAGGAGCTCTGCCAACTTTTGCGCGGTGGCTTGTTGGGCCGGGACAAAGCGGGCATAAGCGTTAAAAGAAGTCTCTGCCTGCCGGGGCTGAACTGCGGCAGACGCTTGGCGGGCGAGGTGGCGGCTCCACGAGTAAACCACCCAGTCAAAGAGCGTGGGGAGGCGTTGGGTGTCGGTATCTTTTACGTTTAAGATGAGTGTTTCCTGTTCCAGGGGTGCTTGGATCAGCGCGGCCCGCAGGGACCACAAGGCTTCGTAATCCTGGGTGATTTGCGCTTCCCATTGTTCTCCGGTCCAGGTTTCCGGGTCATTTTGGGCCTGTTCGGAGGCGATTTCCCGTTTGTTTAACAGGGGGGAGTAAAGGCCGGAGGCTTGCTGCTCCATTTGAATGCGGTACAGCAGAAAGCGCGCGCGCCACAGTTCATTTTCGGGCAGCGGGTAAGAAAGCATGGTTTTGGCGGCGGTTAAAAATTCGCCCAGCCTGTACTGGCAGGCGGCCAGGCGCAGCTGTGCCTGCAGACGATTGGCGCCGGTGGCGTTTTCCAGGACGGACTCGTACTGTTTGGCCGCGGCGGTGTAGTCCCCTTTGGAGAAGGCTTCCTCGGCGGTGGGCAGGCTTTGTGCAGACGCAGCCCACGGAAAAAGTAATAACCCTACTAAGGTGCAGACGGTTTTCTTCATAAAACTCCCCTATTATCCCTAGAACAAAAATCTCCGTCCGCCCAGAGGGGGGATAGAGATTTTTGCTGTGTTTGTAAAAGTGCAAGAGCCGTTACATGGTTTCCGGCGCGCTGACGCCGATAAATTCCAGCCCTTTCTTAATGCGTTCCGCTACCCGCTGGCAGATGAAAAGGCGGGACTTGGTTTGTGCCAAGTTGTCCTCATCCAGCACGCGGCAGGTGTCGTAAAACGCATGGAAGAGCCCCGCCAGTTCTATGAGGTACGTTGTCAAGTGGTGGGGGCTCAGATCGGCCACGCAGTTGCGCAGCACTTGTTTGAACCAAATCAGTTTTAAAAGCAGTGCTCTTTCCTGCGGGGCCAGCGGCGTGGTGATAGCGTTGTAGTCGGTGATGCCCTTTTCGGCAGCTGCTTTGAAAATGGAATGAATACGCGCATGCACATATTGCACATAGAAAACCGGGTTTTCGTTGGTGCGTTTTTTGGCCAGGTCCATATCAAACAACATGTGGGCGTTGGGCGTGCGGCTGGCAAAGAAGAAACGGCAGACATCCGTCCCCACTTCGTCCATCAGTTCGCGCAGGGTGATAAAGCGCCCGGCCCGTTTGGACATTTTTACCTGTTCGCCATTTTCCGTCAGGTGTACCAATTGGTGGATGATCGGTACGAAGGAGCTTTCCTCGTGGCCCAGGGCATGCACGGCGGCCTTCATGCGCGGTACATAGCCGTGGTGGTCGGCACCTAAAATGTCAATGAGGGTGTCGTACCCGCGGTCGTATTTGTTTTTATGATAGGAAATGTCGGCCAAGAAATAGGTGGGGCGTCCGTCATGGCGGACAAGCACGCGGTCTTTGTCGTCCTGCGCTTCGGAATCCTTGGTGGAACCGAACCACACGGCGCCTTCTTTTTCGTATGTGTATCCTTTGGCGGTTAAAGCTTCCAGCGCCTTTTGCGGGGCGTGTTCTTTGTGCAGGTCGGACTCGCGGAACCAGCGTGTAAAATCTACGTGGAAGTCCTTCATGTCCTGCTGTTGGGTTTTGATCAGTTCTTCCATGGCCCAGCGCCCGTATTGGTTTTCGGGCAAGTCGGCCGGGATGCGTTTGGCTAAATCAATTAAATAAGAACCGTGGTAGCCGTTTTCCGGCGGTTCTTTGCCTTCTTTACGTGCCTTGACGGAGACCGCCAAGAGTTCGGCCTGATTGCCGGCGTCGTTAACATAGTACTCGCTGTCGCACGAATAGCCGAGCGCGCGGTGAATTTTAACCAAACTGTCGCCCAAGCTGGCGCCGCGTCCGCTGGCCACGTGAAGGGGGCCCGTCGGATTGGCGGAGACGAACTCAATTAAAATGTTATGTTTGGAGCTTTCGGCCTCGCGGTCTTTAATGCGGCGGTCAGAAGCGGTATTGATGACAAAGTTGTCCTCTAACTTCAAGTTGATAAACCCGGGCGGAAGTGCGGCGGCACTGGCAACGGCGGTCATTTCGCTAAGGACCTTGCAGGCTTCTTTGGCGATTTCCAGCGGGTTTTTGTGCATTTTTTTGGCGGCGGCCATGGCCCACACCAAGGAAATGTCCGCCCCGGTATGCGCGGGAGCGGCGGAAAAGACCACTTCGGGCAATTCAACGCCTTTAAAGTAGTCCGCGGTGGAAAGTTTTAAGGTAATATCTTGTTTAAGTTTTTCTAGCATGTTAATTCTTTTTGGCGGATTTTTTGGTTGTCTTTTTTACAGTCGTTTTCTTGGCGGACGTCTTTTTGGCCGCCGCTTTTTTGACAGTCGTTTTTTTAGCGGCCGTTTTTTTGGCTGCAGCCTTTTTGGCCGGAGCTTTCTTGGTAACGGCTGCTTTCTTTTTTACCGCCTTTTTGACGGGTTTTTTGAAATCTATTTCTTTGCCGAAGCTAAAGATTTTGTCCAGCGCGTAAAAATCGCGTGCTTCGGCTGTCATGACGTGGGCCAGGAAGCCGCCGTAATCACTCACGCGCCAGAGGTTGCTGTCCCCGCCGTCGCGGTTGGCTTTGTAGAAGCCCAGTTCTTTTAATTTTTTGCTGATTTCCTCTTCCACGGCGTCTAAGTGCGGCTTAGAGGTGGCGGTGGCGATAAGGATATAATCGCACAGCGAAGAGAGTCCGCACAGGTCAATCACTTTAATGTTTTCGGCCTTTTTGTCATCGGCCAAACGGGCCGCCAGGCACACGAGTTCTTTTGTATTCATAAACCACCTCTGTTAAAATCGTTTCTTATAACAATAAAATTAGTCTAGCATTTTAGAGCGGCATTTCAAAGTCTTTCCCTAAGATAATGCGCGTATCGCAAATGGCGTTGGGGGAGGTTTCGGAGCGGATTTCCCCGTTGATCCCAATGGCTTGGCTGAGCTGTTTTACCTGCACCAGCCGCCCGCTGAAGTCCACCAGCACGGACTCCTCCTGCTGGGTGGGAAAATTGTCGTACTGCAACACATCCACCCGCAGCTGCCCCTTGGCGTTTTGCTCGCGCAGGTACTGCGTGAGCTTGAGGGCCAGGCCCTTTTTGCCGGAGGCGTTTAGAATTTCTACCACAATGGGGCGGTCCTTTACCGCGAGGGGGGCCATATCCGCCACGGCCGGAGCCAGGGAATCTTTGGGCGCCGGAGCCTTGCGGCCGCGCTTTTTGGCTGGCGGAAGTTTAACGGCAAAATCGGACGGTTCCAACTTGGAAAGTTCCAGGGCAAAGAGGACAAATTCCGCCGGGCTTAAATTGGTGCGATTGTCGTGCCAGGCGGTGAGATACGCCCAGGCGGTGCGGACGGCCAAGAGGGGATTGTAGCGCCACTGGGAAAGGCCGTGCTTAAAGAGTTCCCAAAATTCTTCCCGGTTGGAGGTTTGCGGAATGTAGTAAGAAGGCGTGCCTTGGGAAAGGCAGCTTTGGCGGTGCTGGGGATTGCATTTGCCGCTCCCCACGGAGACGACCGCCTTTTGCGTGGCCGGGTTGTACGCCACCAGCATGGCAGGCGACGTGAACACCGAAACGCGGACGGATTCGTTCTTTTTTTGCACCAAAATCTGCGCCGTGCGGGAGGAAAACTGTGCGGCTGCCGCCCAGCCCATTATTCCCAGCATCAGCCACAGGAGACAGCGCTCAATTATTTTTCTTTTTTTATTAGATGGTTCCATAAGTTGGTCCCCACCGGACAGAGCCATTTTTGTGAATCAATGGTAAAAAGCAGTTTGCGGTTGGCGGCATAAAGGAGGGCTTTGTCCAGGTCCTGCAGGGCCAGGTTGCGGATGACAAAGGCGTCCTTGTATTTGCGGTCCTTGGAGGAAATATCCGCCACAAATAAAATTTTGGACAGGGTGCTCATATGCAGGCTGCCCAGTGTATGTTCGGAAATGGCGGTGCAAATGTCCCGGTCGTGCACATTAAAGTGGTTTTTGGCCAGCCATGCCGACACGTACCCGTGTAAGAGCGTGGGTTCCTGCTGGCACATATCTTCAAAAAAGGGCACCTTGATTTTGTGCTCCCGGCAGAAGCGGATTAGTTCGTCGCCGGAGAAGCCTTTGCCCGCGTCGTGCAGGATGCCGGCCTTGACGGCGGATTCCACATTTACCTCGTAAATATCGCTCAGCGCGGCGGCCATTTCGGCCACGTTTTTGGAGTGCAAATAGCGGTTGGGCTTTAAATGGGCCTTGAGCCAATCGTGCACGGCCAGCCCGTAAAGTTTGTTCTCGCGGATAGTGGGTGCAATTTGCGGGGGGACGGTGTCCGGGATGTCTCCGCAGGCCAAAATATGCGCCCGCACGCGGCTGGAAGAGAGTTTAGGGAAAAAGCCCGGCAAAAATAGGTGCTTGAAGGCGGCCGGATTTTCGTTATATCCCTTGCGTTTACCCGCCACCACAATGGCGTTTTTGAAAATGTAATCGGGGTTCTTCCAATTGTGTAAATCGTTTAGGCAGTCGGTGCCGACAAGCAGGTAAATTTCCGGGTTGCTATAGCGTTTTTTCAGGTATTGCACCAGCTGATAGGTGTAGGTTTTGCCGCCCTGCTTGAGTTCGTAATCGTCAAACACTACCTTTTTGCCAAAGCTGCCGAAGGCCTCTTTAAGCATCTTCATGCGCAGGCGGAAGGGGGTGGGAGATTTGGCCTTAAAGGGGGAATGATAAGCGGGAACAATATGTGCCACATCGGGTGCGATGACCTTCATCGCACGTCTGAATAACGAAATGTGCCCCTTGTGAACGGGGTCAAAACTGCCGCCAAAAACGAGAACTTTCATAACTACCTCATTATACAAGTTTTTTGGCTAATTCCAAGCCTTCCAACAGCGAGCGTTCTATAAAGGAATACTCCCACCGTCCGTAACGGCCCGCACACAAACACCCACGGCGGGCCAGCGCGGCAAGCGCGCGACGGACCACAGGTGTGCGGGAAACGTCGTAAACGGCGTAGGCATAGGGTAAAAATTGCCAGAAAGAAAATAAAACAGTGTCGCTACTCTTTATTATACCTTTTTGGGATAAGGCCTTCCAAATGCGTGCCTCGGTGGCCGGGGTGCGCGGCAGCGTGCCGGGAAGTTCCACATAAAAGGAGCTGGCGTTTTGGGGGGCGTTGGCGGGGGAAAAACCGCTTTGCAGGCCTACCCGGTAGAAGGGGACGTTCTCCTCTGGGAAATAAATCCAGCTGAAGGGTTTCACGCGGCGCGCGATAGCAAAGTTAAAAACGGACACGGACGTGTGCGCCAGTTTGTGCGCCCAGGCCCGGGCTGGCGCGCTGTGGGTGAGGCGCAAAAGCTCAGGTAGGGGGAGCGTGCTGACCAGCGTGTCGTACGTAAAGGTTTCGCCCGGGGTGTGCACCGTTTTGGTGGTCAGGTCAATTTGCGTGACGGGGGTGTTTACTTTCAAACGACTTACGCCTGCGGCCAACGCCGCCACCAGGGCGCCGCATCCGCCCGTTTTGGGATAGTAAAAAAAGGAGTTGTAGCCATAGGACTTTTGGGTTGGCTGCGCGGCGCTCTGCAAGACTTCCCGCACGGACGGTTTGGGTACAAAGGGGCCGCACCATTCGGCGGTTAGCCGGCTGGGGGAACGCCCCCACAGCTTGGTGTTATAGGGGCGCATAAACTGCTTGTATATCCCCGCTCCAAAAGCACGCAAACACCAGGCCTGAAAGGTGCGGGGCGCGGTTTTGTATGTTTTTTGTGCGGCCTTTACCAGCCCGTCCACGCATTTCTGGCGTTCTGCTTTGGGAAGGGCGTAGAGGTTGGCTTGAAACGGGAACGGCACTTGGGTGTTTTGTGTATAGATGAAAGCCTTGCGTTTACAGCGCCGCAAATTGGTTTTAAGCAACCGTTTGACGAGTTTTTTCCCTTCGCAGGTATGCAGGTGGAGCAGGTGGCCGCTCTTGTCAAAGGTAAACCCGTCCACGGTTTGGCTGGCACACAGACCGCCGGGGGCGTTTTCCCGCTCCAGCACCAAGTAGTCCGTGCAGCCGCGTTCTTCCAGGTGAAAGGCGGTGGAAAGCCCGGTGAGCCCGCCGCCCAAAATTAAAAATTTAACGTGCATATTACTCCGCTTTTAGGTGCAACAGCCAGCCGGTGGCCGCGCCCAAGAGGACTGCTGCCGCGGCAAAAAGCCCCAGGGCCGCCGCGCCGCTGCAACGGGTAAGTACATAGGCAAAGAGATTGAAACAAACGCCGCAAAACAAAAACGTAAGCACAATAGCGTGCGGTTTCCAGCCCTGTTTTTGTAAACGCAGGGACAAATGGTCGTTACTGCCCCGGAGCGGGTTTTTCCCCTTTACTAAACGCGCCAGGACGACAAAGCTGGTGTCAAACAGGGGAACGGCGGCCAGGAAAAGAGGTGCCAAAAAGCCCCAGTTGGTTTGTTCGCTGTAGGCGGTGCCAATGGAGAGCGCGGCAATTAAAAAGCCCAACAGGTTGGAGCCGCTGTCCCCCAAAAACACCTTGCGTTTTGCGTGGTTGAACGGCCAAAAAGCCAACGAGGCGCCCAGCAGGGCCAGCGCGGCGAAATTGACATACAGGTATTCCCCGGGCAGGGCAATCAGCGTTAGCCCCAGCGTGCATACAACGGCCTGGCTGACGCAGAGGCCGTCCATAATGTCCAGCAAATTAAAAGCGTTGGTCAGCCCGACAATCCACAAAAAAGTAAGCGGCAGAGAAACCCACGGCGAACTGAAAGCGTGGATAAAAACGCCGTAATATACGAGCGCGCCCGTGGCTCCGGCTTGCACCAAAAGTTTGACGGATACGGGGAGTCCGTTCGGCTTTTTAAGATCGTCCAAAAGTCCCATAAAGAAGATGAGCGTCCCGCCGATCAGCACACCGCGCAGGGTGCGTAAGGTGCCGGAGGGGAAAGCCGTCAGTAGTCTCAGCGCTACCAGGGCCGTCCAGGTGCCGGCAAATACGGCAATTCCGCCTACCACCGGGGTGGCGTGTGCGTGCTTTTTGAGAGGGCCGCCCGGTTGGTCCATAAAGAGGCGTGCGGCATACCGGCGCAACAGGGGAAGCAGGGCTGCCGTCACGCCAGCGGCGCACAGCAGCGTGAGCAGATAGGGGACAAAAACTTTCATAATAATTATAATATATCATAATAAGGAGGGGTCTTATGCTTAAAAAATTTTTGATTTTTAGTTGTGCGGTGTGGCTGTGCGCGTGTGCGGGCGGAAACGTGCGGAAAACGGTTCCGACGGCGCGCCCCCACAAAAGAGTGAACTTTTTTACGGACGGGCGCACGCAGGCGGCTTTTAAGGTGGTGGGCCAAATGAACGAGGATTATGTGGAAGGCGTCCTGCGCGTGAAAAAAATCGGCGAGGCGGATTACGATGTGGTGCTGATGACGGGCGCGGCATACCGCGTGCTGCACGCCACCGTCAGCCCCGAAGGCGTGGCGTACCGCTATCTGTTCAAGGATGCGGACACGGCACTCATCCGCGGGCGCATTACCCAGTTTTTAAATTTGTTGCTGGCGGAAGCGGACGTGTTGCAAAAACGCCGCGTAAAGGGCGACGTCACCACGGTGACGTACCAAGGGAAGGACGCCAAGGAACGTTTCTTTTACCGGGCGGAGGAGTTGTATCCGTATGCAGCGCAGTCGGTGACGCTGCTTAATACGGCGGATTTGACCTACGGCGAGTATGCGCCTGCGGGTCCGGCCGGGGAGGAGCAGGTGCCGCACAGCTTGGTGTATAAAGACGGAAACATTACGTTGGATTTAACGTTAATCAGTTTAAGGTAACCATGAAACGCCCCAGGTATGAGCCCGGGGCGTTACTTTCAAAATCAATGACTGGGCGGGGACGTTTTTTTTGCTACAATTTATGTATGAGCAAAAAGGATCAGCAGCGGCCAAACAGCCGCCAACACGTCATCCCATGCCCCTTAGAACGCCGCTTTTGCGGCTTTACTCTAATTGAACTTTTGGCGGCGGTTCTCATCATTGGCATTTTAGCCGCTATCGCGTGGCCAGCCTACAACAAGGCCGTCGTCAACGCCAAAGCCGCCCAACTGATAACAGCCATGCGTGCCGTGATCAAGGGAGAAAATGCCTATTTTGTAACCCATGGCGAATATGCGCTTGATATCGCGGAACTGACTATCAATTTTAATCTGCCCAGAAAAAATGTCCGCCACCTTTCGGGTGGCGTAACCCTTGGATATGGCCCTGCGTACGGGCCTAATATGTGGGCCATTTACACCCACAGCGCTCCGGGGGATATAACGCTCAACGCCCGGTTTGACGAAGGAAAATACATCGCCTGCGGTTTTTGGTACGGTTTGGAATTTGTCAAAAAACCGAATATGGAAAAAAAGCTCTTCTGTTTTGAAGGAGCCAAAAACACAAAAATCAAACCCGGCGAGTTTTGCATGGATGTGATGAGTTCGGAAAAACTGGTATTCCAGAGCGGCGGGTCCCGCTGGTATTCTCTGGGGTATTAACCCGCCGGAAGAAATAAGCGCAAAATTTATGCTTTTTTGAGGATGAGCCCCATGAAGGCGGGATAGAGCGTGAGCAAAATTACTTCGCTCCATACGGAGTGGTTAAAATACCGCGCCGCCAGTACGGTGGCCAAAGAGACGAAAACCATTCCCAAGAGTTTTTTGTATTCGTACGCAATGGGATAAACCTTTTGCGTAAAGGCAAATAACGCGCCTGCCATGGCGGCGTAACTGAGCGCCACGGCCCACCCCGCGCCCAAAATGCCGATATGCGGCACCAGCGTCAGGTTGGTGGTAATGCTCACTGCCGCGCCCAAGAGCGTAATCCACATAAGGACGCGCGTTTTTTTGGTCAGCACCGGGGCGACCATAAAGTTAATATACAGCCCGTAAAAGAAATAACCCGTTACGATAAACGGAATAATTTTAAGTCCGCCCCAGTAGTTCGGCCCGATTAAGTGAAAATTGCCAAACAAATGACCGGTGATGATATCGGGCATTAAAAACGAAATTCCTAACACAAACCACGAGCCCAAGGCGAAAAAGAAGGAAAAGACTTTGGAGAAGGTGTCTTTGGCGTCGGAATCGTTGGCATGCGCCAAAAAGAAGGGGCGCCAGGCTTGGTCAAACATAGAAACGAGGAGCATCATAAACACGCCGATTTTAAAGTTTGCCTGATAGACGCCCACCTGCTCCGTGCCCACCAAATGTACCAAAATGGGCTTGTCTATCACGCTGACCAAAAGGCTGGCCACGCCCGCCGGTACAAACGGCCAGGCAAAGCGTGCCATTTCTTTTTGCAGGTTCCAATCAAATGCAAACGGGTTGTGCCCTTTTAATTCGCTTCCCCACACGGGAGCCAATACAAGGAGTGACGCCAGCGAGGCCCCGATATTGGCCCACAAAATGGAATTGGGGCCACGGTGCAAAACCGCCAAAAACACCACATTTAACACCACGTTTATCACAATGGAAAAAGCCCGCACGCCCGCAAAATACCACGCCCGGCGTTCCAGCCGCAGCTTGGTGAAGGCGATCATGTTGAGCACGTCTAAAAACAAAATAGCGGCTGCCAGCCGGAAGGGACCGAAGTTTTCGCCCAGCCCCCACCACAGGGACACCTGCGGGGCAAACACATATAAAAGTCCGCCCAGCACAAGCGCGTTTGCTAGTACGCCGTAAAAACATTGGCGGAAAACTTTATGTTTATCCGTGGCCTCGCTGGCAAAGCGCAGGTAGCTTTGGTCCAGCCCGAACAAAAATACCACGCTTAAAAGCGCAATGGCCGCAAATACGGTGGCAATGGCGCCGTATTGGGTGGGTTGTAAGTAGTAAGTGTAAAAGGGAACCAGGCAGAAATTGAGCAACCGCGCGAGCACCGTGGAAGTGCCGTAGATAAGCGTTTCTTTGCCCAAGCGTTTAATATCTCTCGCCATAGAAAAAATCCGCACGGGCAGATGCGCCCGTGCGGAAAACAGCCTTATAATTTGACGAACAAAATTTCCAGCAATTTTTTGAATTTGCCTTCAATTTTTTTGGTTTCGCTGATGGTTTGTGCGTGGGAGAGCGGCTTCTTTTCAATACCGCAGCCCATGTTGCTCACCCAGGCAAGACCCAGTACGCTGATGCCACATTGGCGCGCCACCAATACTTCCGGCACGACGGACATGCCGACCACCGTGGCGCCCCATTTTTTGAACATTTGAATTTCGGCCGGGGTTTCAAAGTTCGGGCCCGTGGCGGCCAAGTACACGCCTTCACCGGCGTTTACGCCCGCCTTTTTGGCGGCGGCCAGGGCGATTTTGCGCATGCCTTTGTCGTACGCTTCGGACAGATCAAAGAACATGGGGCCGAAGACCGGGTCGTGATTGCCGATGAGCGGGTTGTTGCACATAAAGTTGATGTGGTCCTTAAGCACGCACAGAGAGCCCGGTTTTAATTTCAGGTCCATAGATCCCACGGCGGCGGACACCAACAGTTTTTCCACGCCGAGCATTTTTAACGTGCGGATGGAAATGGCCAAGTCCTTCATCGGGTGGCCTTCGTAATAGTGGAAACGGCCCTGCATAACGACGATATTGCGGCCTTTGTATACGCCAAAAATCAGGTTACCGCTGTGGCCGGGTACGGTGCTTTGCAAGAAACCGGGGATAGTGACATAAGGCACTTTTACTTCTTTTTCCAGGGGCGGAATGGAACCGGCCAGCCCGGAACCCGTGATTAAAGCAATTTCCGGTTTAAAGTTTTTCGTCTTTTTGTTGATGAAAGCAACCGCTTTTTTAATTTGCGCTAACTGAGTCATATTTCCTCCATTTCGTTACAAGGTTGTCCGCGGCGGATAGAAGGCGTTTGGAACCAGCTCTACCCGGTCCGGCAGGACGCATACCACATCAAATCTTATACTATCAAATTTTAACTTCTTTTCTTTGATAAACCACACCGCCGCGCGAAAGAGGCGCGCCTGTTTGGCTTTGGTTACAGCGGCCAGCGGGCCGCCGTACGTCTCGTGTGTGCGGGTTTTTACTTCCACAAACACAAGTGTTTTTCCGTCACACGCTACGAGGTCTAACTCTCCCGCGGGAACGGAAAAATTGCGGGCTAAAATCTGCCAGCCTTTAGCGATTAAAAACTGTGCGGCGCGTTCTTCGCCCGCTTGTCCCCGGTTGTTCATGGCAAAAAGAGCGCGGGCGGCAAAAGCTTGCGTACCGGAGCGAAGGAACGGCGGTGCTCCTTGCAGGGACCCAATTCGCGCAGGGCTTGCAGGTGCTTGGCGGTGCCGTATCCCTTGTGGCCGGCAAAACCGTAGCCGGGATAAAGTTTTTCCAGCTCCAGCATGTAATGGTCCCGCGTGACTTTGGCAATCACGCTGGCGGCCGCAATGGCGAGCGATTTGGCGTCGCCGTCTATCACCGGTTTTTGGCGCAGCGTCAGCCCGATGGCTGGGTACGGCCCGTCAATGAGGGCCACGGCCCTCGGCAGTTTGGTCAGTTTGGCCGTTGCGCGGCGCATGGCCAAAAAGGTGGCCTGTAAAATGTTTAGCTGGTCAATTTCTTGGGCGCTGGCAAAGCCGACGCCATAGAGAATGCTGGAATGGGTTAACCGTTTGAATAGGTCTTCCCGCTTTTTTTCGGTGAGTTTTTTGCTGTCGTTGACGTCGTCAAACGAGCACGCTAGGTCCGGCGGGATAAAACACGCGCATGCCACCACCGGACCCGCCAGGGGGCCACGGCCTGCTTCGTCAATGCCGATTAGGTTGTCGGCATCTAACTGCAAGGCGAGCTGCTTGTCAAAATCTTGCAAAGGGGTGGACATACTTTATTATATCAATAAATCCGTACTTCCGTTAGAAAATGGACCGTTCTTCCACGCTCACGCGTGCATCGCCCCGGAAGTGGGCTGCCGGCTTTTGTACAAAGTAACGCTCCAAAAATTCCTTTACGTTATAGTTGGGCAGGTCGCTTGGTTTGGCTATGGGAATGCTTAAATTAAACAGCACGTTTTCCTGCCGTTCCAGCCCTTGCGTGGTGGTAAAGTTTATGGCGCGGACCTCGTTGAAATGTACATGGAGACGGTCCGGAAAGGCGTATTCGTGATCGCTGATGCGCAGCCAGCGGGTGCGGTCTTGGTTGTAAATGGCCAGGGCGCCGGCCTCGCGGTCGTATTGCAGGAAAAGGGGCTTGCGGGGAGATTTGCCGTTGAGGAGATATCGGTAGAAATTGGGCAGGTAATCCAGTGGGCCATTGTAATTGAAAATGGGAAATTCGCCGCTGCTGCCAACGGAAAAGCGGGACATGCCCGAAAAGTGCAGGGACTCGTCCACAAATTGGGGTGTCATCTTGCGTTCCAAGGAGAAAACGAGCTGATTGGCGTTAAAATTTTGCGGGGAGAGACGGTCAATATCGCTTAAAAAACGCAGACGCACCAGCTTAGCGGAGGCCTTGGGGTCCGTGGCCAGAATGAGAGCCTCTTTGTTTTCCGACAAAAAGCGCATCCGCTTGACGAAGAGTTCCTCCACATTGCGGTTGCTTAGGCGGTGAATTTTATCAAATAGTTTGCGCACGTGCGGCGTTAACACGTGGAAATGCTTGCTGTAATACGCCAGGCAAAAGGGTTCAAACAGGTGTACATTTGTGCCCAGTTGGTCCTCTATGTTCCACAGGCTGTGCAGGGCGTCTACCGGGTTTTTGTGTTCAGAAAGGAGTTGGTTGGTTTTGTCTTCCACCTTAAAGGGAAGGCGTTTGTGTTTGCCTTTGCCTAATTTTTTGTTTTTGTCTAAGCGGCGTGCGGGTGGGGTGTTGAAATCTTCTAAAAACTTGCGGCCTTTGACGGGAAACTCCAATTCCATTTCTGTGCGGGCCAAGCGGTTTAGGTTGCGGTCCAATCGGCGCAGGGCGGCTTCTGTTTGGCGGAGTTCCTGGGTTACCTGCCGTTCCAGCTGTCTGCCGGCGGAACGGGCAGCTTTACTAACGCCGGAGAGTTTTACGCGCGGCAGTTTGTGCGCTTGCAGCGGCAGGCCCGGCGCCAGCAGGGCGGGGATAAGAAGCAAGCGGAAAAGCCGTACGAGTTTGTTCATACTTACAGGGTAGTAAGTATGGAGCGGCGGGACAAGGGCCAAAAGACCTAGAACTCTTCTAGGCCCTGTGGCGTGTGCCAAGACGAAGGGAAAAAACTGTGCTACAATATAGAGGACACTTCTCCCAACTATTTTTAGAATTTAGTGTTGTGGTTCCGGCGGCGGCTTGCCGACCGGAAAGACGAGAAGATTTATCAACGGAGGATTAGATGCCTACAAACTTGCAAGCGATGTACGAAGGAATCCTCGCCGCTGTGGGCGGTGCGGAAAACATAGCCACGCTCGGCAACTGCATGACGCGTTTGCGCTTTACCGTCAAGGACGAGACGCTCGTTCAGACGGACAAGCTGCGCGCCGTCAAGGACGTGGCGGGCTATTTTCATGCCGGGTCCCAACATCAGGTGATTGTCGGGCCGTCTACGGCAAACAAATTGGCAGCGTACTTTTTGGAACGCCATGCATTTGCGCCGCTTTCCGGCGGTGGCGCACCGGCTGCGGCCACGGACAAAGCTCCCGCTGCCAAAAGCGTGGGCGACACCAAGGGAAACAAGGCCGCCATGCGCAAAAAATACTCCAGCCAGCTCAGCCGCATTTGCGCCATCATTGGTAACATTTTTGTTCCTTTAATTCCGGCTTACATCGGCTGCGGTTTGATTTTGGGTATTGCCAACATCCTTTCCAAAACGGTACTGCAGGGAGACCCCAACACAGTGGCTTTGCTGCAGGTGTTTGGCAACGGGATTTTCTTTTACTTGAACGCCATTGTGGGTTATAATGCCAACAAAGAATTCGGCGGCACCCCTGCCTTGGGTGTGGCCTTTGCGGGTATTTTGTGCACCCCGGCGCTGGCCAACATTACGCTGTTTAGCGAGGCCTTGCAGCCCGGCAAAGGCGGCATTATTGCTGTGCTCTTGGTGTGCTGGGCGGGCAGTTTGTTTGAAAAATGGCTCAGCGCCCGCGTAAAAGGCAGCTTGGAAATGTTCATCACCCCGACGGTGACCGTACTGCTCGTGGGTTTTGTTTCCTTGGCGCTCATCCAGCCGATTGCCGGCTGGCTTTCTGACCAGTTGGCCATTCAAACCCAAAACGCGCTGCGTCACGGCGGTGCCTTGGCAGGCGGCGTGTTGGGCGGGTTGTTCCTGCCGCTTGTGATGTTGGGCATTCACCAAAGCTTGGTGCCGATTCACCAGCAGTTGGTGGACATGTTGGGCGGCAACCCCTTGTTTCCCATTTTGTGTATGGCCGGTGCCGGACAGGTGGGGGCGTCCGTGGCGGTGCTTTTAAAGACCAAAAACCTGCGCTTGAAAACCGTTATTAAAAACGCGCTGCCAGTGGGTATTTTGGGCATTGGCGAACCGTTGATTTACGGTGTGACGCTGCCTTTGTTTAAACCCTTTATCGGGGCGTGTATCGGGGCGGCTTTCGGCGGCGCGGTGATTGGCGCGGCCAATGTGATGGCCACCATTCCGTTTGGCGTGTCCGGCGTGGTGTTGTTTTTGGTACTGCCGAATTTGCACAACGTCATTTTCTATGCGTTGGGCTTTTTGGTGGCCGTGGTGGCTGGGTTCGTCTGCACCTGGTATTTGGGGTTTGACGATCCGCCAAACGCCGAAGAGAAATAAATTCTTGTATTGTATTTTATTGAAAACTCCCCGGCGTTTACCCGGGGAGTTTCATTATAGCGGGGCGCTTACTGCTCGCCTGAAAAGGGCGCGGCCGTATCAAAATAAAGGGCTGCTTTTACGTTGTTTTCGCTGCAGTATCGGCGGATATCGGCCCCCAGCTCCTTCCAGTAGGTGCGGTCTTCCTCTACGTAAATTTTGCTCATCAGTTTTAAAGCCTGCGGGTAGTGCAGTTCTACAAAATCCATTACTTTGCGCTGATAGGCCGGGCGCATATTGAGGCTGTCAAAACCGTAACGGTCCGTATACGGGCGCGTTTGTTCCACAATGGCCCGCCAGTCGCTAATTCCCGGTAAAAGCGGGGCGGCCATAACGGCGGTGCGAATGCCTGCCTCGTGCAAAGTTTTAAGAGCCTGTATCTTTTCCGACACCGGCGCGGCACCGGGTTCGGCCACTTTTCTAAATTCCTCATCTGCCGACGAAAAAGAGAAGGCCACCTCGCATTGATAGAGTTGTTTTAAAAGGTCTATGTCCCGCAGGACAAGGGGGGATTTGGTCAAAATGTACGCCTTTGCCTGACAATAAACCAGCTGTTTTAGTACCTGCCGGGTGGCTTGGTATTTTTCCTCGTACGGGTTGTACGGATCGGTGACGGAACTGAGCATGACGCGCGTGCGGAACAGGTGGCCCGGTTTTAGCGGAACGGGGCATTGTTTTACGTCTAAAAAGTCGCCCCATTCCTCGTGGTGGCCGCTGAACTTGCGCATGTATTCGGCATAGCAATACACACAGCGGTGCGGACAGCCCACATAGGGGTTGATGACGTAATCAAAACCGGAAATTTTGGATTTGGAAAGCAGGGTTTTTACAGGTGTCTGAGCGATGGTGATCATAAGCAAATTCTCCCTAGCGAAGGTTACTTATATAGTGTACAATATCTAAAAAGGAGAACAAAATGCTGCGCGCGTTTTTGACCAAATGCTGGCTGCACCTGAAACATTTTTTTGACTTTAAAGCCAAACGTCGCCGCCTGTACCAAATGTGGGAGCAGCAGGCGCAGGCGGGAAAGGTGGAGGCGCGCTATAAACTCCTGATGCTTTACTACGAAGAGAAACCCGAGTACTACCCGCTGGCCTTTAAGTGGACGGTGGCCGTGGCCAACCGGGGCGAGGACTGCGGGGTAATGCTGCAAGCGGCCGAAATGTACCTGGCCGGCAAGGGCGTGGCGCCCGATGCCAAGCGGGCCCTCTTGTGGTTTGAGCGGGCGCTTTCTACACACATTTTGCAGGGGCGGCGTTCGCCGCTTTCTGTGCGCAGCGCTAATTATATTCAAGAACGCATTCAAGAATTGCGCGCCCAAGTGGGCGACGTTCCGCTGTAACTCTTCCAAAAACTAATCCTTTTCTGCCCGCGCAAAAAGGCGACCAATCCGCTACAATAAGGAAAATCCCGCGCCGTTTCGGCGCACTTGGGGGGAATATGACCCGTCCGTCTTGTTCCGTTTGGCGCAAAATGCCGTCCGGCCCGTGCGAAGTGATTCGCACGCTGATCGGCCGCCGCAACGAAAAGGATTTTTTCCCTTTCCTGCGGTTTTCTGTTTGTTATTGCAGCCCCGCCTTTGACCGCGCGGACGTGCCGCCCGCTCCCACCAAACGGCACTGTTTGAGTATCAATTATTTGGTGACAGGGCTGGAGGATGCGCCGGAGCTGACCGACGAGCAAAACGAGGCCGGTGGCGTGGGACGCTGGCTGGATTGGATTGGCGGACTCACGCAGCCTACCGCCACCAAAAGCGTTTATGTGCTAAATGCCGAGCTGTGGCTCAGAACGCCCGGGCGGGTTTCCGCGCGTTTGGAGCTGGAAAGTGAACACGTGCCGCTGACGCGTTCTTCCCAGGCGGATATTCGCACGGTGCTGCGTTCCGTCGGCCCGGAAGGTTCCCTGTTAC
Organism: uncultured Elusimicrobiales bacterium; assembly: GCA_934667625.1. Taxonomy (GTDB): domain Bacteria; phylum Elusimicrobiota; class Elusimicrobia; order Elusimicrobiales; family Elusimicrobiaceae; genus Avelusimicrobium. The sequence continues at coordinate 33,828 of CAKUMH010000011.1, forward strand.
TTGTTGACATTATCCTGCACCCCGGCGGGCGGGTGGTGTGCCCGCTGCTGCCAAATAGCCTAACGCTGTCGTATGTGTTTGGCGGGTCTGTGCAGTTTGGCGAAGAAAACAGCTATTTTGGCAAAGGTTCCTTTTTGCAAATGCAGGGGGAGAGTCTGGCGGCCACCGCGCCGGCCAGCGGGGGGCGCTTTTTGCTTTTATGCGCCGCTGTAAAAGCCACTTGATTTTTAGGAGAACGGTGTGTTAAAGTAAAGATATTCCTTTGGAGGTTTTTATGAAAAAATGGCTGCTTGGCAGTATCTTGTGTGTGGCGTGCGCAACGGCGCAGGCACAAATCCAAAAGACCTATTATTATGGCGTCATTCCTACCGTTAACATTACTACCTTTGAGGTAAATCCCACCCTAACGGTCGTGGACGACAGCGCCGGTATTTCCACCAGCGGCGTGACGCTGAAAACATACCGTGTGCTGAGCGAGGAGCTCAACTGGGGGGTGGAGGTGCCGCTTTCCCGTTTTGAATCGCCGGAGAAGTCTGTCAGTGGGCTGGGTGATGTGTCGGCCAACATTTCTTGGCTGCGTAGACAAGGCGATAACCCTTTGGGTTTTGGGGCAAAAATGGAAATCATTACGCCCACTGCCACGGACAAGCGGTTGGGGGTCGGGCAGCTGCAAGTCAGCCCGTCCGTGTTTGTACTGCGCCGTTTGTTTGAAGGCGCCTATGCCGCCCTTGGTTACAAGTACTACCGCTCCACGGTGGGGGATCATGCCCGAGACGATATTAATATGGGAAGATTGCGTTTGAACGTGGGCTACACGTCGCCCAACGAATGGTGGGTGCTGACGAACCTGTATTATTACATGGATTACGAAAATAAAGGCCAGGCCGAATTTATCCCAGAGGTGGAGGTCGGCACGTTGGTAAGCGAAGGAACGGCTTTTTACGCCAACGTCAGCACGCATGCGGCGGGTAATTGGCACTCCAAGGATTGGGGCGTGAGTATTGGTTTTAAACTGTTGTATCTGTAGCGCCTTTGCGTGGGTTCGCCCAAAAAAGTTATAATATTTGCACGCTAATTTGCCGTCCGCCGGCGTTGTTTTCCGGCGGGCGTTTTGTTTGAGAAAACCATGAAACCGGAAAAAATTTATCCAAACCCTTGGGCGCTTATTCCCTTGGCGGTGTTTTTGCTTTCGTATTTAGCCGTATCCGTCTGCGCCGGGGATTTTTACAAAATGCCTATTACGGTGGCTTTTGTGTTGGCCAGTGTGGTGGCCGTGTGGATAAGCCGCGGCGGCACTCTACACCAACGCTTGGAACAATTTTGCGGCGGGGCCGCGAATCCCAACATTATGATGATGGTGCTCATCTTTATTTTGGCGGGAGCCTTTGCCCAAACGGCTAAGGCCATGGGCGCCGTGGAGGCAACGGTCAACCTGACGCTGTCGCTCCTGCCGGGGAATGTGTTGGCGGCGGGGATGTTTTTGGCGGCGTGCGTGATTTCCGTTTCGGTGGGAACGTCTGTCGGCACAATTGTGGCGCTGACGCCGGTGGCCGCAGGGGTGGCCCAGCAGGCGGGGATTTCCCCGGTGTTGCTGACGGCGGTGGTGGTCAGCGGGGCGATGTTTGGCGATAATCTTTCCTTTATTTCGGACACGACCATTGTGGCCACCCGTACGCAGGGATGCAAAATGGCGGATAAATTCAAGACCAATTTTTTGATAGTAATGCCCTTTGCCGTGCTGACCATCATCCTTTATCTGTTTGCGGGTGCGGGGGCGCAGAGTTCCTTTGCGGCCGGAGACGTGGCTTGGCTAAAGGTGCTTCCGTACGGCGCGGTGCTGGTGGCGGCAGTGCTGGGGGTGAACGTGATGATGGTACTTTTGGGCGGCACGGTGCTGTGTGGGCTGGTGGGCCTGATTACCGGAGGCTTTGACATGTGGGGCTGGACGTCCGCCATGGGACAGGGAATGAACGCCATGAGCGAACTGATTATTGTTACGTTGCTTGCCGGGGGAATGCTGGAAACCATGCGCTTAAACGGCGGCTTGGCGTGGATCATTCAAAAGATGACGGCGCATATCCGCACCCGCAAACAGGCGGAACTAAGTATTGCGGGGGTGATTAGCTTTGCCAATTTGTGCACGGCCAACAACACCATTGCGCTTATTATGGCGGGGCCGATTGCCAAGGAAATTGCCGGGCGTTTCCGTATTGCGCCCAACCGCGCCGCGAGTCTGCTGGATATTTTTTCGTGCTTTGTGCAGGGGAGTATTCCGTATGGGGCGCAGCTTTTGATGGCGGCCAGCTTGTCGGGCGTGTCCCCTTTGCAGATTATGCGGTATCTGTATTACCCATACTTGCTAGGAATGGGGGCGCTTTTGGCCATTTGGCTGGGGTATCCACGCAAATATGCACAGGCGGCGGGGCAGGAGTGGGGTGTGTAGCGGTGAACGCATAATTTTGATAAAATAAAAGAAGCAGATTTGCGCGCTCGTAGTTCAATGGATAGAGCGTCAGCCTCCGAAGCTGGAAATGTGGGTTCGACTCCCGCCGAGCGCAAATTTAAAAGGGCCCCGCAGGTGCGGGGCTTTTAAGTTATTGCGAGATGGAAAGGAGGCGTGGGATGAAAGCCTTTATTATTACAATTGGGGATGAAATTTTACTCGGACAAATTTTAGATACCAACTCCCGTTTTATCGCCCGCCAGCTGACGAAACTGGGGGCTGAGACGGTGGAAATGCGTTCCGTGGCGGATGAACGAAATGCCATTTGGCAGGCGGTGGAGGAGGGCTTTCAAAAGGCGGATGCCGTGTTTGTAACGGGCGGTTTGGGGCCTACGAAAGACGACGTCACCAAAAAAGTATTGGCCGATTTTTTCGGCACGACCTTGGAACACAACCCGACGGTATATGCTTGGCTGACGGAGATGTTTGCCGCGCGGCCCGAGCGCTTTAACGAATACAATAAAACACAGGCTGTTTTGCCCAAGGCGTGCACGCCGCTCCGCAATTTGCGTGGTACCGCCAGTGGCATGTGGTTTGAAAAAAATGGGAAGGTGCTTGTTTCCCTGCCTGGGGTGCCGTTTGAAACGGAATATCTTTTCCCGGCGGAAGTGCTGCCCCGCCTGCAGCAAAAATTCCACGATTTGCTGTTAAAATATCGCATGGTGACGGTTTACGAGATTGCGGAGTCGGACCTGGCCATGCAGCTGGCCGAATTTGAAAAAACAATTCCGCAGGGCATGGGCCTGGCATATTTGCCGTCGGCCGGGTTTATCCGCCTTCGCCTAACCGCCAAGGGCGCGGCGGTGGACCAGCTGGATGCTTGCTTTGCGGCGTTGGTGCGGGCATTGGGAAGCCTGAAGTTTGAGGAAACAGTGGAGGAAGCACCGGAAGAAAACATCGCCCGCCGTTTGCGCGCCAGCAAAACCACGGTGGCGTGTGCGGAAAGTTGTACGGGGGGCAATATCGCCCATTTGATTACGGCTGTGCCCGGTTCGTCCGCTTATTTTTTGGGAGGGATTGTGTCGTATGCCAATTCCGTCAAACAGCATGTGCTGGGGGTGTCCGCCGCGGATTTGGAACGCTTTGGCGCCGTCAGCGAGCCGGTGGCCCTGCAAATGGCTGAGGGCGCACGCCGGGTGACGGGGGCGGAATATGCCGTTTCCACCACCGGGGTGGCGGGGCCGGACGGCGGAACGGCGGAAAAACCCGTCGGCACGGTTTGGATTGGCGTGGCAGGCCCCAAGGGTGCGCATGCACATAAATTTGTTTTTTCCCATACGCGGGAGCGCAACATTGGCCGCGCGTCTGTAAAGGCGCTTTTGCTGCTGGTGGAAGAGATAGAGAAAAATAAATAAACCAATCATAAAAAATACCCGAACATCAGTTATGTTTGGGTATTTTTTTGTCAAAAAGCGGTGTTTTTTATAAAAGGCTGTCCATTTTTTGACGCAGGTCGTTTTCGCTTTGCTCGCCCGAAATGCTTTCCATTACTTTTCCGTTTTTGACAAACAGAAACGTCGGCACGCCCGAAATGCCAAATTTACGGCTGGCCATGGGTGCTTCGTCCACGTCTATGGCCAGTACGCTGGCCTTGCCGTCGTACTCTTTGGCCAAGCGGTTGACAGTGGGTTCCATGCGCTTGCAATGCGGACACCACGAGGCAAAAAACGCCACCATTTCCGCCCGGTTGTGCGCCTCAAAGGCTTTGTCAAAGGATGCGTCTGTTACGGTCAATTTTGTGTTCATTCCTACCCCCTATACGGCTTTTTTACAGTATAGTTTGTTTGGGGCGCTTTGGCGCGTGCGTAAAAAGGTTAGTTTTGGGGGCAGGAGTTGCCTTCGGGACGGATTAATTTTATACAATATGGCGTACGATTGTTTTGAGACAGACGGAGAGAATTATGTTTAGCCGGGCTTATACATGGGTGATTACGGGCGGTGCTGGGTTTATCGGTTCGCACTTAGCGCAGGAATTAGTCCGCCGGGGCCAAGTGGTCCGGGTGCTGGACGATTTGTCCTCCGGCCGCCTAGAAAATTTAGGTCCAGCGGCGCAAAGCGTCCAATTCACTCAAGGCGACGTGTGCGATTTTCTACCGTGGAAAAAGCACTCCGCGGCGCAGATTATGTGCTCCACCATGCGGCCTTTGTGTCTGTTCCGGAGTCGGTCCGCCGCCCGTTGGAGACGTTTCAGGTAAATGTGCAGGGCACGTTTAACGTGCTGGAGGCGGCCCGCCAAACGGGCGTCAAACGGGTGCTTTTTGCCTGCTCCAGCGCCATTTACGGAAATGGGAAAGACCTTCCTTATAAGGAACCTTCCCCAGTGGACTGCACTTCCCCGTATGCGCTTTCCAAGCAAATCGGGCGCATGCTTTGCCGTCAATATACCCAGCTGTACGGATTGGATACCGTATCGCTGATTTACTTTAATGTGTTTGGCCCGCGGCAAAATCCGTCATCCCCGTATACGGCCGTTATTGCCCGGTTTATGCAGCAGGCGGCTAACGGCCAAGCGTTGGAAATAGAATGGGACGGCGAACAGCGCCGGGATTTTGTCCACGTGCAAGATGTGGTGCAGGCTAATTTATTGGCGGCCGTGGCTGCCCAGCCGGGAGAAAGTTACAACGTGGCGCGGGGAGAGTCGGTTTCCCTGTTGGAGATGTCTGATTTGCTGGACCGGTTGTACGGACGGAAAATCCCGCGTGTGTTCCGACCAAAGCGCCCAGTGGATGTAAAACTTTCTGCGGCGGATATTTCTAAGATCGGCCGCTTGGGGTTTGTGCCGCGCGTGTCCTTGCAGGAAGGCCTGTTAGAAATGAAACAGCTGCAAAGCGTTCCCCGTTAGAAAACTTCTTATTTTTTTGCTCGTTTTTCTGACTAGTCTAT
>CAKUMH010000012.1 GCA_934667625.1 uncultured Elusimicrobiales bacterium
TGTAGAAGATTTGGGGATATTCGCTCCACCTCTCGGGCTTACGCCCGGAGTTCTTGCGAGCGGAATGTACAGAAAAGGCCCCGCACTAGGCGGGGCCTTAAATTCCTCTTTTACAAGCACTGACTATTTAGCCAAGTGTTTGGAAAGATATTTGCTCATGTCAAACATGCTGATTTGTTTTTTGCCTTCAAAAATCGGGGCCAATTTCGCATCAGCGTTGATCATGCGTTTGTTTTTGGCATCCTGCAAGCCGTTCTTTTTGATGTACTCCCACATCTTTTTAACGACTTCGGTGCGCGGCAGCGCAGCCGTGCCCACCACGGCGGCGAGTTCGGCGCTGGGGGTTAAAGGGGCCATAAATTTTGCATTTGCTTTTGCCATATTACTAATTCTCCTGTTGTGTGAAAAGATAAATCTATCTTTCCTAAATTCTATTATATTTGGAGCCCTCTTGTTAAGTGGGCAAGAGGGCCCTGTAAATCCGTTACGCGCTATTTCACCTTCGGCGCGGCGGCCAACACTTCCTTGGAGCAGCCGGATTCGTACTTTTTGAAGTTCTCAATAAACGACTTGGCCAAGGACTCATATTTTACCATATATTCTTCCTTGTTGGTCCAAGAGTTGATTGGATTCAAAATTTCAGACGGCACACCCTCGCAGGAAGTGGGGATCTGGAAGCCGAACACCGGGTCGGTCACAAAGTCCACCTTGGCAAGTTTCCCGTCCAGCGCGGCGTTTAACAGCGCGCGGGTGTACTTGATGCTGATGCGGTGGCCGACGCCGTACGGGCCGCCAATCCAGCCCGTGTTGACGAGCCAGCAATCCACTTTGTGCTGCTGAATTTTCTTTTTAAGCAGTTCTGCATACACAGACGGGTGCAAAGCCATAAACGGCCCGCCAAAGCAGGTAGAGAATGTGCTGGTGGGTTCCTTTACGCCTTTTTCCGTGCCGGCCACTTTGGCGGTGTAACCGCTGATGAAGTGGTACAAGGCCTGGTCGGGCGTCAGTTTGGAAATGGGCGGCATGACGCCAAATGCATCGCAGGTTAAGAAAATGATATTTTTCGGATGCGAGGCGCGTTTGCTTTCCACGGCGTTTTCAATAAAATTGAGCGGATAGCAGGCGCGGGTGTTTTCGGTCAGCGTATCGTCGTCCAAATTCAGCTTGCCGGTTTGCGGGTCAAACACGACGTTTTCCAACACAGTGCCAAAGCGGTGGGTGGTGGAATAAATTTGGGGTTCGGCTTCTTGGCTAAGCTTAATTACCTTGGCATAGCAGCCGCCTTCAAAGTTAAACACGCCTTCGTCGTCCCAACCGTGCTCGTCGTCGCCGATGAGGCCGCGGGTCATATCCGCAGACAGGGTGGTTTTACCCGTGCCGGAAAGGCCGAAGAAGATGGCGCTGTCCTGCTTGTCGCCCACGTTGGCGGAGCAGTGCATGGTCATAATACCTTTTTGCGGCAAGAGGAAGTTCATTACCGTAAAAAGGGCTTTTTTGTTTTCGCCGCCGTATTCCGTACCGATGACCAAGATCATCTTTTTTTCAAAGTTAATCAAAATGGCGGTTTCGCTGTTCGTGCCGTCGGTGGAGGGGTCCACTTTCATTTTGGGCAGGCAGATGAGCGTAAATTCCGGCACGAAGGATTTTAATTCTTCCTGCTTGGGCTCAATGAACATATTTTTGACAAAAATGTTCGTCCAGGCGCATTCGGTAATGGCGCGCACCTTTACGCGGGAAGCCTCGCTGGAACCCACATACGCATCGCGGGCGAAGAGGTCTTTATCCTGCACATAGGCCTGCACTTTGGCAAAAATTTTATCAAAGTATTCGGGCTTAATGCCTTTGTTGCTTTTATTGTAGAAGAGTTTGCCTTCAATATCTTTGGTTTCCACAAAAAAGCGGTCATTCGGGCTGCGGCCGGTATGTTTGCCGGTGCTTACGCACAACGGGCCGCCATACACCACATTGGCTTCGCCGCGGGAAAGCGATTCTTGGTAAAGTGCCGGAGTGGAATAGTTCCAGTACACGGTTTTATTGGTTTTGATGCCGGCGTGTTCCAATCCGTAATCCGGCTTGAAAAAATCCGGTGTTGCGTTCAATGTTTTCATATTACTCCCTCGTTACTAATTTATCCCCGATTTTTATCTCCTTCGGAGCATTCGGATCCAGCGCCCAGCGGATGCGTCTTACTCCCTCTACAATAGAGGTCTTATCCGCACAAAAGCTGATGCGTAAATACCCTTCCGCCCCAAAGGCTTTACCGGGCACAACAGCCACCAATGCTTTTTCCAACAGGTATTTTGCCAAGGCGTTGGAATCGGCGTTATAGTGGCTAAAATTGATGAAGGCATAAAACGTGCCTTGCGGATTTTGCACCTGCACGTTCGGTATGCGGGCGACTTCGCTCATCAGCGCGTCGCGGTTTTGCTGCAAAACGGAACAAAGGTCTTGGATGACGGACTGGTCCCCCGTCAAGGCGGCAGCGGCGGCGACTTCGCTTACGTCGCTGTTGCACGACGTGCTTTGCGCCTGCATGCGGCCCATGGCGGCTACCAATTCTTTATGCGCGCACACCGCCCAGCCAATACGCAGTCCCGTGAGACCGTACAATTTAGATACCCCGTTAATGAGCACCAAATTTTGGGCCGCTTTGGCGTAAGCACACGGGTTTGGCGTTTTTAAACCGTCAAACACCAGCCGGTGGTAGATATCGTCCATCACTAAAAAAATGTTTTTTTGTTCGGCAAATTCTACCACCGTTTTGATAAAGTCGGCGCTGTAAATTTGCCCGGACGGGTTGCATGGGCTGTTAAGCAAAAGAACTTTTGTTTTAGGAGTAACGGCGCGTAAAAATTCCTCGGCCGTTACCTGCAGCCCCTGCGCGGGTTTGACCACAACAGGCGTTCCGCCCGCCAGCTTGACCATTTCCGGATAGCTCACCCAATACGGCGCGGGAAAGACGACCTCGTCGCCCGGGTTCACCGCCGCCAACAAAAAATTAAACAAGGCCTGCTTGGCCCCTGCCGACACCAATACCTGGGACGGCTCATAGCGGCGACCGTAATACTTTTCGGTATAGGCCAAAACGGCTTTCTTCAGTTCCGGGGTACCGGTGGAAGGCGTATATTTAATTTTGCGGCTTTGCGCTTTTTTGACAATCGCCTCCACAGCGGCCAGCGGGGCAGGATAAGTAGGTTCGCCGCCGCCCAAGTGAATCACGGGCTCGCCCGCGGCCTTTAGGGCACGCGCCTGGGCGTTGATTTGAAGTGTAGGCGAATCGCCTATCAGCTGGGAACGTTTACTTAGCAAAAGGGACATAGAAGGCCTCTAAGCACATTCTAACATTTAAAAGCGACAAAAGGATAAAAAATTTCCCCGCCCGACCGGGAACGGGGAAGATAAAGTTTACAGCGCGGCCAACTTGTCCGCCAAGGGGGACACTGCCTCCTCGCGCACAAATTCCATACGGCCTTCGTCCACCGCTTGGGCCACTTGCGGGTTAAGCGGCAGGCGTACCACGGGCGAAAGGGCGAATGTTTTCCCCATTTCTTCCGCACGGCTTTTGCCAAAAACGGAAATTTCTTTTCCGCAGTCGGGACATTTTAAATAACTCATATTTTCCACTAACCCCAACACGGGCACATGCATCATTCTTGCCATTTTGACGGCCTTACCCACAATCATCTGCACCAGGTCTTGCGGGGAAGAAACAATCACAATACCGTCAATAGGCAGGCTTTGGAAAACGGTCAGCGTCACGTCCCCCGTGCCGGGCGGCATGTCAATAAACAGGTAGTCCACGTCCTTCCAAATCACGTCCGTCCAAAACTGGCGCACGGTTCCCGTAATAAGCGCACCACGCCAAATGACGGGGTCGGTCTCGTGCTCCAACAGTAAATTTAAAGACATGACCTGTATCCCTGTTTGGGTTTTGACAGGATAAATGCCGTCCTGATCGCCGGTGGCACGTTCGTGCAAGCCAAACATTTTGGGCACGGACGGACCCGTGATATCGGCATCCAAGATACCGCAGGAATACCCGCGGCGCGTCATCTCTGAGGCCAAAAGCCCCGTTACAAAACTTTTCCCAACGCCCCCCTTTCCGCTCACCACGCCGATGACGTGTTTAATGCGGCTTAGCAAGTGCGGTTTTTCCTTAGGCATGGCTTTTGCGTCGTGCCCTTCGCATCCGCTTTTGCAGGATGCACAATCGTGATTGCAAGTTTCGCTCATTTGTTTTTCCCCCTACAGCAAGTTTAAGTTTTCATCCGTCAGGCCGGACACAAGTATCCGCCCGTCTGATAACCGTTTGAGCTGCGCATAGGCAGCCTTATCATATTTTTTGCCGGTACCTTCTTTAAAATAAAACTGGTGTGGCAAACGCACCGTCACATGGTGCACCTGAAAAACCAGCGGTTTATCCGTTTTAGCATGGCCCGCCACGCCACGCTCGTCCACGTACAGGGTAACCTGTTTGACGGGTGCGTGGATGCCAAACGCATCTTCCTCAAAGGCATAACTCAGCTGCATATATTCCCCACTCAGCAAGGCCAAGGGGTCTTGCGGGGCCATTTGCAAATAGAAGGTCTGTGCAGTTTTAAGGGCGTATTGGGTATAAATGGCATAGCTCCCAAAGCATACCGCCAAACAAATAGCATAAAGGAAAATTAGTTTATTTCGCATATATCCTCCGCAAGGCCAACAAAATAAGGCCCGAGACCACCAGCAGGACCGCTTTGACAGACAGCGCCGCATTTAAATTGAAGTAAAATAAAAAGAGCCCGCACACTACGCCCGCTGTGCCCACACCCTCCAGCAGACGGTCTCGCAGGCAAAACCCTGTATACATCAACATAAGGGAAAGTGTCGTCGGCCAATTAAGCAGTGCCGCCAGCAGCACCGCACCGACCGCAACAGCTACTTGCTTGCCCGTCCACTTGCCTTGATGTTTCCAACAGACAAACAAAGTAACCGCCGCCGCTAAAACGGCATTGGCCGGATTGAGCCCGCAGCAATACATTTTGATGTCAGAAGTCGCTTCCGCACATATCACACACCACCAACACGCAAGGGCATAGGCCAAGGGATAAAATTTAAATTGGCGTTTGGCAAAGATAAAAAGTGCCACGCCAAAAGCGCCAAAGGCCGAAAGCGACACCTCAAAGGCATTCCACTGCCACGCGTAACCCACCTGCGAAAAAAGGGCCGAAGCGGCCACCGCACACCAAATAAAACGGTTAAAGGGTGTTTTAAAAATGGAGTACGAAACCACCGCGATAAAAAGCGTGCTCATCCACCATTCCACCCCGGGAATCTGGGACAGGCCGGACATCAGCAACAACTGCCCCGCCAGCCCCACAAGCTCCCCCAGCTGTTTGCGCCAAGCGGCCTGCAGCGCCGTGTACGCCCGGGCAGATTGCACCAGCAAAACGCCCAGCCCCATAAAAAGCACCCCGCGGGCCCACATGGGCACAACCCCGCTTAACAAATCGTCCGCCACCCACGCCAGTAGCGCCGCGGATAACAGCGCGCCTACAAAAATAAGTGCCCGTACAAAAAAGGGAATAACCAGCTCCGTCCGCCGGGTTAAAAACGCCTCTGCCTGCGCGCGACGCGCCGAGGGAACCTGGGCCAAAATTTCTTCTTTTGTCATTTGTTTTTCCCCTTTACGTCAAACCAAAAAGCATACGTTTTCCAGCTGGCCGCGGCGAATAACACGCAATAGACAAAAATACTGCCGAGTTCAAATTCCAGCCATTGCACCAAATACGCACACAAGAGGCCCACCCCAGCCAGCAAATTCCAGCCAAAAAGTGCCACATCCTCTTTGCGCTGTGCGTACGACAAGCCGCACGCCGCTAGCACAAGGGCTGCAAAAAAATACAAGGCTTTGGGATAGTAGAAAAGCTTTTCGGCTGAAAAACAGCCATATACGGTAACATATACGCTAAGCGGAATCCATAAAAACCGTTTAAAACCTTCCCCCCACTTTTGGCACGCGGGCAAAAATTCGCACAGGGCCCACAGCGCAAAATACACCCCGCTGGCCACACTCCAAAAAGAGAGGTTCAAAATGCTCCCCTGACGGGAAGCCCAATATAGGGTGGCCACATAAAGCGTAAATAAGTACATCCATTTGTTACGCGTCAGCCCACACAGCGGCAGGAGGAGCAACGCCCATAAACCGAATAACTCATACAAAAAAGCGCCCGTTTGGTATTCCTGCCCAAACACCGCCAAAAAAATACCAATAAATACCGCTGTCCCAAAGGCGAATGCCTGCCCGGACACGGTGTTCAGTTTTTTATAAAAGGCCCCGGCCCCGCACAATACCAACGCCACCAGCGGCACGGAAAGCCTTAAAATTATACCCATTTCCTGCCAATTTGCCGCAAAAAAGCAAATCATTCCGGCCAGCACAAAGGCCGTTCCGGCCGTCAGCAGGCGCACGGAAAGCCACGCTTTTTCATCTGCGGGGCGAAGCGCGGCCAGTAAAGTTTGGTATGACTCTTTGCTTAAAAATTTCTCTGAGAACAGCGCATCCAAGGTTTGCTTATCCATATTCCGATTATACAAAATGTACGGGCGGGGTGCCCGTCATAAAAGATATAATGAGAGTATGAAGGCTTTGCTGATACTGGGAATTTTGGCCGTTGTTTGGTACGTGCTCACCCGCGTGGGAGCGCGGATTGTTTTCCGCCCGCAAAAAAAACGCTGGCCGTTAAAACTGGCCTTTCGCAAGGTGGCTTTTCCGGCGCCCGACGGGAAAATGATTACGGGCGTTTATCTCCCTGCACAGGGCAGCAAACCGACGCTGCTGTTCTTTCACGGACGGGGCGGCAATGTTTCGCACTTTGAAGCCTTCGCCCTCACATACGCACCGCTTGGCTACGGGGTGATGATGTTTGATTACCGCGGTTTTGGTTTATCTGCCGGCAGCCCCAGCCAAAAAACCGTGTTTGAGGATGCTCTGTGCGCCGCACAGTACGCATTAAAGGAGTTAAAAATTCCCCCGCAACACCTGGTGCTCTATGGGCATTCGCTCGGCACAGCCCCCGCGCTGTATGTGGCCGCATGCCTGAAGGGGATTGCCTTTGGCTCCCTTGTTTTACAAAGTCCGTTTTTAAGTACGCCCGACATGGCCGTCTGCCTGCAAACGCATGCGTACAATCCTGCCTCACGCCTGTATCGGCTTTCGGCGAAGGCAGTGCTCCCGTTTTTGTATTTTAACCGTTTTGAAAACACCAAAACAGCCGAAAATTTGCCCGCAATACTGCCTGTGCTTGCCTGCATGAGCCGTACGGACAAAACGATCCCTTGGCGCATGAGTGCCCGCCTGGCGGACCACATTACCCACGCCAAACGATTTTTGGCTCCGGCTGGCGAGCACGACGAGTTTGCTTGGAGCGCCAAAGCGGTAGATTCCTTTTTGCAAAGCAGGTAAGGCGTCCCTAAAAGTGACGCCACGTGAAAGCCCGTTATATTTGCTATAATAGAGATAGATACCCGAGGCCCGCCACTCGGCGACGGTATAATTGGAGAGGTGTGTGAGTGGTTGAAACAGCAGGTCTCGAAAACCTGTAAACCGCAAGGTTTCGAGGGTTCAAATCCCTCCCTCTCCGTAGAAATTTAAAACCCCGCGCATGCGGGGTTTTTGATTTCTACAGAAATATGAGGTGCGGCATAAACTGCTTTATGCCGCAGGGATTTGAAAGGCGGAGCGATGTTTTTGTTTGTGCGCATAAGGTTCCGCGGCGCACAAGGCAAAAACCGCGAGCCCGGGCTGCAGGTCTTTTGCGTCAGCAAAAGGACCGGAAGCCAAATCCTTATCCCTATTTCGCTATAATGTAAAACCCCGCGCATGCGGGGTTTTTGATTTCTACGGAAGAGAGGAGCAACACCAACTGCTTGGTGTTGCGTCGGGATCTGAATCCTAATAATACGTCCCGGCGGATAGCGGCAAGCCGGACACATAAACTAATAGCGCTATGCAGGCCAGCGTAAAGATCGCCGCAGAAACCGAAATCCGCGTGTGAATTCCTTCCGCCTGGTTAATCAGCAGCACCCACAACGGCGAGGTCAATGCCAGCGTATTCAAAAAACCAGGGTTGGGAATGCTCTTCATGGCGATATTTTTGGTCACCATCAGCAGCACACTGCACAAAAGCATTAACAAGCCGCCTTGTAAATTGCGGTGCGAGAAAATCAACTGCCAAAAGCGTCCCTTATCCCGGGCGCGGTCCACACACGCATAAATGCCCGCATTAAACAATCCGCCAACACCCCCAATTGCCACAATATAATACAAGGTAGTTTGCTCAAGCGTCCCCCGGGAAACAATGTTTTTGGAGTTCAGACTCATCAACGCCAGGGCCAATATCGCGGGGGCCATATAGTGCAGCAAATTTTTGCTCAGCTGGCTCCCGGCCAGACGCAAATAGCCGCCCACACACCCCGCAAGGGAAAGCAAAATGCCCAAAAACACCAGTGGGTCGTGCAAGAGTGCAAACAGGCGGTTTAAATCAATCAGCCACCACAGCACAATCGTCAGCACAATGGCAAGCACCGTCATCATAGAGGTTCCACCCGCACCATACCGCGCGGAAGACGCAAACAAGCGGTAATCAAAAAAGCCAACCATAATTCCCTGCAGGCACGCAAACACCCAAAACCAAACATCCGTCGGAGGAGCCACCCAAAAAACAAAGGGTAGTGCCACCGCCATACTGCCAAAGCCGCGGTACATCCCCAAAAAGGAAGGTTGCATTTTAAATTTTTCGTTGACGAAAATCACCACGCTGTTAAAGAATGCGTATAAAAGTCCAGGCACCACCCAACTCATTTATCTTCCCCCTTTTTCTTGTAGGATAAATTTTAGTACGCACTCATGCAAGCCAAAAAAGGGTTTAGATGAACGGTGAAAAATAAGAGGAAAGGAAGGAACTAACCCAACCTAATGCACAAAACCCCTGCGGCACTAGTAACCGCAGGGGTATGTTCGGAGTTTGTTATTCCGTTTGGATAACTATTTCGCCTCTTGGGCCGCTTCGGCGGCAGGGGCGGCGGCTTCGTTAGAAGTCACCTTTTTTACTTCCTGCAAGCGGGCGGCTTTACCGGAGAGCTTGGTCAAGTAGTTCAGTTTGGCTCTTCTGACCTTACCGATCTTCAAGACTTCAATGCTGTCCACGCGGGGAGAGTGAATGGGGAAAATGCGCTCCACACCCACGCCAAAGGAAATTTTGCGCACGGTGAAGGTTTCGCTGATGCCACTGCCGCGGCGGGCGATTACCACGCCGTCAAAGGCCTGGAGTCTTTCGTTGTCGCCTTCCACGACTTTTACCTTCACTCTGACAGTATCACCGGCTTTGAAAACCGGGATATTGGTTTTGAGATTGTGTTTAATTTCGTTGATATTCATAAAACTTACTTCCTCCGAATCTTTTTCTTAATGACCTTTTTTGACTTTTGAGAGGCGGTTGCAAGCAAATCGGGTCTTAACTGTTTTGTAAGCTGCAAAGCTTGTTCGCGTTTCCACGCTTCAATTTCTTTATGGTTGCCGTTTAAAAGCACCGCCGGCACCTTCCGCCCGCGCCAGACTTCCGGGCGCGTATACTGCGGGGCCTCCAGCAAGTTCTCTTCAAACGATTCCGAAGACGTTACGCCTTCTTTTTTAAAAGTGCCTTTTTGCAGGCGGGTCACGGCGTCAATCATCACGCACGCGGCCAACTCTCCTCCGGTGAGGATAAAATCCCCCAAAGACACTTCCAAGTCCACCTCGGGATAAATCCGGGCGTCTATCCCTTCGTAATGCCCGCACACAAAAATCAGGTGGCGCTTTTTGGCCAATTTTTTAGCCAAACTTTGGCTAAACACTTGTCCGCGCGGGCTGGTTAAAATGACGTACGAGGTCTTTTTGCGCAGCTTGGAAATGGCTTGATAAAGCGGTTCCGCCTTCATCAGCATTCCCGGGCCGCCGCCGTAGGGCCGGTCGTCAATTGTTTTGTGCTTATCCTCGGCAAATTGCCGCGGGGAAAGCGTGCCCAGTTTAATTATCCCCGCCTTGCGCGCACGCCCCACAATACTATGGGAGAGCGTTTGGTCAATCATTTCCTCAAAGGCGGTGATAACGTCTATTTTCATTAATCTTCCAACTTTAGGGTAACCTTTTTATCCTGCTTGGCGGCCGCGGCGTTAAGCACGGTTCTCACCGCCTTAATAATGCAGCCGTCCTTGCCGATAATTTTACCTTTGTCAGCGGCATCCACTTTGGTGGACAGATAAACTTTGTTCTGCTCAACCTTTTCTTCCACCACCACATTATCGGGCGTGGAGGAAAGCGATTTTAAAAGCAGGGTGGCCAATTCTTTCATAAAAGCCCCGCGTTATTTGGCGCTGGCTTTTTTAATCAAGCTGGCGACGGTTTCAGAGGGTTTGGCACCCACTTTCATCCAATACTCAACTCTGGGCATGTTCAATTTGACTTGTTCGGCCACATTCGGGTTGCAGGGGTGATACTGGCCCAACACTTCTTTGGCTTCTTTGCCCACGGCGGAAGATTTTTCAATCGCCACCACTCTGTATTGAGGCTGGGCTTTTTTGCCGACTCTCTGTAATCTGATAACTACTGCCATTCTGATCTCCTTGTATGCTTTTACACGCGGTAAAAGACTGTATAATTAAATATCCGGGGCCGCCTGTCTGATTTGCTTGAGGGCCAATACAGGGTCCGCGGCTTTAAAAATTGCACTGCCGGCAACGAGCGCATCCGCACCCGCCGCCACTGCTTTGGGCGCTGTTTGCGCGTTGATGCCGCCGTCCACCTCCAGCCATATTTTACGGCCGGAAGACGCGATGATTTGGCGCACCTGCCGGATTTGCTCCTCACTGCCTGGCAAAAAAGCCTGGCCGCCAAAACCGGGGTACACCGTCATCACAAGTATCAAATCCAATAAATCCGTCAGCGGTGCAAGCAGTTCCGGGTCGGTATCGGGCTTAACGGAAAGGCCGGTTTTGACCCCGAAACTTTTTATCAGTTTTAAGGTTTCCACCACCTCGTCTTTTGCTTCAATATGCACGGTCAGCAAATCCGCACCCGCTTTGGCAAAGGGCTCCACCAACAACAGCGGCTCCTCCACCATCAAATGCACGTCTAACGGCAAAGCTGTGTTTTTACTCAAAGAACTTACGACGGACGGCCCAAAACTTAAGTTCGGCACAAAGTGTCCGTCCATAATATCCACATGCAGCCAATCCGCTCCCGCGGACTGCACCTTTTGCACCTCATTACCCAGCTGCCACAAATCGGCAGACAGGATAGAGGGCGCAACAGATATTTTACCATTTGCAACGGGCATTTTGGAAGGGGTCATTTATTTAAGCTCCCGTTCGCGCACCAAAATTCCGTCTGCAAACACACGCACCACGGCGTCGCCCGCGTAGGGAATTTCCAGGTCTATTTTAGACCCAGGCTGCTTGGTTTCGTTCAAAATTTCGCTCTCGCCCGTGGCATCTTCCAGCGTAATGCGCACACGGCTGGCGTTTTTACCCTGCGGCATTTCGTAATGCAGGTGATAGGCTTTTTCGTCCTCGGCCGTTTCGCGGCGGCTGACGATAATTTCCAAATTCCCATCCGGTGCGATTTGGCTGTCTGCCGCCGGAGTTTGGTCGGCAATCGTGCCGTTTGGAAAGACGGACTTGGGGTCCTCTTTAATAATTAAATTGATGTTTTGCGCACTGGCCCAAAGCGTGGCTTCGGACATTTTTTTACTCTTAAAATTGGGCACCAAAATCACACTGGCGGGCGGAGCCCCATTGGAAAGCACCAACGAAACGCGCGTACCCTTTTGCACCATGCTGTCTGCCTTGGGGGCCTGCGCCACAATTTGGCCTTTTTCGTAGGTAAGCGAATAGGCATTGTCCACCTTGTCCACCACCAATCCGGCCTGGCGCACGGCCAGCTGGGCGCTTCTCAAATCCGTTCCCACCGTATTGGGGACAAAGACCATTTCATCGCCCTGGCTGATCCACACCCGAATAACGCGACCTTCGCGCACGGTAGAACCGGCGGAAGGCAGCTGCCGCAGCACGGAACCCGGCGGCACTTCTTGGGCAAATTCCACGCCGGCTTGCTTTAAAGCCAAATTCTGCGCGGCCAGCAACCCAAGCGCTTGCGTAACCGATTTTTTGGTCAAGTCCGGCACCGTCACTTCCTTGCGCGTGTGCACTAAGGCCCCAAACACCCAGTCTATGGACACAAAAATGAGCGCGGCAAAAAACGCCAAAACCAGCGCCGCCACCACCCATTTGGTACGACCGGATTTACGGGGTTTGTTCAAAAAATCATCAAAATTTTGCTCGTTGTCCGCCATTATTCTTTAAACACATCGTCGCCGGGTTTCAGATTGCGCCCGTTGGCAAAGGCCAACGCGGGCATAGGTTTCTTTCCGGCGGGATGTACCTCACAAAGCCATAAACTGCCTTCTTTGCATTTTACTAAAATTCCGCGCTCTCTTTCAATACAAAGCACGGTGCCGGGCAAGGCATTTTTTTCCTCTGCCGTACCCAATTCCGTGCGCACCACCTGTATCCATTCGGTTGGCCCGTTGTGCGTAAAAGGAACTTTGGGTTTGGGGCCGCACGCCAACCCGCGTACGCAGTTGTGCAGTTGTGTGGCCGTCAAATCGCCAGGGCGAAGGAGCGCGTCCTCTTTTTGGAGCATGGGCGCCACGGTCGGCTCGCCCGTTTGCGGCGTTTGGACGATTTTCCCCGCTTCAATTTGCCGGAGCGTTTCCCGGAGTCCGTCCAAGCCGAGCGGAATCAGTTTTTCAAAAAGCGTTTGCGCGTTGTCCTGCGGCAAAACTGCGGCCTCTTTTTGCAAAAAGAGCGGGCCGTCATCCATGCCCGGGCGAATCCAAAACACGGAAATCCCCGTTTGGGTATACCCTTGTATCAAGGCCTGCTGCACGGGAGCCGCCCCGCGCAAATGCGGCAACAGGGAAAAATGCACATTCAAAATCCCCAATTTCGGCAGCGCCAAAAAGTTGGGTCTAAAAATTTTTCCGTACGCCACCGCGACGCCCAAATCAAAGGGAACGGCGGCAATAGCGTCAAAATCGTCTTTTAATTTTTCAGGCGAACGCACCGGAAGCCCCAGTTCCAGCGCACGCTGTTTCACCGGGCAGGGCGTGATGACCATGCCGCGCCCGCGGGGTTTGTCGGCCTGTGTTACCACCAGCCGCACGTCGGTCATTTCGCGGAGCAGGTCCAAATACGGCACGGACAGCTCAGGCGTGCCGAAGAAAATCGTTTTTAGTTTAGCCATATATATATGGTACCAAAAACAGGGGCTGAAAGTATTTTTTAAAAATTGGCGGGAAACGGGCAAAAGCGGTATAATAAAGTAGAGCGCCCCTGCGGCAAAACCCATTTGCGAGGAAATTTTTATGAAACAAGTAATTTTAACCGGAGACCGCCCGACCGGCCGCCTGCACGTCGGCCATTACGTCGGTTCACTCAAAAGACGTGTGGAGCTGCAAAACAGCGGCAAATTTGACCAGATTTTTATTATGATTGCCGACGCGCAAGCCCTCACGGACAATGCGCACAACCCGCAAAAAGTGCGCGAAAACATCCTTGAGGTGGCCCTGGATTATTTATCCTGCGGCTTGGACCCCCAAAAATCCACGCTTTTTATCCAATCCATGATTCCGGAACTGACGGAACTGACCTTTTATTACATGAACCTGGTAACGGTTGCGCGTGTGGGCCGCAATCCCACCGTTAAAACGGAAATCAAAATGCGCGATTTTAAAACCAGCATTCCCTTGGGCTTTTTTGCTTATCCCGTCAGCCAGGCGGCCGACATTACCGCCTTCCGCGCGACGGCCGTCCCCGTGGGAGAGGACCAGCTTCCCATGTTGGAACAATGCCGCGAAATTGTGCACAGTTTCAACTCCCTTTACGGAGAAACGTTGGTGGAGCCGCAAATCATCCTGCCCGACAACAAGGCCTGCCTGCGTTTGCCCGGCACGGACGGAAAAGCCAAAATGAGCAAATCCTTGGGCAACTGCATTTACTTGTCCGAC
Organism: uncultured Elusimicrobiales bacterium; assembly: GCA_934667625.1. Lineage (GTDB taxonomy): Bacteria > Elusimicrobiota > Elusimicrobia > Elusimicrobiales > Elusimicrobiaceae > Avelusimicrobium. The sequence goes on from CAKUMH010000012.1 coordinate 14,085, forward strand.
GACGAAGAAACCGTGCGCAAAAAAGTGATGTCTATGTTCACGGACCCCAACCACCTGCGCGTGGAAGACCCCGGCCAAGTGGAAGGCAACCCCGTGTTTGTGTATTTGGACGCCTTCAGCCGCCCCGAACACTTCGCCGAATTTTGGCCCGAATATCAAAATTTGGACGAGCTCAAAGCGCACTACCGGCGCGGAGGCTTGGGCGACGTAAAGATTAAAAAATTCTTAAACCAGGTACTCCAGGCCGAGCTGGCCCCCATCCGTGCACGGCGCAAAGAATGGGAAGGCAAATTGCCCGAAGTATGCGAAATCTTAAAACAAGGCACCGCCAAAGCGCGCGCCGTGGCGGCCCAAACGCTGCACGATGTACGCGCAGCCATGAAGATTAATTACTTTGAGTAAAATTTTCACCAAGTCCCCAAACGCACTTGTCCGCCCAAACGGCAGGTGCGTTTTTTTGGGCGGCTTTTGTGCGGGCCAACCATAAACACAGGGAATTTGCTACACTTTTATATATGAAGAGGGTCGTTTTATTTTTCGTTACGTTACTGCTTTGTGCCTGCGACGGGTACCGGACGGTTTCCGTTACCCTGCCGGACGGGTTTGCCGTCGCGGCGCGCGTGGCCGATACGCCGCAAAAGCAGGAAAAGGGGCTGATGTTCGTCAAAACCTTGCCGGAAAACGAAGGGATGCTTTTTGTGTTTGACCGGGAACAGGAACAGTTCTTTTGGATGAAGAACACGCTGATAGATTTAGACATTGTTTTCATCGGCGCGGACAAGCATGTCACGTCCGTGGCCGAACAGGTGCCCCATTCCTACACCTACACGCCGGACAGCGACGTCGCCCGCGCCTTGGGGCGGGGCCAATATGTGTTGGAACTTGCCGCCAAAACTGCCGCCAGACACGGCGTAAAACCGGGGGCACAACTTTCGTTTGAAACGGAGCCGGCACCATGAAAAAAATTCTTCTTTTGCTGCTGTGTCTCTGCCCCGCCCTTTTGCAGGCGGAGGAACCCGGTTGGAACGCGCTAAACGCCGAGGCCAAAAGGCACCTGATCAATTTAATTAACATAGACACCTCCCAGCCGGAGCCGGATGAACTTTCCGCCGCGCGCTATTTATATAAGGAGCTCAACAAACACCACATTGACTGGGACATTTTCATCCCCCGTCCGGGCCGTGCCAATTTGCTGGCCCGCCTGAAAGGGACGGACCCGACCCAAAAACCGCTTTTGCTCATTTCACATTTAGACACCGCCCCCGCCGCCGCGGGCTGGACGCATCCCCCTTTTAAAGCCACGCTGGAGAACGGCAAAATATACGGCTTAGGCGCCACGGACGCCAAAAATTATACGGCGGCCTACCTGGCGCTGTTCACTTGGCTCAAAGACCAGCCCGCCGCCCCCAAGCGCGATATTCTTTTTCTGGCCACCTCGGGCGAGGAGTCCGGGAGCGAAATGGGGATTTTGTGGCTGGGCGGCGAACATTGGGATAAAATCAACCCCGGCTTTGCCCTCAACGAAGGCGGCGGCGTGATTAAAGACAAAAGCGGAACGGACATTGTCTTTGCCGAGGCCTCCACCAAAATGTATATGAACATTAAAATCACGGCCTACGGCACGGGCGCGCACTCCTCCATGCCGGTAAACGACAACGCCGTTTACCTGCTTTCCCAGGCGCTGGCCAAAATTGCCGCGTATAATCCCCCCGCCCAAATAACGCCCACCGCGCGAACTTTTTTTAAAGAAATTTCCCCCCTGCAATCGGCGGACGGGCAAACCACCATCCGTTTTTTGCTCACGGGCTCTGCGCAAAACCGCCAAACAGCCGCCGAGGTAATGGCCTTAGACCCCTTTTTCAGAAGCCAGCTCAAAAACACCATTAATCCCACCGTTTTATCCGCCAGCAAAGACACCGGCTCCACCAGCGGCGAGGCAAGCGCGGTGTTAAATGTCCGCCTGCTGCCCGGCACGGACCCGGACCAATTTTTTGACGATTTAAACAAACTATTCACGGAACAGGACGGCGTTACGCTGGAAATGCTGGAGCGTCCGCAGACGCCCTTTCCCAGCCCCATGGACGGCACGGATGCGCTCTTTGCCGCCATTTCCCGCACAACCAAAAAATTACTGCCCGGAGCCATCACCGTGCCCGGCCTCAGCCCCGCCTCCAGCGACAGTGAATTTTTACGCAAGCTGGGCGTTATTACCTACGGCCTCGGCCCGGACATGGACCCGCTGGAACAGAGCGACACGCACGGCGCGGACGAACACCTCAGCGAGCAGGATTTTTATCATCAACTGCAATTTGTGGCAGGGGTCGTGTTTGACTTTGCCTACGGGCAAGACCTGCTGCCCCTCACGCCGCAAACCGCCCCGGCGGACGGAGCCGCCACCGCCCCAAACGGCGACAACTGATTTATTTTATTTTGGAAAGAAGGATTTATGTTAGCACAAGACAAACAGGACTTGGAGATTTTCTCCCGCAGTGAAATTACGGAACATTTTATTTACCGCCGTTTAGCAGAACTGGAAACGGACGAACACAACCGCGCCGTACTCAAAAAAATTGCCGCGGCCGAATGGGAACATCACGAACTTATCAAAGCGGAAACGGGCGTGAATGCCAAGCCCTCGCGCTTTAAAATCTGGCTCTACACCTGGCTGGCACGCGTGTTTGGGCTGACCTTTGCCATTAAGCTCATGGAAAGCGCGCCGCATCACACGTCGGGCGCCTACCGCGCTTTTACCAATTACCCCAAAATTGCCCAACTGGCCGACGAAGGCCCCGCCATGGAAAATGAACTCATCGCCCTGTTGGACGAGGACCGCCTAAAATATATGAGTTCCGTTATTTTGGGGCTTTCCGATGCATTGGTGGAATTTACGGGGGCGCTGGCGGGGTTTACGCTGGCACTTTCCAACGCCAAGCTGATTGCGCTGACGGGCGCTATTACGGGGGTGGCGGCGGCGCTGTCTATGGCGTCCTCTGAGTATTTATCGTCCAAGACGGAAAAATCCTCCGGCAAAAAACCGCTCAAAGCCGCGTTGTATACGGGCGTGGCGTACCTGATTACGGTGGCACTGCTCATCGCGCCGTTTGCGTTGCTGGCCAATGTGTTTGTGGCTTTGGGGCTGATGCTGGCGCTGGCGTTACTGCTGATTGCGGCGTTTATGTTTTATTACTCGGTGGCCCGCAGTGAAAGTTTCAAACACCGCTTTGTGGAAATGGCGTGCCTGAGCTTTGGGGTGGCGGCGGTGAGCTTTTTGATTGGTTACGCGCTCAAAACGTTTACCGGGATAGAGGCATAGTTTCCCGCGTTTTTATAGCAAAAAAATACCCCCCAACCTTCGGGGGGCGAATAGAACTTTTATTTTGCAATATCATCTGCGTAGTATTCTTTGTTGGCCTCGGCCGTATACTTCTCATACGTATCAAAGCCACCAAAGTCGGCGCACAAGTCCTTGTCATCAGCGACAGATTTTACTTCTGCTCCTGTAGCAGGTTTGCACAGAGCTTTGCCGGGCATATCATACTTTTTGTAAATGGTATAGCCATACTGACCAGAACCTTCGCGCACGGCGCGCACACCAGACGTATTGCCGGTATTCGTAGCGGTACCGACCAAGGTAATGGCGAAACCATTTCCACCTACCCCTTTGGTATGATACGTATCCGTGTCATCTGCATTAGCCGGAGCAACGTCCAACGCCTTCCATACTTCCGTATAGTTGCCCGTTTTCATTTTGTAGCGCTGCTGGGCATTCACCACCGTACCAATCAAGGTTTCGGCTTCCGCTACGCGGGAGCGTTCCACTGCTTTGAAGTACGCCGGCATCGCCATTGCGGCCAAAATGCCGATAATCAGGACCACGACCAACAGCTCAATGAGCGTGAACCCTTTTTTATTATGCTTAATCATTTTTCTTCTCCTTTCCTACTTTCGTTTGGTACGGCCCGGTTTTGGGGTACTGTAGGAGTTTTTATATAACCCAGCCCGGGCCGTAAGACCAATGTAGCAAAAAAAAAAAACGAGTCAAGCCCTTTCAATATTCCCAGCGGAAAATCTTTTTTATACGGGCCTTTTAGGCCCGTTTACGGCCAACCAAAAAAATAACAAAAAACGACCTGGTTCTTCGCCGTCATCAAACAAAGTGCCGTCATGGTAAATGGCGACCCGCTAAAAGAGCCGTCACCCTGGAGTGTTGTAGTCCAGGGTCTCGCTGTTTTCTTTTTTTTCGTCACCCTGGAGTGTTGTAGTCCAGGGTCTCGCTGTTTTAAAAGAGGATGAGATCCTGGACTAAAGCCTTCCAGGATGACCTTTTTATTTTATTTTCCGCTGTTGCCGTCCGCCGTTGCCGTTCGCCGTTGCCGTCCGCCGTTGCCGTTGGCCGGGGGCCCATGGAAGGGTGCCACGCGTCCGCTTTTCCCAAAGTGCTATAATATAAGTACCCCTCAAATTTGTTTTTAGGAGCCGTTATGATTAAACAAGGCAAATGCTATTTTACGTCCGAATCCGTGTCCAAGGGACACCCGGACAAGGTCTGCGACCAAATTTCCGACGCAATTTTAGACGAAATTTTAAAGAAAGACAAAACCGCCCGCGTCGCTTGCGAAACGTATATCACGAGGGGGCTTGTGATCGTCGGGGGCGAAATCACTACCCGTACGTGGGTGGATGTGGAACAAATCGCGCGCGACGTGATTAAAAACATCGGCTACGACGATGCCAAATACGGATTTAACTACAAAACCTGCGCGGTCATCAACGTCATCGGCAAACAATCGCCCGACATCAGCCAAGGTGTGGACGTGGGCGGCGCGGGAGACCAGGGCTTAATGGTCGGCTACGCGGTGGACGAAACGCTGGAATATATGCCGCTCTCGCTCGTTTTGTCGCACGAAATTTTAAAGAATTTAGAAAAGGCCCGCCGCTCCAAAATGCTGCCGTACCTGGGCCCGGACGCCAAGAGCCAAGTAACCGTGGAATATGTAGACGGCAAACCCGTGCGCGTGGACACGGTGGTCGTTTCCACCCAGCACACGGAAGATATTTTGGATAGAACGGGTACCAAAATCACCGAAAAATCCAAGAAAGAAATTGAAGCCGCGGCCATTATTCCCGCCGTCAAAAAATGGATTGATAAGGACACCAAAATTTACATTAACCCCACGGGCAAATTTGTCATCGGCGGCCCGCAGTCCGACACCGGTCTCACCGGGCGCAAAATTATCGTAGATACCTACGGCGGACGCTGCCCGCACGGCGGCGGCGCCTTCTCCGGCAAGGACCCGACCAAGGTGGACCGCTCCGCCGCGTACATGGCGCGCTACATTGCCAAAAATATAGTAGCCGCCAAACTGGCGCACGAATGCACCGTGCAGATTGCCTATGCCATCGGGCGCGACGAGCCCGTCGGTTTTTATGTAGATACGGACGGAACAGGCGTCCTGCCCGACGAAAAACTCGCCCAGTTGGCGCGCAAAGTTTTCCCGCTCACGCCGCGCGGAATTATTGAGTATTTCAAACTCAGAAATCCGATTTACCTGCAAACGGCTGCCTTCGGGCATTTCGGACGCAAGGAATTCCCGTGGGAAAAAACGGACAAAGCGGCCGCCCTGCAAAAGGCCGCCGCCAAATAATTTGAAGCCCCGCGCCAACGGGGCTTTCTTTTGTTGGCAAGGAGTAAATGTATGCTTAAATCTCGTGTAAATGATGCCGATTTACGCCACCGGCGCGGGTTCAACTGCGCGCAGGCCGTGGCTTGCACTTATTGCGATTTATTGGGCGTGGACGAAGTAACCGCCCTGCGCGGGCTGGAGGCCTTTGGCGCAGGCATTGCGGCCAGCGGGTCTACCTGCGGGGCCGTGTGCGGACTGCTTTTTTTAGCCGGCTTAAAAAACAGCAGCGGCGATTTGCAAAACCGCACCAGCAAGGGCGCCACCGTCCGGCTGGGCGCGCAACTGCTTCAACAATTTGAAAGCTGGAACGGCTCCGCGCTCTGCCGCGAGCTAAAGGGCCTCGCCACAGGCAAGGTGCTCCGCTCCTGCTCCGGCTGTATCAAAGATGCGGCACGTTTGGCCGAGGACGTACTTTTTGCCGGACAGTTTGAGCCCTACACTCCGCGCACCGAGGAGGAATAATGAAAAAAGTTTGCATGCTCATCACCGACGGATTTGAAGAAATAGAGGCCGTGGGTACCTTTGCCCTGCTGCGCCGCGGCGGGCTGGCGGTGGAGGTTTATTCTCTCTTAGACCAAGACGCCACCGGCCGCTTTGGCCTGACCTGCACCCGGCTGCATCCGTTTTCCGCGCTGAAGGCCGACGCGTACGACGCGCTCGTGCTGCCCGGCGGGCCGGAATACAAAGCCATTGAGGCCAGCCCAAAAGCGCAGGCGCTTATCAAAACCTTTATGGATAACAATAAAGTGGTGGGAGCCATTTGCGCCGGGCCGACCATTTTGGGCCGGGCCGGATATTTGAAAGGAAAAAATTATACCTGCTTTACGGCCATGAACGAAGATTTTGGCGGGACGTATCACGACGATTACGCCGTAACGGACGGCAATTTGGTAACAGGCAAAAGTGCCGCCGCCACCCTGGAATTTTCCTTTGCGCTGCTGGAACGCCTGGCGGGCAAAGAATCGGCCGATAAAACCAAAAAGGAAATTTACTACAAATAAGTTGCACCCAATAATAAAAAGGTGCCCCACCTAAAAACAGGGCCCCTTTCCGTTAAAAAACAACCGTCAAAAGCATTTTAAATTTTTCTTTGGAAAACACCGCATGCGGATGACGGGCCGGCATCACAATGGCGTCCCCGGCGTTTAGCTCGTAGCGCGTTTCGTCAATTTGCACCTCTCCGCGGCCGTCCAGGCACAGCACAAAGGCGTCCCCGCCGGATTCATGCGAGCTGAGTTCTTCGCCTTTATCAAAAGCAAAAAGCGTCACACTGACGGACGAATTTTGCACCAAAGTCTTGCTGACCACCTGCCCCGCCTGACAGGACACCTGCTCCTTCAGTGGGAGCGGTTTTGCAATTGGAATGTTTTTAAGCGTCATATAAAAATCCCCCTTTCACCGTGTGATAGCTTTATTGTAGCAGAAGCCTTGCGCGCACACCACGGCAAAAAGGGGTTAGAAAAACGGGAGCAAAACCCCTTCTGCTCCCGTTAAAAAATTCTTATTCACTAAAACTAAAACCGCAACGAGAGTGACGCCTCCGCCCCCAGCCCGTAATAGGCATAGTTGGCGGCCAAGCTTAAATCCATATAAGACGGCAATTTAAAGTTAAATCCCGCCGTTGCACGCGCCGTGGCGGCATGTTCCCGCGTGCCGGCCAGTTCGGGTGCTAAAACGGCCTGATTGATATTTAGCGTCGTATAATCCACACCGCCGCCGATGTACGGCACAAAGTATTTAAACTTCATAGAAAGCACCAAGCTGGCGTTGTAGTGCGTGGCAGAAAAATCACGCGCACTGGCGCTGTGAGCCGCCACCACCAGCATCGGCTGGAAGGAGCCCAACACTTCACTCGGGCGAGTAATGCCCCAGCGCAGGCCGCCGCCCGCAATCGTTAAGCCCTGGTAACTGCTCGCGCGGATAAAACCGTCAATGCGGAAGGGCATACCAATGTCCGCCTGCAGCCACGGGTAAAAAACGGAACCTACTTCGTCACGGTCGCCCAGTGCAGTTTTTTGACGGTCTGCATAATTTTCGCCATTGGCTTCGCTCATTTTAAAAACCATACTGCCACGCGGACCAATCTGAAAACCGCCCCAGCCCAAAATGCGCCCCGTGGTGTACGTACCGGAGCCGATCAAACCGCCCAGGTCCTTGGTGAAGGAACGCACGTTGGCAGGCGTAACATTTGCGCTAAAATCGTCCCAAATGTTGCGGGCCGAAGCACCGCTTGCACACAGGCAGACGGCAAGCGCCGCTAAGAAAAGTTTTTGTAAGTTCATCGTTTACCTCGGTTAAAAAAATAAAATCGTTTAATATATTTCCAACTCGTCGCCCACGCGCACCCGGCCGCGTAACGTACCGCCGGGCAGCTCAAGCGTATACCGTGCCCCGCGCACAAAACGGCTAAAACGCCACGGTTTCATGCCTTCCACCACATGCAGCACACGGCCTTCTTTATCAAAAAAAACCGCATCCATCACAAACCGCATAAAACACGTGTGCACCTGCGGGCACGGATCCAGCAAAAGCCCGCGCCCCGCCGCAAGTTCCCGCCGGAACATCAGCCCGGCAAGCCGCGTCCAATATGTATCGGCCACTTCCACCGTTTGGGCCAACGTCTCCCCGGTCCGTTTGAGCACGCATTTCATTTGCTTACCTCTATCGCCTGCGTCAGCAAGTCCGCCACGCGGCGTTTGAGTACATCGTCCAAAAAGACAAACTGCTTCGGTTCCTTCACGGCAAATCCGTCTTTATTTTTAAACACCAAAAAGGTAACCAGCCACTGGCCGTTAAAGGCCACCTCGCCAATCCACATATTTTCACGCGTCTTGGCCGGACGCAACTCCCGCAGGGAAAGCTCCGCCGCTTGGGCCGGCTGAACACAGGCGCCTGAACAAGCCTTTAAAATTTCAAAGGTGTCACGGTCCAACACGCGCACATTGGCGTATTTGCCGTTTACCGGCAAAACGGGCCGTCCGTCCTTTAGCGAAATCTGCCCAATCCGAAAAAAAGAACCGTACTGCAAATCAAAAGCGCACAGCCCGCCGCACGCCCACAACAGAGCCGACAGCAAGGCTATGCGCTTGTAAAACATTAAGCGGCCACGCGTTCCACGTAGCTGCCGGTGCGGGTGTCCACCAGCACGGTGTCGCCTTCGTTGATAAAGAGCGGCACTTTAATCACGGCGCCCGTTTCCAAGGTGGCTTCTTTGGTGGTGTTGGCCACCGTGTCGCCCTTTACACCGGGAACGGTGGAGGCAATTTTGAGCGGCACCTTAATCGGCAATTCCACATTGAACAACTGGTTGTTGATGTAGATACCGATAGCGTCCATGTTATCCTTTAAGTATTTGGTCAAATCGCCCAGTTTTTTGAGCGGCACTTCAATCTGGTCGTAAGTTTCCGCATTCATGAACGTGGCCATATCGCCCGTGGTGTAAAGATACTGGAAGGGGCGTTTTTCCACTTCTACTTCTTTAAATTTATCCTCAGGGCGGTAAGCCGTTTCAATCACGGAACCCGTGTTGATGTTGCGCAGTTTCACGCGCACCACGGCGCGAGCCTGGCTTTTGCGGTGGTGTTGAAATTCAATAATTTCCACCAATTGGCCGTTTTCGTCTTCAAAAATCAGCCCTTCGCGAAATTCTGTCGTACTAAGCATTTTATACCTCTTTTTAGGGCCAAAGCCCAAAATTATTTGTGCGTCAATTTTTTGGAACCGTTTTTTGTAACCAAAAAGCTGTCCTCCAGCCGAATGCCCCAGCGCCCCTCAAAATAAATTCCGGGCTCTATGGTAACGACTGCATTCTCCCCCACCTGCGCGGCAGAACCGCTGCGCAAAATGGGCATATCGTGCTCAATTAACCCAATGGCGTGCCCCGTGGTATGAAAGAACTCCTTTCCATATCCGGCATCGTCAATCACTTGGCGGGCGGCAGCATCCACCGAACCCGCGCTTACGCCGGGCTTAAGTGCCTTTACCCCCGCAGTGCGGGCCTTGTCTACAAGATTCCAAATCTTCGTGTAGGCGACCGGCTCTTTTTTGCCGTGCCACCAACTGCGCGTCATGTCCGACGTGTACCCCTCATAAAAACAGCCAAAATCCATCAGCACCGCCTCTTCCGCTTTTAGCTTGCGGGTTTTGGAAGGCGTATGGTGCGCGTCTGCGGTGTTTTCGCCAAAGCAAACAATATTAAACGGAATGGAATCCGCTCCGCGTTTGAGCATGGCCACCGCCATTAAAATGCGCACGTCTTCCTCCGTCATGCCGGTTTTGATTTGCGGCTGCACTTCAGCGAAGGCCTGGGCGGCTATTTGGCACGCCTTTTTAAGTTTGGCCAGCTCGTCGGCGTATTTTTCTTTGCGCATTTCCGTAATCAGGCCGTCGGTCTGCACCAGCTTGGCTTGAACCAACGCCTGCCCGGTTTGAAAATCCACAAACGCCGGGTCAAACGCCACGCGCTTGAGGCCCAGTTTCTTCATTTGGGCCAGCGCACCGTCCAGCATGGCGCCGAAGGGAACGTCTATTACTTTTAAAAACTTTTTGGCCGGAGCCATTTTGCTGACAATCAGTTTTTTGGTAATGCAATAGGCCTGTTTGGGCGTAATTAAAAAGACGGCCTCTCCGGCGGACAAATCCACCCCGGACAGGTAAAACTGTTCCAAATGGCTGACGGTCAAATACCCGTCCAGCTGGGCTTGTTTTAACACACGGCGAAAATCCGCCATGCGCACAGAAGCTAAATTTTTAATCGCCATAAATTTATTTCCTCGTCAAAATGTTGGCAGCTTTTTTGGTAACGGCCACGGTGTCTTCCAACCGCACGCCGAATTTTCCGGTCAAATAAATACCGGGTTCCACCGTCACCACATTTCCTTCCTTCAGCACCGCTTCGGAAAGTTGGCTGTTGTACGGATTTTCGTGGATTTCCATCCCCACGCCGTGGCCGGTTCCGTGCGTAAAGTATTCGCCGTAACCGCCCTTGGAAATCACCTCGCGGGAAGTTGCATCCACCGTTTTGCAGGGGGTGCCGATGCGCACCGCCTTAATGCCTTTTTTGCGGGCCTCATCCACCAGTTTCCAAATCTTGGTGTATTCGGCCGGTTCCTTTTTGCCGTGCCACCAGCTGCGCGTCATATCCGAGCAGTAGCCCTTGTAAAGACAGCCGAAATCCATCAGCACGGCGTCTTCCGATTTTAGTTTGCGGTCGCTGGTTTCGTGGTGCGGGTTGGCCGCGTTTTCGCCAAAGGCCACAATGGTGTAGAAGGAGGTGGTGGTAGCCCCTTGCGCACGCATAAATTTTTCCATTTCCGCCGCCACTTGCAGTTCCGTCATGCCGGTTTTCACACGCGGTTTGATATATTCATACGTCAAATACGCAATGCGGTTGGCTTGGCGCATCACCTTCAGTTCATCCGCATCTTTCGTCTCGCGCAGGGTGGTAATAAAGCTGGGCGCTTCCACGCACCCGGCCGCCAAGAGCTGTTTGCCCGAAAGATAGGTTTCCTTAGAGGCGTCAAAACCGGCGTGCTTAAGCCCCAGTTCCTGCGCTTTTTTAAGGGCGGCCGCTAAGCGGTCTCCATCGTCGGCGATGACCTGTACATACGGGGCAAACTTGCCAAAGGATTCTTCGTAAAGGGAGCGGGTGAAGCAAACGATTTTTTTGCTCCCCACCACAAACACGGCTTCATCCGGGTAAAAGAAAAATCCCGTCAAATAAAATTGGTCTAAATTGTTGGTGACGATATAACCGTCCAACTCGTTTTGGCGAAACAATTTACGGAAGGCCGCCAATTTGTCATTTGTATTTTTTTTCTGTGCCATTTTTACACCACCTTCAAACATCTATACAGCTATATGATACAATTTTAGCTCCCGCTATACAATCATTAGTTTGCGCGCGCGTAGGAGCGTTTTTCGCCCAAAGGGCCCGGAATATAATATAATAATGAGAGTATGGCACAGTGCAAGCGGTTTTTATTTCTGTTGCTGTTGGTCTTTCTCGCCCCAAATTTGACGGCGGGCGTTTTTACGTCTAAAGACGCGGCGTTTACGCTGGACGCGCCCTCCGGCTGGGCTCCGGCCAAAAATCCGCCCGCAGACAGTGTGCTTTCGTTGCAGAGGGGCTCCTCGCGCTTGGACATTAAAACCGTTTCCTGCACCACGGAAACCTGCCTGGAAAAAAAGATTAACGACGATTTGTTGGATGTCAAAAGCAAAAAAATGCAGGTGGTGGGCAACTCTTACACGGGCGAAGAAATCAAACGCGTTGAATTTTCCACCGGGGAACCTTTCTTTTACATCAGCTTTTTTACGCCCAAAAACGATTTTAGCGCCGGCTATTTTTTGATTAATTCCAAGGCCTATTCCGTATTGGCAAAAGACGTTACCTATGCCGAGGCGGACTTGCTGTTTTCTTTCATTTCCCCTGTGCAAAAAGCACCCGCCCTGGAAATGAATTTAAAAGACCCGCGCGCCTACGATATTGCCGCTTTGCCCGGCGTAGAGGAAACCGTGCTGGAGGCGCCTGCCGTTACCGCGCCGAAAGCCGGCACCCCTGCCCCCAAAACCGCACGGGCCGCCGCGCCTAAAACCGCCGCCAAACAGGTCCCAGCCCCCAAATCCGCGGGGATAAAAGCCAAGCTGGCGAAGCTAAAAGTAAAAACCCTGCTGGCCAAAAATATGCCGCCTTACATCCGCCAGCTGGGAAGAGGTTTTGACGTGCTGGTAGGGCTCATCTGTTTGTTTGTCCTGCTGGAAGGAGCGGCGCTGGCGGTGCGGCTTTTTGTCCGCGCAAAAAAACAACTGCCGCCGGCCAACCCCAATTCGCTGTATCCCATTTTGTTTAAACGCCTGTACGGTACGCCGTCGCTCATTTTCCGCGCAAAAGACAACCAGGGCAACGTCCTCATTTCGCTTTCCGCCCGGTGGGACAGTTTGTTTTTGTTCTCCGGATTGGCCCTGATTGTTTTGACCTTGCTGGTGCTGGCCGTCGCGGGCTTAGGGCAAAACTCGGGGCTGTTGCCGCTTTCCGCCTTTGCCTACAACACGCTTTATTCGGCCTGCTCGCTTGCCATTCCGTTGGGATGTGTCGTCTTTTTCTGCGGGGTGGTGTGGTCCCAGCTGGTATTGCGGGAAATTACCCTCTTTGACCGCAAGGGTAAAAAAGCGGCCATTCTTTTGCAAAAGGGTTTTGGGCTGCTGCACGAGCGGTACGAAATTTATTTTGCCCGTTCTAAAGATGTCCTCGTCGCCACGCGCAAGCGCTTTGCCCTGCGCCGCCAATGGCAAATTCTCACCCGGGAAGGCGCTGTGCTGGCAGATATTTCCGAACCCAGTGCCCTGCGCGCGCTGCTGCGCAAATGCTGTGGACACCTGTGGGGTTTCCTGCGGGCAGACTACCGCATTGCAGGCCCCATGGACAGCGCAGGCCAAATAGACAACGCCCACGCCGCCTTTGACCGTTTTGTCTGCAATTTGGATAAACCGCAAGCCCTCAATGCGCGCGATTTACTGGCGGTTTCCCTGCTGATAAACATCCGCGACAAAGACAAATGGTACCCTTGGTTTAACTGATTTAACTAACATAAAAACCCCCGCCAAAAGCGGGGTTTTTTTATCAATACCAAGAACCCATGGTTGGGCGCGGGGCATTACCTTCCGCCGCCCCCTCCGCCGCCAAAACCTCCGCCGGAAAATCCGCCTCCGCCACTGCCCGAACCGCCTTGGGACGAAGACGGCACCACCGCCCTGACTAAAGACGAGGACAGCGCGGTTAAGCCGTGCAATTTTCCTTCTCCTGCATAGAGGTGCTAATTTTGATATCCTATATAAGATATGAAATATTTTTACTTACTCACATTTCTCGTTTTTCCTTTGTTTTCTTTTGCGCAAAACCTGCAAGGTTTTGTAGAAACGCGCCTGCAACACCCCGTGCTTAGCGGTGCTTTGTGGGGCGGCGTGGCCGCCTACGCAGAGGACGGGGAACAGCCCGAAATTTTCTCCGTCCGGGCAGACACCCGTTTAACGCCTGCCTCTACGCTTAAATTATTAACCACCGCCGCCGCCTTGGAAACCTTCGGCCCGCACCACCGTTTTGAAACGCATCTATACGCCCAAACCCAGGCCGATGCCACCGGCACCCTGCGCGGCAATTTGTATCTGCAGGGCGGGGCCGACCCCACGTTGGGGTCCACCCGCGTGGTGGGCGGCGAAAACTGGCAGACGGTAGCCAAAAAATGGGCGCGCGCCGTGAAACAATCGGGCATTACGCGCATAGAAGGGGACCTGATTGCCGATGTCTCCGCCTTTGAAGGCCCGTCTATTCCCAACAAGGTAAATTGGGAAAATATCGGTAATTATTACGCGGCCCCCGTCAGTCCCTTATGCTTTAACGACAATTTATTTGAAATTCACTTTAAAGCGCAGCCCTTTTCGGGCCGGCCGGCCGAGGTGCAAGGCACCACCCCCGCGTTGCCGGATTTAACCTTAAAAAGTTTTGTAACCACCGACGGAAAAACAAAAAAAGACAACGCTTACGCATACGGCGGGCCGGACCAGTACGAAATGGAAATTTACGGCACCATTCCCACCAATTTTACGGGCTTTACCATTAAAGCCGCCCTGCCCAACTCCGCCCGCTTTGCGCTCCGGGCACTGCACGACGCTTTGCGTGCGGAAGGGATTTCCGTCGCGGGAAAAACGAAACTCACGCAAACCGCGCCGGATTATGCCTCCATGACGTTACTGCACACCTACCGCTCCCCGGAACTAAAGGATATTATCCTTATCGTCAACAAGCGGAGTTTTAACCTGTATGCGGAAATGCTGCTGCGGGCGCTTGCTTTGCACGAGGGAAAGACGGGCAGTGTGGAAAACGGGCTGGCGGAACTGAACCGTTTTTTACGGACGAAAAAAATTGCCACGCCCACCGACGCTGTCTTGTACGACGGCAGCGGCCTCTCGCGCGACAACATGCTCACCCCGCGCACGCTGTTACGCACGCTCAACTACATGGCAAAAAGCCCCTACTTCCCGTATTATTACAGCTCGCTGGCTACGCCGGACGACCGCGGGGATTTGCTCGTTTTGCGCCGTCTCTTGCAACCCAAAAAGCAGGTGCAAGAGGTACGTGTAAAGGGCGGGACGATTGACGGCGTCAAGGCCTTGGCGGGCTATGTACACGACAAGAAAGGACGGCTGGTGTCCTTTGTGTTTATGGCCAACAACCTGGCCAGCAAGGACGAATCTCTCCTGCGCATTCACGAAGATATCATCAAAAAATTATTGGAACTGCCGGAACAAAAGTAGGCCCTATCCGTGGTTTATAGCGGGAGTTTAAACCGCAGGCATTTATCCCCCAAAATACAATTGGCTTGTCCTTCTCCTGCCGCTTTGCCACCCAAACTGCGGCAGAGTGCGATTGCCCGCGTACTACCGGCCTTGGCTTGGCAGGTCCAGCCCTTGTAATAAGGAGCTGCTGTGGGGCTGTCGTCAAGCCCACGCACCAGTGAAACGCCAATATCATCCGCATCTAGAATAAAGAAATATTTGTCTTTGCTCAAACATGCGCGGGCGCCTTTGGCATTCAAACGCATACAATTACCCACACTTTCGGTCCCCATATCAATATCCAGTTCATCAAAGCGTGTGGGATAAACCCCATTGGCCATATAATACCGTTCCGCCGCGTCTTTAATCGGGCGCGCGGCAGAAATAAATTCGGAATATCGTGCCTTGTCTACCGCCAGCTGGTACTTAGGCAGCGCCACCGCCGCCAAAATACCAATAATAAGAACAACGACTAACAATTCAATAAGCGTAAACCCACCAAATCGCCCCACCATTACGTTTTTCATCACAACCTTCCTTTTTGATAAATTTTGAGTATACTCAAAATTTATCAAAAAAAAAAACGATTACAACCCTTTTATATTTTGCCGGCCCAAAAACAACCAAAAAAGGAAGAGATGCTGGACTAAAACACTCCAGCATGACTTAATAACTCTCCGCCGTCACGCTGAAAAGTCTGGCAATTCACAGAAGAGCCGTCATCCTGGAATGTCGTAGTCCAGGATCTCGCCGTTATTGAAATAGCACCTTGCTAAAAACAAGCCGCCTGGGGGACGGAAACTCCGTCACTTCCAGGCGGCACAAACCGCAAAATGTTTTTCGTTTACTACACTCCGGTTACGTTAATGGTTTTCCATTTGCCACGCCACACGCGCCACACCATCAGCACAGCCGTCAGCGCCGCATAGAACGTCAGCCAGCTCCACACCCAAAACACGGATAATTTCCACTGATACACAATCAGCCACGTTCCGGGAATCAGCAGCCCCCACGCGCAAAAGAGCATCACAAACATATAGAATTTGGTATCGCCTGCCCCGCGCAGTGTTTCGCCGAAAATCAGGTAAGTGGCGTCAAACAGCACAAAGCAACTCATCAGCTTCATCAGCGGATAGGTCTTAGCCATAATGGCGGCCGCATCCGGGGACCCGGCCGGCACAAAAAGTCCCACAAAAAAAGGCGCGAAAAAGAAGAAAAGCACGCCCACCGCCCCCGCATACACATACCCTAACTTGCAAGCGTTTTTGAGCACTTTAATCGTCAAATCCGGGCGTTTAAGACCCTGGTATTTGCTCGCCAAAATTTGAATCCCCATGCCAAGCCCCAAAATCACCATAAACACCACCGGCTGCATGGACATCACAATGTTGCTGGCTTCCAGCGAAATTACGTCAATGCTCCCCACCATAAAGGTGAACAGCGTAAAGGACAAAATGTCCATCAAAAAGCCAAAGCCGTTGGGCAGGCCAAAGCGCACCAACCGCGTAAAAACCGGCTTGTAAAAACCGGCCAACCGCGCGACCTTAAATTCGCGGCGCACCTTGCCCGCACAAATGAGGGTGGAGTAGATAAGCGTCATAGCGCCGCAACCGATAATGGTGGCCCACGCCGCCCCGGTAATCCCCATTTCGGGAAAGCCAAGCTTACCAAAAATCATAATATAGTCCAGCCCGATGTTCACCACGTTGCCCGCCAGCGAGGCCCACATCGGCACCTTGGTGCGTCCGCGCCCGTTAAAGAAACTGGCCAGCGCACTGTTAATCACGGTCAGCCCGGCAAACAAGTTGAGTAAGCCAAAGTACTTAATCTCCAGCACGCGCACGGCCTCCGCGTGGCCGAACGAATTGATGAGCGCAATACCCACCGGCGTCAAAGCCGCCAGCACCACGGAAGAAAGTAAGGCAAGCAAAATTCCCTGCCAGAGGGAAACCGTCACCGAAGCGTATTTCTTTTTGGCATAAAATTGGGAAATAAATACACTGGTGTAACCGGCTAGTCCCATAAATAGGGAGGAAAACGTCATCGCCAGCGCTCCGGCGGGCACGCACGCCGCTAGCGCTTCGTGCGAGTACCAGGCCAAAAACATGCGGTCGGCAAATTGCATAATTACCTGGGCCGCCATGGTGATAATTAACGGATAAGACAAATGCCACAGCTCACCTAGCGAGGCTTGTTCGTACATCTTTTTCATTTTACAACACACTCCAAAACCATTGTCATAAAGATGAAACTCCCCGGGCTCACGCCCGGGGTTTCTTTTCATCCGAACAATTCCATTGTTCGCCCCAAATCTTCTTTTC
>CAKUMH010000013.1 GCA_934667625.1 uncultured Elusimicrobiales bacterium
AGAAGGGTTGCGCTTTGCAATCCGCGAAGGTGGCCACACGGTGGGTGCCGGCGTTGTTACCAAAATTATTGAGTAGTAAAATTGTTTAGTTCACTGTGGCGGGGGCATGTAACAATGCCCCCGCGGATATCGTGGACGGAACCCAAAATTGAGGGATACCCTCTATAAGTTAAGGATAGAAAGATGGCTACTGAAAGATTAACGATCGCGCTGGTTTGCACCGAATGCAAAAACAAGAACTACTATCAAGTGCGCGGCAAAAAGAAAGAATACAAATTGGAGCTCAACAAGTTCTGCAAAAAATGCGGTAAGAGCACCAAACACAAAGAAGGCAAAGCCTAAGATTTTTGTGGGAGCGTCGGTTAACTGGTAAACCACCGGTCTCCAAAACCGGGACTGAAGGTTCGAGTCCTTCCGCTCCTGCCAGGTTTTATACCAAGGAAAATGGATATTTATGAATAAAGCAATCAATTTTCTGAAGCAGTCCGTTGGCGAGCTGAAAAAATCCACCTGGCTTTCCAGACAGGAAGTGGTGCAATCCACCATCCTGGTTGCAATTGTGGTGGCGTTGGTGTCTGCATACGTCGGCGTCATTGATTTCGGCCTGACCAAAGTGTTGGGTTTTGTGGTCGGGGGTCGCTAATGTCTGAGGAAAAGGCTTGGTACGTCGTGCATACTCAAACGGGGCACGAGGATAAAGTTAGAGAAAAAATTCTGCTTAATATTGACATCCAGGGCTTCGCGGACCGTGTTTTCCAGGTGCTGGTTCCCACCGAAGAAGTCGTAGAAGTAAGACAAAACAAGAAAATTTTGCGCAAACGGAAATTTTTCCCTGGTTATGTGCTGGTTCAAATGAATATGACCAGCGAAGCATATTGGTTTATCAAGAGCATTACGGGTGTGACCGGGTTCTTGGGCGATCCGAATCCCGTTCCGCTACCGGAAGAAGAAATTGCCGGTATTGTGGAATTGACGGACAACACCTCCGGCAAACCCAAACATGTGGTGGAATTTGAACGTGGCGAAAGCGTCCGCATTACGGAGGGCCCGTTCAAGCACTTTATCGGCGTAGTGGAAGAGGTCAACGACCAAAAGAACAAATTGAAGGTAATGGTTACCGTGTTTGACCGCGCCACCCCGGTGGAAGTGGATTTCCTCCAGGTGGAAAAGAACTAGATTTTACCGCAGTAACGCAGTAAAAAATATGGAGTAACAACAAAATGGCAAAAGAGAAAAAAATTAAAGGTTACATCAAGTTGCAGATTCCTGCCGGTGCCGCTAATCCGGCCCCGCCAGTGGGTCCGGCCTTGGGCCAGCATGGTGTAAACATCATGGAATTCTGCAAACAATTCAACGCCAAAACGGCTAAAATGGAAAAAGGAATCAAGATCCCGGTCATCATTACGGTATACGAAGACCGCTCCTTCTCCTTCATCACCAAGATGCCGCCCATGGCTGTGCTGATTATCAAGGAGTTGGGCCTTGCAAAAGGTTCCGGCGCTCCGCACAAAGATAAAGTCGGCAAGATCACCCAAGCCCAGTGCGAAAAAATCGCCGCGCAGAAACTGCCCGATTTGAACACGAAAGACATCAAACAGGCTGCCGAAATGGTAAAAGGCACCTGCCGCAGCATGGGTGTGGACGTAGTAAAATAAATTTAAACTGAGGGAGGGCGTAAGCGCCCGTTACAACCTAAGGAGTGTTTAAGATGGGAAAAAGAATGGAAGCTGCGCTTAAAGCGTACGATAAGTCCAAAGTGTACACGTTGGAAGAAGGCGCGCAGATCGTAAAAGATAATGCGAAAGCCAAATTTGACGAAACTGTTGAAATCCACGTGAAACTGGGCATTGATACCAAAAAGGCTGACCAGCAGGTCCGCACCACCGTTGCTTTGCCGCACGGTACGGGTAAGACTAAACGCATCGCTGTCATCGCCAAAGGCGAACACGTGCAAGAGGCCCAACAGGCCGGCGCCGACAGAGTGGGCTGCGAAGATATCGTAGAAGAAGTGCTCAAAGGCAAAATTGACTTTGATGTCCTCGTTGCGACCCCGGACACGATGAAAGACTTGGCCAAAGCGGCCAAAATCTTGGGTCCGCGCGGTTTGATGCCGAACCCGAAGAGCGGAACCGTCACCTTTGATTTGGCTAACACCATCAAAGCGTTGAAGGCTGGCCGTATTGAGTTCAAAGCCGATGCCTATGGTATTGTGCACGCCATTATTGGTAAAGCGTCTTTTGATGCTGCCAAATTGGCGGAAAATGCAAAAGCCGTTATGGACACTATCCTTCGCGTAAAACCGAGCACCTCCAAAGGGGTGTACGTGCAAAGCGTAGCGCTCAGCTCCACCATGGGGCCCGGCGTATTCGTCACCCACAAATAGTTGTTCTCTTTTGCAATGTAAAAAGGCCCCAGCCGCTACGGCTTGGGGCCTTTTTTGGCAGAACTGGCCCGGAAAGGAACTTGGTTGGGGCTCATTTATTGGTAAAATAAGAGTGGCGATTTTTATGAGACGACTTCTCTTTTTGTTATTGACGGCTGTTTTTGTATTGCCGCTGCAGGCGCAGGTGGGCGTGCTGTCTGTTTCCGACGAGAATAAATACGAAACAAAAGAAGATTTTTACCATACTTTTGAGTATTTTATTTCCAATTCCGCCGGGCAAGGCGCCAAATGCCAGGCCACACGCATCGGTCGGCGCTGGTTTGCCACGGCCGCGCACTGTGTGGCGGAGCTGTGCCGGGAGGGCTGCACGCTCCAGTTAGATTTGTTGGAGCAGCCCGTTTCCGCATTGGCCGCGGTTACGCATTCGCCCAAAAAACCGGCTGTCTTTATTTTCCCAGGGTATTCGTCCAATACTTTTGTAAAAAACGATTTTGCACTCTTTCGGTTGGATTTGGATCGCACCCCGCTCACCTATTACCGTCGTGCTACGCCTAAACGCCCGTATAACGCCGTTTTGCGCCAAAGCCAATTCCAGGCCTTTCTGGATAAAAATCGGCGTGCTAAGAGCCAATTTGCCCACATAAAAAGCCCGCAATTCCCAGCCTTGGTGCTGTTTGATGAGGGCAATTACCGCATTGACCGAAAATTGTCCGTCGTTTCCATTTTTGGCGGGAAGCGCGAGATAAAGCCCAATCCGTATCCGGTTTACTATCTCAAGCAGTTAGGTTTTGCGTATACCACCAATTTTGGCATCCGCCAAGGGATGAGCGGCTCCGGCGTAATGGCCAACACAGGGGAACTGGTGGGGATTATATCGGCCCATCTTACTTCTTCGCAAATTTCGGCGTTAGGGGCCACAAAGACAAAAGACTATTTTGTCTTTCCGGTTTTTAATGCGCAGGTGGCGGCGTTTATGGAAAGCGTGATGGGGAGCGATTATTATAAATTAGATTGGAAGGATTGTTTTCCGTCTTTTGTGCGCAAAACAGGCCAACGTGACAAAACAGTGCTAAATGCCGTAGAATGGGTCAACAAGCATGGTGTATCTAAAAAGTAAAAAAGCTCCGCTTGTACGCGGAGCTTTTTAAAACTATTCTTCTTCGGACGCTTGGGCCCGTTTGGCTTGTCTGCGGGCTTTTCGCTTTTCCAACCGTTCCTGCTTGGTGGCGCGGCGTTTGTACCCGGCGTGTTCGGGCGCAGTCGGGGCTTCGTTGTCAAAATCGCCGTTCCACTCAAACTCTTTTCCGCCGACGATCAGCGTGTCCCCATCTTGCACGCCAAACTTGCCAAGGGCTTTTTCCAACCCGATTTTTTTGAAGATACCGCGCAAGCGGGCCACGGCTTCCGGTTGGGAAAAATTGGTCATGGCGATGAATTCTTCCACTTTTTTGCCCGTAATATGGATAATATCTTCCTCATCACGGGAAATGGAGAAAATCGGTTCCACTTTATGCATGGCAGCGGTTTTTTCTTCCACCAGGGGCGGTTCCACCGGGGTAGCCGCCAAAATTTTGACTACCTCATCCAATACTTTATTGACTCCTTCTCCGGTGGCGGCACTCATGAGCATGACTTTATGTTTTTTGAATTTCTTTTTCAGCGTTTCATACGCTTTTTGTGCCGCTGGCAAATCCATTTTGTTGACGACCAAAATGCGCGGCTTTTCAAAGAGTTTTTTGTCAAACGTTTTTAATTCGTTTTCAATCACCTTGACGGATTTTTCCGCGCTCATGCCGTCAAATCCGTCCGGGTCCACCAGATGCAGCAGCACGCGGGTGCGTTCAATGTGCTTTAAAAATTGCGTACCGAGGCCCTTGCCCTCGCTGGCGCCTTCAATAATGCCAGGAATATCCGCGGTGGCAAAACTAAGTCCCTTGTGCAGCGTAATGCCCAAATTGGGGTTTAAGGTGGTGAACGGATAGTCCGCAATGCGCGGGCGCGCGGCGGAGATACGGCTTAAAAAAGTGCTTTTGCCCGCGTTGGGAAACCCGACCAGGCCCAAGTCCGCCAGTACCTTTAACTCTAAAATCAGCGTTACTTCTTCGCCGGGCTGGCCGTTTTCGGCGATGTGCGGGGCTGTATTATTGCGCGTTTTAAAGGATTGGTTCCCGCGCCCGCCCATGCCGCCTTTGGCTACCAAAAATTCTTGGCCAGGGCGCGTTAAATCGGCAATAGTTTGTCCATCCTTTTTGACCAAAGTGCCACAGGGAACCAGGACGTATTTGTTCTCTCCGGCGCGGCCTGTTTTGTTGTATGTACCGCCCTTTTCGCCGTTTTGTGCCTCAATGTGCGGGTTGTAGGCAAGTTCCAAAAGGGTGGTCAAGTTTGGCTCCGCCTTTAAAATAATGTCTCCGCCCTTTCCGCCGCAGCCGCCGTTCGGGCCGCCGAATTCAATAAATTTTTCGCGGCGGAACGACAGGCAGCCGTCTCCGCCTTTGCCGGCGGTGAGGTAAATTTTCACACGGTCTAAGAAGCTTCCGGATTGCATAAAAAGTCCTTTCCTTATTCGTTAAAATCGTTTTGGGCCAATAATTTTTTGGCCAATTGCCGTTTTGCTTTTGTGCGGGCACGCTTGACCTTGGCGCGCGCGGACGCTTTGGTGCAGGTGTAAACCCATTCGTCTTGCGAAACGTGCAATTCGTCTTTTTTCATTCTATCATACGCGGGCCCGTTTGGAGCGCCGCAAAAATTACTACAAAAAAAGCGGCAGGAAAAATCCTGCCGCTTTTTAAACTGTGAAGCGCTTATTTGGCCGCGTCGGCTTTTTTGGCTTTGGCGGGAGCTTTTTTCGCTGCCGGTTTTTTGGCGGCGGGCTTTTTGGCGGCTTTTACGGCCGTCTTTTTAGCGGGCTCTTGTTTCGCTTCTTTTACTTCCGCAACTTTAGGGTATACGGAAATTTTCTTTTTGCCTCTGGTCACCCATTCAAAAGTGACGATACCGGCGACGCGGGCAAAAAGGCTGTCATCGCTGCTTCTGGTCACGTTGGTACCGGGCAAGAATTTGGTACCGCGTTGGCGGACGATGATTTCCCCAGCGTTCACAAACTGGGAGCCGTAGCGTTTAATGCCTAAACGCTGGCCGTGGCTGTCTCTTCCGTTGGAGGAAGAACCTTGTGCTTTTGTATGTGCCATAGTTTAGTCTCCCAATTACGCGAACTGGATATCCGTAATTTTAATTTGCGTCAAATCCTGTCTGTGGCCGATGGTTCTTTCGTAACCTTTTTTCGGTCTCTTTTTGAAAACGAGGATTTTCGGACCTCTCAAATGTTTGACCACTTGAGCGGTGACCTTGGCCGTGTTAGCGGCTTTGGCATCTGCCGAGGTACCTTCTTCGTTAGCGGCCCAGAGAACTTTCAGTTCCACATTGGCGCCCACTTCCGCGTCCAGTTTTTCAACCTGCAGATTTTGACCGGGTTTCACCCAGTACTGTTTTCCACCAGTTTCAATAATTGCGTACATAAGTTTATTATACCAAATAAAGAGACACCTCTCCCGTCCCCTTGCCTTGCGGCCGGGGCCAAAAGGGCGTACTCCCTTAATTTGTATATATATTATAGCATAAACGGCGCGGGTTTTACTGGCGGCCGTGCAGAGAGAGTGCAAATTTAATAAAATATAAAAAAGAGATTTAAGGATTATGCCCACAAAAATGAAAGAAGATTATTATCAAATCCTCGGGATTGAGCGCACAGCCACCGAGGTGGAAATCAAGTCTGCGTTCCGGCGCCAGGCGATGAAATATCACCCGGACAGAAACCCCGGCAACAAAGAAGCCGAGGAACAATTTAAAAAAGTAAACGAAGCATTCTCTATCTTGTCCGACCCGCAAAAAAAGCAAATGTACGACCAATACGGCCACGAAGGCGTATCGGGTGCGGGCGGTTTTGGCGGCTTCAACGCCGGGGGCTTTGG
The DNA here is from genome assembly GCA_934667625.1 of uncultured Elusimicrobiales bacterium. Lineage (GTDB taxonomy): Bacteria > Elusimicrobiota > Elusimicrobia > Elusimicrobiales > Elusimicrobiaceae > Avelusimicrobium. The sequence continues at coordinate 6,355 of CAKUMH010000013.1, forward strand.
GGATATCAACGATATTTTCGGCTCTGTATTTGGCGATATGTTCGGCGGGGCGTTTGGCGGCGGGCGCCGCGGCGCACCGCGTGCCCAGCGGGGGGAAGATTTAAAGCTGGACGTTACCCTTACGCTAGAAGAAGCTTTTAGCGGCAAAGAAGTGCCGGTGGATTACACCCGGTTAGACAACTGCGCCGCGTGCGACGGCTCGGGCGCGGCCCCGGGGTCTGCCCGCAAAACTTGCCGCTCCTGCAACGGGACGGGAACGGTTACTTATTCGCAGGGATTTTTTAGCATGCGCCAAGTTTGCCCCGATTGCGGCGGTAAAGGCACGGTGGTGGAAAAACCGTGTTCCTCCTGCCACGGAAGCGGCGCCAAACGGGTGAAAGAGAGCATTACAGTCAAAATTCCGTCCGGCGCGCGCAACGGCGTAACGCTGCGTGTTTCCAACGGGGGAGACATTGGCACCAATGGCGGCGGCTTTGGCGATTTGTATGTGGAAGTGCATGTAAAAGAACACAAACTTTTCAAACGCCAAGGGGATGATTTGCTTATTGATGTACCGATTACGTACCCGCAGGCCGTTTTGGGCGGCAGTATTAAAGTGCCGACGATTGAGGGAAAAGAAATTGAGGTTACAATTCCCAAAGGCACACAGTTTGGTTCTGTGATTAAAGTGCAGGGGAACGGGATGCCGCGCCTGGGGAAAAAGGGCTTTGGCGATTTGCTCGTCAATGTGAAAATTGAAGTGATTAAAAAGCCGACGGCCCGCCAAAAAGAACTGTTGGAGGAGCTTGCTAAGGAGACGGGCGGCAAAAAGAGCTTTTTAAAAGAGTTGTTTTCGTAAGGTTTTTTGGTGTCAGGAACAAAGCGGCCCGCCTAGAGAGACGGGCCGCTTTTTTGTGATAATAACGGACAAAAGGACCCAAAGTTGTTATAATAATGTTGTTGCAAAGCGGGTTTAAAAGCCCGGTACAATTTAATTCTGTTTTTGGAACCGTATGTGGAATACGGTGCGCTTTTGAGAAATCAAAGGCATAGTTAGGATCCAAAAACAGTCGTTTTAGGCACAACGTGCGCGAGCCGATCCCTTGCGTGCGCTGTGCCGAGTGCTTTCTGCCATATACTATATGGCAGAAGGCCACGGCTGTTATTATTTGGGTTATCCTAACTAGCTCAAATATAACAGCCGTTTTTTTATGGGCATTTTTTCCAAAAACAGAACAAGGAGAAAATAATGAAAGGTTTTACACTAATTGAGCTTTTGGTAGTTGTATTGATTATTGGTATCTTGGCCGCAGTCGCCATGCCTCAATATCAAAAAGCAGTGGAGAAAGCCAAGGCAGCTGAGGCCATGACCGTGCTCAATAAGGTTGTACAAAACACACAGATGTGCGCATTGAGTGGCACGGACAAAGAGGAGTGCGAGTATTTTGAAGGGTATCCTTGGGAGGAGACCGAAGCTTTTGAGGGGAAACAGGCTTATTTTACTAAAAATTTTAGTTATGGTTTAGTAAGTAACGATCCCTACTATGGAGTGGGGGCTGTTACTCCAGGGTTAATAGATGGGCGGGATGTAGAACCGAGAGCAATTCAATATTGGTTACTTGTGCAATGGTATCCAGATAGTAAGACTGAAAAAAACTGTGCTGGATTTAATGACGCTGGAGAATCCTTCTGCAAAAATTTTGAGGCAAATGGCTTTGAATGATAAAAAATCCCGAACTTCTTAAGGAGTTCGGGATTTTTACATGGGTTGTAAGCAATTATCTGATCATTCCGCCGCCGAGGACGATGTCGCCGTCGTACAGCACGGCGGATTGCCCTGCGGTAACGGAGAGTTGTGGTTCGTCAAATTCCGCTTCAAACGAACTGTTTTCCAGCAGGCGTACGGTAGCCTTGGCCGGAATGTGTAGGTTGCGGATTTTAATTTCGCACCGGAACTCTTGCGCGGGTGCTTCTCCCGCCACCCACGATACCTTATCTGCCGTTAGTTTTTGGGAGTATAAGGCCTCTTTCGGCCCGATAACCACTTGGTTTTTGGCCGCATCCAGCCGCACTACATACATCGGCGTTTTAAAACCGCTAATGCCCAGCCCTTTTCGTTTGCCAATGGTGTAGTGCCACAACCCTTCGTGGTGGGCGACCACCTTCCCGTCTAGCGTGACGATATCACCAGGCTTGCTGGGGAAGTTTAACAGGTCGTTGTAATCCCCGCAGTAAAAATCTTGGCTGTCTTCTTTGTCGGCCACTTCCAGCCCGGCTTGGCGCGCAATTTCGCGAATTTCCGGCTTGGTCATTTCTCCCAAAGGAAACAGCACGCGGGAAAGTTGGCGTTGGGTTAAGCGGTGCAAAAAGTAGCTTTGGTCGCGCGACAAATCTTTGGCTTTTTTAAGCAAATACTTGCCTGTTTTTTCGTCAAACTCCACGCGGGCATAGTGGCCGGTGGCAAATTTATCAAATTTAATGCCTTGCTTTTCGGCCGCGCTTGGCAGAACGCCGAATTTAATCAAGCTGTTGCACAGCACGCACGGATTGGGCGTACGTCCGCAGGAGTATTCCAGGCGGAAATTATCCAACACGGCGCGGCGGTACGGATCCCGGCAGTCCACTTTTACAAACTCAATGCCCAGGTGTTTGGCAATTTTTTCTACCTCTTCCAGATCTTCTTTTTCCGGTGCCAGGCAGGCGTTTTTGTGATACGGCCCTTGCGGAACGGGCAGGGAAGGATCCCATACAATCATCGTCGCGCCGATGACGTGGTACCCCTGATTTTTTAGCATAACGGCCGAGGCGGCAGAATCTACCCCGCCGGAAAGACCGATGAGTATTGTCTCTTTTTCCATCAATTCCCTCGTTGGTTAAAATTGTACTTTAGGTTGAAAGCCAAAAGGACACTATATTATAGTATTTCCTTTTGCATGGACGCCACTTGGGGCGGACGCTTGGGCGAAAGGCACCAACAAAAAACCGGCCCTGTGCAAGCGGCCGGTGGAGATTAATTTTCTTCCGCAGAGGGCTGTTCTGCCGGGGAATGCTGTGGTTGGTTAACGGACAGGTTGGCATATAGTTTGCGTACGGACGGATAAATCTTTTTAAACGCCGCCACAATGTGTGGATCAAACGATTTGCCGGATTCGCCCAAAATGTAGTTGTAGGCCTCGTCCGTCGGCCAGGCGCGTTTGTAGACGCGGCACACGCACAGCGCGTCAAACACGTCTGCCACGGTAACAATGCGGGCCTCTATGGGGATGTCCTCTCCCTTTAACCCCTTGGGATAGCCCGAACCATTCCATTTCTCGTGGTGGTAGCACGCCATTTTGTGTGCGATTTTAAGCACCTTAGAGTGTGCTCCCTCCAAAATGCGTCCGCCGTACACGGTGTGGGATTTCATGATTTCAAATTCATGCGGCGTTAGTTTGCCGGGTTTAAGCAAAATGTTGTCCGCCAGCGCCACCTTGCCGATATCGTGCAGCGGACTGGCGTTTTTGATAAGTTCCGCATCTTTTTTGCTCATACCCAAGGCCAGGGCCAACAGGTACGAAATAATGCTGATGTTCTTTAAGTGGGCGCGGGTGTCCTGCTGGTCGCGGTATTCAGCCGTGACGGCCAAGCGGTAAATGGTTTCTAACTGTGCGACGTGAACGTCCTGATACAAACAAGCAATTTCAATGGCACTGCCGGCCAAAGTGGCGAGCAGCAACAAAATCCCCTCATCTTTTTTATCAAACGGAGAGCCGTCTGCTTTGTTGGCCACTTGAAAAACACCCAGCACTTTGCCGGAATTGTTTTTCAGCGGGATAGCCAGCATGGAATGGGTGCGGAAATCCGTCACCATGTCTACATCCATGGAGAAGCGCGGGTCCTCGTAAGCGTTTGGCAGGTTAATGGTTTCGCCCGTGCGCGCTACCAGCGAAATGACTCCACTGCCCGAGAGAGGCACACGTATTTCCGTATGTTCCAGCCCGCGGCCCTGCGCAATTTTGGACCACAGCTCATTCTTTTCTACATCTTTTAAGTAAATGGTACACCGGCCGACGTCCAGCATTTTGGTGATTTGCTGTCCGATAATATCCAGCAGTTTGTCCAAGCGAAGCTCGCACGAGATGCGAGCACCGAACTCAACGAGCAAGTTCAGTTTTTCTTCGGCCGACAGTTTCCCGCTTTCGGGGCGGAGTGGAAACATAATTTCACCCGTATAGATTTGCGATGTGGTCCGCTTGGGCGTTTGGATAAAAACGCTTCAAATAATAATTCAGTTCCAAGACGGACAGCCCTGACAATGTAAACACAGTCCCTGTCTGTGTTCGGGCGATGCTTTGCACGGCGTCCAAACAAACCCTTTTTGCTATTTCCGGCCGCACAAAACTGTAACCAAATGCGGGCACGCCCGCATCCCTATACAAACACTTTACTAAATTTTGTTTAAAAAGTGTTTTTAAAGTTTTTTCCGCTTGTTCAAATGGCGCTCCTTCTTGCACAAATAAAGCAGAACGGTCCAGGCGTACAGGGGTTGCAAAACGGGCTGTATGGAAAGCGTTTTTTCCATTTTTAGGTTTTGGAAAAAGATCGGTTACAAACCGTATCGCTTTGGAAAAGGCTTCTGCTTTTTTATGCCAATGCGGAAAATTTCCAAACAGTTGCGGGGCACGTTTTAAAAATAAAAATACGTCTACACTGTCCGTAAGCAAAGGCAGGTCCCCGTCGTGTTGCCAACGGGAAATTAATTTTTTGACAAGGTGCCGCGCTTGGCGGATATCGCCGTAAACATATTCAAAAAGTCCGCTCGCGGTGTTTGTCCACAGTAAGCTGCGGTGTGTTTGATTAGCCAGTTGGAGTGTTTTTAGGGCTAACCCAGGCAACAAAAACTCGGCCTCTAAGGAAGGCAGATAAATAAGTGTGGGCTTTTGCGGCGTGGCAGAAATTTGTTGTTCCCGCAACAGTGCGAATAAAGCAGGGCTTCGGCGGGGCAGCATTTCCGCCGTGTGGCGCAGCCAAGCAAAACCCGGCACATGGGCGAAAAATTTTAACAGTTTGGCGCGGTGCAGAAGAAGCCCTATTCTAACTATTTTGCTAAACAAGGACGGGTGTGTGCCTCTGCACGACAGTGCTTTCTGCAAAGAGTGAGGCAAGACTCGGCTGCCCAATGTCCGGCGCAATTCCAGCATATGTTCCGCCGTTGGGATTTTGCCCGCACAGGCGCGGGTACACCGTCCGCATAAAAGGCAGGAATATGCTATTTCCTGGAGCAAAAGGGTGTTTTCTGCTGTTTTTATTTTTCCTTCTGCCAGCAGCCGGGCGGCCTGATTGCGTCCGCGCGGGGAGAATGATTCCTCTTGTGTCAGCAGATACGTGGGGCAGGCCTGTTGGCAGCTGCCACAGCGGGTGCAATAAGAAATGGAATCGTACACCGAGCGCACACCAAAGGGCGTTGCCAAGCGGGACAAATGGCGCTTGGGATGTTTGGGATCTAGTTGAAAAAAAGAAAAATCAAACACGGCGTCCTCCGTTTAATGCGGGGAATAAATCCTCCGGATCTAACTGCGCCTTGATCCGTTTCCACAATTCATTGGCGGAAGCCAAACGGAAGGGAAGGTCCGGTGCAGTGGACACGGGTTTTGCAAAAATTTTAAAAGTGAGCTGGGTAACCAGCCCCAAAGTGCCTTGCGCCCCTGCAAAAAGCCGTGTGAGCGGATAGCCAGCGGCATTTTTCATCAGTTTTCCGCCATAGCGCACAAAAGAACCATTGGGCAGCAGCGCTTCCACGCCCAATACATGCGGATAAAAATCGGGCCGGATGCCACTGCTGTACAGGCCCCCTAACGTTCCTTTCCCGGCAGGGAGTGCAGAAAAAACGCCTGCCTTGGAAAGAGCCGCATGCAATTGCTCCAGCGTTACACCCGCTTGCGCGGTGGCGGTGTAGTTAGTTTTATCAATTTCCAAAATGCGGTGTAAGCCTGCCGCGCTTAAGCGGTTCTGCGCGGAAGTTTTTAGACGGGTGTTCGCCCCAACCACTACACAGGGAGCATGCGCTTCTTTGCGTGCGTGGATTTTGTCTGCCAGCGCTTGTATTTCGGTTGGAAGCGTTTCTTGCCTGCGGGCCTTCTCTGCATAATTCACCGGGATTACCTTAAGCGGATTGGCTCTGTTTTGCGGATCCAGGGCATGTTTAATTGCGGCGAATAAATCCAATGTGGGTTTTTCGTATTGATAGGCCATTACGGCGCGTTTTTCTACCCCCACGCCGTGTTCACCGGAGAGCGTTCCGCCGCAATCCACGCATGTTTGTAAAATTTCTTTCAGTACGCGGGAAATGCGTAAGGTGTCCGGCTTATTGCGTTCATCAAAAATAATTTGTGGGTGGAAATTCCCATCCCCCGCGTGAAAAAGCAGGCTCGCGTAAATGTGGTGCTCATCTAAAATTTGCCGCACTTTGGTTAGGGCGCGGGGTAATTCACTGCGCGGAACAGTACCGTCCCCCACCATTACGTTGGGGGCTAAGCGGGCCATAGCCGCATAGGCAGCGCGACGGCCAAACCATAATTTTTGGCGATCTGCTTCCGTTTTAGCCGGAAGGAATTTTAGGGCATGGTTTTTGAGGCAAATTTGTTCCAGCCTTTTTTCTTCGTCTGCTATTTGGCAGGGTTTCCCGTCCAGCTCTAAAATCAGCAAGGCCTTTGCATCCAGCGGGTAGCCGGCATGGGCGAACTCTTCCACGGCGCGGGTGGTCACTTGGTCCATGGCTTCCACACAGCGCGGAATAATGCCTTGGGCGGCTAAATCACTGACGGTTTGCACGCTGTCCGCCAAAGAGGGAAAAGTAACCAAAAAAGTTTTGATATGTTTGGCCGCGGGTAAAATTTTTACTTTTAAGTGCGTAAAAATACCCAAGGTCCCTTCGCTTCCCGCCAGAAGCCCGATGAAATCCGGCCCGCCTTCTTGTCGGGAAAGGTGAGTGGCGGTGCCGTCCGGCAGGACAAAATCGGCCTCTAGCACATGATCTATGGTGCCGCCGTATTTCATGCAGCGTGCTCCGCTGGCGTTTTGTGCCAAGTTACCGCCTAGTGTACAGACACGTTCGCTGGCGGGATCCGGTGCGTAAAAAAATCCCAAGGGAGACAGTTCGTCCTGCAAATCGCCTGTAATGGCACAGGCTTCGGCCCAGGCAAAACCGTGCCGCGTATCAATTTGAAGGATTTTGTTTAGTGGTGCCAAATTTAAAATGACGCCTCCATTTAAGGCGGCGCAGCTTCCGGCGTGGTTGGTGGCGCTGGCCCGCGGCACAAAAGGGATATTGTATCGGTGTAAAATTTTTAAGACGGGCGCCACTTGGTCCGTATGCGGCACCTGTACAAGGGCATCCGGCCGCGTGCGCGAAAGGGAACAATCGTATGCGTAAAGAGCCAAGGATACTTCATCCGTGAGGACGTTTCCTTTTCCCACAATCTGTTCCAAAGCGGTCAATGCGGCGGACGGTATTTTCATAACCCTAAATAGCTCATACGCAAAGAAGAGTTTTTTGTATACTATTATTATATTAATTGTCTGGGATGGAAAACCAATGCAGAACCAAAAAATTCCGAAACGCTTGGTAGTTGTGGGGGATGTGCACGGGCAATTGGAGCCCTTTGTTGCTATTCTGCGCCACGCGGGGCTGACTGACGAAGAAAATAATTGGTGTGGCGGTCGGGATCGCTTACTGCAAATGGGAGACATCTTGGACCGGGGCCCCTATTCCCGCAAGGTAGACGATTTATTGGACCGTATTCAAAAGCAGGCCGCGTTGGCTGGGGGAGAAGTGATTCGCTTGGTAGGAAATCACGAGCTGGAGCCCTTACTTTCCAATTATGTCATCTCCGGTTTTAGTAAAGAAGAAGCCAAATTAATGCACGACAAACTCACCCGCCAGGTGTTGGACGGGGAGCTGAAGGCGGCGTATGCCTATAAGGGCGTTTTGTTTACGCACGCCGGTGTAACGCGCAAATTATATCGCATTTTTCAATTGCAGCTAGATGATCCTTCCGCCGGAAACATTGCTACGCTGATTAATTTGATTTTTAGAGAATCCATTAAACACGAATTTTTTAAGCATCCTATTTTTAACATTAGCGTCAGCCGAAAGGGGCCGGATCGTTTCGGCGGGATTTTTTGGGAAGATTTGGAAGATTTGGTGTCGTCCTATCCGCACAGCCCAATTTTGCAAGTAGTGGGCCACACGCAGGTGGACCGCATTGTGGTGGACCGCGAGGCCAACATTATTCCCGTGGATGTGGGGATGCACCGCAAAAAAGAGTATTTGGAAATTTCGGATACGGGTGTATTGAAGATTGTGCGGATGAAGGAATAATATTTTGTGTAATAAAAAACAGAGCCAGGGATTTTTTCCTGGCTCTGTTTTTTAGGTGTTTATTTTTTTAAAACAGCAGCAATAATTTTTTCGGCCTGCCTGTCCATTTCTGCCCGGTCTTGGGGGACGTGGTCGTCCATGCCGGATAAATGGAGCGCCCCGTGGGTCACATACATCATCATTTCCTGTAAAAAAGTATGTCCAAAAATTTTGGCATTTTTGCGGGCCACCGGGTAGCAAACAAAAATATCGCCAAATTCCCACGGCTCTCCCGTATCAAAAGGGGGGCGTTCGTTATTAAACGAAATAACATCCGTCACATAGTGGTGGTTTAAAAAGGCCTTGTTCACGCGCAGGATTTCTTTTTCATCCACAAAAATAACATTTGCCTCAATATTTTGCCGCGCAAAATGCTTGAGACCCTTTTCCAGGCACCGCTGGAAAAGCCCCGTGCGACGCAGGTATTTGGGAATATCCGTTTGATAGAAAATATGCGAAATCATTTTGTTCTTCCTTGTTTTTTGTCCCATTTATCGTAGGCGGCCACAATGTCCTTTACAAGCGGGTGACGCACTACGTCCTCTCCGGTAAATTGAACAAAAGCCACGCCTTTCACTTTGCCCAGCACCTCAGCCGCTTGCAGAAGGCCGCTTTCTTTTTTATTGGGCAAATCAATTTGAGAAAGGTCCCCGTTTACAATCATTTTGGAACCGACGCCCATGCGCGTTAAAAACATCTTCATTTGGGCGGGCAGGGTATTTTGTGCTTCATCTAAAATAATGAAAGCTTTTTCCAACGTGCGGCCGCGCATGTAAGCAAGAGGAACAATTTCCAAAATATTGTTGTACTTCAGTGAATTAAATTTTTCCATGCCCAGCATGTTGTAAAACGCATCATAAATGGGGCGCAGGTACGGATCCACTTTTTCTTCAATATCACCGGGCAGAAAACCCAGTTTTTCACCTGCTTCCACAATAGGCCGCGTGACGACGATTTTTTCCGTCAGCCCCAGCTCAAGTGCCCGCAACGCGCAGGCGCAGGCCAAAAAGGTTTTGCCCGTTCCGGCCGGGCCGGAAGAAATAACGAGGTCATTTGCAAAGACGGCCTCAATATAGCTTTTTTGATTTTCACTCCGGGCCTCTATAGGCCGGGCATGTTCGGGGCGAAACACAATGTTGTCTACAAACGGGCGCGAATCTTTCACCAGATCCAGGGGCCGTTTTTCGGCATTTAACGTTAAATCCTTTTGCAGTTTAGCAAGGGCCTTGTCTACGCGGGAATTTGTCCCTTTTATAGAAAGCTCCGCCCCGTCGCCGTCTTCGTTATATTTAACAAAGACCGTTACCTTGAAATTTTTTTCCAGGGCGCGCAGTTTGCGGTCCTGTATGCCGAGCGCAATGAGAATTTCTTCCTGATTTTTGAGTTTTAGCGTTTTAATCATACGTAAAAAAGCGCGGGGAGGAACCCGCGCTTTATTTTAAAACTTGCTCTTACCGCGCGGAATTACCACAATGCCGGAAGGGTCAATGTAGTACTTCTGCGAATCTGCCTCCATATTATGTCCAATCGTTTGTTTGGAGGCGATGGTATTAAAGCGGTCCATAATTACCTTTTTGAGCTTGGCCCCGGCCTTAATTTCGCAATTGTCCATAATCACGCAGCCTTCCAGTTCAGCGCCTTCGCCGATGATGACGCTATCGCTAATGACGCTGTTTTTAATTTTAGCTTTGGGATGAATCACACACCCGGCCCCCACAATGGAGTTGACCACGGTACCGCCTAAATACTTAGTAGCAGGCACACGGTTTAAGGTGGTGCTAATTGGCCAAGCCGGGTTGTTTAAGTCCAGCTTGGGCTTTTCTCCCAACAGGTCCATATTGGTTTGCCAAAAGGATTCAATGGTTCCCACGTCGCGCCAATAGCCTTGCTCCTCATACGGTTTGGCACCGGGGAGCGTTTGGCTCTGGAAGTTGTAAGCAAAAGTGCGGTGGTCGGTCAAAATTTTGGGCAAAATGTGTTTACCAAAATCCAATGCGGGTACCTCGCAAAAACGTTTTTGGAGTACCTGCAGCAAAACATCCGTATTAAAAATGTAGTTGCCCATAGAGGCATAAGCGGCCTTGGGGTTGCCTGGAATGCATTTTGGATGGGCGGGCTTTTCGTCAAATTGCACAATGCGCCCGTCTTTATCCGTGCCCAATACACCAAAGGCGGTAGCCTCTTCAATGGAAACGGTATTGGCCGCCACGGTGACGTCCGCCTTATTTTTAAGGTGGAAATCAATCATCTGCCGCACGTCCATGCGGTAAATGTGGTCCGCCCCGAAAATAGCCACCAAGTCCGGGTTAAAATCTTTGACCAGGTTGATGTTTTGGCGGACAGAATCGGCCGTGCCGCGGTACCAAATTTCACCCAAGCGCATTTGCGGCGGCACGCAGGTTAAAAAATGGTCCGGGATGATGCCTTCGCTTCTCCAAGTGGTGCGCAAGTATTCAATTAAACTTTGCGACAAATACTGCACCAATACATAGGACGAAAAAATCCCCGAGTTTACAAAGTTGGAGAGCACAAAATCCACGATTCTGTACTTTCCGCCAAACGGCACGGAGGGTTTTGAGCGGTCTTTGGTAAGCGGATAAAGCCGTTCCCCCTTTCCCCCGGCCATAATCATACCGAGTATTCTCATACAATTCCCCTTTTAGTAAGACGTTTATTCGGAGCCCAACGGCAACTGTTTGTTTAGCGCTTCAAACGCTTCCCACGACCATGGCATCTTTTCCGCCACGATTTTGGCAATTTCGTCCGCATACACGCGGATTTCTTTTTGCGCGTGCTTGTCGGTGCGCAGGCATAAAAAGTTAAACAAACTGCGGGCGTTGACACTCCAGTAAAATTGGGTGTACTGGCAAACGGGCAGTACGCCGCGGGCCATTTCGCGCGCGACGCCCGCCTCCAACAGTTTGTGGTAGGCGGCGTAAGAGGCCTCTACGCTTGCTTCGTAAATTTTGCGCAGGGCCGCGTTGTCCAGTTGCGAATCGGCCACGGAACCTTGTTTGTTTTTAGTGTCCTGGCCGCGGAAAGTGTCGGGAATATAAAATTCATCTTTCACTTCGGTATAGCGCGCGCTGACTTCGTTGTAAGAGCCCCAACGGTGGCGCATCCATTGGCGGGCGACGTAAATCGGGCAGCAAATGTGAAACTGAAAATAGCAATGTTCAAATGGTGTATGGTGGGCATGTTCCATCAGGTATTTAATTAGGCGTTTGTCTTGTTCCGGTCCCTTGGACACGGCCCCAAACGAAACGCGTGCCGCTTGCACGGCGCGGTCGTCTCCGCCCATAAAATCTACCAAGCGCACAAAGCCCTTGTCTAATACGTTGATTTTCTCGGTTGTCTGTTGCACGGGGAATTCTCCTAAATTATTTTAAAATTTCCACCACATTGCTGCCGCTCGGCAGCACTTCGGCGGCTAAAAGGGCCGTATCCGTACAAGCGGTGTCGTAAATAACACCGTCAAAATCCAAGGATTCTTGTACGTTTAGCCGGCCTTTGTCAAAAGTCAAAAAATGCACTTTTCCGTTTTGGTATTGGCCAAAGGTATCAGACAAAACGCCCAGTTTGGCGGTATTTTCCACCGCCACAACGGCAGTGTTGCCTGCTGGTCCAAAAATCTGTACGGACGGATAAAACTTGAGTACCTCTTGCTTATATTTTACACGATTTGGAGCGGCGGCGAATAAAGATTTGCTGTCGGCGCGCTTGCCGTTGGAGAGCAGCACACGAATCGTCCCGTTGGAAGAGGTGTAGACCAGGTTGTTCGCACCGGCTTTTTCTACCGGGTAAAAATTAAGCCCCGTCAGCCAATTGCGTTGGGTGGAAAAGGTTTCTTCGGCAGGTTGGAATTTGCCGTTTTCGTAGATAAGCAAGCGGGCATTGCCGGGGCGTGCCGCAGAAACAAAAGGTTTTTGCATCCACATTTTTTTATCTTTTCCGCAGCCGAGTTCTTTGGTAAAGTAAGGCAAGACGGCCGTTTCTTTCAGTCTTCCGTTTTCTGTTTCCAGTACAGAGGTAGAAAGTGCATTGCGGTTTTCGTCAAAGGTAACGGCAAACAGCTGGGCCGTTTCACCCGGTTTTACGGTGGCGGCGGAAAGCGTAATCGGGCGTTTTTGCGCGGGGAATTTAAAATTCATTTTTTCTACCAGCGTGTTTTGGGCTCCGCGTTCCCAAACGGTTACTTGCCCTTCTTTGGAGAGTGTAGCCACGTTATGGCTGTCAGATGCGGTGATATTCCCTTCCGTCAGGCTGATAATTTCCTGGTCAAGGGTTTCATAAATAATTCTGGTGCGAGAGGGTTCTGCCTGCTTGGCATCCACCGTGACAACCTTTGCGGGAGTTTGCTTAGCTGCCGAAGTTAAAACAGCCTCTTGCCCAACGGAAATTCCGGTCGGCGGCGTCAGTTCGCCCACCGCATACAAGGGTTGAACTTCTACAATTTTCCCTTCGGGAGAATAGGTGTAAACGTCGCCCAAGTCTTTTCCGGTTTTAGGGTTGACGAGTTTTTCGGCCGCTAAAATGACCTTGAACAAGTCGCCCTTTTGTACGGTTCGGTTAAGGACGGATGTATCCAAATAAATTTTGTTTTCCGTTACACGTACTACGGTGACGGTTTTCGCGTTTAAAAACGCGGAGAAAAAGACGAAAGATACAAAAATGACCAAGCGGAGAATATTATTTTTCATATAATAAATGTATACCATATTTTTATCAGGTGCGAACAATGAAAAAAAACAACTTTGCCGATTTAGTGGAAACCTTTGCTGTTTTGCGCGGCCCGAACGGTTGCCCGTGGGACAAAAAGCAAACGCATGAAAGTCTTATCAAATGTTTGCAAAACGAATCGCAGGAACTGATTGACGCCATTCAAAACAAGGATGACGACAACATGAAGGAGGAGCTGGGAGATGTGCTGCTGCAGGTGCTAATGCACAGCCAAATTGCTGCCGAAGAGGGAAAATTTACCATTGACGATGTGATCCAAGGCCTGTATGACAAACTCCATCGCCGCCATCCGCATGTATTTGGTGCGCATGCCCACGCCGCCACGCCGGAAGAAGCCTTAGCCTTGTGGAAGGAAATGAAGAAAAAGGAACGGGCGCAAAAGTAAGGAGGATGCGGCCCGGAGGGTCCAGTGCATCACGTATTTGGGTGCTGTCGGGTTTTTGTCCGGCCCGGGACGGTGTTATAGAATAGGCCGTATGTATTTGTTGGGGTGTAATTTGCTTATGAACAAGATTTATCAAAACCGTTTAAAAAGAAATAAACTTTCTATCTGTTGTGCTTTAGGTGGGTTTACGCTCATTGAGCTGTTGGTGGTTGTACTCATTATTGGTGTTTTGGCGGCGATTGCCGTTCCGCAATACCAAGTGGCAGTCATGAAGTCGCGCGTGGCGCAGGTACTGCCGTTTTTGGCCGGAATCAAAACGGCGCAAGATGCGTACTATATGGCGAACGGAAAGTACAGCGACCGGTGGGATGAATTAGATGTGACGGTTCCTGCCGGGGCTACGGTGCGGGATTGCCTTGCCACGGGGGATTTGCATCCCAGCCAGTGTTTGGATTTTCCTTCCGGCGTTTCATGCGAAATCCGTTCTGCGGTGGATATTATTTACTGTTATAATAACGATGGCATGATTCCAAAAATAGGTTTTATTCCAACTCATGCAAAAACATCTGAAGCCGGGAAGGGGAATTTCTGTATTGTTCCCAAAACGGACGACGTCCAGAATAAAGTTTGCAAAGCTTTGGGCGGAACTTTGTCAGAGGAAATGGGTACACACAATTATTATTTATTTTAGTGAAAAAGGCCTTAAAGTTTGCCAAAAATAAACCCCCGCATATTATTTCGGGGGTTTAGCTCATTCGTGTCATGTCCATATGACTCATGTTCCTCTTTCCTAGGGAGTCTCCGCCTCCGGGTCTTCGCGCAATAGGAAAACACACGGTGTTCTCACAACTGCAACCAAGGAGATCGGGCTGTTCCCAAGTACTTTGTACTATTACTATAAGGGTATTTTCTCTTTTTTCAAGGCCTATTTTTCTTATAGGTCCTTTTTAATGAAATTTTTGCAATTTGTGTTTCAGTCCGTATGAAAAAAGGCGGTTGCTGAGCAGCATAAGCGGAGTGAGCGCCATGGTGGCATAAATGGTGGCGCGCGAAATTTTAACACGTTTTTTGGGGTTGAGCAAATCGGGCGTTTGATACACTTTTAACAGCGTGTCCGCACTCCATAAAATGGGCCACGCTACGGCGGCCCGCTGGCCGAGTTGCATTTTGGGCAGTTGCTCAAAATAGGCCAAGCCGCTCTTTAAACGCTGCACTCCCCACGCAATCCACTTGCGTTTGACGGGCTCAAACCGGGCCGAATTTTTTGCGTCCAACAAATCGTACGGCGTAAGCCCTTGCGCGGCCAGCTCTTCTTGCGGAAAATAGCAGCGGCCGATGCGTAAATCTTTGGGCAAATCACGCAGGATGTTGACGATTTGCAACGCATCCCCGATATGCTGTCCGAGTTCATAAAAATCTTGCTCCGGCATCGGCACGGGGGATAGCTGATAGATGAGTTGGCTCCAAAAGAGCCCCGGTTTGCCACCCATCAGGCGGCAATAGTGCATCAAATCTTCCGCGCAGGCAAATGCTTTTATTTCCCCGGCATTTTCCGGCGGGAAAGTGCGTAAATCTGTTTTCATTCCCTCGCACACGGCGCGCACCACTTCCATGATGCAGGCGCGCTGGTGGGGGCGGATGCGATTTAATGCTTGTAAACAGGGCGCCAACCGGCGGATGAGTTCTGCTTCGTAAGGATTCTCGGACCCGCCCTCAATTTCTTGCGTTAGTCGGGAGATTTGCGTTTGGTTTTGTTCTTCCAGCAAAGCTGGAAATTGGCCAATCCAATCAAGCCGCCGCGCAGGGGCAATAAGCGGCGTGTCCGCAATGGTGTCCGCATACCGGCAAAGAAGGTATGCAATGCCAAAGGCGGGTCGCATATTTTTGGGCAGTGCCTGTACACTTAGGTATAGACTGCGCGACGTGTTTTTTAAGAGCGTTTCCGTATCCATATATATAAGATAGCAAATTTCAACCGCAAAAAAGCATTGACAGTCCCCGCCCATAAACGCATAATATAACTATGCAAGCATTAAACGCGATGATTCATTCTCATTCTTACTCCTGCAACCTGATGTATTGGTTGGAGGAAGAATCCGTTTGGTGCGGGCGTTTGATGTAAAACAATTTTATTTTTTTATTTTGGAACCCCGCTTATGCGTACTAGATGAGCGGGGTTTTATTTTAGGCTTTTTCCCGGTTTAACCCCGGGAGAATAAAGGGTACAACAAATAAAAGAAGGTTTACGCCTCGGCGTAGCCTTCTTTTTTGCTATTATACCAAGGGCTATGTTTTGATATGTTGCCAACATAGTGTTGACAGTTCTTATAAAAAGAGTTATACTAAATATACATAGGAGACAAAAACGGTTTTGTTTCCACAGAAGTTTTCAAGAGCCCTTTTTCAAGTTTTTGAAAAATCAGAAAAATGGGTCTTGACATTTCTGTCTTTTTTTGTTAGACTATAAAAGTAGTCGGAATTGATCTTTCAAACAAAACAAAAACTTCTTTAATGTTTTTACCTATCCAGTAAACAGAAAACTTTGTAGCAGCGAAACGCTCCCTTATATTACGAAAAGGCTGACAGCGGACTGAGCTTAGCTATTCAAGTTAGTTTTGCTTTTGGTAAAGACGCTTTAAGTTAAGCCTAATCCCTTTGGTCCTCGGTGGCCGCGACTTTCTTGAATAATCAAGAAGTATTTGAAGGGCTTGACAAATGTTTTAATAAATGCTTTAATAAAAGAGTAGTAAGGGTTGGGCGGTTGGTTAAAACGGGAGTTTTAAAAAACTGCTTGACAAGATG
>CAKUMH010000014.1 GCA_934667625.1 uncultured Elusimicrobiales bacterium
GTACTAAATGTAGAAGATTTGGGGATATTCGCTCCACCTCTCGGGCTTACGCCCGGAGTTCTTGCGAGCGGAATGTAAAGACCCCAGGGTTATGGATCCCACCCCGGGGATTTTTATTAAAAAAGAACCCCGGGCGCGAGATACTGCGCCCGGGGGCTTGTTGTTAAAAAACTACTTTATTTGTGGCACGGTTTAAGCGACTGCGTATAAATCGCGCGGACCGCCTCCGGCGTAGCCTGCGTCGGCGCAATGCCAAGCAGCCCATCCAAAGACGGCGTATGGAACGCCAGGTCCACCAATTTATCCACATCTTCCGGCTTAAAGCCTTCGTCCAGCAGCTTGTGCGTGGCACCCACAGAGAAGAGCCATTTTTCCACGCCTTCCGCCACTTTATCCGCTTCACAGCCGCAGCCTTTCAGGCCGGGCACAATCGGTGCCAGCACATCGGCCAAAGTAGCCGGGCGGGCCGGATAAATGTTCTTTAGCACCGCTGGCAGTAACATGGCCAGCCCCAGCCCGTGCGTCAAATTCGGGTTAACGCCGGAAAGCGGGTGCTCCAAGGCGTGCGTGTAGTGCAGCATGCCGTTATCAAACGAAATGCCGGCAATCAGCGCCGCATAAGCGAGGAAATACCGCGCCTCCAAATTCTTGGGGTCTTTGAGCGCCACGGGCAGGTATTCGGCCACCAGTTTCACCACCGCCACAGCCAAATCAATGGCAAAGGGCGAGGTCACCTTGGTGGTAGCCGCTTCCACCACGTGGTTCACCGCGTCAATGGAGACGTAACGGGTTTGATTTTCAGCCAGGCCCGTCATCAAAGCCGGGTCATCAATGGAGTAGAGCGGATAGATGCAATCGTACGCAATGGCCGGTTTAAAGTTCTTTTCCTCAATACTGACCACCGCAAAGCGGTTCGCTTCGGAACCGGTGCCGTGCGTTAAATTGATCGCCACAATCGGCGCAGCTTCCGTCGGCGTAAACTGGAAAGTATACAAGTCCTCGGCGGTTTTGCCTGGGTATTTGATCAAAATCGCCGCACTCTTTCCGGCATCAATGGCAGAGCCCCCGCCGATAGCCAAGACGGCCTGTGCGCCAAACTCGCGCGCCATTTTGACGGCGTCATTCACGTGGTGCGTGTTGGGGTTGGGCGTCACTTGGTCGTAGTGGACATATTCCAATTTTGCTTCGCTAAAGGCCTTGGTCACATGGTCCCATGCGCCGGTTTTTTTGTACGCACCGCGGCCTGTCATCACGAGCACTTTGTTAATTCCCCGTGCCTTTAAATCCTTGCAAATATCCGAGATTTTTGTAATGGCACCCACCCCAAAATACACCAATGTGCGGGCGCGGATCTCGCGTACTTCGTTAATATTAATGTCTTTTTCCCACATACTGTCCCCTCCTTACTATATGGTACTTCTTCCCCACTACTATACCATAATTTACACGGGAGGAAAAGCCTGCAAAAAGATTATTTTTAGCTAGGGATTAATCTTAGTTACCCACCGCCACTGTTTGAAAGGAGGGCACGTAATAAGTAGCGTCCGATTGAAGGGCGGACTGATCCGCGGCAAAGTTGACTTCATACACTCCTGCCGTCGGAAAGCCTGCTTTTTTGGCTGTTTGCAGCGCGTGCAGGGCATCCTCCACCACCAAGGTGCGTTTGCGGTCCGTACCTAATTTTTTAAGAGCCGTTTCGTATACAAGCGGATTTTGTTTGCCCACCCCGACTTCATCGCAAGTAATGATAAAATCAATGTATTCCATCAGCCCCGTACGCTTAAATGCGGCCTCGGCAAATTCCCGGTCGGAAGCCGTGGCCACGCATATTTTGATCCCCTGTTTTTTAAGCGCTTGAAGCACCCCAAGCACCCCCGGTTTGGGCATGGCGTCTTCCTCATAGAATTTGCGAACGGTGGCCAGCACCTCTTCCAACAGTTCCTCCGGAGATTCCTTAAATCCGTAACGCTTCTTGATTTCCCGCGCCCCTTCCAATAAAGACAACGCCGCCATTTCGGCGTCAATGTTTTCCGGCGGTTCAATACCCCGAGAGCGCAAAAAATTGGACGTGGAGTTTTTCCACGCCCATAAAGTATTAAGTAATGTGCCGTCCATATCAAAAATCACGGCATCTACTTCTTTTTTTCCTGGTAGCCTGGCTAGCTGCACCGCCCCACCACCAGTGGAAGGAAGGGCGGACAAATCGCCCGAACCGTCGTTCGCGCCGGGCGAATCGTCCCCATCTTTAAACCAAGCTAACAGATCCTCCCAAAGCTGCCCGAACCAGTCCACCATGCTCATCAGCCCACTGCTTTTCTTCGCCAGTTCGGCAACCTTTTCTTTGGTAGGTGCCTCCCCAATGATTTGCGTGTAAAGCTTGTCTAACTGCATACGCATAGCAGCCAACGCTTTGCCCTCTTTCGGGTGGGCATTGAGGTATTGCGTCATGGCCTGATCGGCCCGTTGGTAGAGGTCGGCAATCTCACTTTGCGTGTCCTCGTCTACCGGCAGCCCCTGCTGCTTTAACTGCAACGCCTGTTCCAACGGGGCAATAAAGAGCGCCTGCAGTTCGCTTTGGCTGGAAATCTTTAACGCAGCCGCATTCCCAGTACCCTGGATGATTTCTGGTATCACATCTTCTATGTCTATACCCAGCGGAAATGCCGGTACCTCGTCCAACCCTAATATTTCTTTCAACGTCTCGGCATCTACGCTATGCATCATCTCCTCTACTGCTTGGGCCAGGCCCGGATGGGCATTAAAGAAACTTGCTATCTCCCTGGTCTCCGACTGGAACAACAGCGCCCACTCACTGCTAATTTGCATATCCCCTTCGTATACACGCAGAATATCCTCTAAATTCTGGATATCCTTTGCAGGCGTTTGCCCGGCATGCGCACGCAAAACATTGTGTAACGCATTAGCATTCTTCAGCCCCAGGCACACCAAGCGAATCCGTTCCTCTTCTACCCGGACAATCAACGATTCGGACGGGTTCTCCGCCGCATACGTCTGCAGCAGGCGTTTGGCCTCGGCATGGTACTGCACAAACTGGCTGTATGTATTGGCATTCACAGCGGCGCCGCCTTGCTCAATGTTCGTCGCCAGCTGTTTTAACTCATTGATAATATCTCGCGCTTCCAACAGATTCCTATAGTTGCTTGGCATAGCAAAGGAACCTTCCTCCATGTAGGCAGGATGCGAAAGAACGCCTTGATCCAACGAGCCGTTCACACACAGGGCCGCCAGCAGTTTTTCAAATTCGCGGCGCAACGACTCTGAGACGTTACTTCTCTTCAGAACGGATTCAAAGTCCTTGGCCACCGCCAGCACTTGCTCAAATGAGGCGTGCAAAGCTTCGTCGCCCAGTTTTTCGGCCGATGCCACAAAACGGTTATGGATTTCAATGAGCCGCTTTAACACTTTGGTCAGCTTGACTTCAGAAGAGATAGCCGCCACCCCATAGGGCATTAACTGCTCCTGGAGCGTCTTTAAACTGTCTTTTCCTTTCAGCAAAGAAGGAACCACCTTATTTGCCTTATTCTCGTCCGTCACGCCAAAGGTATCGGCGTTCACCTTGCCGTCGGCAATATCCTCAGCCGTCACAACCAGCGTATGATTTCTGCTGAATAAAGCTTTTATAAAGTCCAAAGACTGACTTCCGGTCTTTAAGGCACCCAGCCCGGCCACGATACCGGCATAGGCAAACACGGTACGCGCAATCCACGACCAGTCGTCAATACCTAAATAAGGCAATAAAACACTGGTACCAGTAGCCGCATAAACACCCCAAATACCATTGGCATTTGCATTGTCATAATCTGCTTTTGCCCAGCCGGACCATTTGCTTTCCTTGGCTTCCAAATCGGCAATTTGGGCCTCTCTTTCAGCAGGAGAAAGTGATTTGTTTTGCAACACTTCATTCTTCTGGGATTGGATCATCGCCGAAACCAAATTCTGCAAGCGTGCCTGGTCCAGCTGGCCCGGCACAGCGGTACTCGCATTCAACATAACGCCCAAAAGCACCACTACAACAAGTCCTATTCCACCGGTGAAAGGAGCACCCGACAGCATGAGCGCAGTCAGCGCCAGACCGGCAAAGGAAATACCCGTCAACTGATCATCCGTAAACTTCCCGCTCTTCACCCACTTGGAGGCGAAAAATCTTACGAGGAAGGATGCTAGCGAAAAAGCAAAGGTTATATATCTCCCTATGCCTCCGAACAGTGGTAGCATGATGTCGCTTTCTGCCAATTGGTTCAGCACCATGACGGAAGCCGCATAAGAGGCATAAGCCAAAGAAACACGGGATAGGGCGGCCTTCACTTCAGGATGCTTCTTAAAGGATTTTTCGTACTCCGTACGATAGCGAGCCTCAGCCGATTGGGAAGACGCAGTTCCTGCCGTAGTGGCAGTCCCTGTTTCACCGCCCGCTTGAGACGCAGCCGCTGCACGGGAGGATTTTAACTTGCCAGACGCCCACTTAAAGCCCGCTTTTACTTTTTTACCACCCCAAAACACCGGTGCAAAAATACCTTTTACAAACCCCTTAAGCAGATCCTTCGCAAGAATAAGACTTCCTTTTCCCATGGCCTTAAAGCTTTCTTTGGGATGGTCTTTAAAAGCCGTAATAGTTTCAGAAATAACCTTACGCCCCTGCGGCGTATTCAAGAATAAGCCCAAGGTAGCCAGCACCAACACAGCTGCAATGGGAACCGCCACAAATTTTCCGCCAAGCCCAACCCAGGCCGCCGTCAGCCCAAACATAGCGAGCTTAGAACCCTGCTGCCAGGTTGACACATCCAAATTGGCCGCTGTGTACTGCCTGGGGTCCTTATAGGCCTTCAAAATAAGCGGAATCACGGACCGAAGCAAACTGCCAGCCGTAATTAAAACCAGGAGCGGAAACGCCAAAGTAAGTAATGAAAACTCTTCTTTCGGAACAAACCCGTTAATCCCTATCCCAACCGACACCAACAAGGTTACAAGCGTCACAGAGAGCAACAGCATAACACTCCGTGCCACGCCCCATGTTTTCATGTCATCCACCGTCGCCGCGGCCACACGCGGGGTCACATATCCCATCCCGCCAAAAGCATTTGGAACCGCCGGGTTCTCCGGGCCGGCTGCTTCTTTAAAAGGCCCCACCATAACCGTATCCGCTCCAAGCCCGGAATTGGCCCCCAACAGGTTTACAAATGGCTTAAAAGAGTTGGGCGCATCCACGGTCAGTTGGAAATCTGCCGCAACACCCGCCTCCAACAATTTAGCCACCGCCAGCAAGTCCGTCGTACTATACGGCGTGGTTAAATCCACCGGAGAGGACCCGTTAGCGTAAATATCCTCATTCATTTTTTTGCCGCTCTTACTGCTCAACAATTCCGCGCGGTGCCCCGGTTGGAGCACATATTTAAATCTGCCATTCTCGTCTAAAGCCAATACCATTCCTTTCGGAATGCTGATCCCTTTCTTGGTGGACAGCCCGAGCTTGCTCAAGAACGCAGCATACGCTTCTGCAATTTTAGAGGACAAAACCTCCTGGTGCAAAATGATAACAGGATGCGCGGACAGCTCCCCTTTGGAGTTGCGGTAATAAACGGGAATATCGTTTTCGTAATACACCTTCCCGCCGGAAACTTCCTTTCCGTCAGCGGCACTTTGGGCCGCCCATCCGGCCGGGCGGAAAAGTCCTTCAATAAGGCCCTTATCCACGTCCTGTACCGTTTCCACATACCCCTGCCAATCGTTAGCATCAAACGGCAAACGGGCTGTTTCGTCGTACACTTTGCGGCGGGCTGCATCAAACTCAGGTGTAGATGTAATCTGTTCCAGTTGCTTGGACAACTCATCCACCGGGATATGGTTGTTTAAACTTGCCAAAACATTATCTAACTGCCCGGTAGAGTACAAATTATACAGGAATTTTGTTACCTTGGTGTCATTCTGTTTCAGCGCGTTAAATTTATTGCGGGATTCAACCGGCAAATGACCAATCACCGCACTAAATACGTTAAATTGCTTATGCAGCCGCAACAAGGCCTGTTCTTTCCACTTCCGGCTTGCATCCCCCGTTACAATATCGCGCAATTCCGTAAGGAGCGGATTTTTTCTGTTTAACACATCTTGCGCATAAGTGTCTACCCGGTTGCTGAGAATCCGTACAATACCGTTGTATGCTTCTGTCCATATTTTTTCCAGCTCCATCACCGGGATGCCGCTATACAAAATGCCGGAAGAAGAAAAGGGGTCATCATCATCCGCCTGAGCGGCCCAATCGTCCCACTCAGATGTAGCATCCGCATCTTGCCACGGATCCTCTTCGTCTCCATCCACAGACCCAGGCTCCCCAAATGCGTCCAAGAACGCATTACCATAGACCGAGGCCTCGGCCTCAAACGTCAAATCTCGCTTATCACCCTCCTCATCCAAATAGAGGGTGTTATCCTCCTCCAAATTGACTGTGGCATTTCCATCCCAATCTGGAGTAGTACCTTCATCCGGATTCACCTGTGGGGTCGCAGCAGGCACCGTTGCGACTGGCGTGGTAACATGCGAGCGGGGCAAACTTGTTTTCGTCGGAGTGGTAACAGTTGGCGCAACGAATGTATCCTCAGAAGCACGAGGAGAAAACCATTTAACCACATCTGCAGAAAATTCCTTCGCCAAGGAAGGCATTCGCGAAATCATTTTCCAAATCGCCATCACCGGGATGCCGCTATACAGCACACCGGAAGTAGAGCCCTTTGTAGCAGACGTTTGGGTTTCTGTTTCTGGCGCAATCGTGGCCGGAGTATCGGCAGCTTTATCGGGATCCGTTGCTTGTGCGTCAGCCGGCATAGACGCGGCCGTTTCCGTGTTCGGCGTATCAGCAGCATCGTTTGTTTCTGCTGCTTGGGTGTCGGCGGACGCAGTAACCGTTGTTTCCGTGCTAGATACACCGGATTCTTTTAAAGAATTAAGGTAATAGCGATTCCCCGCTCTGAGCATACGCCATTCTTGGTAGCTCAAAGTAAGGGAGACGGAGAAATCCTTCCATGTATCACGTGCAAACCACGGGTTGATTTGGCGCTGCAAAGCGTCAGACACAAACAGCCATTGGTTCAGTCGGGTTTGATGTTGTTTAAAGGCTTCCTGCGTGGCCCATTTGGAAAATTCTCTATTCCACCCCGCGTTTCTGCCGGCAGAAGGCAATGCGCCAACCGGCGTTAAAAACCGCCAGTCCGTTACACCGCGTCCCGCTCCCCAGAACAGATTGGACCAGCCGCCTCCAAGCTGTGTGGCAGCTCTGGTGGCGCCCGCCATTTCGGCACCGGCACTTGTAGCCGTGCTCACGGCACCAGCCGTTTCTGCCGCCCGGGTGGCCGACAGCAAACGCGCGGAGATTTCCCCGAACGACACCACTTGGCTAGCCATGGCCGGAGCCTCAGCATAAATAGCAACCGGGGCTACCCCGCCAAATCCAAACGAGGGACCGGCCGCCCATATGGTCTTAACTGGATGCTTCCGTGCAAAATCGGTAATTTGCCCCACACCCTCAAATATCTGATCCCATATAATCCCAGTCTTCACCCTAAACCATTTCCAAGAGGTCAGTTGAAAAGGTTGAGAAGCAGGGGCCGGACTCTTGAGCACATCCCATACAAGCGAATACTCCGCCCACTCCGGCGCGTAGGATCCGTCCGCAAACTTTACAACAAAATCCACATCATCCGCGGATACTTTAAAGCTATTAGCAATTTCAGCCCGAGTCAAATCTTCGGGAACCGCAACCGCACGCCATTCCCCATTTTGGAAAACAAGTGCAGCCTTTTCGCCGGGCTTAACCAAAGAGGCAGGCACTTTCGGTTTCACAGCCACTTCACGCGGGTGAATCGTAACGGGTTCCCCCGGACGGCCCACCACTTGGCGCACGCCGGTGCTGCCATTGGCCGCTTCTCCGGCGCCATAGTTGAAAGCCGGCCGGCCTGACACCCAAGAAATCTCCCTTTGCGGCACACCAAACTTACGCGCCACTCTCGCGACGTCCCAGTCGATCGGAACAAAGTGGCGTTCTCCCTGTACATAGACGGGTTTTTCAACTAGGACTTGGTTTCCACTCGCAACAGACTCTCCCGCCGACGCAGGACTATGCTTCGGAACCGTCGTTCCGGCCGCATTCGGTGCTCCGGCAGAAGGCCCCATCGTCGGTTCCGTCGCTTTTGGCGTAAACTTTGGCATATTTCGTTTAGTTCGTATATTTCTTATTGCCACTGTTTTCAAACGAGCGAAACTGGAGGATTTAAATTCCTTCAGGCCTACCTTCAACATACGGCCTAAATTCTTGCCCATCTGGGGAACGTTTCTAAGCTGCACAGAACGCATCATTCGCAACAAATTTACTGCATTGCCGGAGACAACCCCTATGGAACGGCCCACAAACTTAAGCAAATTAAATATGCCTTTTCCCGCCATAGCCACAAATACAATTGTTAGCAAATCATCCAACGGAGTAAGCCAATTTTTCGCAATAGTCCACGTGTCAAAGGAATCAAGCTCTTTAGCCAACGAGCTTTCCTTTTGCGTCATCAAATTGGACACTGCATCTTTCCAAGATTCATTATTTGTAGAAGAGTAAATTCCCCCAGCCAAACGGCTATCAAACACCAAGCGCATTTCGGGTTGGACATCATCTTTTGGTGAGGTAAATAAATACCACATAAGAAAAGCATGATACGGAACATTTCCTTTACGAGCGTATTTGAACCACCCTTCAATCACCTTTTTATTTTTTTTATCAACAATTTTATCCAAGTCCAGCAAAACGGATACGCGAGAATGAGCTGACGTGTTAGCGTAAGGGGGCTCTGCACCAAAATCTGTATCGGACAGACGGACAGAAATCATATGTTTCGTAAGCAGCCCCACCAAAAAAGGTGGCAAAGCAAAACGCAAAAATTTGTTGCGCGGGTCCCGCGGGGTAATAAGAGACTCTACCGCCTGGCGGAAGAACTCATTCATCCGTTTTTGCTCGCGTGCATCAGCAGCAGCATAAGCGCTCACCAGCAAATCCGCTGTATCCAACCAAATATTATGCTGCAGTCCTTTCTCATCCACATAGTAACTATAGTCTAAATTTACCTGCTCGGACCAAATACTTTCTCCCGAGTGGAACGCTTGTGTCCATTCCAATACCGAATATGCCCCCAGAACACTCCGAACAATTCCGACAGAATCCGTTTGTGCGCCGGCATACGCCACCATATCTGCGGCATCTTTATAGGCCCCCATCGCCAACAAAGCACTCAGTGCCGCGGGAATAACCATTCCCGACGAGCTAAAATTAAAACCTTTCTTAAACCACTCCTGGATAGTTTTTGAGTCTTCCGTCGATTCTCCCCATTGCCCCAAAACAGCCAGCGTGGTAACCGCCTTTGTGGCATAGGCACAGGAAGCGTTCATTTTCATCACGTGGTCAGACACTAACTCTTTGGCGGCTTGGCTTTGGTGAAGCGTCACGGTTTGGGCAAGCCCTTTTAACGTCAGCATTGAAAAGAAGCCGGGTTTCTCGCAATCATCCTGATGCTTGCGGATTTCTTCCCGCATGGCGGCGGCTGCCTTTTTGCGCACGGAATCCGATAAACCGCCATACATTTGGAATACGGGAAATACATCCTGCACTACACTCAACCAACGGTCCTTATCCGCAGAGTACATTTCCCAAATTTGCGCAGCCAAGTCCTGCAAATATTCTTGGACCCCTTCTTGAATACTCCCATCCATTTGTTCCAAATTTTTCAGGTATTCATCATAAGCTTCCTTAATTTTGGCCGCAGAGAGCTCCTTTTCCATGGCTTGGTTCATTTTTGCTACATACTCGCTCCAGCCCGGTTTATTGATATGTTGTTGTGCATTGTCTGCCATAGCGCCGGAATAGGCATACCGCACATCTTGTTCGTACAATTCAGCAAATTCCTCATAAGACAACGCAGCAGATGTCTTGTTATTTTCAGATGGATCTTGTGTCAATATTTCATATACTTTTTCTACCTCTTTAAGCAAATCCGCACTCGGGCCGGAAAATGTCCCCGTTCCGCCGGGAAGGCCAAAAATACTGCCCGTGCTTTGGGATCCGTCCGCCTGGCCCGCGGACGTTTTTTCTTCCACTTTCGCTTCAATCGCACTAGAATCCACCGCACGCAAAAACTTATTTTTTGTCGGGCGGAAAATATAAGCGGTCTGCGTATCGGGAACGTCCTTCATTACGACGGCATTTAAACCAACAAAGATTTCACGGAAAGTTGAATTTTCACGAGCCGAAGAATTGGCATTCCAGCGTTTAATATACTGCTCCGTAGCCGGATAAATAACCGAATTGCGCTGCCAAGCTGTCAACGAACGAGCCCGTTTGGGATTTTTTTCAAAATAATTTTTTAAACCCGCCACATAGGCACACGATTTCCACTCAAAAGCATTGGCAGACGCCAACATTTCTTGCAAAGCTTTTTCATTTTTCGGAAGAGAAAAATCAACCGCCACCACATTACCCTTGGCATCCCGCTTGCAGTCGTGCTCCTTCATATCATCATATTGTTTAACTGCAGCCGGCTGCGCCGCTCCGGCACGCCGGGCGGCATTTCTGGCTTGGGCGTACGAAGGCGCAACCGTAGTAAAAAGAATGGTAAAGCTTAACACGAGGGATAACAATTTAGTCATCATAAGTGGGAATGCTCCTCAAAATAAATAATCACAAAGCTATGCACGGAAACCGACAGCGTGCCATACTCCAATTATGGCACCTTCTGCCGCTAAACGCAAGGGCCAAAAGGCCTAGGCCTATCTAGGACCTTTAGCCGCTCTCCCTTGCAAAAACATATCCGATACTTCATTATAACAAAAATTCACGACAGAAGCTCTTGCATAAAGGCCAAAATGCTATAATACAGACATGGGACTGGAAGAAATTGAACAAAAGGACTATTTTTCTATCGGAGACGTCAAACGCATCACCGGCGTGCCGGAGTATTCCGTGCGCTACTGGGAGGCGGAATTTGGCCTCATCCGTCCCATTCGGCTGGAAAGCGGACACCGCCGCTACACCAAGGCCGATGTTTACACAATCCTCAAAATCAAGGATTTGATTTACAAACACAAACTGACGCTGGAAGGCGCCAAAAAACAACTGTCTAAATATCAATTTCCGTCCGCCAAAGGCAGCGAAAAGGCCCGCACCGACACAAAATTTCTGACGGAAATTAAAGAAACACTGGAAGATTTATTAAAAGAATGATAAAATATATGGGTGGTCGGAAAACGGCTGCGATTATTCGGGGAGTGGCTCAGAGGTAGAGCGCTCGCTTGGGGTGCGAGAGATCGCGGGTTCGATTCCCGCCTTCCCGACCATTTAAAAATTATTTACGGGGCGTAGCGCAGATGGTAGCGCGCACGGTTCGGGACCGTGAGGTCGTGGGTTCGAATCCCGCCGCCCCGACCATTTAGAAAGCCGCTTTTAAGTAAGCGGCTTTTTTGTTGTCTAATTTTCCCCTCTCTCGTCGGCGTTTTAGTCTGATTTTTATCCATTCGGGTTTTAGAGCAGTTTATAAGCCCCGCAAAAAAGGCCCTTTTGGGGCCTTTTTCTCTACCGGGCAAAATTGCAGGATCGCAAACAGATGAAGTTTTAATGATATAACAAAATAATTAAAATTGGAGATTTTTTATGCCCATACCGCAATACCAAGAATTTATGACGCCCGCATTCATAACGCTATTGAGGGTTTTAACCAATACCCCCGGCGGAACTTGTTAGAACCGTTAAAAGCCACGCCCCCAAACAAAACTATTTTAATACTTCCGCGCTGGAAAATGTAATCCAACTGGTCAAAAAATATAACACCGCCTCTACCGTGGTTATCAAATCTACTCTTCCGCTAGGTTATATCCGCAAAATCCGTGAGGAAACATGCCTAAAAATATTTTGTTCAGCCCAGAGTTCCTGCGCGGAGGCGTCGCCCCCAATTTAAACAGCATTTCTCATTGATTATTGCAAACCGCTATGAACACGCATTAGACAACGTACAATACAAAGTCTATACGCGCGTTATTTAATTTTACAAACTGCGAATGGCCCAAGATTTGGGATAGAGGTTGTTGGCGCGGTCGCCCAAGTTCTTTACAAAACCAAGCGGATATCCTTGATACGTTACCAACACAAAGCCGCGCGGTGTGCCCGCAGACAAAACTAAGGCTTCCCGGTGGAGATAGCGCAAGGCCGCGTCCAAAGGCAACTCGGCACGGGGAAAGGAGGTTTCCTCCGTAGTAAGAGAAAGGGCCTGTGCAATAGACGGAATTTGTTCCCGCCCCTTGGTCTCCGGCTGAGGGACGCCGTCACTTAACAGATGCAAAAACGGGTGTTTTCTCACCTGCACACGCAACGAACTGGGCAGCACCGCCCGTCTGCAGTCTCCCCCTTTTTTGCGAAGCACCGCCAGAAAAAGCCCTTCACTGCACGTTGTACCCGGGATGAAACGATACACGGGTTGTTTCCACCCGTCAAGCAAACTGCCCGTAATCTGCCACTCGGGCCGCACCGGCACGGGCAGGATTTCCGCCCCCAGCTCCTCACAAATCCAGCGGACGTTCTCCTCATTTTCGTATGTATTAAACGTGCACGTGCCGTAAATCAGCAGGCCGCCTTCCTTCAGGCACGGCCACACCTCACGCAAAATTTGCCGTTGCCGCTCTGCACAAAAATATACATTTTGCGCGCTCCACTCGCTGATAGCGGCCGGGTCCCGCCTAAAAAGCCCCTCGCCGGAACACGGCACATCCGCCAAAATTACGTCAAACACCAAATTTGTTTTGGCAAAATCTTTGGGAGCATTGTGCGTAACCAATACATCCGGGTGGCCTTGCTTGAGCATATTTTCCAAGAGAATGTTGGCGCGGCGACGGTCAATCTCGTTACTAACCAGCACCGAGCCCTCCGGCAAGGCGGCTCGCATTAAGGTGGATTTTCCGCCCGGTGCGGCGCACAAATCAAGTGCGCTGACAGGCTCTTGTACCCATTGCCGCAAGACGTAATCCAAAAACAAAGACCCCGCCTCCTGCACATAATACACACCGGCATGGAACAGCGGGTCGCTCGTGAAACGCGGCCGTTCCTTCAGCCAAAACCCCTGCTGGCACCAGGGCACCGGCTCGCCCTGCGGAAACGGATTTTCCTGCGCTTTCCACGGGTTGAGGCGCACGCTCACTCGGGGCTCCTGCGCAAAAGCACGCACAAAAGCGGCCCAGCGCTGTGGACCGAACAAGGAAGCGGTATACGCAACAAATTCTTGTGGCAAAGTCATGTTATTTTGATAATTTTTCCCTAAAATCTATGCTATTATTGTACAATTATTTGCCTTTTTCACTCAAAAGCAACAATCCCCCGGGTGGCCCCAGGGGATTGTTTTTTTAAATAAACCTGCTATCACAGCGGGGTGTCCTCCCCGGACAGCGGGTCCGAAGGATCCTCCTCCCAGATACCGCCATAGTACGGATCGTAGTATTCCTCTTCCGTAGAAAGTATTTCCTTTTGGTGCTGAGCTCCTTCTATGCGCGTCTGCAATTTTTTGGTCAAGTCCGCAAAAAGCCGGCTTACCTGAGACTCTTTGGCGCCCCAGTCCAAACGGGCTGAAATAATTTTCTGCACCTCCTGCCGGCAGTCCGCAAAGTACGCCTTTACATCCTTTAGTATCGTGGGGTCCGTGCTTTCCAACGGCGCCAAGGCCTCCAAATACCACGCCTCAGTTTCATCCAGTTCCTGTAAACATTCCGTCAATTGCTGGCTTTGCTGCTCTTGTTCCTGGGCGGCAGCAATCTCCCCGGCCTCTTTCATGGTTTGCCCCAACTGCCACCGCATATGCGCCATGGAAAGCCCCATTCTTTCGCCCTCGCTCACCTCAGGCAGTCCGAACACCTTGTAATACGGCCATTGGAGCAGGAATCCCATCGTGCTCCCGGTAAACACAAAGGTATTTTGCATACTTCTTACAACGGACTCGTACACCCCAAACATACTCGGGTTTTCCTTCTCCGCCGCAACGGCCTCGTCCAAAAAGTTATTAAAGTCCTTTCCAAAACCTGTTAAGAACTTTCTCTGCTGCCGTTTCCAAGCGTCTTTCTGCCACTTTTCCCACGGGTCTGCCAACACCAAGTCAGACACATTCCACACACCAAACGCAAGGGACGTGCCCAAAAAATTTCGCGTGAAATTGGTATTGAATAAATACAAGTTCCTTCCGGCCAGGGCTTGCTCCGCCTGATTGGTCTTAGCCAGATAAGTAGCCACCTGCGAGTCCAACCCCGCCTTGGACCAGTTTTCCGCATTAAAACCAATCCCCCGGGAAAGCGGATTGAACCCCTCCGCCGTCATCCCGCTATTGCGGGTGATCGCCAGCGAAAACCCGTTTGCATCCGCCAACAGCGGCTGATGCAAGGCATCCTCCAGAGGGCCCACCCCAAGCAGTCCCCCTTGGTGGAAGGTTGCATCGTACGCCGCACGCGCCTTGGGCGATTTCCCCACCGCCTCATAGGCTTTATTAAGCTGCGTCGTCATTTCGGCTGCAGCTTCCTGCTGTGCCACGGGGGCCGAAGCCCATTTATCCGGGTGATATTCACGGATGAGCCGTTTATATTGGGATACAATCTCCTCTCTTGAGGCCGAGGGGTTCACCTGAAGTACTTTGTAATAGTTCACCGTCGGCTTCACCGTCAACCGTTCCCCTAGCCGCATAAATTCATCTTGCGAGACACGCACCCACCCTTCCGGCGTATATTTAAAATAGGCAAAGGTCGCATCGGCGCTTTCCGCCGCCAGCGAGGCATCCGCGGCGAGCGCCTCTTTCGTGGCTGCCTGCAGGGTCTCCTCGCGCCCCACCCAGGTTTGCGCGCGCCGGGAAGGAGTCAACCACGAGGCACCCGGCAAATCGTACCGCTTCAAGGGCACAAACTCCACCGCCTGGCCGTCCGCGCCTTTGGCATTTCTTAAGAAATACCGCCAATCCTTCCGACTGCGTATGCCGTTCGTCCGCAGGGCAGAACCTTCCGGCACTTTCAGCGTCACCTGTCCGTAATTAAATCCGGGGCGGTGCCAAGAGAGGTGCAACTCCTCTATCGGTCCTCTCTGTTTTAATCCACGCCAAGCTCTATTTCGCAAGCCGGATATAGAAGTCATCGGACGTGTAACGGGCTCCCACACCGTCGTAGACCCACCCGCATGCCGCACGTCCCGCATCATCGTGGTAGCATAATTTCCCGGTGTGGCATGTTCCACAAGCCTATGGGAGCTCGGAATAACGGGCGATACTTCCTGCGCAGGTCGGCTTACCTTCTCCACACGGGTAGCCGAGAGCACATAGCCATTTTCCCGCAAGGTCGCAGTTAAATTTTGGTATTTGACCTCCCGCTTTAAAATGCCCGAAAAAGCCTTCCAGCTTCTTTTAGAGGGCAATATAAGCCGCCCGTTCTTAACGCTCATCAGCGGTTTTACCGCCTTGGGCAAGGCAATCATAGCCCCTTTGGCCGCCCGGTACGCCTTTCCTACTAAAGAAAAAATTTCCCCGCCATACACCCACAGCAGAACCTCGCCCACGAAGGTGGCAAAGGCGGCCGAAGCCTCTTTATCTGCCTTGCGGCGGTTCACCTTATTTTTTAAATCCATGGCAATCCAACGTCCGTTGCTGTCCTGGCCAAAGCCGCTCACTTCCACCAGGTCTTGATTGGGCAGCTGCAATTGGTACCCTTGCCCCTGCACGCGCAAGCGCGGGATAGAACCTTCTTTATTCAGCACCAAGGTCCGGCCGTCCGCGCCTTTGTCCAGCACATAGCTTTTGGGGTGATGTTTGCGTGAAGTATCCCATTGCAAATCGTCGTTGGCAAAAGTATTGTAAATAACGGCTATTTTATCCGCCAGCTGCTGCATTTGCGCGGCGTCCATTCCGTAAGATTGCATGCCATAAACACCAGTGTTAGTAAGCGTAGCGTAAATATCCACCGCCCGCTTGGCCAACAGAGAGCGGATTTCCGTATCCTGGGAAGAAACTTGTTGGTTAATCACAAAAAAGCGGTTTTTCATTTCCTCCTGCGGCGGCAGTATTTCTGACCGAAAGATTAACCCCGCCGCCTCTAAAGCAAAAATCCGCGCCGGAACGGAATGCTCCTTGGGATCCGAGAACGAAACCAACAACTCCAGCACGTCATTACGGATATCTTTCCCGGCAACGGAAAATTTGATATTCTCCGCCAACTGCGTAAAAAGGTCCGAGAGCACCGGCGTATAGGTTTGGAAGAAATCCGTCTCTTTGGGTCCCTCGTCAAACAAATCCAAAATTGCTTTTATCTGCCCCACATTCCCTTGCTCTACCGCATAAGCAATGGCGTAAGACGCCAAGGTCGTCATCAGGCGGAACTCGCCGGAATCCTCCTTGGGTCCTGCGTCGCGGAGAGCCAAAATTTCTTGGTAAAAGGCCCTGCTTGCATCCAACCCACTTGGATCCAATTGGCAGTTCGCGCTCACCGGCTCCATACGAAAAGTCCCAAAATCAGTCGTTTTTAGTGTAGGAATTGTTACCGGGTCAAATTGCTGATAAAGCGGATTTTGTTGTCCCGTTTGGGCATAGTAGCGTTGAATTTTTGTTAACAGAATGCGCAGCGTGCCTACCGCCATTACCTGTTCAATCGTGGTATAAGTGCCGGTACTGAGCTCATTTAAGCGGTACAAAACACGCAATTCAACCGCCGGGAGCAAATCGTTAAGCACTATTTGCCAATCGTCAGTCAACTCCGTCATGACGGCCTCTAGCGTATTGCCCAAAATTTCCGCAGCATAGTAAGTATCTTGTTCAGGACGGTAGGAAGGGGTCAGCGGATCTATAAAATCCACCAAATCGTTCAGTTGCAGTTCATTCTGTTTGTACAGGTCCAGCACGGGATTTCCCACTAACCCTGTCAGTTGGGAAAAATCCGGTCGGACTATTTTAAGGTGCCCCGTATCATCCCGCGTAACGGTCGGTTTGGGGGCCTCTTTGCGCATTTTTCCATAGTAGCCCACCGACGCCCGATGCAAATGATCAATGGCCGCCTGCATTTCGCACAAGTCAAAAGCTTCCTCATACTCCTGCAACGCCGCCGCCAATTCCAACGCCGCCGGAGAAAGTTGCTGTGCATTCTCCGCACGGTCCACGGCCTGCTCAATATCTTGCGTCAACCGGGCATGGGGAGCCAGCTGTTGTTTTGAGTCAGACGGTTTAGCCGCCGTCGCCCAACCGCTTGGCAATAACGCATTACAGGCAAACACAATAGCAAGTACAAGGCGGAACATTTTTTGCATAAGGACCTCTCCAAAAAGTGTTATATAATTTGATTGTATCGTTTTTAGGCCAAAATGCCATGGGTCCTTGGACCTAAATTTTCCCTAGGCCAAAATTTCCTTTTTTCTGGGCCTTGCGTTTTATCCGCAGACGCGGTATAGTATAAATATGACCAAGCTACGACTACTCGTCCTTTTATTCATCACTTTGTGCACCACCTTCCCGGTTTCGGCACAGCCGCTTGTGCGCCGCGGCTTGCAAGTCACCAAAGCCTTCCGCGCAGCGCCGGTCCGCCCCCGGCCAATCGTACTTTCCCAACCGCGCGTGGTGCGCTATTTTGGGCATCAAACCATTCCGCATCTTCGCCCAGTGCAGATTTCTACGCCGCATATTTCCCGGGCAATTGCCCGCGCCTCCAGGTTCCCGCACGTTCACTTGAGACCCCTCAACCTGCCGGGCCTCAAAAACGCGTACCAGGTGTCCAATAACCTTTACCGCGGCGCCTTGCCCACCCGCCAAGGTTACGAAGCGTTAGCCAAAATGGGCATCAAAACCATTATCAATTTGCGTGTCTCCGAACCGGACAAAGCGCTGACGGAAGGCCTTCCGCTCACCGTCTATCATATCCCGGTCAATCCGTTTTTATTTAACGACCGCCACGCCAAACGGTTTTTGGAGATTGCCTCCAACCCTGCCAACTACCCCATTTACGTGCATTGTTTGTACGGCTCGGACCGTACCGGTGCCATGGTAGCGCTTTACCGCGTCAAAGTGCAGCACTGGCCCAAAGAGCGCGCCCTGCAGGAAATGTTCACCCCGGCCTTTGGGTTTGACGAGGTGTTCTTCCCGCTCACCCGCTATATAGAAAATCTCTAATTTTCAAACCCAGAATCCGAAATTATCGTCTCATCGCCCAAATGTCACTTGATTTTCGGGTAATTATCCGCTATACCAGCTGTAAAAGCCTTGGAAGCCTGCCCTTGCACGGTAGGTGTACCCAAGGCTTTTGCTTTGTGTAAAACGCCCCCGACACTTTAATTTAGTGCCGGGGGCATCGGTTTAGAACAATTGTCCAGGAAGTTTTAGCTTTTCTTTGGGCGGAAAGTTTTTATCAAACACCTCCGCCTGTTGCGGATCCACCAAATACACCTGTGGCGGGGCATATTCGCCCGTCACGCCATGCAAATATCCGGGGAGCAATTCCTTGCACAAAAAGAACGAGTCATCCGCCCCAGCGGGCAATCCATGGTAGCGAATTCCAAATTCTCTGGCAAAGGTAAAACCGCTTTTTCCGTAAAAGCCGATATTTCCTTCAAAACATACGGCCCCATATCCCAACATTTTGGCCTTTTCAAGCGAGTAATCTAGCAGTTTTTTCCCATAGCCTTTGCGTTGAAAAGCGGGAGCGATACAAATTGGTCCCATGGCCAGTATAGGGATACTTCTCCTGTCATCCGCCTTAATCTGTGCGCGGACAAATACATTCTGCCCGATAATCTGCCCCGCTGCTTCCAAAACAAAGTTCAGCTCCGTCACAAAAGCAGGGTCTGTACGCAGGCAGTGCAGCACATAATGTTCCAAACACCCCGGGCGATAGACGTTCCAAAAAGCCTCTTTTACTAAATTTTCTACAGTATATTGTTCCTCTTTTTTCTCTAAACGAATTTGATAATTCATAAATTCCTCCTGATAATTTTTTGTGAAATACCAAGAGGCTGTGCACCTTAAGATAACACTAACCTCTCGGTTAGGCTACCCTTTCCAACATATTTAAATGTTTCAAACAAACACTCCTTATTTTGACTGTTACTTTGGATATTATAGCAAATCGCCCCGCCTCTATTTTCAACCGTCACAGGTGACAGGTTCTCATAAAGTCATGGTGAACTTGTTTCAGCATCTACCTTTTGTGCCGTTCGTCATTACCGTTCCCGTCGTCATCCTAGAATGCTCTTGCGGCCCGCCAATAGAGCCGTCGCCCTGGAAGGTTGTAGTCCAGGGTCTCGCCGTTGTCGTTCCCTGTCGTCGCCCTGGAAGGTTTCTGTCCAGGGTCTCGCCGTTTTCCCTTTCCGCCGTCATTCACTAAGCGCCGTGGCGGCCCGCCAAAAGAGTTGTCATCCTGGAGCGTTTTTGTCCAGGATCTCGTTGTTGTCGTTCGTCGTTATCCATAAGGAAGAGATGCTGGACTAAAACCTTCCAGCATGACTTTTTTTATTTTACCTTTTGCCGTTTTCCCCTGCTGCCGTCATCCTTTTTTTCCTCCTTTACGCCAAAGCGCCCCCGCCGTACACTCGGCGGGGGCGCTAGGCACTATCGTACTTTATCTTTTACAAACGTTTGTTTATTCCGTAGCTCCTTTGCTAGTCAAAAAGTAAGCTATGTCAAAATTATCTACTTCAAAAGTTGCAACAGCTAACATCTTATTTGGGTAAACTGGCATTCTTCTGGTACCACCTGTAATATAGACATAACCGGAAATATACCCGTTTACATCGCCCCCTTTCTCAACACAGAGCTTGGTTAGCGCTAGACTTTGGTTGTGGATAGCCGTTCCCAAAAGGCGCGTAAAATCAACCTTTTTCTCGTTGTAGTTTTGGAGGAGCACATTGAATAATTTCAGGTCTTTCTTGGCAACTGCCTGCTCTAAGAAATAGTGACACTTAGGGATCTGCTTGTAAGGAAGAATCTGCTTCAAAAATTCTATATCTCCATTATTAATAGCCACAACAAGCAGTTCTTCTGTGTCATCTTCCGGGACGACGCCCTCGTAGTCCCTACCTTCATTAACAGTAGGCACAACACACCGCTCTGCTGAGTCATTCGGGGCGCCGTTTTTTATCAGCGAGACCACCTCACTCTTTCTTTTCCGCTTATACAACTTAAGCAAGGTGCTTCCCGAGGTAGCCGCAGCAGCTTTTTTTACATCACCACCTGCTAGTTGTAATTTAGACCAGGGCATCCCGTTCTGAAGAGCAGCATTATACGCTGAGAAATGGGCACCATGTGAGCGCAATAGAGCTATCATCTCCTTAGACAAAGTTTTTCCTATTGGCCATCCACTTACGTGGAATTCATCCCATGTTTCCTCAGAGGACGCCAGTTCGTTAATGGCATTATCCAACGCCTTCTGACTAAAGTGACGGTTTTTCAACAACCATTCAGCCATGTGAATATGGTTGGCTCTAGCAGAATATGCCAAAATTTTGTCATAATCGTCCTGCGACAGTAGTGAAGGTAGCCCCCCACCCTCAATCACGCGGTTTACTTTCCCAATATTTCCACTCATAAAAGCACTAGCTACAGTCAGACGACCGGTGTCCCCTATTAATTTAAAATGCCCTCCGTCTCTAAGCAGCTCTATAAGCTCCA
Source organism: uncultured Elusimicrobiales bacterium (assembly GCA_934667625.1). Classification (GTDB taxonomy): domain Bacteria; phylum Elusimicrobiota; class Elusimicrobia; order Elusimicrobiales; family Elusimicrobiaceae; genus Avelusimicrobium. Next base: position 20,697 of record CAKUMH010000014.1, read on the forward strand.
TATCGCCATAATAAACGAGGTGTTGAATATTACCATCCCAGGATCCATACGCGAACCGGCTTTTGTCTTTGCGCAAGAGCATTTTCCATACATAAAGCTGGTTTTTGTCAAGGGTTGGCAGGGTATTCGAGCGTCTTTCTACTCGCAATATTACGTCTTTAGGCCGTAGCGGAAGAGGACGCCCTTCCGATATTGCACACACAACAGCAGGAGAAGCCCCTCTATTGAGAAGATACTTCATCATGAGGATTTTGTTACTTTCAGCGGCTGCGCACAGCGCAGTGTATTTCACGGCGGAGTTCTTGTTCTTTGGCTTTACATAGGAGTTAATGTTCACTCCCTTGCCCAACAGATATTGCACCGCTTCTATGTGGCCTGCCTTTGCAGCAGCCCGCAGCGCCTTGGTAGAGTAGTCTGGCCAGTGCGTGGAGGAGCGCGCCTGTTTGTAACCTTCATCCATGGCCTTCAAGTTACCTTTGGCCGCATTTTTTACAAACTGCTCACCGGCCCGCTTTTTCACCTTATCGGTAACAGCGAGCTTTTCAATCAGCACATCAGCCAACCCGGGATCCGGGTTCGGGTCCGGTGCCGGAGCCGCGGCAAAGCACGCAGGCGCTGCCACCAGCAACGCAAGCAACAATACAAAAGATTTTTTCATAAGGGGTCCTCCCGATAATAAAGTGCTTATAAGGATAGTATAATTGATTAATTGATTTATTACAAGGGGTGTTATTGACCTAACACGAGGGTAGGCCCTTTGGCACCCTGTTTGTAGGCCCAAAGGCCTTGTCGTCATCTTGGAGTCTCGTAGCCCAAACTTTTATTATTTCCCTTTTTTCGCCGTCAATAAACAAAGCGTCGCCCCCTTGAAGTGGCGGCCCGTAGGGTATTCAGGATCTACCTTTTGTGTTGTTTTGTTGTTTCTGTTTCTGCTGGTCGTTTGTTGTTAATGAACAGTGGCGGCTTAACAACCCATACGGTAGACCCTGAATCAAGTTCAAGGTGACTTTTTTTATTTTCCCTTTTGTGCCGTTCGTCATTACCGTTCCCGTCGTCATCCTAGAATGCTCTTGCGGCCCGTAGGGTCTTCAGGATTTTGCCGTTATCGTTCGTCGTTATCCTTAAGGAAGAGAAGCTGTACTAAAACCTTCCAGCATGACCTTTTTTATTCCGCCTGTGT
>CAKUMH010000015.1 GCA_934667625.1 uncultured Elusimicrobiales bacterium
ACCGGGCAGCTAGGCTTGCTTTGCATAAGTTGCCCAGCTCGCTTTGCTCCTACAGCGCAATCGCGCTCACCGGGCAGCTAGGCTTGCTTTGCATAAGTTGCCCAGCTCGCTTTGCTCCTACAGCGCAATCGCGCTCACCGGGCAGGTGCCGGCGCAGGCGCCGCATTCAACACATTTGGTGTCGTCAATGTGTCTTTTGCCGTCTTGTTCGCTGATCGCGCCCACCGGGCAGGCGGATTCGCAAGCACCGCAGTTAATGCAAACATCGGGATTTACTTTATAAGCCATAGTTTTAAGTCTCCTGTTTAGGTAAAATTATCATCTAAATTATACCAAAATTTGACCACCCGCGCCGCGGCGCGAAAACCTCGTCGGGCGCGCCCACTTGTATTGTAAAAATGGTTTTGGTAAAATATAAAAGTAAGGAAAAGCTAACTTTTATGGAAAAAGACAATACCCGCACTTTACACGCTTTAAAACCGGGCAATACCGCCCAAATTAAAGATATTCAGACCGATGCAAAAATGGCGGACAAGTTGGCCGCTATGGGCATCGTCCGCGGGCAATTCATCACGCGCAAACCGGGCTCCAGCCCTGTGGTGGTGAATGTGTCCGGCACGGAAGTGGCCATCGGCCGCGAAACCGCCAAAAAAATTATCGTTACCGCAAAACGCAACACCTTTCTCTTGGCAGGCAACCCCAATGTGGGCAAGAGCTTGATTTTTTCGCGCCTGACGGGGATTGGGATTATTTCATCTAACTTTCCGGGCACGACCGTGGGCCTAAATTACGGACAGACCCAATTTAACGGCGAGGCCTACGATATTATTGACATTCCCGGCCTTTACCGCCTGGAAGAAGAATGGCTGATTGAAGGCAAAAAACGCAACCTGTTTAAGGAACTGGAGTACGATTTTATCGTCTGTGTGGCGGACGCTTCGCACCTGGAGCGCAACCTGTATTTCCTGTTGGAAATTATGCAGCTTAAAAAGCCCGTCATCTTGCTTTTAAATAAGTACGATGAGGCGGTGCGCAAGGGGATTCAGATTAATGTGAAGGAACTCTCCAAAGAGCTGGGCATTCCCGTCATTGCAGTGGTGGCGACCACCGGCGAAGGGCTCAAGGAGCTTTCGCATCAGGCGGTGCGTATTTCGTCGCGCGAGACGGAACCTTCCGCGTTGTCCGTTCCCCCCACGCCCGAAGAAAAATGGCACCTCATCGGCCATATCATCCAAAAAGTGCAGACGGTAAAGCATAAACACCCCTCTTTCTTGGAGCATTTGCAAGCGTGGGCCACAACACCCGTAACGGGGCTGCCCATTGCGCTGTGTGTGCTGGTGGTTTCCTTCTTTTTGGTACGCTTTGTGGGCGAAAACCTGATTAACCTGCTGGACCCGCTGTACGAAAATTATTACGTTCCGTTTTTGGAGCATATTTTCGGCGGGATAAAAGACAATGCCTTTGGCATGCTGCTATTGGGGGACGGCGGCCAAAATTATTTCGGCGTGCTGACCGACGGCTTGCATATTGCGCTTATAGACGTAATGTCCTATGTGTTGGCGTTTTATGCGCTCTTGGGCTTCTTGGGCGATTTGGGCTACTTGCCGCGCCTAGCGGTGCTCTTGGACAGTTTGCTCCATAAAATCGGGTTACACGGATACGGCTCTCTGCCGATTATGCTGGGTTTCGGCTGCAAAGTGCCGGCAGTGATGGGCATCCGCGTGCTGGAAACCCGCCGCGAGCGCATTATTGCCCTGGCGCTTATTTTGGTGCTGGCGCCGTGCATTTCGCAAACGGCGATGATTATTTCCATTTTGTCCCCCCATGGCTTAAAATACATGCTGATTGTATTTTTTGCCTTGTTTGTGAACGGGATTTTGGCGGGGACGATTTTGAATAAACTGATGAAGGGTGAAACGCCTGAGCTGTTTATGGAAATCCCTTCGTGGCAGATTCCGCAATGGCGGCCCTTGCTGCGCAAGTTGCGAATTCGCATGAAGGAATACTTGGGCGACGCCCTGCCGCTGATTTTGGCGGGTGTGTTGTTTGTAGATTTGATGCAGCTCTCCGGCCTGACCAATTGGATTGCCAAAATTGCGCGCTACCCGGTGGAGCACATTTTGGGACTGCCCGCGGATACGACGCCGCTCTTGATTTTGGGTTGCTTGCGAAAGGACGTTTCTATCGCTCTGTTGCAGCCGTTTAACTTGGCGCCTGCTGAACTAGTGGTGGCGTGCGTGTTTATGGCGATGTACCTGCCGTGCGTGGCGACGTTTTTTGTGATGTTGCGCGAAAGCGGGTGGAAGGACACGTTTCGGGTGATTGCGCTGACGCTTAGTATGGCGTTTTTGTCCGCGTGGGTGCTGCGGCTGATTTTGATGTAACGAAGTTTCTAACAAACCCCCCGCTTGTGTTTGAGCGGGGGTTTAGATTATCTCCCTGATTTTCTGCGGTTGCACTCTTTGCAAAGCATTTGGCAGTTGGCAAGTTCGGTTTTTCCTCCTTCGTGCCATGGGGTAATATGGTCGGCCTCCATTTCCTCTAACTTAAAGTGATTTTTACATAGCGGGCATTTACCTTGTTGCTTTTCGTACACTTTGCGCTTTGTTGCCTGAGTAAACGCACGGATATTTAGGTGCTTTTCTTTTCTATCCAGCACAAACGGATAGATGCCTTTTTTATTGGTAACATCATCATCTTGCATTAAAACGGCGATTTCTTTTTCCAAGGTTTTTGCATCAAGCGGAGCATCTTTGAATGTATTAAACAGTTCCCCCCACGCAAGGCCTTTCATTTCTTTGCGATATACGGGGAAAACCACTTTCACCCAGTTGATTACATTTTGGAAATAAAGCCACAGTTCGCTTGCATTTGGGTCGTGTTGATGGTTTGCCATGTAGACATCGATGTTTCCGTTGGACAGCCAGTCTATAGCCGTTTCCAAATAATCTTGCCGAATAGCAGAACCTGCCAAATAATTGCTTGCCAAACCATAGGCCGGGCAACCTGTTTTTGAAAAATATCGTTTGGCATCATAGACCCAACTCCCGTGATAAACGGCGTTGCGCAGTTCTTGCTCGGTTAATTCTTCGCCCGCTATATTAATAGTCTTAAACCACTCCAGTTTTTCGCTATCAGTTCCTTCGCAAAAATAAACCATTAATTTATAATTTAAAATTTGCTCCTGCCTATCTGCGGGTAAGTTATGAAAATAGAGCATATCAAAGGAAAATTCCCCTTTTACATACTGGCAAATGGAAATGGTGCGTTGTTGACCGTCTATTACTTCAAATCCTCTGTCCGCGCGTACGGCCCAATACATTACATTTAGCGGAAAGTTTTTGGTTACCGTGTCTATGACGGCTTCGCGTTGTTTGTCTTTGTAGATAAATTCCCGTTGGTAAGGCGGACGAATATCCAATTTCCCACCGTAGCCCGTTACGCCGTTTTCGGCTTGGTCTTGGTAATCTTGTACTAAATCTCTCACGGGAATTTCTTTTAATGTTATTTTCATTTATTTACCTCTTTTTCGGATTAAAATACGGGCGTATTTTCGTTCCCCGTTTATAAAGGGATATCCTTTTGAAATTGTATCAACGGTTGTAGAGGTCATACTCCCGATAATTTCAAATTGTTCGGGGTTGTATTTATCCAAAAATGTAATGGGCACTCCCATGATGCCGTTATAATCGCACGGAATATCGGCAGTTTTATCTACATTGATAGCATCGTAATTGTCGTATTTGGGGTATTCTTCGGGGATGTATTTTTTATATAAAATGAGTTTTTCATGACGTTTAGAAATTTCCAAATTAGTAAACCAATTCACTCCAGATACCCGTACCATGCCTTCTTTGTGGTTTCCGGCGGCAGCATAATCCTGGTACTTACTGATAAAATGTCCGGCATTTCCTTTAAACCCAAATCCTAACCAAAGTTTATTTTCTTTAATGAGTTTAAAGATATCTCTGTAAGTAATGGCATTTTGGTGTCCTATAATAATAAATTTCTTATTGTATTGCATCAACTGGGCTACATATTCCCTAAATAAACTGAATGGCGGGTTAGTTACCACTATATCGGCTTGTTTTAATAGTTCCACACACTCGGATTTTCTGAAATCTCCGTCCCCTTGCAATGGCTTAATGCCTATTTCTTCGGCTGCGGGCACGTGCCCGCCCGTTTTGTTGCCAGTGTATTCTAGGTAAATGGCGCGCTCGCTGTTGTTTTGACTGAAAAGGTCTGCTTCTTGGCTTTTGTAGCAGGTGGTAATCAGTTTTTTAAGCCCTAGAAATTCAAAATTGTAGGCAAAGTAATGGAAAAAGTTGCTAACGCGTGGGTCGTCGCAATTGCAGAGGACAGTTTTTCCCTTAAAATGGTTTTTGTAGTGCTTTAACTCGGTTTCTATATCAGCAAGTTGGGTGTAAAATTCATCTTTTTTGTTTTTACGAGCACTTTGTAAGTTTTTATTGGCCACTTTATTCTCCTTTCCCAAGAAGAAAAAAAGGCAATAAAAAACGGCTGTAGTTTGCCAAGGCTTATCAGGGCTTGACATAAAACAGCCGTAGTTCCTTGCCATACTCGTATGGCAAGGAACATTTCACGCAAAGCAAAGGGGTAATTAGTCCGTTTGTTTTGCGCTTAAGACGACTGCTTTTGGACCTGATAAGCTCTTTAGTTTCCTAAAGACCTCCTATTCTTCATAGGATTCCAAAAACAGATAAATTGTAACTAAGCCGGGTGGCTTAGGGTATGTCTATAAAACTCCTCAAAAGTACTTTAGTCCGTAATGGTATAACTGCCTACGCGGCCAATGTCCACCGGCATCGGGATTTCCACACCCAAAGGCCCTTCAAAGTACATGGTACCCGTTAAATGGTAGTCCAGCGTGCCGCTGCCCATGCTGATAAGCCCCAGCGTTTTTTTGGTGAAGGCCGCCATGGGCACCGTGAGCCGCGCCTTGGCGGGCTTGGTGGAATTAGGTTCTACCTTAATATCTTTTAGTGCAACGTCGGCCATTTTGTCGTCGTTAACGGTCAGCACGCCTTCAAAACGTTTAATAGAGGCGACTTGCTTTTTGTTCATATTGGTAATAGCCACCACGACGGTAAAATCAAACGAGGTTAAATTGTAATCGGTCAGCTCCACGCTCTTTAAAGCGTATTTGCAGTTGGCCATATTTTCGGCTTCTTTGACGCTCGCGCAAGCCGCCAGCATACAGGCGGCGCAACCTAATAAAAAGAGTTTTTTCATAAAACCTCCCAAGTACACGGATAATAAATTGTATAATAAAAAAAAGGATTTATGGAGAAAACTTATGAATGAATTACAAAAAAAGATTTATGACCGCTTTGTACGCTACGTGTCCGTGGAAACCACGAGTGACCCGGAAAGCACCGTAACGCCCACCACACAAAGCCAAATTGAGTTTGCGCATCTGTTAGCCAAAGAGATGAAAACCGTCGGCTTGAGCGACGTAGAAGTGGACGAATACGGCTTTGTAACGGGGCTCTTGCCTGCCAATACCGATAAAAAGGCGCCGACGATTGGCTTTTTTGCCCACATGGATACCGTGTGCGACTACTGCGGCAAAAACATTCGCCCTGTGGTGCACCCCAATTACGACGGCGGCACCCTGACCATTAACGCTGAAAAGAAAATGTTTCTAACGCCTGAAAACGCCCCGCGCCTGAGCCTGTGCTTAGGGGATGATATTGTGACGGCCGACGGAAATACACTTTTGGGCGGGGACGATAAAATTGGCATTGCCACCATTATGACGCTGGCCGAATACCTGATTGCGCACCCCGAAATCAAACACGGGCCATTGAAAGTGGCCTTTACCATTGACGAGGAAACGGGAACCGGGATTTCTTATTTTGACGTGCCGAAATTTGCCGCGGATTTTGCGTACACGGTGGACGGCGCGGAGCTGGGATATATTGACTGCGGAAACTTTAACGCCGATACGGTAACCGTCCGCATTACGGGCAAAACCTGCCACCCGGGCGCGGCCAAGGGCTTTATGGCCAACCCGGTGCGCATTGCGGCGGATATCGTATCTTCCTGGCCGGAAAATAAACTGCCCGAAACGACCGATGGCGAGGACGGCTTTGTGCTGTTTAAGGACGTGACGGGCGGGCTGGACAAGGCCCTGTTGCAGGGAATTGTGCGCGAACACGATTTGGCCAAGTTTGAGCAGTTTAAAAAAGATTTGGAAGAACTGGTGGCGCAAAAACGGGCCAAATATCCCGCGGCTAAAATTGAATTGGAATTTAAAAAACAATACCGCAACATGCGCGACATTTTAAAGGAACGCCCGCAGGCCATGGAACTTTTGGAAGGGGCGTTGAAGGAAAACCACATCCAATACCATTTGGCGCAGGCGCGCGGCGGCACCGACGGCGCACAGATGACGTTCCGCGGACTCCCCACGCCGAACATTTTTGCGGGATATGAAAATCCGCACGGGCCGTACGAATGGCTGAGCCTGAACTGGGCGGAAAAGGCCTTCCATGTGCTGGAGAGCATTGCCAAGAATGCCGTGAAGTAAAAGTTTATTGACGGAAAATTGTTTGCAAAGAGAGCAGGGTTGTTTACCTGCTCTTTTTTTGTCTGTTAGAAGAAGGAACGGGCGGAACAGCAAACGGCAAACGACAACGGCGAGACCCCGGAACCCTGTGGGCCGCCAAACACTCCGGGATGACGACAAAGAACGGAACGGCGAGACCCCGTGTAACAGCATTACGGGATGACGGAAGAAAGAGTCCGACCAGGACACCAAGTACTATTTGTATCCCCCTTTTTTCTGGATACGAAAAACGCCCCCGCTTATGCGGGAGCGTAAATTTTTGGTTGCGCAGAAACTATTGTAAGGCCTGCTGCTGTTGCTGGGGCGCCGCTGTGGGAACAACGGAGTCCAGCAGGTTTTTAGCGTCGGAAATGGTGGGGTCCAGGGCTTTTGTGACCGCGTTGTAATTAAAGCGGTACGAAATTTTGAAGCTCTGCGGATTCTCCGGCGGAACCTTGACGAGAACAGAGTAATTGTCCGGGTCTACGGCGGTGGAAATATCCCACGTAATCAAATCCACGCTGGCCGGGTGGCGTGCTTCAATATACTGCTTAAGCGTGTAGCCATTGGCCAAGGGGTAGTTTTGCACGTCGGCAAGGACGGCTTGCGTGGGGTCCGCGGCGGGAGCGGGCGCGGCCTCGGGCGTTTGCGCGGGCTGAGAACCCAAAATTTCGTCCATTTGCGCGTTGAAGTCCTCGGTCTGCTGGGCTTCCGCTTGCTGTTTGTTTGCAAACACATTGACGGACGCCGGGAGCAGGTTCATGAGCCCGAGCATGGCGTAAATAGCCGCGGCCAACACCAAGGCGACCAAAACGCCCACGGTGGCTTTGACAGCCTTGCTCTGCGGTTTAACGTCGGCGGCCTTGAGGTCGTGCTGGGTATTGATGTCGTCTTCCATCCCGTCCAAATTCAGGCGTTCGGACTGCGCCGGTTCCGGCACCATGGGCACCGTTTTAATATCCAAGGTGGCGCCGCGTTTGGTTTTAATGGTGTTTTCCAAAATCACTTGAGAAACGGTTACGTCGCTGGGAGCATCCTGCGCCGGCGCAACGGGCGTTTCGGTCTGCTTGAGCGGGGAAACCATTTCCTGCACGCCGGTTTCCTCTTTGTTTTCCGCCTTCTCTTTTTCGGCCTTGGTGTTTGCTTTTTCCAGCTCTTTCGGCAGGGCGTTTGCGTCGGCCTGAGCGGGCGGGACAAAGTCCGAAATCAAATAGGTGGAACCTTCTTTGAGTTCAATTTCCGTCAAATCGTTCGGATTGCCGACGGGTAAGGGTTTGTCGGCCGTTTGGTCGGAAAATTGCGGCAGAGAGGCCGCTTGCGCCGGTTCGGCAGCCGGAGCGGGCTGCTGCGCGGCCGGAACGCCAAACAACTGCTCCACGCTTTGGTCGTCCTGGGAGCTGCGTTCGGTGAAGGCTTCCTTCAAATCTTGTTCGGTGATCAGCACGCCGTCCGGTTTTTCGGTCTTGGCGCCGGGCACCAGTTCCTGCAGCGTGGCCTCTTTTTCTTTTTCGGCTTCTTGCACGGGTTCTTTACCGGCACCCTCTAAGGACGGAAGGTGTTCCGCCGCGGGGGCGGGCTCCGCCTGGGGCGTTTCGGTCACGGCGGGTACGTCTGCCGGCATTTGCTCGGCCGGGAGAACTTCTTCGTGTTTTTCCGGCTCGTTTACGTCCGCGGCAATAGAAAGCGCGGGAGATTGGGATTCGTCCGAAAAGTCCAGCGTCTTTTTCTCTTCCACGGGTTCGGCGGCCGCGTCCTGCACCGTTTCCAACCCGGGGGCCGGTTCCTTTTCCTCTTTTAAGCCTTCTGCGGCGGCGAGTCCGGCCACAGCACCCACAGCCGCTGCGGCGGCCATTTTAAAGGTGTTGTCTTTCTTTTCGGTTCCTTTTTCTTTAATCAGTTGGTCCAAAACGTCTTCTTTTTTAGGCTCAGCTGTTAATTCGTTAAGCAAAGCGTCTTTGGCGGTGCCTTCGGCAGCCGGGGCAGGCGTTTCTTCTTTATGTTCTTTAGCCTGGGCTTGTTCGCCCAATGCGCGCGCCTGGGCCGGGGTCAATAGATCCTGGAAGGTGCTTTCTTTTTCTTTCTGCGTTTGCACTTTGGCGTTATATAAGGAGTCCAGCGCGGAGCGCAATACAACGGCTTCCTCCATTTTGGAGCCTAAAGCGACCTCGTTTGTGTCGTCTTGTTTATTGCCCAGGTCCACCTCGCCCAGCATTTCAAGGGGTTTTTCTGCCGGCTGGTTGGCGGCGGCAACAATGTCTTCCGCACGGGAAACGAGACTTTCCGTATTGGTGATTGCTTCGTCGTCCAAAGCGGGTTCTATATCGTGACGGGTAAGGGTGATGGTGTTTTGGGCGTCGTCGTTGTCTTGCGGCGGGATGTAGGCCGGCGTGCCGGAGGCGGCTTGTTCGGCCGCGCGGGCGTTTTGGGCTGCGGTGATGGCTTCGTCCAACTTGGTTTGCATGGTGTTAAGCGTGGATTGCAACCCAGAAACCTCGCGGGTCAGCCGGTCAATTTTTTCCAGCAACAGATGCGTGTCTGCCGTGGCCGGCTGTTCGGCTGCGTCAGCCGGATGCGCGGCAACGCCGTAAGCGGCGGGGGCCGGCTGGTTGACGGTTTTTTCCACCTGGTCAAATTCAAAAATGTTGGAGGCTTTTACCCATTCCTGTCCGCCGCCGGAAGCTACTTCTTCCGAGCAGATTAACGTATCCGGGGTAAAGCCTTGCAGCGTTACCAGTTTGGCCTCTTCGTAAGGCCCCTCCACTTTGTCGTTGATATAAACCCAATATCTCATTTTTTTTCACCCTTGAAAAAATAAATATAGCACGGCACGATAAAAGCATAGCAAATTATCGCGCAATTTAACAGCTTTTTTTATAGCAAACAGGCTACGCCTTTGAAGCGGCGCGGGCTTGTTTGTAACGGCTTAACAGCGTTTCCAGTTCCTGCGGGCTGGTTTTATGCTCCTGAATGTTGGCGAGCATATCCGTCACCAGCTCAAGCGAGGAGCCGTTTTCCAGCATTTCCAGCACAAATTGCGAAATCCGGCGGTTGTACGTGCCGTTGAGTTCCCCCACCAGCGTGTGCAGTGCAAAAATATGTTTTTCGCGGTCGGACTTCCAAAAGGTAAAGGGTTTGAGGGAACTTTCAAAAAAATTAATGAGTTCTTCGGGCGGTTTGGTGCCCAGGTACCCCTTCATAATTTCCGGCGCGAGCCCTTGCGTAAGCGTTTGCGCCTTTAAATCGCGCAGGTATTGGGCTTGCTTGGCGGCTTCCTCCTGGCTGAGAGACCCCAGCAGCACCTTGCAGGCGAGTTCCTTGTTGTCGGTTTCGTCGGAACAGTGCGGCAGGGCTTGCAGAAGTTCGTGCATTTCGCGCTCCAGCTGGACAAAGGTTTTTTTGCCGCCGAAACGGTCTGCCAGGTCGTATTCATAACCGCTGTATAAATTCTTTTTGGATAAACTTCTGCGCAGGACCTCACGGTCGCGGCGCAGGGCGGCTTGCTGGCCGGCTTTTTCAAAGCTGTCCGGGGTACCGTCCAAAAGTACGCGCACGGCTAACCCTAAATTTTCGGTGGGGCTGGATACGTGCGGCAATTTTTTAAGCACGGCTTCAAAGGTGGCGGCAATGTCGGCCGGGGCTTTGGCCTTTAAATAGCGGCAGGCGATAATCATTAAATCTTCTTCCAAGAGCTGGCCTTTTAATAATTTGGAAAGCAGGGCGACGTCTTGCGCGTCTTTGGGTGTAATTTGGCAGAGCATAGCACGCGCCACGAGGGAAGCGCAGAGGTGCTTGTCCGCATTTTGTTTTTGAAGCAGGGCAAACAGACGGTCAAATTCCGGCTGGAAAGCAATGGCGGCGGGCTGTGTATACAGCCCTTCCAGCTCGGCTGTTAACTTGACAGAAAGATGATATTTGTCCGCCGTTTGGAACACCTCTTTTTTATTTTTGCGGGCCGTGCTTTCGGCTTTAGCCAGCAGTTTGGCGGCGTCCTGAAGCAAGAGATTGACGGCGTGGAGGGCTTTGTCGGTATCTTGCATATCGGAATCCTGCACGTCTTTAAGGGCGGCGGCAAAAGATTCGTCAAAGTATTTGCGGGAAGCGAAGGAGGCGTACACCGTCAGCAGGCGGGTGGTGTCCGGCGCGGGCACTTCCAGGGCGGAGCAAAGTTCGTTAATGGAAGTGGCGTTGTTGTAAATGCGCAGTTGGCGCAGAGCGGCCGGGACGGTGATTTCGTCCAATAAAATTTTGGCCACCGTGGTGTCCGTCATGGGCGAGTCCGAGCTGAGCTGGGCCGAAATGTTGGCAATGTCCTGCTGGAGCTGGGAGAGCGACTTTTTGTTTTCCAGCGTGTAGACCAGTTTGGCGGCGTAATCGTCGTCAATGCCGGGGAGCATATTGTAAATAGTGCCCAACATTCCGCTGCGTTTGTTTGCTTTTTCGCTCATAACCAAGGCTCCTTTAGCACGCCTTTAACAAGGTGGCAATCAGTTTGTTTAGTTCGTTTACGCGGTCCTCATTTTTAATAAAGACCAAATTGGCCCGGATGCTTTCCACCGAGCATTTAATACAGGCCTGCAACAAATGTTTGGCGCAGGCAACATCCGAAAGAATAATATCCGCCACGTCGCCTTTTATGTGGTCCACCTCGCGCAGGCAGTGCATGGCGGCCGAAGCGGCATCCGCCGGCACGCGCGCGGCAAAGAGCAGGGCGTCCTGCACGGCTTTTTCTCTTTCCGGGGCGTCCTTGGGCAGTTTGCTGGCGGTTAAATAGGCGGCGTAAGCATCGCCGTCTTTTTGAATGTAGGCCTTGAGTTCCGTTTTAAAGGCGGTTAAGCGCTTGAGGCTTTGCGTCAGGCGCGGGCGGAGATTTTCCGGCGTGGCCTTGCGCTTGAGCGTGGTGCCCACAGCCATCATCGCAAGTGCGCAACCCATGGCGCCCGTCAGGGCCGCAGCGGCCCCCCCGCCCGGCGTCGGGTCAGACGAGGCGAGTGCTTCCGTAAAACGTTCAGCGGCGGTGTACCATTCCATGGAGCTTTTCCCTCTTACATAATGGTGCCGGATTCCAGGTCCGAGTATTTTTTGATGCGCAGCATTTTGAGGCGGTCCTCATCAATGCCGGTGCGGCTGAAGAAGACGTGTTCAATGGCGCTGGCGGGCATAATGTAGCTGCCGCGTTTGACGCCCTTGGGGTCCGTCTTTAAACCGAGCCACACGCAGAAGGTGGTCAAATCGTTAAAATCCTTGGTTTCCAGTTCCGCGGCGGCGCGCTGGATTTTTTGCGGGTCGCCAAAGCCGTTGGTGAGCACCGCACTGTGGAAACCGCAGTTTTTGGCGGCGCAAATGTCGCGGTGAGTATCCCCGATGACGTAAACCTGGTCGGGCGCTAATTTGGTTTTAAATTTCTTTTCTGCGCGTTTAACGGCGGCTTGGAGCATTTCTTCGCGGGTTTGTCCGTCTTCACCGTATCCGCCAACGGTGAAGTATTCGCCGAGTTTGCTGGGGGCCAGTTTAATTTTGGCGCCTTCCTGCAAGTTTCCCGTGCCCAAGGCCAGGATAACGTCTTTGTCTTTGGCTAAAAATTTGAGGAATTTTTCCACGCCCGGGATTAAATCGTACTTTTTGCAGCGCACGGCGGCGTGTACTTCCACGGGCAGGAGTTCCAAGTATTTGGCTTTCATTTTTTTCATTTCGGCGGCGGTGGGCTTTTTGCCTTTTTTGACGAGCCCGTAAACCAGGGCAAAATTGTCCACGTCCGTGCGGCCGGAGATGAGGCCGTGTTCAAATTCCGGCTCCACGCCGTAAAGTTCTTTGATCGCTTTGCGCAGGGCCGTTCTGCCCGCGCCGCCCGCGTTGACGAGCGTGCCGTCCAAATCAAATAAAACGAGTTTCTTCATTTTTTATCTCCTTTGATAATGCCGGTGACGATATACGCGCCCAAGAGCGCCAGCGCCATGCCGAGCACTTTATGAATGGTAAAGGTATCCTGCTTAAGCAGCACCGATAACACAAACGTGAGTACCGGGTACGACAAAATGATAGCCGTGGCTTTGCCGAGGTGCATGTTGCGAATGGCGGTGTACCAAAAGGTATTGCCTATGAAATAATTGCACACGGCACTGAAGGCCAGCGTGGCCCACAAAATGCCCGAGGTGGTGACAAACAGCTGCGGCCCTTGGACGAGCCACAGGGCGCCCGTCAGCACGGCCAGCACCGGAATGGCAAACAGCGCGCGTGCCGCCGCAATAAGCGCGGGCGGCATATCCTGCGGGAGTTTTTTGGCAAAAATATGACTGAGCTGGAACATCCACAGACTGCCCAAAATAAGCAGATCCCCCTTTAGCTGGACGGACATGCCCGCCTGCCAAAGCAAAATCCCAACGCCTAAAATGATGAGCAGCGAACCAAAGAGTTGCTTGGCGGTGGGTTTTTCCCCCAGTAAAAAGTAGGCCATAACGAGGGAGTAGACCATTTCAAACTGGTTTAAAACGGCGGCGTTCGTGGGTGTGGTGAAATTGAGCGCCAACATAAAAATAGTCATCGGCAGGGCGGTGCCGAAGGTGGCCATAAGCAAACACTGCAGCCAAACGCCTTTTTTAAACAGCGCCTTAAATCCGCCGGTTTTAAGCAGGTACGGCGTAAAAAGCAGCGAAGCCGCCACGCAGCTGACCAACATATAAAGCGCGGAAGCCGCATAAGGCGTGGCAAATTTGGTCACCACGACGTTAGACGCAACAAAAAACCAAGCCAGCCAAATGGCCGCTACAGGGGATACATTCAACATATATTATATTTTACCTAATTTGCGGGGTTAGTGCCCTTCTTTTTTAACGGTGGCGCTGACCCAGTAGGCCCCCAAACCGGTAACGGCCAGGCCCACCACCTGGTGCCAGGAAATGTGTTCAAACCCGATGAGTGCGGAAATGAGCAGGGAAAGTACCGGGTACGAAAGGTAAATGGCGGTTACCTTGCTTAGGTCCAGCGCGCGGATGGCCTTGTACCACACCACCATGGCCAGGCCGTATTTGAGGAGCCCCGTATAAGCCAGCACGGAAAACATTTGCAGGTTGGGTTTTAAAATAAACGGGCTCTGCATTCCCCACATCACGCCCAGCAGTACGAGAAGCGCGGGCAGCGCAAACAAATTGCGCGCCATGCCGATGACGCGGTGGTCTAAATTTTTAGGCAGCTTTTTGGCCACAGTGGAGCCGGCCTGCAACATCCAGGTACTTCCGACGATGAGCAGGTCTCCCGTCCAGCGGGGCGAGTATTGTTCTTTTAGTAAAATGACCAGCACACCCAGCACTATGAGCGCACTGCCCGCCAGCTGTTGACGGCTGGGAAATTCCCGCAAAAAAAGACAGGCAAACAGGAGTGAATAAAACAGTTCGCTCTGCTGCAAAATGGCGGCGTTGCCGGGCGTAGTGTAGTGGAGCGCCAGGAGTGAAATGGTAAACGGCAGGGCGGTGCCGAAGGTGCCGATGAATAAAAATTTCCACCGTGTTTGCGCGGCAAAAAGTTCTCCCCATTTGCGGTTTTTGGTGATCCACGGGGCAAAGTAAAGGACGCCCAAAAGAGTGCCCAAAAATACCAGCAGGGCGGGGCTGATGACGCCAACTGCAAATTTGCCCGCAATGGGCGAAAGACCGACAATGGCCCAGCACACCCAGGCCGCCGCTAACGGATTCATAACACGCCTCAGACGGTAATAAGATACTCAATTATATCAATTTTGCCGGGCAGACAACAGAAAAAATACCGGGTAAAAATTGTGCGCAAAAGTTAGTTTTTTGCTATACTGGTTTTATGAAATTCCTTCATCAACAAATCCGCCGCCCGGCCAATAATCGCGGGTTTACGCTTATTGAACTTTTAGTCGTCATTCTTATTATTGGAATTTTGGCGGCCATTGCTGTGCCGCAGTACAAAAAAGCGGTACAGCAGAGCCGTTTGGTGCAATACATTACATGGAGCAAACGTGTGATGGAGGCCGAGCGGGAATACCAGCTGGCGAACGGGATTTGGACGTATGATTGGGAGGCTCTTTCTATGGATATCCCAGCGGGGACGACTTTTAGGCCTATTTTTAGCGCACCAAATGCGAGCGCTAAATTCCCAAACGGAATGCAATTGAATTTAAACGAAAGAAACCAAAGTATGCAATTTACGTTTGAAGGAATAGTGTTTAGCATGTATTTTGAATCGGGGAAATTATGGTGTTTCCACTATAATACGCCCAGCAAGCTGGAAGTGTGCCAGGGCTTGGCGGTGGGTGAAGACAACTGCGGCATCAATTCCTGTGAAATAGGTAAATTTTAATGGGTGCGTATTTAAATAAAAAACCGGAGTTGAGCTTTGGGAGGGCCTCGGCCACAAGTCGCCTCGTTGACCCTCGGCGCTCGCGGCCCCGCCTCGCCATACTCGCCTTTCGGCTGACGCCTCAAACTCGTATAAGGCTCCGGCTTTCTCGTCCCTACGCGCACCAAGCAGTTGGTGCGCTCTCTTGCTCAATATTTAAATAAAAAACCCAGACGGTTGTCTGGGTTTTTTATTTAAATATGCGCAGAGAGGGACTCTCCTTCCGGTAAAATCCCTGACGGGATTTTCCTGCAGTCCGGGCTCGCGGTTTTTGCCTTGTGCGCCGCGGTGGTTTATTTTTGCGCACAAACAAAAACATCGCTCCGCCTTTCTCGTCCCTACGCAGGCAAAGCAGTTTGCCTGCTCTCTGCATAAATAAAAAACCGGACTTTCGTCCGGTTTTTGAATTTATTGCGCAGAGAGGGACTCGAACCCTCAAGCCTTGCGGCATGCGCCCCTCAAACGCACGCGTATACCAATTCCGCCACCTGCGCGAAAATTTTACTTAGAGGGTTTTTAAAGAACTTCTTGCGACCACCTGTATATTTTAGCAAAAAAATAAGGGCCGCGCAAGCCACAAAATCCCCCGCTTTACAGACGGGGAATTTTGAAATTATTTGCCGGGAACGGCGGGAGCCGTCGGGGCCGGAATTTTCACCTTGTCCATAACGGACGCAGCGGACTTTTTGTTAGAGGCCACCGTCAACACGATGGACGTGCACATAAGCACCAGCGCCAAAAGTGCGGTGAATTTGTTAATCGCGTTAAAGGCCGTGGGGCTTGCGAACAAATTGTCTGCGCCCGACGCACCAAAAATACCGGCGGCGGAACCTTTGCCGCTTTGTAAGAGCACGAGCAAAATCAGCAGCAGGCAGACGATGAAATGCAAAATCAAAATAAGCGTGTACATGGGATAACTCTCCTGTAAAAATAACACTCTTATTATACAAATTTTTACCTGTTTGTGCGTAATGGTGTTTTGTTGTTTTTTTGTGGGAAAAAGAGAATAGGCAACGGCACAAGCGGTAGATGCTGAACCAAGTTCAGCATGACGGCGCTTGTTTGATGACGGCAACGGCACAACGGCAACGGCGAGATTTTGGAACCCTGCGGGCCGCCAGGCACTCCAGGATGACGGGTTGAGGAAAAGGATTTATTTTTGTGCCGTTGTTGGGCCGGTAAAATATAAAAGGGTTGTAATCGTTTTTTTTTTTGATAAATTTTGAGTATACTCAAAATTTATCAAAAAGGAAGGTCGTGATGAAAAATGTGATGACGGGGCGTTTAGGTGGGTTTACACTCATTGAATTGTTGGTTGTGGTGCTGATTATTGGCATATTGGCGGCGATTGCGCTGCCGCAATACGAAAAAGCGGTGGAAAAATCCCGCGCGGCGGAAGCGCTGACCAATTTGCGCGCTTTGGTGAATGCCATGCAAGTGGCTAAAATGGCCAATGGCAGCCCCGTGCAAACACTGGATGCGCTGGATATTGAACTTTCCGGCGAAAAAATTGATGAGAGAACGGTGAAATTAAAAAATTTTACTTACGATATCCGTAATTCCACCCACCGGGAAGGGTTTGAGGTGGTTGCTACACGCAATAATGCAACGAGTGATTTACAAAAGTATTATATTTATCATTCTTATTCTGGCGAAATGATTTGCGTGGCCTTGAAACCTGCGGCAGAAACGCCGTGCAAGGCCCTGTGTGGCAATCATCAGTTTGCCCCCCATACCGCCTCCGGCGGAACGGCCAAATCGTGTTTTATTTTCTAAAACTAAAAGACCACAGCTTGCCCGGCTTATTTGGCTAACGCCACTAAGCCCGGCAATTCTTTGCCAGGACTAAATAACAAAATCCCCCGCAA
>CAKUMH010000016.1 GCA_934667625.1 uncultured Elusimicrobiales bacterium
TCTTACCGTGGTCCACGTGTCCAATCGTTCCCACGTTCACGTGCGGTTTGCTGCGGGAAAATTTTTCCTTTGCCATTTTATATACTCCTTATCGTTAAATCACTACCTGGCGCCCACATTTGCGGGCGCCAGGGAAAAGTTCTAAGCGGCCACTTTTTCCGCGGTGCGTTTTTCAACGATTGCTTTCGCGACGTTGGCAGGCACTTCGGCGTAGTGGCTCGGTTCCATCGTGAACGACGCGCGGCCCTGAGACAGGGAGCGGACGTTGGTGGCATAACCGAACATTTCGGCCATCGGCACTTCGGCGCGGACATAGCGCACGTTACCTCTGACACCCATTTCGCCGATTTGACCGCGGCGGGAGCTCAAGTCGCCAATGATATCACCCAAGTTGGCTTCCGGAGCCACAACTTCTACCTTCGCGATAGGTTCCAGAATGACGGGGTTGGCTTTCTTGGCGCCGTCTTTTAAGGCCATAGAAGCGGCAATCTTAAAGGCCATTTCGGAGGAGTCCACTTCGTGGAAGGAGCCGTCAAACACGGCCACTTTAATATCCACCAATGGGTACCCGGCGATCGCACCGGAATCTAATGCCTCGCGGCAGCCTTTTTCAATGGCAGGGATGTATTCTTTCGGAATGCGGCCCTGCGTAATTTCGTTGACAAATTCAAAGCCTTTGCCTTTTTCCTGCGGTTCCAAGCGCAAGAACACGTGACCGTACTGACCGCGACCACCGGACTGACGGACGAACTTGGTTTCCTGTTCCACCGTCTTAGTGATGGTTTCGCGATACGCAACTTGCGGTGCGCCCACATTGGCTTGCACGTTAAATTCGCGTCTCATGCGATCCACGATGATGTCCAAGTGCAATTCGCCCATACCGGAAATAACGGTTTGACCCGTTTCTTCGTCGGTGCGGACGCGGAAGGTCTGGTCTTCTTCGGCCAAGCGGGCCAAAGCGTTGGACATTTTTTCTTCGTCGGCTTTAGATTTCGGTTCCACGGCAATGGAGATTACCGGTTCAGGGAACGTGATGCTTTCCAGCACGATCGGGTGATCGGGAGAGCAAATGGTCTGACCCACGCGGGAGTTCTTAATAGCCACGGTGGCAGCAATTTCGCCAGCGCTGAGCTCCTTGACTTCTTCGCGTTTGTCGGCCATCATACGCATCATACGACCGAATCTTTCCGTGGCATTTTTGCCTGGGAAGTATACCGCATCACCAGCTTTGATCGTACCGGAATAAATGCGGAAGAAGCTGAGTTTACCGACGAAGGGATCGGTCTGTACCTTAAAGATAAGACCGCAGAACGGTTCGCTGTTAGACGGTTTGCGCTCTTCCACTTCGCCCGTATTGGGGTTGGTCCCTTTGACCGCCGGAACGTCTACAGGAGAGGGTAGATAATCGTTCACGCAGTCCAGCAAAGGCTGCACGCCTTTGTTTTTGTAAGAGGAACCACAAATCACGGGGAAGAATTTACCCGTCAAGGTACCCTTGCGGATGGCTTTTTTGATTTCTTCAACCGTAAAATCCGTTTCACCGTTCAAATAGCGTTCCATGATTGCCTCGTCAAAATCGGCGAGTTTTTCAATCATTTCCGTATGCGCTTTTTTGGCAGCGTCCACGAGGTCGGCCGGGATGTCCACTTCGTTAAAGGTGGCACCGTTGTGGTCGCCGTCCCAAATGATACCTTTCATCTTGACCAAGTCTACCACGCCGACGAATTTGTCTTCGGCGCCAATAGGCAACTGAATCGGGCAGGCGTTGCCACCCAATTTTTCCTTAATAGAGTTGGCGGAACGGATGAAGTCCGCGCCGATGCGGTCCATTTTGTTGATGTAGGCAATACGAGGAACATGGTATTTATCCGCTTGACGCCACACGGTTTCGGACTGGGGTTCTACGCCCTGCACACCGTCAAAGCAGCAGACAGCACCGTCCAGAACGCGCAAAGAACGTTCCACTTCGGCGGTAAAGTCCACGTGGCCGGGGGTGTCAATAATGTTGAGCTGGCAATCCTTCCACACACAGTAAATGGCGGCGGAGGTAATGGTAATGCCTCTCTCTCTTTCCTGTTCCATCCAGTCCGTCACGGAAGCGCCGTCGTGCGTTTCGCCGATTTTGTGCACTTTGCCCGTGTAGTACAGGATGCGTTCGGAAGTGGTGGTCTTACCCGCGTCAATGTGCGCGATAATACCAATGTTTCTGATCTTATTCAACGGATAGGTTTTGAATTCAGCCATAACTTAATTCCAAATTACCATTTAAAGTGAGCGAAAGCGCGGTTGGCTTCGGCCATTTTATGCACGTCTTCGCGTTTCTTGAAGGCGGTGCCTTCTTTCTTGGCGCCCAACATAATTTCTTCGGCCAATTTTTCAGCCATGGGGCGGCCTTTGCGGCTCTGCGCGGCGCCGATGAGCCATCTCATCGCCAGCGAGGTGCTGCGAAGCGGTTTGACTTCCGTCGGAACCTGGTAGTTTGCACCACCCACGCGGCGGGCTTTTACTTCCACGAGCGGGCGGACGTTTTCAATGCATTTGGTGAAAACGTCAAGCGCGTTTTCTTTGGTTTTTTCGGCAATGATAGCCATCGCATCGTCCAACAAGCGTTCGGCGGTGGAGGTTTTGCCTGCAAAATTCAATTTGTTAATGAACCGGGACACGAGCACGGAATTATATTTGTAATCCGGCGCGGGCTGCGGTCTTCTATCTCTGGGTCTTAAACCTTTTCTCGGCATATTCTTTATTCAACTCCTAAAAATTATTTACCGGCTTTGGGTCTCTTTACACCGTAAAGAGAGCGGCCTTGTTTTCTGTTTTCCACGCCGGAAGCATCCAGCGCACCGCGGATGATGTGATAGCGCACACCCGGCAAGTCTTTCACACGGCCACCGCGCACGAGCACGATGGAGTGTTCCTGGAGATTGTGTCCCACACCGGGAATGTAAGCGGTCACTTCCACTTTGGAAGTCAATTTGACACGGGCGACCTTTCTCAAAGCAGAGTTCGGTTTTTTAGGGGTCGTGGTATAAACACGGGTGCAGACGCCTCTTCTCTGAGGGCAGGCCTGCAACGCCGGGGATTTCGTTCTATGAATTTCTTTCGCCCGTCCGTATTTCACTAATTGATTTACTGTTGGCATTATTACTTCTCTCCTGTTTCTTTGCGTTTTTGTTCAAACTCTTCGGCAATTTGTCTGGCGGAAATACCTGTACCCGCCGGGATCAAATGGCCTACGATTACGTTTTCTTTCAGGCCTTGCAATTCGTCCACCTGGCCCGTGATGGCCGCGTCCGTGAGAACTTTGGTCGTCTCTTGGAACGAAGCCGCGGAAATAAACGATTCGGAAGCGAGGGACGCTTTGCTGATACCGAGCAAAATGGTTTCTGCATCGGCCAAGCATTTACCTTCCGCCTTCATCTTGGCGTTTTCTCTAAGCCAGCTTGCGCGGCTAAGGATTTCGCCTTTGAGGAAGTGGGTGTCACCCGCATCCAGAATTTTCACGTTCCCCAACATCTGACGGACAATAACCTCAATATGTCTGTCGTTAATTGTTACGCCCTGCAAGCGGTACACTTCTTGGATGGCGTTTAACAGGAACTCTTGTGCTTCTTTTTCGCCCTTCACGCGCAGCACGTCGTGAGGGTCAATGGCGCCGTCGGTTAAGGCTTCGCCCACGCCGACATGGTCACCTTCATATACAACAAGGTGTTTGCCTTGCGGAATGCTGTACTGCTTGACCTGGTTGGTCTCTTCGTTCCGCACGACCACCTCAATTAAACCTTTGGGCGAGGTTTCCAGGCTGACGATACCCTCAAACTCGGAAATAATAGCCGGGTTGCGGGGGCGTCTGGCCTCAAACAATTCCGCAATTCTGGGCAGACCGCCGGTGATATCTTTGGTACCGCCTGCTTCGCGCCCGATCTTGGCAAGCACGTCGCCCGGTTCCACCTCTTCACCGTTTTCTACCATCAAAATCGTATCAATAGGCAAGGGCAGGTTAATCTTTTTGTCTTTGCCGTCAATGCTGATACGCGGGTTCTTTTTACCCATGCGGCTCGCGGTAATTTTACGTTCAATTACGCCCGTTACTTTGTTGCGCTCTTCCTGCAAGGTGATACCTTCAATGACGTCGGTAAGTTTTACCGTGCCAGTGGCTTCGGCAAGCACCGGGATAGAGTGCGGGTCCCACTCCGCGAGCAGGGAACCTTTTTTGACGGTTGCTTTGTCCGTAGTGTACACGGAAGCACCGTACTGAATCTTGTATTCTTTTATTGTACCATTTCCGGCCTCTACAAAGATAGAGCCGTTTCTGGAAATACAAATTTTGTTATCGTAGCGGTTGGTGATAACCTTCATATCTTTAAAGGTCACTTTACCGTCAATTTCCGCCACAGCCTGGCTGCGGGACAACACGCGGGAAGCCGTACCACCGATGTGGAACGTTCTCAACGTAAGCTGCGTACCAGGTTCACCAATGGACTGTGCCGCGATGATACCGACAGAATCGCCGGGGTTGCTCTTGGCGGAAGTAGCCAACTGCAAGCCGTAGCATTTGGAACAGACACCAAAGGGCGCTTCGCAGGTCAGCACCGAGCGGATGCGCACGGATTCCACACCGTACTTTTTGACCAATTTGCTCTGTTCAAGCGTGATCAGATCGCCTTCTTTGATGATCGTTTTTTCTTCTTCCGTACCATCGGCTTTCTTTACTTTGACCACCACATCTTCCAAGCTGGTGCGGCCCAAAATGCGTTCCTCAATCGGTTCCACCATTTCTTCGCCGCTCATCAAGGATTTCACCACGATGCCGTTGTGCGTACCGCAGTCTTCTTCCGTCACCACCACGTTATGAGCCACGTCCACCAAGCGGCGGGTCAAATAACCGGCGTCGGCCGTTTTCAAAGCCGTATCGGACAAACCTTTACGACCACCGTGCGTGGAAATAAAGTATTCAAGCACGGACAAGCCCTCGCGGAAGTTAGCGGTAATAGGGCTTTCAATAATTTCGCCCTGACCACCGGTCAGTTTTTTCTGCGGTTTAGCCATCAAACCGCGCATACCGGCCAGCTGGCGCACCTGTTGGCGGGAACCGCGGGCACCGGAGTCCGCCATCAAGTAGACGGCGTTAAAGCGCTGGCCACTGTGTTCTTTGTTGGTCGGGTCATATTTGGATTCTTCAAACTTCTTCATTTCCTTAAAGAGTTCGTTGGCCACATCGTCCGTGACGCGCGTCCAAATATCAATAACCTTGTTATAACGTTCGCCTTCCGTGATGATACCGGCTTCGGCCTGGGCCTGAATTTCTTTGACCTTCTTTTTGGCGTCGTCAATATATTTCTGTTTGGCGGCAGGAATGGTCATATCGGCAATGGAGATGGACAAACCAGATACCGTAGCGTAGTGATAACCCATCTTCATAATCTTGTCCAAGAGCTGCACTGCTTCATAGCGGCCGTACTTTTTGCTCTTGTAGCATTCGTCCACCAAGGCGGCCAATTCTTTTTTGCCGACCGTCTTGTTAATGTATTCCCAACCCTTCGGCATGGCCTGGTTGAAAATAATGCGGCCCACGGAAGTAAAATCTTTCCATTTGGCAGGATCTTTCTCTTCTTTGCCGTCCAAACCCGGTTCGGGAATGGCGTTGATGCCGCGCACTTTAATTTTGGCGTGGTAAGAAAGCTTGCCGTATTCCAACGCCACGAGCGCTTCTTCTTTGCTGCCGAAGATAGAACCTTCGCCGATATCGCCTTCTTTGATTTTGGTCAAAAAGCTGACGCCCAAGACCATATCGTGGGACGGCGCGGCAATCGGTTTGCCGGACGCGGGAGACAAAATGTTGTTGGAGGCCAACATCAAGGTGCGGGCTTCCATTTGCGCTTCCAAAGAAAGCGGCACGTGCACAGCCATCTGGTCACCGTCAAAGTCGGCGTTGAACGCGGCGCAGGTAAGCGGGTGAAGCTGAATGGCTTTACCCTCAATCAAGACCGGTTCAAAAGCCTGAATACCCAAGCGGTGTAAGGTAGGAGCACGGTTTAACATCACCGGGTGGCTCTTGGTCACCTTTTCCAAAATATCCCAAATTTCGGGGCGGACTCTTTCCAACATCTTTTTGGCGGATTTTAACGTCACGCCTTCCTTCTTCATCAATTCTCCGATGATAAAGGGTTTAAAGAGTTCCAACGCCATCAATTTCGGCAAACCGCACTGGTGAATCTTCAAGTTCGGGCCGACCACAATAACGGAGCGGCCGGAATAGTCCACACGTTTACCGAGCAGGTTTTGGCGGAAACGACCGTGTTTACCTTTAATGCTGTCAGACAAGGATTTAAGCGGTCTGCCACCGGGGCCAATAAAAACTTTGCCGCGGGCGCCGTTTTCAATAAGGGCGTCCACTGCTTCCTGCAAGAGGCGTTTTTCGTTGTAAATCATCACTTCGGGCGCGCGCAACGACTCAATGTGTTTCAAGCGGTTGTTGCGGTTGATGATTCTTCTATAAAGGTCGTTCAAATCCGACGCGGCAAAACGGCCGCCGTCAAGCGGAACGAGCGGGCGCAAGTCCGGCGGGATAACGGGCAGGACGCTCAGAATCATCCATTCGGGGCGGTTTCCGCTTTCCTTGAACTCCTCCATCGTTTTAATGCGGCGAATGAGTTTGGTGCGTTCCAATTCGCTCTGCGTGTTCTTTAACTGTTCGTGCAAAGCGGGGATTTCTTTATCAAAATCAATTCCTTCCAACAAGGTTTTAATGGCCGGAGCACCAATGTCCACTTTCAAGCGGGCCCCATGTTTCTTGCGGGCTTCGCGCACCTGTACGTCGGACAAAAGCGTACCTTTTTTGAAATCCACACGGCCGGTTACGCTGTCTACGCAATCTTCAATGACCACGTAAGCGGCATAGTACACCACGCGTTCCAAATCGCTCGTGCGCATATCCAAAATGATACCGATACGGGACGGGTTTTTGCGCAAGAACCAAACATGAGCCACCGGCACGGCCAATTCAATATGGCCCATGCGTTCACGGCGGACTTTGCTTTCCGTAATTTCCACACCGCAGCGGTCGCACTTGATTCCTTTAAATTTTACCCAGCGGTATTTACCGCAGGAGCATTCGTAGTCCTTGGTGGGGCCGAAAATGCGTTCGCAGAACAGACCGTCACGCTCGGGTTTCAAGGTGCGGTAGTTGATGGTTTCCGGTTTTTTTACTTCACCGTAAGACCAAGCCAAAATCTGTTCCGGGCTGGCGATGCCCAACTTAATGGCATTGAAGTCGAAGAAGTTGAGTTCGTTCAATTTTTGTTCGTTCAATTTTTTGACTTTTTTCGTTTGCATTGTTCAAATCCCCGGCTTATTTAGCGGCCTCTTCTTTGGGAGCTTCGGTTTTGGCCTCGTCAGCTTTCGCGTCGGAGGCGGACGGCGCGGCAGCACCGTCCTCTACCTTCTTAAGCAAATCTACGCTCAAACCTAGCGCTTGGAGTTCTTTAATCAATACTTTAAAAGACTCGGGCACGCCGGGCTGGGTGGGAGCTTCGCCCTTGACAATGGATTCGTACATCTTGGTGCGGCCGACAAAATCGTCGGACTTCACTGTCAGGAATTCCTGCAGGGTGTACGTGGCACCGTAACCTTCCATGGCCCACACTTCCATTTCACCGAAACGCTGACCACCAAACTGGGCTTTACCGCCCAAAGGCTGGCGCGTAATCAAGCTGTACGGACCCGTGGAGCGGGAGTGCACTTTGTCTTCCACCAAGTGGATCAGCTTCATCATATACATGTAACCGATCGTCACTTTTTCCTCAAAAGGTTCGCCGGTTCTGCCGTCGTAAAGCGTAATACGGCAGTAATCGTCCGGCAAGTATTTGGCGGCGTATTCTTCGCGCGCTTTTCCGGTGAGCCCTTTGTCGTCCAAAATCTTTTCTTTAGCTTTGCGGACCTGCTCCACCACTTCCGCTTCGCTCGGTCCGTCAAAGACCGGGGTGGCAGCGTTGTAGTGCAGGTAGTGCGCGGCCCAGCCGAGCATCGTTTCCAACAACTGTCCCACGTTCATACGGGAAGGAATACCCAACGGGGACAGCACAATGTCTAACGGAGTGCCGTCCGGCAAGAAAGGCATATCCTCTTCTGGCAAAATGCGGGCGACCACACCTTTGTTACCGTGGCGGCCAGACATTTTGTCACCCACGTGGAGTTTGCGTTTGGAAGCAATGTACACCTTTACGGATTTGTTCACCGTCACGGCGAGTTCGTCGCCCTGTTTGGAGAATTCCATCTCGCGTTCAAAGTGTTCCACGGCTTTCTTTTCCATCAATTTGTAAAGCGCGTTAATGCGGTCTTCTTCCTTCTTGAGTTCCGCCGCTTTGGTGATGGTTTCTTTGGCATTGGCCAAGGCGCGTTTGCGCTGTTCTTTGAGCAGCGTCAACGTTGCTTCTTCTTCGTTTTGCAACGCAGTCAAGCGGGCCTTTTCCTCGGCTTTCGTCAACTTTTCTTTGCGGACGAAAACGCGGGTGCCTAAAATTTTGCCGCTGGTGCCGGGCGGTACACGCAAGGAGGCGTCCACCACGTCATCGGCTTTTTTACCGAAGATGACCTTTAACAGTCTTTCTTCCGGGGTCAGCTGCTGTTCGCCTTTCGGCGTCACTTTACCGACCAAAATATCGCCAGGTTCCACTACCGTAGCGGGCAAGACGATACCGTCGTTGTCTAAGTGGGACAACGCTTCCGCACCAATGTTGGGAATATCGCGGGTGATTTCTTCCGCACCCAGCTTGGTGTTGCGGGCATCCACCGTAAATTCGTGCAGGTGGACAGAGGTAAATACGTCGTCCTTTACGAGGCGCGAAGAAACCAAGATGGCGTCTTCGTAGTTATACCCTTCCCAGCACATAAAACCTACGAGCATATTGCGGCCCAAAGCAAGGTAGCCATTGTCCATAGACGGACCGTCGGCAATGACCTGGCGGGCTTTTACATTATCGCCGGATTTCACAATCGGATGCTGGTTGATGCAGGTATCCTGGTTGGAGCGTTTGTATTTCAAAAGTTCGTACACATCACAGGAACCGTCTTTGGTTTCAATGATGATTTTGGATGCATCCGCAAACTGGACGCGACCATCACGGCGGGCGACCACAGCGGTACCGGAGTCGCGGGCGACTTCGTGCTCAATACCAGTACCCACATACGGAGCTTCCGGCATGAGGAGCGGCACACCCTGGCGTTGCATGTTACAACCCATCAACGCACGGTTGGCATCGTCGTGTTCCAAGAACGGAATCAAAGCGGCAGACACGCTGATTACCTGCAGCGGGGACACATCCATGTAGTCCACATCTTTAGGCGCCACCAAGGGGTAATCCGCGCGGACGCGGCAAGCCACGAGGTCGGTGTCAATTTTGCCTTCTTTGGTGGTAGGCGTATTGGCCTGAGCCACAAATTTATCGTCTTCGGCGTCGGCGGTCAGTTCTTCCACCTGGTTGGTGACTTTTCCGTTGACCACTTTGCGGTACGGCGTTTCAATCAAACCATACTTATTCACGCGCGAATAGCACGCCAAAGAGGTGATCAGACCAATGTTCGGACCTTCTGGGGTTTCAATCGGGCAGACGCGGCCATAGTGCGTATAGTGCACGTCGCGCACTTCAAAGCCAGCGCGCTTTCTGTTCAACCCGCCCGGGCCCAAAGCGGACAAACGGCGTTTGTGGGTCAGCTCGCCCAAGGGGTTAATCTGATCCATGAACTGGGAAAGCTGCGAAGTGCCAAAGAACTTGCGGACAATCGCCTGCACGGGCTGCGCGTTTATTAACGCGCGGGGCGTGAAGGACGTGAGTTCGCGGTTCATGCGGTCACGCGCGGTTTTGGCCATTTGGGACAAACCGATGCGGATTTGGTTTTCCAAGAGTTCGCCAATACCACGTACACGGCGGTTACCCAAGTGGTCAATATCGTCCACTTTAAAGGAGAATTTGTCACCATACGCCTTTTGTGCTTCTTCGCCAGCGTTCAACGCGAGCAGATATTTCACCGTAACGATGATATCTTCCGGGCACAGCGTGCGGCGTTTGTCGGACGGAGTGGTGAATTTTTTGAACTTATATTTGCTGATAAGGTCAAACATATTCGCAAATTTTTTGTTGATTTTGTAGCGACCGACAAAACTCAAATCGTATCTGCGAATGTTGTCAAAAATCAAGTTGTTTAAAAAGCTTTCCGCCTGTTCTTTGACGATAAAATCCTGTCCGCGCATCTTTTTGTAAATTTCTGCCTGCGCTTCGGCCGCAGTACGGATAGAATCCTTGCGGTGCTCCAGCGTGGCCAAAATGCCGGGGTCGTCCTGGCGGGGTTTTCCACAAATGACTTTAATCTTTTTGACGTTCTTTTCAATCAAGGTCTTAAAGAGTTTATCGTCAATCGGCAAGGCGGCTTTTTCGTCTAGGTTCCACAGCACTTCGCCGGTGGCCGGATCGTAAATATCGTCCGCCGCGTAGCGACCGATGACGCCGTCAATGTTGGACGCTTTGACTTCAATATCCTCGCAGTTGTAGAAGGTTTGGATAATCTGTGCGTTGGTTTCCAAGCCACAAGCGCGAAGGAACGTGGAGGCCAGCACTTTTTTCTTTCTGTCAATGCGAACCCACAACGTGTTCATCAAGTCAAACGAAAATTCAATCCACGCGCCGCGGTACGGAATAATGCGGGCGACGTAGAGGCGTTTACCGAAGGTGGACTGTTTCTTTTCTTCATCCTCTTCAAAAATAATACCCGGCGAGCGGTGCATCTGGCTGACAATAACGCGTTCTGCGCCGTTAAACACAAAGCAGCCGGCATCGGTCATCAAAGGCAAATCGCAAAGGGTCACGTCCTGATCGGACGCTTCTTTCATCTTCCCGTTTTTCTGCTTGACGTACAAGCGCATCATGGCCTTTAAGGGGGCGGAATAGGTGCTGTCGCGCACGGCGGCTTCTGCCGGGGTGGCGTAGCGGGGAGAGCCCAGTTCGTACTTCAAAAATTCAAGTTTCATACTCCCGTCGGGAGCTTCAATCGGGAACACGTCTTCAAACGCGGCCTGTAAACCTTTTAATTCCCGTTTAGAAGGAGAGACATCCAATTGCAAAAAGTCCACAAAGGACTGCTTTTGCATATCTAGCAAATCGGGTAAGGGAAGTTTGGTGGAAATTTTGCCGAAATTTGTTTGTTTTTCAATCATTTCTGTTCTTCCTGCTGGTTAGAGCGGAGGGCAACGTGCCGTTACGCACATACGGCTTACGCCGCCGGCCCGCCGTTATACCCCATTTAGGGTACGTAATCCCACCCCCGCAAAAGCGAGGGGTGGGATTAATAATTCGTTGGTTGAACTATTTGAGTTCTACGGTGCCGCCGGCTTCGGTGATTTTCTTTTTAAGTTCTTCAGCTTCGGCTTTGGCAACGTTTTCTTTCACAGCTTTCGGGGCGCCTTCCACGAGGTCTTTGGCTTCTTTCAAGCCCAAACCGGTGATTTCGCGCACAACTTTGATGACGGCGATTTTCTTAGCGGCGTCAACAGCGGTCAACACAACGTTGAATTCGTCTTTTTCTTCAGCGGCAGCAGTGGCAGCGGGAGCGGCAGCGGCAACAGCCACGGCCGGAGCAGCGGCTTTCACGCCGAATTTTTCTTCGATAGCTTTCACGAGTTCGGAAAGTTCCAGAACGGTGAGTTCAGCAATTGCATTCACTAATTCTTCTTTGGTCATTTTAGCCATTTTATTTTTTCCTTGTTTCTTATAGAGTAGCTGCCTTCTGCCTAAACCGGGTTTAGGCCCGTGCATTTATCCTTTCGGGCTACTACCGCACTTGGCGGGTTTAGATTTTACCACTTGGGGAAAACGGCTTGCGTAACGAACAGTTATTCTGCTCGCACCATTTCGTATTTTGGGGCGGATTTCCATTTTTTGCTCGTTACATAATTTTCACTATGCTGCGTCGCAAAGAAAATGAAAATCACGCCTGCCAAAATCCAAAATTGCTTCTGTAACGCTTCCGCGCCCAAAAGCACCACCCGTTTTCGGCGCGCCAAACATCGGCGCGTACGTTACTATTTGCCTTGCTTGTCTTCCAAGGCTTTGATAACGTAGGCAAAATCCCGTATCGGAGCTTGCAACACTTGTGCAGACTGAGCGACTGCGTTGTACAACGCACCGGCCAACTTGGACAGGTTCTCTTCCTTGGTACCGATGGTAGCCAATTGTTTCACCTGGTCTTCGTTGTACCAGACACCGTCAGAATAGCAAGCGCGAAGCTTCAAAGCCGCAAACTTTTTCTGAAAGTCCACCAGCGTTTTGGCGACGGCGGCAATATCTCCGCCTACCGCGATAGCCGTCGGGCCTTGAAAGAGCTTTTCATCAGCGCCTTCAATGTTGGCCTGGCGAATGGCATGGTCTACGATGGCATTGCGTTCCACACGGAATTTTGCTCCGGTGGGCGCCAATTGCTTGCGCAGCTCTGCCATATCCACGAACTTCAAGCCTTGGTAGGCCGTGAAGAACAGGGTGCCACTAGCGGTAATTTCAGAAGCTAAGTCTTGCGACTTTTGTTTCTTTTGGTCTTTTGTCAGGTTCATTTTATTGCCTGTTTTAATAACGAAAACCGCCGCATTTTGCCTGCCCAAAAAGCAATTTTTTAGGCAGAGAAAACGACAGCCACAAACTCCCTTCCCTTCGTTTTACCGACGGAGGAGTTATGGTTCTCGTTAAAAATCGGGTTAATTACTTCTATTATATTTTATCAATAAAAGCCGCCAAATGCAATCCTTTTTGCACACGTTTTATCCGCGACTCTTATAATTATTATACCAAAAAGATAAAGGAATTTCTATCCTTTTATCCCTTTTTTATGGATGCCACATACAGGCCCGCAGAGGATGCTTTGTCGGATAAAAATCGGGCAAGTCTTCCTGGTAATTGCTTTCATAGTCTTTATCCCGCTGTTTTAGAATGACTTCCAACGCCGCTGGAGTGCCCGTTGCAAAAACCTCCGCCCAGGAATCTTTTAAAATTTCCTTATTAAAACACAAATGCTTTATATTGTTAAGCGGGATTAAGAAGTCCAACACTTCCTTCGTTCGGAACGCACCGAGTCGGTCCAGACCCGAATTCTGCATATCATTTAGAAGTCCTCTCCCGATTTTTTCCCAATCCGTGTTTTCCACCCCATTGCCAATAATCGCCAGCAAAGACATAAGCCGGGTATTTTTGCGCAATACTTTACCATTCAATTCGTTCCCAAGCAATTTCAATATGTATTTTAAATATGTATCGTATTCAGGAAAAGAAGGGTTGGGGGTCCAGTCCAAAACGAGTGAATCGTCCTCTTTGAACTTAACAACTAAAAACATTGAAATGGGATCTTCCCCCTCGCCTATGTTGCGTGATTCTGCCCGCGGGGCAATCCCAAAGCCTACGGCCGGGCTATCCGGGAAAAACCGCAAAACCAGCTGCGAATCGCCAAGCCACGCCGTTTGGGTTATTTCGTGTCCATTCATCACACCATACAAGGATCTTGCCTGTACACATAAGATCCGGACGGTAAAAACATCAGGGAAGAAACTGGAAAAATCTGTTTTTCCGCCAGGTTCTCCCCCAAAACACTTACAGAAATAGGGGTATAGTGCAAATGGAATTCAAGCATGTCAAACTCCGGGTCAGTAACTTTCCAAGTGCCGTCTGGTTGGCGTTTCCAATTTTCAGCATCTACCTTTTGTGCCGTTCGTCATTACCGTTCCCGTCGTCATCCTAGAATGCTCTTGCGGCCCGTAGGGTCTTCAGGATCTTGCCGCTATCGTTCGTCGTTATCCTTAAGGAAGAGAAGCTGTACTAAAACCTTCCAGCATGACCTTTTTTATTCCGCCTGTGT
>CAKUMH010000017.1 GCA_934667625.1 uncultured Elusimicrobiales bacterium
AGAAGGGTTGCGCTTTGCAATCCGCGAAGGTGGCCACACGGTGGGTGCCGGCGTTGTTACCAAAATTATTGAGTAGTTTTTGCAAAACAACCTAAAAGGGGCTCGCGAGGGCCCCTTTTTTATGCCCTTTTGCGCTTCCAGCTCATTGTAGCCTGCCTCTATTTTGGTATAATATTTAAAACAGATGGAGGAGAGAATCATGAAAATCAATTTAATGGCATTTTTGGCTGTTGCCGTCTTGCTGGCGGGTTGTGCGGCCACGGAACAGGGGTACCAACCCATTAACCCCAAGGCCAAGAACTATGCCGAGGCGTTAAAATCGGCCGATAAATCGTGCCAAGTGGACGCGGATTGCACCACAGTAAACAAGGGTTGCTGCCTGTGCCACGGGAAAGAAGCGGTCAACAAAGCGGCCGCCAAAGCGTTGCAATCCCGTTGGAATAAAGAATGTGCTGACGGCGTATGCACCTTGGAAATGTGCTATGTGGAGCTAAACACGTCCTGCCAAAACGGAACTTGCGTGGGTACGCTTAAACCAATGAAGGATTATTTTGTCAGATAGGGGGAAAATGAAATGAAGAAAGTATTGCTTTTAGTTTGTATGGCTGCGGGAGCGGCCGCTTGTGCTACCGGCGGCGCCGGGATTAATGCTGTTCCGGCCAAGCTGACCAAAGCCGTTGCGGTGGCGGACAAAACCTGCCAAACGGATGCGGATTGCGTGGCCGTGCAGAAAGGGTGCTGTCCTTGCGCGGGGTTTGAAGCGGTCAACAAAGCGGCTGCCGCCCGGATTCAGCCGGTGTTTGAAAAGGCCTGTGAAAATGGCGGCTGCACGCGCGAAATGTGCTATACGCGCATTACCACCGCCTGCGTCAACCGGGTTTGCACAGGAACGCTGATTGCGCCCAAAGCGGTTGTTAAATAACTTTTAACGAGGCGTTGGGGAAGACGAACGATTCATCTTTTCTTGAAAAACAGAAAAAAACGTATATAATAGGAGTATGAACAAACATTTTGTTACTATTATAGGGCTTCTTTTTCTCTCCGTTTCCTGCGGAGCGTGGGAGTTTG
The DNA here is from genome assembly GCA_934667625.1 of uncultured Elusimicrobiales bacterium. Lineage (GTDB taxonomy): Bacteria > Elusimicrobiota > Elusimicrobia > Elusimicrobiales > Elusimicrobiaceae > Avelusimicrobium. Next base: position 1,069 of record CAKUMH010000017.1, read on the forward strand.
TGCCCGGCGAGGTTGTGCGCGACCCGGGCCCCGTATCCAGGCAAATAAAGGACCCGAATGGCGCTTCTTGCGCCGAACTGTTGGTTGATACGGAATTAACCGTGTCGTTTGAAGCAGGGATATTGGGCTTTTGCGCAGAGCCCGAGAAAACTCCTACGGGATACCGCATCTTTTTGCCATCCCAGTCCAGAAAACTCCTTTTGTCAGCCCCGGGCTTTAAAAGCATTTTCTGGTGGTTTGATATACCGTCGGAACGCAGTGTGTTTAGTGCAGGTTCCGTGCAAGAGGGCCGGGTGTATCGCGCCTCACTTTCTTCTACAGGAAAAGAGCCGGAAGCATCTCTTCAAACAGTGGTTTGGGGAAAAGTAATGCCGAATTCCTTTAACTTGGCGGCTCTTGCGGAAACCGAGGATCACGCACCCCAATTGTGGATTCATACCGATTTGCCTTTTGCCTGGATTGAAAGCCGATTTTTACGTAAAGGCACGTATCAAGTGGTAAATAAGGACGCGGCGCCTTATGTTTTGCGTATTCTTGGGAAAAACTCCTTTGCCCAGGTATGGCAGGGCGATAATGTGCAAACGGAGGATATGGCCCCCACGGAGCCGTTGCGATCGCATACGGTGTATGAATTGGAACTGTTTTGGAGCGAGAAGCCGCTCTCCGAAGACGTGAAAAATTCCCTGCGTACCAGGTTGACGCCCCTTACCCAGAAATAATTTAACGCCCGCATTAAATGCGGGCGTTCTCGTACGCGCGCGTACGGCAAAAAGCTTTACAAACCCCTGTGTATATAGTACAATATATACAAGCGAATTTTAGGCGTTGTGCAAATCATGCGGAACAGGTGAACCCCGCTCAAATTTGTATAGCGCAAAAGCCCGCTAATTTAGTATAATAAAATGTACTGAATTAGAAGTTAGGCAGGAAATTCCACACCGGCTCGTCGGAGAAACGAGACGGGGGAGGAGTTTCTGCCGAATAATTTTTTGTTAAAAAACATTTAAGGAAAACCAAAAAATGGCAGAAAAAACAGAAAAAAAGGCTAAAATTCTTAGCCAAGAAAGAATCCGCATTAAATTGCGTTCTTATGACCACCGCATGTTGGACGCCTCTGTTTCCCGCATCGTGGAAACGGCCCAAAAAACTGGCGCCATCGTGGCAGGTCCTGTTCTTCTCCCGGTTCGGATTAAGAAGTACACTGTGCTTCGCTCTCCCCATACCGATAAGAAAAGCAGAGAACAATTTGAGATGCGTATTCACAAAAGACTCATTGATCTGAAGAGCCCCACCTCCAAAACGGTTGACGAACTCATGAAATTGGATTTGCCCGCCGGCGTGGATGTGGCCATTAAAAGCAACTAACAGGAAACTGACAGAATATGACTGAAGAAATCAAAAACGCTGCTGGTGCCCAAGAGGCAACCCCCGTTGCTGAAGCGGCCAAAGCAGAAACTGTCAAAGAAGCTCCGGTTACGTTTCGTTTTGTAATCGGCGAAAAAGTGGGCATGACCCAGCTCTTTGATGAAAAAGGCAACCTTCACGGTGTATCCGTTGTTAAAGCGGGTCCGTGCAAAGTTGTACGTGTCAGAACCCAGGAAAAAGACGGCTACAACGCCGTTTGCGTGGGTTTTGGCGAAGTGAAAGAAAACAAACTCAACAAACCTGAACTCGGTTATTTCAAAAAAGCCAATGTCGCTCCGGTCAAACACATGAAAGAATGCCGTGTGGCCGATGTGAACGGTTTTGAAATTGGTCAAGTCATTTCACTCGATAAAATTTTCAAACCCGGCGACTATGTGGACGTGCAGGGAAAAATTAAAGGCCACGGTTTTGCCGGCGCGATGAAACGCCACGGCTTCGCCGGCCAGGCTGATTCCCACGGTGCGTCTGACAGATGCCGCGCTCCGGGTTCCTTAGGCTCCCGCCGCTCCTTGGGTAAAGTGCTTTCTGGTCAGCGCATGGCCGGTCACTATGGCACCACCACCCATACCGTAGCCAAGATTGAAGTCGTCAAAGTGGACAACGAAAACGGTCTCTTGTTCCTCAAAGGCTCCGTGCCGGGCGCCAGAGGCTCTATCGTCTCCGTTTTGGAAACTTCCAAATACAAAAAACACTATGTGGCGCCGCAGCAGCATAAAGTGTCTGCTTCCAAAGCCGCCAACAAGAAGTAAGGACTTTGACCTATGGAAACTAAAGTTTTAGATATTAAAGGAAAAGAAAAAGGGACCTGCGCTCTGCCGGACAGCTTGTTTGCCGTCAAAGCCAACCCGACCTTCTTGCACGAAGTCATCACGGCCTTTTTGGCCAACCAGAGAAGCGGCACCGCTGACGTGAAAACCCGCAGCGAAGTGTCCGGCACCGGCAAGAAACCGTGGAAACAGAAAGGCACCGGCCGCGCCCGCCAGGGCAGCTTGCGCGCCGTTCAGTTTCGCCACGGCGGTATTGCTTTCGGGCCGACCCCGCACTCCTACCGCCAAGAGCTTCCGGCCGCTAAACGCCGCACCGCTTTGGCGATGGCTTTGTCTACCAAGCTCGCCGAAGGCAATTTGGTGGTGTTGGACTCTTTGACCTTCAAAGAACCCAAAACCAAAGCCTTTGCCGCCGTTTTGGAAACCTTGTCTGCCGGCCGCAAACCGTTGGTGCTTGACAACTTTGCCGATGCCAACGCCGCTTTGGCCTGCCGCAACGTGGAAGGTTTAACCCATATCCCGACGCAGGACATCAACGCCTACGTGGTGCTCAACAGCTCCAAAGTCATCTTGACCAAAGACGCCGTTGAAAAACTGTGCGACACCTTCGCCAAGGAGGGCAAATAATGTCCCGCACGTACGAAACGCTTAAAAAGCCCCTTTTGACTGAGAAAAGCCTCATTGAAAGAGATACGCACAACCGCTACGGCTTTGTCGTAGCCAAAAATGCGTCCAAGGGCGAAATTAAAACCGCGGTGGAAAAAATCTTTAACGTAACCGTTACCAAGATTAACACCATTTCCGTCACGGGCAAGACCCATCGCATGGGTCGCTTTGAGGGAAAAAGACCCGATTACAAAAAGGCCTTTGTTACCTTGAAAGAAGGCGATAAAATCGAAGTGGTGGAAGCCACTGCGAAGTAGCTGAAAGGAGAAACTACTAACTATGCCTATTAAGTCATTTAGACCTTACACCCCTTCCCGCAGAACGATCACGGTCTCGGATTACTCCGACATCACCAAGACCTCTCCGGAGAAGAGCTTAACCAAAGGTCTGCGCAAAACCGGCGGCAGAAACAACACCGGTATGATCATGGTTCGCCACATTGGCGGCGGCCACAGACGTGCGTACAGACAAATTGATTTTAGAAGAGAAAAATACGGCATTCCGGCTAAAGTCGTGTCCATTGAATACGACCCGAACAGAAGCGCCCGTATTTGCCTTTTAAATTACGCTGACGGAGAAAAGAGATATATTCTTCATCCGCTCGGCGTACAGGTGGGCGATGTGTTAATGTCCGGCCCGGCCGCAGATATTAAAGTGGGTAACTGCCTTGCTCTTAAAAATATTCCCGAAGGTACTTTTATCCACGCGATTGAGCTTAAAGTCGGCAAAGGCGCGCAGCTTGCCCGCAGCGCCGGCAGCCAAGCTCAGCTTATGGCCAAGGAAGCGGAATACGCCCATATCAAGATGCCGTCCGGCGAAATTCGCCTGGTGCCGAGCGCTTGCTGCGCTACGATCGGCCAGGTGGGTAACGTGGACCACGGCAACATTGTCATCGGCAACGCCGGCAGAAACAGACATCGCGGCGAAAGACCGACCGTGCGCGGTAGCGCAATGAACGCGGTAGACCACCCGATGGGCGGCGGCCGCGGTCACGGTAAAGGCGGCAACATCCCGCGCTCTCCGTGGAACCAGCAGACCCGCGGTCTGAAGACGCGCTCCACCAAGAAAGCCTTCGGTTGGATGATTGTCAGCGACAGAAGAAAAAACAAGGTTAAGTAATTATGGGAAGATCAACTAAAAAAGGTCCGTTTGT
>CAKUMH010000018.1 GCA_934667625.1 uncultured Elusimicrobiales bacterium
GAAAAGAAGATTTGGGGCGAACAATGGAATTGTTCGGATGAAAAGAAACCCCGGGCGTGAGCCCGGGGAGTTTCATTGTGTCTAAAAAACCCGGGAGTAAAAATTCCACTCCCGGGATAAAACTTGCAAAACCAAAGAGAATTTTACTTGGCTTCGCTAAACAGGTGGCTAAACGATAAAGACACCCCAATATACACATTCTCGCCGCGCGGGCCAAAATACTTGGCCTGGGCGGTGTAATAGCTCACAAACGGTGCCAAATATAAGTTTTTGTACAGGGACACTTCCAGACGTGCATCGGCGGAAAATTCGTAATCTAAGTCCGTATCGCGCTTTTCGCTGGAGCTTAAATAGTCGCGGAACAGTACGGAATACTTCGCTGTTACGCCCTCGCGCACGGGTTGTTCAATTTTAAAACCCGCCTCCCACGCCAGTTTAGAAGCGCCCGGATTATACGTAAAATCGCGTTCACCCACTACCGCGGCAAACAGACTTTTGATGTATCTCCCTTCAAAAAGTTTCACACCCGCCGTTCCGCGCAGAATTTTTTTGCGGGGAGAATTGTCGGGCTTGGTAAATTCGGTCTCGTAGCCTAAGTTAAAGAACGGGCCCGCTTCAAACCCTCCTAACACATCTTGCACCTTCCACAAGCGTTGGGTGTAGCCGGTGGTGAGCAAAATTTTATCAGCGTTTTCGTTAGTCAGCGTTTGGCCTTCTACAGGACGGATTTTGGTGCGGCCGTAATCGGCGGTCAGTTCGTTGGTCCACAAATAGTGCTCAGCATGATAATCGCTGATAAAGTCCAACGCGCCGCGCACGGCCGTTTGGGAATCGGCACTTAAGCGTGCATCGGAGAATCCGTTATATTCCTTGGCGTTTTTTACTTCGGTAGAAGTAAAATCAAACGCGATTTTCTTCAGTTCCACTTGCCAGCCTTTTTTGCCGTCCTGCGCAAACACTGCGCCGCCCAAGCAAATAAAAGCCGCAAGCACAAACAAGTGCTGCAAAATACGTTTCATACGTCTCCTATGGGGTGTTTTAGGTTATGCGGAGCGCACGGGCAAGCGAAACACTTGGTGCGTCCAATTAATATTTTAACGAATTTAAAAAGCGTTTTCAAATTTTGCCTGCAGCAGAAAAACTATGACAATGCGCCCCAAAAATAATAAAATATATGATAGAAGGGGAAAGAAGGTTTTATGCCCCTCACCAAAAGAAGCTTAGATAGAGGAAAAATAGTAATAGTATGCCTAAAAATACAGACTTTTGCAAAATCGTCGCGACCATCGGTCCCGACACCAGCGATGAAAAATCCATTGAAGCCTTGGTAAAAGCCGGGGTTTCCGTGTTCCGCTGCAACTGCAGCCACGGTTCCTTGCCGGAATACCAGGAAAGAGTTACCAACATCCGCAAGATGGAAAAGAAGTACAACTGCACCTTGGGTATTTTATTTGACTTGCAGGGCCCGAAGCTCCGCGTCGGCACTTTTAAAGATTACCGCATTCACCTTAAAGAAGGCGACAAATTCCGCTTGGATATGAACCCGGAACCCGGGGACCAGACCCGCGTCTGCCTGCCGCACAAAGAAATTTTTGCCGCGATGAAGGACGGGCTAGAGCTCTTGTTAAACGACGGCGTGGTACGCCTTCGCGTGGATGCCCACACGGCTGATACGGCTGACTGCACGGTTATTGCCGGCGGCGAACTTTCCAACAAAAAAGGCGTTAACGTGCCCGGCGTAAAATTGCCGCTCTCCGCGCTGACCGCCAAAGACAAAGAAGATTTGAAAATTGCCGAAATGTTGGGCGCCGATTTTATCGGTTTGTCCTTCGTCCAGGAACCGGAAGATTTGATTGAGCTGCGCGGTCTGATGAAATCCAAAGCGCACATCATCTCCAAGATTGAAAAGCCCTCCGCCATTGAACACTTGCGCGAAATCATTGACTTGACGGACGTCGTCATGGTTGCCCGCGGTGACTTGGGTGTGGAAACCAGCCCGGAACTCGTCCCAGTGTTGCAGAAGAAGATTGTGTCCGGCTGCCGCAAAGCGGGCAAACCGGTCATCATCGCCACGCAAATGTTGGAATCCATGATTCACAACATTATGCCCACCCGCGCCGAAGCCTCCGACGTGGCCACCGCCGTTTACGACGGTGTGGATGCGGTTATGCTCTCTGCTGAAACCGCCCAGGGCGACCACCCGGTGGAAGCTGTTACCACGATGCGCCGCATCATTGAAACCGTGGAAAAGGATCATCGCTACCGCAAAGGACTCTCTTTGTTGGAACGCAAAAACGACGCCACCAAAGAAGGCGCTATCACCACGGGTGCTGGCATTGTAGCCACCAACTTGGATACGGCCAACGTCATTGTGACGTTCACCGATTCCGGCTCCACCACCTTGCGTGCCTCTCAGCAGCGCGCCGGCGGTCTGCCGATTTTGGCCCTCACCCCGAACGTGACCACCGCCCGCCAATTGGCTGTGGTGTGGGGTGTAACGCCGATCGTCATTGAAAACTTAAAGAACTTTGACGATATGGTTGCCGAAGCCAAAAAAGCAGTGCTGGAACAGAACTTGGCCAAAGAAGGCGATAACGTGGTAATCACCGCGGGTATCCCGTTTGGCAAAGCCGGCACGACCAACATGCTTTACGTGCTTAACATCTAATTAAGCCGCAAACATTTGTAAGAGCGCCCCTGCCTTAATTGGCCGGGGCGTTTTTATGTCCAGAAAGCCCCCGGCTAGGCTGGTGGATTGTTCTTCTTCCTATCCTTTTTGCTAAGATATAAATATGGCTGCCACACTTCTTTTTACGCTTTTTATTTCGCTGGGCCTGCTCGCCCTGGTTGGGATTAAAAAATTTCTTCCCGCGCGCATGCAGGCGGTGTATTATCCCTTTTGCTTCGGACTTTATTTGGGCAGTGTAGTTTGTTTTGCCTTTCTGTGCCGCACGGCAAAGACGGTGATGCAGTTTCGCTGGGAACCGCTTAAAATCTACCGCTGGGCGTGGCACTGCCTGCGAAATAATGGCGAAATTGGACAAGACACCTGCAACGCCATTTTAAAAATGCGTCAAAATGTGTTTGACATTTCCCAAGACGCCCCCTTGCAGGATATGCTGCTAAACATTGTTTTCTTTATGCCGTTTGGTTTTTTGGTGCCGCTTGTATGGCGGCGGTGTTCCTTTCTTAAAACTCTGGCGGCAGGGGGTGTATTATCGCTGCTTATTGAAGGAGGCCAAGCCCTCACACGCCTGGGCGTGTGCGACGTGGACGACGTGCTAAACAACCTCTTCGGCACAGCGCTTGGATACCTGCTCTTCCGCTTGGCCCGGCGCCTTTTGGCCCTGCGGCGCGCGGTGCAAAAAAGCTAACCACAAATTTTTGTATATACGAACTGCGCAAAAAATTGTAAAATAATTACAGAAGTACAAAATCTATGGAGGGTGTAATACTATGATTAAAGTAGGTATTAACGGTTTTGGCCGCATCGGTCGCTTTGTATTCCGCGCGGCGCAAGAACGCAAAGATATTGAAATCGTCGGTATCAACGATTTGTGCCCGGTTGACTATTTGGCTTACATGCTCAAATACGATACGATGCACGGCAAATTCAACGGCACCGTGGAAGCGGACGTTGAAAATTCCCAGCTCATCGTCAACGGCAAAAAAATCCGCGTAACCGCCTGCAAGAATCCCGAAGAATTGGCTTGGGACAAAGTGGGCGCCGAATACGTGGTAGAATCCACCGGTTTGTTCCTCACGCAGGAAAAAGCGCAGGCTCATATTAAAGCCGGCGCCAAATACGTGGTTATGTCTGCTCCGTCTAAAGACGCCACCCCGATGTTCGTCGTGGGCGTCAACGAAAAGACCTACGTCAAAGGCACTCAGTTCGTTTCCAACGCTTCCTGCACCACGAACTGCTTGGCCCCTATCGCCAAAGTTTTGAACGACAAATTTGGTATTAAAGAAGGTTTGATGACCACCGTGCACTCCACCACCGCCACCCAGAAAACGGTTGACGGTCCGTCCATGAAGGACTGGAGAGGCGGTCGCGCCGCTGCTGGCAACATCATCCCGTCTTCCACGGGTGCTGCTAAAGCTGTGGGCAAGGTAATCCCCGAGCTCAACGGCAAATTGACCGGTATGTCTATGCGCGTGCCGACCTTGGACGTGTCCGTGGTAGACCTCACCGTCAACTTGGCTAAACCCGCCACCTATGCGGAAATCTGCCAAGCCATGAAAGAAGCCTCCGAAGGCGAACTCAAAGGCATCTTGGGTTACACCGATGAAGCCGTTGTGTCTTCCGACTTCTTGGGTTGCCCCTTGACGTCTATCTTTGACGCCAAAGCCGGCATTGCCTTGACGGATACGTTTGTGAAAGTCGTGTCTTGGTACGATAACGAAATCGGCTATTCCAACAAAGTGCTGGATTTGATCGCCCACATGGCTTCCGTCAACAAATAACATTTACTGTTATGAAAAGGGCTCCCGTAAGGGAGCCCTTTTTTGTGCCTAGAAAACCACCGGCTAGGCGGGTGGTTTTCTAGATACAAAAAAATCCCGCTTAAGCGGGACTTTTAATTTCTACGGAGAGGGAGGGATTCGCCCTGCATAAATTTCCTGACGGAAATTTTGCCCGGGCCCGCCCTCGCTGTGTTCGCCT
>CAKUMH010000019.1 GCA_934667625.1 uncultured Elusimicrobiales bacterium
TGCCAAGGTTGAGACGAGAGTTCGATTCTCTTCGCCCGCTCCATTTAGAAGGCCTCCTGAAAAGGAGGTCTTTTTTATTTGGCCAACTACCGCTGGGCCTTTGCACGCGTCGGGCAACATTTTGCACGGCAAAAAGGCAGGCGGCAGTTATCTTTACCTCAACCCGTCAACCGGCAATAAAAAATCCGGCCTTGCATAACATGGCCGGATTTATGGACCAAAAAGCATATTTTAACTATTAAAAAAATTACGCAGTAAAATGCGCAAATTGCGCGCGCGGCTTTCACTTTCTTGCTGTTGGACTTCTTTTATTTTTTCATACGCCAGGCGGGCGCGCAATTCTTGGGCCAACTCCAGCGGGGTGCGCCCGGCGCCGTCCCGCAGGAAAACCACATACGGCTCCCCATGCAAAAAGCGCGCCAGCAGCGTGAGCGCCTCGGGCGAATGCCCGGTGCATTGGCGCACCAATAAATGCACGGCCGTTTCGCCGGATACCGCTTTGCGGCACAAATCCGCATTTTTAGTTAAATACAGGAAAGCCACCTCGTAGCGGCGGGCTTTTACCTGGTACATCAGCGGGGTTTCGCCCCGGAGGTTCCCGGCGTTCATCAGCGCCGTCCGAAACGCACGCGAATCAAACACGTCATCTTGCGGGGCGCCCTCGTGCAAGCGCAAGCGGGAATATGTTTTCATCAGCGCAAGCGCCGTATTATAATCCGCCGCCCAGTGGAAAGCATTACGCTTAAACGAATCTTTTTGTTGAAATACGCGGGAATCGGGCAGGGTTTGGGCCAATTTTTCTATCAACGCCACATCCCCCCGGCGGCTGGCAGAAAGCAACAGGGTTTCTTCCCCTTCCCGGTAAGACAGCACCCGCCGCACCACCGCCGAAGGCGCACGCCCCTTTAATTGCATAAGCTCCGTACGCAAGCCCGCCAAAGTGGCGCCCTGCGGGGCCGCAAACGCGGGGGAAAGCAGACAAACCGTTGTTAAAACAAATAATATCTTGGTAAGTTTCATAACCTTTTCCGGTGGGAGGCTTTTTCAAAAAGCCTATACTTCTTTATAACATTTCTGCGCCGGAAAGGAAAGGGGGCTAATTTTTGCCGTCTGTGCGGGCGGCAAAAACCAGCGCATTGATGAGTTGTTTGAATACTTGGCCGCGGTGTTCAAAACTCTTAAATTGGTCAAAAGAGGAACACGCCGGGGATAACAACACTACGTCCCCTTTTTGGGCGTTTGCAAACGCATATTCCGCCGCGCGTTTCAGGTCAAAACAGCGCGTAAGCGGGAATCCGGCCAAATCTTTTTCTATTTTATCCATAGCCTCCCCAATGGTTAAAACCTGTTTACAGCGCGTTTTTAAGTACGGCAAAAGCTCCGTATACGGGAACCCCTTATCGCGCCCGCCCAAAATCAGCCAAATATGTTTGGCCGCCGGAAAAGATTTTAAGGCCGTGACGGTAGAATCCACATTGGTTGCCTTGGAATCGTTTACATAGGTGACCCCGCGGTGATACGCAAA